>JAFQRJ010000023.1 GCA_017410145.1 Tyzzerella sp.
AAACAGGCACTTTGCAACAGAAAAGATGCAGTTTTCGCCCATTATAAATACTTTGTTGATTGTTTGTAACTTATAAACTATTTCACAAAATGGCTAAAATAAAGGCTTTTTTGTGAAAAATAAATAAGAAAGTATAGAGAGGAAATAAGAATGAATTTTGCAATTATCGGTTTTGGTGGTTTAGGGAAATTACATTTTAGATGTGCAGGGGAGGTAGCAAATAGAGTGAAAGATGTGAAATTGGTTGCTATTTGCGATATAGATGAACAAGCATTTCATACACAAACCAGTACAAATTTAGGAAACGTAGATGACGAATTAGACCTTTCAGAATATCATTTGTATACATGTGTAGATGAGCTTTTGAAAAACGAAAGATTAGATTTTGTGATTACGGCACTTCCTACATACATTCATGAGGAAATAGCAGTAAAAGTAATGAAACATGGAATCAATGTGTTTTCAGAGAAACCTATGGCACTCACATTGGAACAGGGAGAACATATGTTACAAGTGGCAAAGGAAAGTCAAGTAAAATTAATGATTGGCCAATGTGTAAGATATTTTCCGGAATATGCAATGTTAAAGAATTTGATAGACAGCAAAAAATATGGAAAAGTTATCCGTGCAGACTTTATTCGAATTAGTCCGAATATCACCTGGTCATGGCAAGATTGGATGCTGGATGGAGCGAAAAGCGGTGGCGCCGCGCTAGATATGCATGTGCATGACGTGGATTTTATACAATGGGCGTTTGGAGTGCCGAAGGCAGTGACATCTGTGGCTACAAATCACAAGACAGAGCATGAATCCATTAGTACAGTATATCATTACGATGACATGTTGGTTACAGGAACTGGTGATTGGGGAATGCCGGGATGCTTTCCATTTACACCAGGTTTTACTGTGAGATTTGAAAAAGCAACAGTTGTAATGAGTGCGGCAGGTGTGAAATTGTATCCGGAAGAGGGAGAACCAAGTGATATTGAAGTACAAGTTGTAAGTGGTTACATAGAGGAAATCGTAGACTTTATCCAATGTATCAGAGAGGATAGGGAAAGCAAGATAAATCCTCCGGAAGCATCTTGTTGTACACTTAAAATCGCATTGGCAGAGAAGCAGTCAGCTGATACAAATCAGACAGTGTACCTTTCATGACATGTTGAGAAATGTAATGATAAAAAAGAGGAGGAAAGGTAATGTTAAGAGTAGGAATTGTCGGTTGCGGTAACATTTATGATTGCGTGGAAAATGATAAAGAGTTTTTTCTGAGTGGTAGAGAGGCTCTGAAGATTCAAAAACTTATATGTGAGATATATTATGTTGAAAAAAAACATTTTGAATAAAAGACTCGCTTTATACACACCGCCATTCACAACCATTACATCATATATGGAAATGGTAGACATTGCTGAGAAATATGGATTTCAAGCCATTGAAACAATCAATGCTTTTGAATTGTCTGTTCCGGATTTAGAGTTTGCGAAGAAACTTCGGCAACACGCAGATGAAAAGAATATCACATTTGCTTGTGTATCTGTTGGATTGGATTTGGTCGGAGAGGATAGAGAGGAAGCAATTCAAAAAGTGAAAGGTTATGCGGATGTGACAAAGATTTTAGGTTCGTCATATTTACATCATACAATTGCGTTTGAGTTTCAAGACCCACAAATCATCAAAGATAACCATGATTTATTCTATGAAAGAGGAATTGTTGCTGTTCGTGAAATCTACGATTATGCCGAATCAATTGGAATCCAAGCGCTTTATGAAGAACAAGGATTTTTGTTTAACGGCGTAAAAGCATTTCAACAATTTATTCAAGATGTGGATAGAAATATTGGTATCGTTGCAGACTTTGGAAACATTATGTTTGTAGATGAGAAGGTAGAAGATTTCATGCCACACTTTTCGGATAGGATTATGAATGTTCATGTGAAGGATTATCTAGTCATGGAAGAACAAGAACGGGAGAAGCGTCCGGAAGAATATTTGACCTATTACGGAAATTACTTGAAGGAATGTAAGCTTGGAGAAGGGAGTGTTGATTTTCAGAATGCATTTGAACAGTTAAAGAAAATGAATTATCAAGGATATATTGCTTTGGAATGTTCGCCAATAGGAGAACATCAACAAGAGAATCTTGAGGCAAATATTCAGTATTTAAATAACTGCATAGAAAAATGAAAGGAGATTGATGAGGAATGAAGAAAATTACAAAAAGCATTTGTCTTGGAATGGCGTGCATCATGTTATTTTTTAGTGTGACAGCATGTGGTGAAAAAACGAAAAACAGAGAAATAATCACGTTAGAAGACAATGGTGCACTGATTACCAATCCAAATATGGGTTGGAACTTTGCCTATTATAGTAACACCAAGACACAGTTCAATCAGCATTTAAGTAAAAATGATTATCTGGATGAATTCCCATGTGATGTTATCTTTATGAGAATTGGCTGGAATTACTGGGAGCCGGAAGAAGGAAAGTATGATTGGGAATACTTTGAAAACATCATGAAAGATTGGTGGGCACAAGGAAAGAGAACGGTTCTCGGTTGGGTTGTGACACATCCTGGAGACCAGAATACTCCACTCTGGGTAAAGGAAGCAGGTGCAGAAGGTAAAACATATTATTGGGACAAAAAGGTACTTGAATTTACATCCAAAGGACCTGTGTATGACGAAGAAATTTACAATCCTTCGAGTCAGAGATACGCTCCGGAATACTATCTCAGCTATAGTGAATATGACTTAAATGGTAATGGTATTTTAGATAACGGAGAGAAAGATTTGAACGGTGACGGTTATCTGGATACAACTTATCAAAGCGGTCAAATATATACGGGAAGCACGTCAGAAGCAATTGATTGGGCGCAAAATCTCATTCATGATCCAAACTGGAATAATGGGCAAGAAGTTAAATTTGAATTAGGTACAAACGATTACAGAAATTTACGTCCTACTTGGGTAGTAGATTATGATGACAAAATTTTCTTGGAGAAATTTGAGAATTTCTTAAAGGCTGCGGCAGAAAGATATGATGATGACCCGATGGTTGAAGTAATAGATATATGTTCTTTCGGGGATTGGGGTGAAGGACACAGTGCTATGACACGAAGTAGCCATCCGACCTCAGCGACCATGAAAAAACACGTAGACTTGTTCGTAAAGCATTTTAAAAATACGAGTATTGTTATCAATGATGATGCCATGCAATACGGTGGTGGAGTTCTCGAATACTGTATGGAAAAGAATGTTGGGATTGTAGATTGTAGTGTTTCATGTAATTTCTCATCACCAACAGATACCGTAGGAAATACCGGTAATACAGATGTAACCGATATGTTCTGGAAAGACCAACCAATTATGTTGGAAAACCATTTTGGAAATCCTCCGACAGAAGCGTTATGGACGAGTGTAAATGAGTGTCATGCATCCTATGCGAGAATCCACTGTGACCCTTCGCGGTATTTACAAACAGAATGGGCGGATATGATTACGTTAAGATTAGGATATCGTTTGACTTTTACAGAGGTAACAGTTCCGGAACTGAAGATGGGACAGGAGGCAGAGATTACTTTTAGAGTAAAGAATACAGGTGCGGCACCTTGTTATAAAGGCGGAAATCCTACGTTCTATATTTTGGATAGTACCGGTAAGATATGTTGCGAAGCAATTAGTGATTTTGATGTAAAAGACTTAGAGGTGGCTGATACAGCAGAGGATGCGATTGCTAAGACAGGTACTGCAACCATGAAGTTACCGAAGAAATTTTATGAAAACCAGGATGGCATCTATTATTTAGCAGTAGCTGTCACAGTTGATGGTGAGCCTATTTATAATCTACCACTTGACAATGCAGATGAAAATGGAAGAAAGCTGTACAAAATAGGAACTTTTAAAATAGGAGAGGTGTTTTAACATATGAAAAAGAAGAGATTCAATCTAAAAAAATGGTGGCCGTATTATGTGTTATTTCTACCTGCAGCGATTTATTTGATTATGTTCAACTATGTTCCAATGTCGGGACTTGTGTTGGCATTTAAGGAATATTGGCCAAAATATGGGATGTTTCAAAGTCCGTGGGCTGATCCCTTTTATAAGAATTTTGCTTACCTCTTTCAAGACAGTTATTTTTGGCAGGTTTTGAAGAATACGGTTGTTATTTCTGTCTTACGTTTCGTTGTGACATTTCCGGCAACGATTTTGGTGGCGCTGTTGTTTAATGAACTTCGTTCCAAGCGTTATGCCAAATTTGTACAAACCATTATGTTTATTCCTTACTTTGTATCATGGGTAGTGATTGCCGGTATTGCAAGAAATGTTTTTAGCATAGATGGTCTTGTGAATGGATTTTTAGAGATGCTTGGTATCGATAAGGTTCGCTTTATGACCACAGAGATTCCATTTCTGGTACTCCTCATTCTAATTGATTTATGGAAAGGATGGGGATACGGAATGATCCTATATCTCGCTTCCATGTCCTCCATTGATTCTGGATTATATGAAGCTGTGGAAATAGACGGGGGTAATCGTTGGACCAAGATGTGGCACGTAACCTTACCAGGACTCAAATCGATTATTGTAATGCAGATTGTTTTGTCAATGGCGGGCATCTTAAACGGTGGTTTCGAACAGATTTGGAATATGTATTCTGTACCGGTATATAATGTGGCAGATATATTAGATACATATTTATTCCGTATTAGTTTTGGGCAAGAACAAGACCATGCACTTTCTACTGCATTAGGACTTTTTAAATCTGTAATTGGTCTCATACTTGTGCTTGGAACAGATAAGTTATCTAAGAAAATAAGTGGGGAGGGAGCGTTATGATGAAAAGAAAGAAAAAATTGAAATCTGCAAATGGCGTGGATATTTGTATCAACATTTTCTTTGCCATAGTGGTATCCGTATCACTCATACCGATGCTCCATATACTTTCGTTATCTGTGTCAGATGAATATGCTGTTTTAAATAATCCGGGGATGTTATTTCCAGATTTTGAGCATATAAATCTTATGCCATATGTAGCTGTTTTTAGAAGTACGAGCATATACAGGAGTTTATTTATTTCTTTCTCGATTGTATTGTTGGCAACATTGATCAATATGATATTTACTATATTTACGGGATTCGTACTTTCCAACAAAGACCTTCCAGGAAGAAATTTAATGATGACGTTTGTGCTTATTATTATTCTATTCAGTGGCGGTCTTATTCCGACCTACTTAACAGTTTCTTCGTACGGACTTGTTGATACATATTGGGTATTAGTATTGTTAGGTGCAGTAAACGGTTACAATATTATTTTTATGAAAAACTTTATCAATGGGATACCAAAGAGCATGACAGAAGCAGCGCAGATGGAGGGCGCAAATGTGTTTCAATTACTTGTTCATATTATTATTCCATTGTCGAAACCGGTAATTGCAACCTTAAGTCTCTTTTGCGCAGTCGGAAAATGGAATGACTGGTCTACCGCATATATTTACATCTACAATGCAAAATGGTTAAAACCATTCCAAAATGTATTGCAAGATATTGTTGTAAACCCAGATACATCGAATGCATATGGATTAGACTTATCAGAATATGGAACAGCGTTTCAAAATGCGCTTATCGTGATATCGCTGATTCCTGTTGTCGTACTCTATTTATTGTCACAGAAATATCTGGTTAAAGGGTTATTCGTAGGATCTGTGAAAGAGTAATGTATGAAAAACCCAAAATAGGAAGGAGATTTGAAATGTTATATCAAAAACCAATAATGGAAATCCTGAAATTTGAAACACAAGATGTGATTTGCGCATCAGTAGGTGGTAATCATGACGGTGAGAACCCAGACCCGTACAATAGTTCGAATGCAAGCGGAGTTTGGTAATTAGAAAGGAGAGTACAGATTATGAACAAGAAAAAAGTAATGAGCTTAGTAAAGAAACTGACGGCAGGAATGTTGGCTATAGGAATGTTAGTGACAGGAATCGTCGTCGCACCTAAGCGAGCAGATGCTGTTGATACTGTGGACCTAACAGACAAGGTTATTTATGATGAAACTTACCAGATTGGCACGTATTGGACAAATGGTAAGGTTCCACCAGTGAAAGAAGGCTATGTGTTTGGTGGTTGGTTTAAAGATGCTTCAGAGGGAGCAACTGATGTAGAGGAGCTAACGTCTGCAGCAGATGGAACAACAATAAAATCTTGCGTGCCGTTGACAACAGCAGATATTGATAGCAATTCAGATGGTAATGTTGATGACGGTGTAACTGCATATGCAAAATTTGTTCCAGCACAGGTATTAAGTGTAAAGGCGCAGAATGAAGGGAAAGTAACTGCTAGTTATATTACAAACTTTGTTGACGAGCAGGATTCCTTTTATGTTCGTGTGATGTCATCCTTGGATTCCATGAATTATCAAAAGGTGGGTTTTGATATCTGGCTTGCGAATGCGGTACAGGTCTTGAAGTATACAGAAGAGAATCAGGAAGACGGGCAAGCACTTGAAACAAGTAGAATTTACACAGGATTAAAAGAGGGCGAGACAACGAAAACAGCAAATGAAATCTTCGGTGGTGTTTCACAATATTTGAGTGTCTGGCAACTGACCAAAATTAATTACAAGAGCAATGTAAGCAAGATTATCTATGTGAGACCATATTGGATTACAATGGATGGAACAAAAGTAGAAGGTCTTGCAAAATATGTACATATTGAAGATGACTATATGGGATATATCAGCGTGCCGGTCAATCTCCTTGGTGGAGAAGCGGTGGCAGCAGGTGCCGTGAATATGACATATGATAATGGTGAAAATGCAGCATTAGAATTGATAGGATTTGAAGCAGGTAGAATCCTTCCAAAAATGAACCATAGCTATATTGATAAAACAATTAAAATGATCGGAAATACAGATACAATGGTAGGAACATATAAGGAAGGAGAAACTATTTACGCAAACCTTCGCTTTAAACAGCCTACTGTAAATACGGACTTTAATATCACATATGGCCAATTCTGTGATTGGTCTGAAACTATCGTAGATGTAAAGAAAGCATGGGATACAGAATATGTTCAAGAAACTACTAGCGAATAAAAAAATAATGATTGTAGTAATTGCATTGCTCTTGGCTCTGAGCGTAGGCATTATCATTCTTGTCACATCAGATTCTAAGGAGACAGGTGGTAAGGATACAGATATCAAGATGGAGCAGGGTAAAGAGGATGCAGATTCTCAAGATGAGAAAGAAAATGAAGATTCTGGTCTAGAAATTTTAGAACCGGATGAAGTCACAACAGAGGATTCCTCTGATGCATCCGGTTCATGGGGTGATACGTCAGTGTCTAATACTCAGACGAGTAATACAGATGTTACAGATAAGTCAGATAATACAGATAAGACTGGCGACCAAAATGCAAATAACAACCCAAATGAAGCAGACAAGGAAGACGATGGTGAGGCGCCGGAGAAAGACGAAGACATCTTGGATGATGATATCACTTGGGGAAACATTTATTAGAAACCTGTGAAATTAAAGGAGGAAATAATAATGAAAAGTAAAAAACGGACACTCGTTGGAAAAAGATGCTTGGCTGTGTTACTTGCACTGAGTCTTACTTGTGCAGGAGTTGTCATCAATCAAGCAGAAGAGGCAAATGCAGAAGAAACAACTGCTACGGTTTCGGATGGGAGATTTTATTCGATAAATACAGAGCCATTACAGTGGCAGTATGATTCGACAAACTATTGGAAATCATCCCGATTAGGAAATGGATATATTAATAAAACTACGACATTTTCACCGGGTAAAAAGTATGCTGTAGCACTTACTTTTACTGCACCGGAGAAGGCGACAATTAAACCTACATCTGGTGGATATTCTATACAGGCATATAGGATAAATGCAGTGAGTGAATCACACAAGGATGACGGAATAAGACTTGCGGTGTATTTAAATGATACAAAAATATGGCCAGAGGATTCCATGTGGAGCGATATGATTACTGATACTTATTCTGCTGATACAGTAAATCGGTGTACCCTCCCAGAAATAACAATGGAAAAAGGAGATAAATTACGTTGGATTGTAGAAAACGGTGGTTCGGGAAATAATAGCTGGGACGCACTTTATCTGAATGCAGCTGGACAGTATGTTGGTGAAGGTGGAACTTTACCATATGTAAGTTTTACAAATGAACTAAACTATGGTGATGAAGCATCAGGAAATATAACCTTAGCTGAACAATATCCAAATGTTACATTATCAGAAACATTGGGCGCATGTAAAAAAAGTGACCTGATATCGCAAGAATCTGTTTTAATCACAGAGAATACATTGACTGGAACAACGTTCACAGAACATCAGGATAATCCATTTAAAACAGCGAAAGGTTTTAGACAAGAAATTCTGACTTATGAGGCAACTGTAAAGTTCCCGGCTGATTTTACAGGTGCAGGTGGCACCGTTATCGGAAATCGCGGTTGGGGAGGTGATACTTATAGTTTAGATATAAACGAGAGTGGAAATGTTAGTTTATATTTGAATGATATTAATACATCCGGTGGCTCGTATACATATACCTTTGCAGATACAAATGTTTATACAGGTAAATGGGTGCATATAGCGGTAGTAAGGGATAAAGCAAACAAAACAGTAACCTGCTATATTGACGGAAGGCAAGCAGGAGTTATAACAGCAGATAATGCCGCTTTAAATATTATTTCTCTCAAAGTGGAATGTGTCGGTGGTGACTTAACAGAAGAAAACACACATTGTTTCCAAGGCAGTATCTATGATGTGTTACTGTATTCTGATATGCGAACTGACAGAGAAATTCTATTAGATGTTGGCAAGGTGGATGAAGATAATGAGCATTTGATTGCACATTACAATTTTGATGATGTTACTTCCGAAACAACAACAATTCCGGATCAAAATGGAAAAGAGGCGCCTTCTAACTATCCGATATATAAATGGTGGTCAAATGAAGCACCGGCACTTAAGGATTATGCGTATTCGTTCGCTGTTGTCGGTGATACACAGACAGTGAATTGGAAGTACA
The DNA here is from genome assembly GCA_017410145.1 of Tyzzerella sp. GTDB lineage: Bacteria > Bacillota > Clostridia > Lachnospirales > Lachnospiraceae > Faecalimonas. Next base: position 9,066 of record JAFQRJ010000023.1, read on the forward strand.
AGGAGGAAATGAATAAAATTTACGATTATATTTGTGATAACGTAAAAACACAGAATATTAAATTCGTATTTGGTTTGGGTGATATAACGGAGCATGATACCACAACCGGATATGAAGATGAATGGCAAAGGGGATATGAACAGATTCACAGAATGGATGGCCTGGTGGCTTATAATCTAAATCGAGGAAATCATGACCAGGCTGGATTTGCCACCTATTTCCCATACTCTGATTACGAGGATGTTTTAGATGGCTCTTATGGTCAAAAAGTGACGAACAGTTTTCAGACATTGACAGTTGAAGGAATTGATTATCTCATATTCAGTCTGGATTATAGCGCAGAAGACGCTGTGTTGAACTGGGCATCGGATATTATTGCATCACTTCCTAACCATAATGTCATCATTACAACACATGCTTATCTGGACGGCAATGGAAATCGCTGGACAACAACCATGAGTGGTGTTTCAAATGAAGGACAAGAAGTTTGGGATAAATTAATTTCACAGCATTCCAATATTAGCCTTGTACTTTGCGGACATACCTCTGGAGTTGATATTATCAGAAGAGAAGATCCAGGTGTAAATGGAAATACGGTCACTCAGATGATGATTAATCCGCAAGAGATAGATGCTTATACAGACGGCGGCGCAGGAATGGTAGCGATGTTCTATTTTTCAGAAGATGGAAAAAATGTTCAAGTGAGATACTATTCTACCATTCGAGAGCAATATTTCTTGGACAATACACAATTTGAATTTGATTTAAATGTAGTAGAAGATGCAGAGACGACACCTTTCCTTATGGATGTGGAAGCATTACAGTGGCAGTATGATTCAACAGACAATTGGAAATCATCAAGATTAGGAAATGGATACATTACAATCAATAATTATACAAGACTTTCACCAGGAAAGCATTACGCAGCTGCAGTTACCTTTACTGCACCTGAGGATGCGATTACTAGTTTTAAAATACAAGTATATAGAACCAATGCAGTAAGTGAGAGCCACAACGATGATGGAGTGAGACTTGCAGTGTATTTGAATGATGAAAAAATATGGCCGATGAATGCAATGTGGAGTGACATGATTACAGATACTACCGTAAGAACAATTACTCTTCCAGAAATCTCTATGAAAGATGGGGATAAATTACGATTTGTTGTGGATAATGGAGGTGCACTGAACAATAATTGGGATTTGTGTTGGTTGAATCCGTATGGAACATATAGAAGTGAAAGCGGAAATTTAAGTTATTTTAATTTAACCAATGACCTTGTTTATGGTAATAAAGATGCAGGGAACGTGACATTAGGTCAGCATTATCCTAGTTCAAATTTGCAAGAGCCACTGGCAAGTTGCAAGATAAGTGATGTGATATCCTATGAATCTATTCTTGTTTCAGATTTGAGAAACCACGGAGATGCCAATGCGGATAACCATGTAAATGTCAAAGACTTGGTTCGTACACTTCGTTATCTTGAAGACAACACTGTAGAGATTGAGTCTTATGGAGCGGATGTGTATACAGACAACTATGAAGCATTAGGTACAGTTACAGAGACAGATACAGAGTATTTGCGAAAATATTTAATAGGTTCTTATAAATTCAATTAAAAGGAGACGATAGACGATGAAAAAAATAAGATTAACAGCTTTATTTCTTGTAGTTGTTATGTTGTGCGGTTGTCTTGCGGGATGCGGCGGCAAAACTGCAAAAACTGGAATCGAGTATGATTATACAGAAACAGAAGAAACCATAGAATACACATTTTTTGCAAGTGGATTTAACAATTATCCGGACCAGCATGATGCAGTTTTAAAATTTTTAGAAGAGAAATTTAATATCAAGATTAATCTTGTCGGAGCAACCGCTGATAATTGGCAGCAACGATTGGCAGCGCTGATTGCAGATAATAAAACACCGGATTTGTTCTTCTCTTTGCCAGACACATCTACATTTACAGATTTCATTAAGAAAGAGGTAATTGTGGACTTGAATGCGTATATTGAACACGGTGGAGATGAACTCAGCACACTTTCAGCAGTATTGGCTGCAGAGCCTTTTGGCGACAACATAAAAATCAACGATAAGAACTACTTTGTTCCTTATGTGGTAGGTTCATCAGGTCACATATTAATGGTAAGAAAAGACTGGATGAAACAATGGAATTCGGCACCGGCTTCAGAAGGCGGCAGAGGTCTAAGCGGAGATGATGTTTATAAGCAGCCGACAACATTATCAGAATTTACATCCATGGTTACTTATTTCCATACTGCGAATTTAAGTGGTGGAAATATTACATACGGAATGGCAATGAATCCATATTTTGACTTCTACAGAGATATGATGGGAACATTTGGTATTGAACCGGACTTTTATATTGATAAAGATGGAAATTATCAATACTCTGTGTTTGATGAAAAGTACGAAGACTTCATCAAATGGTTCCAGGATGGTGACGGAACATATATCTACGATGGTGCGTATGCAATGACAGAAGCCGAAATGATTCAAGCATTTATCGACGGAAAAACAGGTGTCATCTTGTCAAATGGAGATACCTTGATAGACGGACTTATAGGTTCTATAGAGAATATGCATTCTGACTGGAACATGAATGAGGTTATTACACTTATACAACTTCCGGACAGTGATGATGGCAGTCATACAGGCGGCTTCATGAATTTCAACTACTATTGGGGTGGCTGGGCAATGTCAGCAGATGCGAAAGAACCAATGCGTCTTGTAAGATTTCTTGACTATATTTTGAGTGAAGAAGGTCAGAAACTCATGACTTACGGAATGAAGGATGTTCACTATACAGAAAGTGAAGATGGTGTGATTACTCCTGATTACGATGCGCGTAACAATGATGGCGGATTTAGTGTATGGCTAAGTAAGGGTAATAAAGCAGAAGGATATTTGTTAGGAAGATATTCTGTCGGTTCCGCTTTTATTGCTTGTCCATTTAAGGTGGAGAATGGAAAGATTGTAGAGAATTATCCACTCGATACTTCCGGTTATCCGACGTTCCAGAAACTTTCTAGAGAACTTTGTGCAGACGATCCGACTTATAGTGGATTAAGAACACTTATCGCGGATCCGGAAGTAAACAAATATAAAGCAAAGATTTTAGATGCAATCGAGCAGTATACGATTAGCCGAATTTCAGGAACAAGTAAAGAAGAAGCAATGGAACTTCTTGAAAACACCATGACAAGTAACAGAGCAGATGATGTGTTGGAGTATCTCAATGAAAACAATAAATAAGGAGTTGCAAAAATGTTCAAACAAGCTAGTTGGATATGGAAAAAGGAATGCACAGGTGAAGATACTTATATCGCTTTTTACGAGACGATTTACGAAAGCAGTGCAGATATCAAAATCTCCTGCGATGGCAGTTATGCTTTATACGTAAATGACAAATTGCAGCACATCGGGCAGTACTCCGATTATCCATTTTATAAAGTATACGATGAGTTTTCTCTTTCCGGTCTTACGGAAGGAGAAAACCATATCAAGATTGTTGTATGGCATCCCGGACGGGGAACACTGAATTATTATCAAGGTACACCGGGGATTATCTATGAGATAACTGCAAACGGAGAAATCGTTTCCTGTTCTTCAACAGATACAATGTGTGCGGAGGAAGAAGGCTTTGTTCAGAGCAACGCAAAGAATATTACATGGCAGTTGGGATTTACCCATAAGTTCGACATGGCAAGGAAGAAAAACCAAGTGGAATCGGCTGAGTTAGTTTCAAAAACGATGGATTTGATAAAACGACCGATTAAAATGTTGGAGTTTACGCACACTTGTCATGCAGATGAAATTGATAAAGAGAAACACATCTATGATTTGGGCAGAGAAACAGCAGGCTTCTTACATCTCAAAGCAGAGGTGGAAACAGGAAAGATTCTTCGGGTTGCATACAGCGAACATCTGGTGGATGGAGATATGCCGTTTCCGAAAGAGAACGATTTTGCAGAACATGATTTTTATCTGGAATTTATCGGATCAGGAGAGATGTGCGAGGTGCTTCTTCCATTTCGGATGTTGGCGGGAAGATATTTAAAATGTATCTGCGAGGGCGATTTTAAGATAGAATTCCTCGGCATACAAGAAGTATATTATCCAGTAATAGAAAAGCCTTTTGTATGTGACAACCCAAAAAGAGAACATATTTATGAGATTGCAAAACGGACACTTCATCTTTGTATGCATCAGCATTATGAAGATTGTCCGTGGCGTGAACAGGGATATTATTCATTAGATGGGGCATTGGAAATGATGTACGGATATTACGCATTTGAGGGGTTTGAATATCAGAGAGCAGCACTTACTCTCATGGCAGCCGGTATCCGTGAAGATGGAATGTTTCCGATGTGTGCACCAAGCTCCGTAAATATGGTTATTCCTTCCTTCTCGTTGTTTTTTACAATTGCAGTGGCAGATTATTATCGGTTTTCAGGGGACATTACATTACTGGAAGAAGTTTTTGAGAAGATACAGAGAAATATGAAGACACATATTGAAAATTCAGAAGACGGACTGGCAAAATGTTTTTATGATGACAGTAATATATATTGGAATTTTTACGAGTGGACAGACGGATTAGCAGGTGGTAGTGCAGGTCAATATAAAATAGATGCTGCACTGAATACCTTGTTTTCACTCGCGTTACAATCGGCTTCTCAAATCGCATCTGTATTAGGTGAAGCAACGCAGGCAGCATATTATGCGGAGTTACAGAAAGCGTTGAATCAAAAAATCAATGAAAGATTCTACGACGAAAAGCAAGGCATATATGTCACGTTTGAAAAATCAGGGCAAATACATCAGCTTGTCAATGCATGGGCAATTCTTGCGGGAGTTGCAACAGTGGAAAAGGCGAAGGTGATTTGTGAAAAGTTGGTTTCAGATTCAAACATGGTTGATACGTGCCTTAGTACGACAGCATTTGTTTATGATGCATTGATAAAGGTAGATAAAGAGAAATATCGAGAATTTATTCTTGAAGATATTGACAAAAATTATGGAGAAATGTTAGAACAGGATGCTACAAGCTTTTGGGAAACCATTGATGGGCCAAAGGCATTTGAAGGAGCAGGGAGTCTCTGCCATGGCTGGAGTGCTATGCCGGTAAAATATTATAAAGTTTTACTTCCTTGAGAACGGAGGATGTGACAACTTTGGATATGTGCGAGTGGGAGGAACAAGAAATATTAATATTTTAAATGACAACAAGGAGAAAAAGGATGAAAATAGTATTTTTAGGTGCTGGAAGCACCGTATTTGTAAAAAATGTTGTAGGTGACTGTATTTTTACTCCGGAAATCGGAGAATTTGAGGTTGCGCTGTTTGATATTGATTTAAAACGTCTGGAAGAATCAAGAAGGATGCTGGAGCATCTTAACAAGAAATACAATGGAAAAGCGGTGATACATACTTACACAAATCGAAAAGAATGTTTAAAGAATGCAGACTTTATTGTTAATGCTATACAGGTAGGCGGATATGACCCATGTACGATTACCGATTTTGAGGTGCCAAATAAGCATGGTTTACGCCAGACAATTGGAGATACGCTTGGTATCGGCGGTATTTTTCGGGCATTAAGAACATTGCCGGTTCTTGATAGTTTTGCAGAAGATATTATGGAAGTATGTCCGAATGCGCTCTTTTTAAATTATGTAAATCCGATGGCTATATTGACTGGATATATGCAACGGTTTACACCGGTAAAAACAATTGGATTATGTCATAGTGTTCAAGTGTGTGTACCAATGCTTTTAGACACTTTGGGAATGAGCGAGGAGTATCAGAATAACTGCAAATATGACATTGCGGGTATTAATCATCAGGCGTGGCTCTTATCATTAACAGATATGCAGGGAAACGACCTTTATCCAGAGGTAAAACGTCGTTCATTGAGTGGAGAGTATGCTGAAAAGATGGGATGGGATTTAGTTCGACATGATTTGATGCACCGATTCGGATATTATGTAACAGAATCCAGCGTACATTCAGCAGAGTATTTCCCGTATTATATTAAGGATAAATACCCTGAACTTCTGGAGAAATATAAAATCAATTTAGATGAATATCCAAGACGCTGTAGATTGCAAATCAATGAATGGAATGAATTACGAGATAAATTAGTAGAAAAAGGTGAAGTAGAACATACAAAGAGTGTGGAATACTCGTCAGGTATTATCAAGTCTATTTTGACAAATACGCCTTACAAAATCAATGCCAATGTGATCAATCATGGTTTGATTACCAATTTACCGGACAATGCTTGTGTAGAGGTTCCTTGTCTGGTGGATGCGACAGGAATCCATCCTTGTCAGGTGGGAGCATTGCCGGAACAGCTTGCAGCATTGAACCATACAAACATAAACGTACAGCTTCTTACAATCGAAGCATATCGTTCCAAGAAAAAAGAGGACTTGTATCGTGCGGCATATCTTGACCCACATACATCCGCAGAGCTTTCTATGGATGCAATCAAGGCTCTTTGTGATGATTTGATTGAAGCACACGGAGAATGGCTACCTAAATTTAATTAAGTTTAATTTTGGAGGAAATGTTATGAAACGTAAGAAATACTTATCCTTTATATTAGTCTTATGCCTTACATTTTCAGGAGTAATAGGAGTAAATGCTCAACCAGCAAATAATGATAGCACATATTACCTGCTGGACACAGAAACATTACAATGGAATTATAATAGTAATACATTGTGGCAATCAAAAAAAATGAGTGATGGATATGTTGGAGTGTGGAATGAGATGGATTTGTGCCCGGGTGCGAATTATGCGGTATCGGTAACCTTGACTGCACCGGAACGGGCGACAATTGCTCCTACAAGTGCTGATACTTCCGTTACTGTGTTCAGAAGAAATGCAGTTAGTGCTGAGAATAAGGATGACGGTGTAAGAATCGCTGTGTTCCATAATGATAAAAAGATTTATCCTACAGATTCCACATGGGCGGCAGTTGGTGAAACTTATGACAACCGAACAGAATTTACATTACCAGAAATTACCATGGAAAAAGGTGATAAACTTCGTTACATTATTGATAGTGGTGGTGTAGGAAATTGCTCTTGGGATAGTGTTTATCTGAATGCAGAAGGTATTTATATAGATGAGAGTGGTGCCGAGACTGAATATATCAGTTTTTCGCAAGGACTCGCGTATACGGATGCGGCTTCTGGAGAAGAGTATTCTGAAATAGGTGAATATACAAAAAGTCAATTGATTTCGTATGAGTGTGTTTCTGTAAGAGAAGGTTCTCCGAAAACTAATCTAAAGAATAATACGGCAAGGGTTATGCTTTATGAGGATCCATTAAGCTGGGGTACAATTAACGATTCTTATTACTGGTGTGGTGCAACTACAGCAAATGATACGTATCTTTATTATGATCATAATGCCAACGGTGATTTTCTGACACCTGGAAACACATCATCTGTGGCTGTTGTTTTTACAGCGCCATCAGATGGAACAATTGATAATTCGTTTGGACTCGGTAGTTTTTACCGTACGTTCAATGCAAATGAGCCCAACGATGGCACCACAGATGGAGCTCGACTGACAATCATTAAAAATGACACGGTTATTTTCCCGCAAGAAGGATATTGGAGCACGGCACCTCAGGAAGGAAAAGAGGGTGTAAAACCACAGAATATTACCTTTAATTCCATGAAGGTAAAAAAAGGCGATAAGATATACTATATCGTAGATAATGGTGGCAACAATAACAATGGCTTTGACGGAGTAAGAATGCTGGATTGGGGATTCTTGTGGAAGGATCAGGCAAACCCTTCAGGCGTTTGGTTTGGTTTTGGAGAAAATTACTACAATGCCGAAACAGCCAATGAGCCATCTAGCATTGCGGGATATAAAAAGAAAGATGTTTTGTCTTATTTGTATACAACTGTTGAAGAATTGACGCCTGTAGGCGCTGCACAGGAATTAAATGCATTGGATGTTGAACCAATTGCAGAGGACCTGTTTACACCACTGGAATGGAAAGCGGAAAGTGGCGAAAAAGGAGAATTTAGAATTACAGGTGACCCACATATCCTGGTAAGTGAATTTTATGTACAACCTTCTCAAAGTTACATGCTTGGTATTAAGTGGACAGCAGAGCAGACAGGGCGAGTGGATATCTCCAAGTCCTATATTCAAAATTGGTTATATAACAGCGAATATGCCACAAGTAACGGCGTGAGATATAAAGTGATTTTAAATAATAAAAAACAGATATTACCGGATGCCACCGGTGGCGAATGGATTATGACAGAACAGACTGAAAAATCCTTCCTTAACGTAGCTCCTTTTGCAGTGAAGGCAGGAGATGAAGTGCTGGTAATTATAGATTGTAATAAACAGATTGATTATGACACTATGACAGCTCAGATGCTTTTTGATTTTGCAGCAGATGGCGCAGATCACACAAAACGTTATAACAACATAAAATCTATGTACGATACAGAATCAGCCTTTTCCTATTATGGTATTGAAATTGAACTTTCCTCTGATAGATACTTTGGAGGAAACGTAACAGAACTTACGTCGCTTAGCATGGATGCAGATGCCGGTATAGGTCTGCTTGGTGTCTGGATAGGAGTAGGTGTCAGCCTTCTGGTTGTAGCAGGTGGCGCGGTTGGTGTTATCTTTTATATTAAAAAACGTAAAAAGGAGGTAGCTTCGTGAAAGTAGGTGTTTGCGTCATATTTGACAAAATAGAAAATATGTCCGGAAAATTACATGCACTAAGAGCAGAAGGATTTGACAATTGTCAATTGATTTCCTGGGAGCCTGCAAGCTGGACTTTGGAAAATGCAGCGGCGTTAAATAAACTGTTATTAGAGAATGGCATTACAATTTCTGCCTTCTGGTGCGGTTGGGAAGGTCCTGCCATCTGGAATTTCTATGAGGGGCAGAAAACATTAGGTTTGGTTCCGCCTGAGTATCGAGAAGTTCGCATTAAAAACCTTTGCGATGGGTCTGATTTTGCAAAAGAATTAGGAGTGAAAAACGTGGTAACTCATATGGGATTTATTCCGGAAAACCCATACGATGACCAGTATATACCTTTTTGTGACGCTGTTCGTAAGGTGGCAAAACATTTAAAAAAGAATGGACAGAGATTACTGTTTGAAGCAGGGCAAGAGACACCGGTGACCATGCTCCGTTGCTTTGAAACAGTAGATATGGATAATCTGGGTGTGAATCTGGATACCGCCAATGTCATTCTCTATGGAAAGGCAAATCCGGTGGATGCACTGGAGGTATTTGGAAAATATGTTTGCAATATTCATGCTAAGGATGGACGATATCCGGTAAATGGTCATGAATTAGGACAAGAAACTCGTATAGGAGAAGGAAAAGTAGATTTCCGAGGTGTATTAAGTAAACTATATGAGCTTGGATATGATGGCTATATTACCATTGAGCGTGAGATTGTCGGAGAACAACAGATTGCAGACATTCGACATGCAAAAGCGTATCTTGAGAATTTAATTGATGAAATAACCGAAAAAGAAGGAGGACATTGATTATGAAAACAAAAAAAATGTTAAGTATTACAAAGAAATGTTTCACAATGGTGCTTGCATTGTGTTTGGCACTTGCAGGTGTTATGGGAGTTCATGCAGAAGGAATAAATCCTAATGCAAATTCTGAAACATACTATCTTCTGGATGCAGAAACATTAAAGTGGAAATATGATGGGAATGAATTGTGGCGCTCTGAAAAATTAGGGGATGGTTATGTTGGAGTTTGGAGTCAGATGGAGTTGGTTCCAGGTGCAAATTATGCTGTGGCTGTAACATTAACAGCACCAGAAAATGCAACAGTTTCACCAGCAGGTACGGGAAATTCCGTTACAGTATACAGAAAAAATGCTGTGAGTACGGTAAATAATGACGATGGAGTAAGAATTGCAGTTTTTCATAATAATATCAAAATTTATCCAACAGATGCTACTTGGGCAGAAGTCAGCGAAGATCCTACCAATCCTACAACATTTGCACTTCCGGAAATCTCTATGAAAAAGGGTGACAAGTTACGCTATATCGTAGATAATGGTGGAAATGGGAATAATTCTTTTGATGGTGTGTATCTAAATGCAGAAGGGGCATATCAAGATGAAAGTGGTGCGCAGACGAATTATGTAAGTTTTTCACAAAACCTTGCTTATACTGATGAAACTTCAGGTGCTGACTCAGCCGGAATAGGAAACTATACAAAAAGTCAATTAGTCTCATATGAAAGTGTTTTGGTAAAAGAAGGAACTACGAAAGCACCAATTCAAGAAAACACAGCAAAGACAATTGTGTACGAAGATGCATTAAGTTGGGCAACAATAAACAATACGTATTACTGGTGTGGTGCAAAAACCTTAAATGATACGTATCTCTATTATGATCATAATGCAAATGGTGATTACCTGGTTCCTGGAAACACGTCTTCTATTGGTGTAGTATTTACTGCACCTTGCGATGGTACAATTGATAATTCTTTTGGATTGGGTAGTTTTTATAGAACATTAAATGCCAGTGAGCCAAATGATGGAACAACCGATGGCGCACGTTTGACTGTTATTAAAAATGATACCGTTCTTTTCCCACAAACAGGATTCTGGGCAGATGCACCACAGGAGGGAGCTGATAATTTTGCACCTCTTGACATCACCTTCAATTCTATGAACGTGAAAAAAGGAGATAAAATCTACTATATTATTGACAACGGTGGAAACAATAACAACAGCTATGATGTTGTTAAAATGTTGGATTGGGGATTCTTATGGGTCGATGAAAAAAATCCATCCGGTGTTTGGGTTGGTATTGGAGACAATTTCTATAATTCAGCAACTGAAAATGAAAAATCAAGTATCACAGGATATACAAAGAAAGAAATCTTGTCTTACGTCTATACGACAGTAGAGGAACTGACTCCTGTCGGAGAAGCGAAAGATTTGAACGTAAAAGAAGTTGCACCTATCGCAGATAATTTATTTGTTCCAATGAAATGGAATGCTGAAAGCGGTGAAAAAGGAGAATTTAGAATTGCAGGTGACAAATATATTCTCATGAGTGAGGATTATGCACAGCCATCCAACAAGTATATGTTTGCAATCAAGTGGACAGCAGAAGAAGCAGGACGCGTTGACATTTCCAAATCCTACATTCAAAACTGGTTATTTAATGACCAAGCAAAAACAAGTAACGGTGTTAGATATAAAGTACTATTAAATGGTACAAAGCAGATTTTACTAAATGATTCCGGAGACGAATGGATTACAACACAGAAGACAGATAAATCATTCCTTAATATTGAACCATTTGCAGTTCAAGCAGGGGATGAAATATTAGTTGTGATTGATTGCAATGGTAAAATAGACTATGACACTTTGATAGCACAAATGATTTTTGATTTTGCAGTTGAAAATGAAAAGCATACAAAGCGTTATAACAATATTAAATCTGTTTATGATCAAGATTCAGCGTTTACATATTACGGAATCAAATTGAATACAAAGAAGACAACAAGTACAACTACTCCGGTTGCGTCACCAAAAACAGGTGATTATAATTATGTGCCTATGTATGTTACATTGCTTTTGATTTCAGGTGTGGCATTCGTTGGTGGAATGGCTTGCAGGAGGAAAAAGGAATATGAAATTCACTGAAATTCTAAAAAGAAAAACGAATGATAATTTCGGGAACAGAGCACCTGTTATTGCATTTATTGGATCTAGCATTACACAAGGTTGCTTTGAAATATATGAAGACGGAGAAATGATAAAGGCTGTCTTTGATAGTTGCTCAGCATATCCGGACAAAGTGAAAAGGATATTAAGTATCCTTTATCCACAAGCGCCTGTTTCTATTGTGAACATGGGGATTAACGGAGGAGCAGCGCCGGGTGGTTTAGAAAGATTCCAAGAGGATGTGGTTTCTTGCAATCCGGATTTACTAGTCATTGATTATGCCTTGAATGACAGTCATCAGGAGGAACCAGGTATTCCAGCGTATAAGAATACTTTAAAACAAATCTTTCGAGAAGCAAAAAAGGCGAACATTGAAACCATATTCATGACGCCTAATATGATGAATACATATACAAGTCATATTATCAAAGGAGAGATTTGTGAAACACTGGCAGAGAAATTTGCCATAAGACAGACAAATGGTGTATTTGATGCTTATATTGATGCAGCAAGAGAAGCATGCAAGGAAGAAGGCGTAAAACTTTGCGATTGTTATGCTATCTGGAAAAGGATGTATGAGAGTGGTGTTGATACTACGAGCCTTTTGTCAAACGGGCTCAATCATCCTATCCGTGAAATGCATTATTTGTTTGCGTGGGAACTCGTGAAGACAATATTAAATGATTGAGGTGACAAATATGAAAACAATAAAAGATAAAGAAATATTAGTAGGTGCAGATTTTGCAGGATTTCCGTTGAAGGAAGCTGTAGTTGCACATTTGAAAGCCAAAGGTTGGAAAGTTACAGATGTTGGTGTGAGAACAGATTCTGACCCTGATGATACAGATTTGATGTTCCACAGAGTCGGACTTCGAGCAGGCTCCATGATTTCGGAAGGTGAATTTGAAAGAGCACTTCTGTTCTGTGGCACAGGTATGGGAATCCACATTGCAGCAAGTAAGTGTCCACATGTACACGCAGGTGTTGTAGAGAGTGTACCTGCTGCGCTTCGTGCAATTACAGGAAATGGTGTGAACGTGCTTGCAATGGGAGCATTTTATGTAGCACCTGCAATGGGATGTGACATCGCAGATGCGTATTTGAATGCCGAATTAGGTTCCGGATACGAGTGGTGGAAAAACTTTTATGAATTTCACAAACTTGCAATTGATGAACTAGAGGCATTTGATTATGAAGAATACAAGGCAAATGGCTTTAAGGTCAACAAATTAGGAGACTTTCCTTTGAAATTAGAAGTAAAACCTGAAGATTAAAAAAGGATAGTTCATAAATGGTGGTGTTGAGTGTTTATACTTAATACCACCTTTTTTATTAAAAAACATTTGATATAAGTTGTGGAATTACTTATAATATGATTATAAAAGTATTTTGGAAAGGAACGTGCTTTATATGATGTATCCATTTATGACATTAGATGACAATACAGAAATAGTTCACTCAGATGTTTTGATTGATGGAAAAGTTAAAGTATATATTGAAAAACCAGACCCAAAAGATTGCTTTCATCGTTTGACTTGTTATTTACCTTTATACGAATTAGACGACGTATATGGATTTAACGATGACGAAGTAAATAAGTATCTAGAAATAATTAAATCAACGGCACATTTAATTATTGAATTTGCAAAAGGAAAGGGATAAGCAAATGCAACGAAAATATGGATAACAAGCGCCGGAAAATGTCTGCTTGCTAATAATAACTCCAATATTCCGAACGTTGCATTGCGAAATATTATGCGAATTATCGAAGCAAGAAGTCTAGAAGTAATTGAAAAATGGTACAATTTCTATGAAAAAATCGAATATTATTGTTAAAGTTTTATAATCAATTGAGGCATGAACAGCTCACTTGAATTTGTTATGGAGAACCGTATCATAAATAAATGAGGTTTTATTACCAGGTATATACTATGAAAAAGTTAAGTTATCTATTCACAGCACTTGCTATTTTATTATCTAATATTATGTGTGCAGTCGTTGCCTACAGTTATCGCGACATGCTTTGTTGCATTAAACATTATGGCTGTAGTGCGCCGGCATATGTTGCGTTTGTTTATACCATTCCATTTTTAGTAGGTATCATTGTATGCGTGGTTTTAGCAATTATATTTTATAAAAAATCAAAGCATAATAAATAAAACAAAGGAAAAAGAGAATATGAACGATATAGATAAAAGCATATATGCAAAAAAAGCAATGGATTTATTTAAGGAAGGCTATAACTGTTCACAGGCCGTGTTCCTTGCATTTGAGGATAAGTATCATATAGACAGAACGACGGCACTTAAGCTTAGTTCCTCACTTGGCGGCGGAATGGGACGATTACGTGAAGTGTGTGGTGCGGTTTCAGGAATGTTTTTAGTAGCCGGTGTATTATATGGTTATGATGACCCGAAGGATTACGATAAGAAGACAGAGCATTATGCTAGAATCCAGCAGCTTGCAAAAGAATTTGAGATTATTAATGGTTCCATTGTTTGTCGTGACCTTTTAGGACTTGGTACAGAAAAGGAAGGTCCTGCACCAGATAAACGCACAGATGAATATTATAAAAAACGTCCATGCGCCGAACTTGTTAGCATGGCTGCTGCCATTATGGAGCAATATATATTAGAATATCCAACTGACTAACAAAAAAAGAACTTCGTATCAATTCAAATACGAAGTTCTTTCAATTTACTCCTTATCTTCAAGTTTGCGTAATCGCATCTTTTGCAAAATATGAACAACACGTTCACGTGGAGACCAGTAGTTGATTAATATTGAAACAATAACGCCAACGGCTGTATCTAAGATACGATTTAATGAGTATGACATGTATGTATCAACCGGAGTATTTAATAAGATAATACATAAAACAACTCCGCCTGGTTGAATGGCACCCGGCCATTGGAAAAACAAACTGGTTAATACCAATAAAATAATTCCTACAAAAATAAAAACAAGTAATAGCATATGATGACCGCCGTCCGGATAAAAGAGTGTATAAACCGGGAATAAAAGCATCCCAATAACACCGCCAAAGATTGTACCAAATAAACGGTTCCCACCATTTAACTTCGAATCTTCCATATCTCTACCCATGCCGAACACAGCGCCAATGCAGGCAAACGTTGGATTACGTTTGATTAAAAAATATAAAAATGCAACTAGGGTTGCGGATATTGCAGTTTTCATGTTACGCATACCAATATGTGGTCGAAATTTTACTTGCGTCTCTTGTTTTGTTTGTAAGTCTGACATAATTATCCCCCTTTAAAATCACAAAGGTTATTATAACACTTTGTCTTTCTTTTTCAAGGTAAATATGATAAACTTTTATACAGAATTTAAAAATGACAGATGAAATGGAGGAATAACTTATGGTAAATCATATTGTTATGTGGAATTTCAAAGAAGAAATCAAAGATGAAGATAAAGCCGCATTGAAAGCAGCAATGGAAGAAAATTTAAAATCACTTGTTGGTAAAGTGCCGGGGCTTTTGACAGTTGAATTTGTTGCAAGTCCAATAACATCAAGCACGCACGATATTGCTCTTGTAACTACATTGGAAACGGCAGAAGATATTGCTATATACGCAAAGCATCCGGAACATGTAAAAGTTGCAGATACCTATGTAAGACCTTATGTGAAAGATAGGGCATGCCTAGATTATTAGAAGAAAGAGTCTTGTTTCATACTAAATATAAAAAAGAAAGATTTATGTCTTTCTTTTTTTGTGTCTCTATGATATAATGTTTCATACGTTGACGCGTTAAAGCGTAAAACAATCGAGAAAAGAGGTACATATATGCCAATTACAGAGATTTTGGAACGAAATTGTAAATTATATGGAGATGAGGTTTGTCTTGTAGAGGTAAACCCTGAGATCAAAGATAATAGAAGAGTAACATGGAAGGAATATGAACTCATTGAGTCAAACTCACCGAGTTATTATCGTCGTGAAATCACATGGAACGTATTTAATGAAAAAGCCAACCGTTTTGCAAATCTATTGATTCAACGTGGAATTAAAAAGGGAGACAAGGTTGCGATTCTTTTGATGAACTGTTTGGAATGGCTTCCAATCTATTTTGGAATCTTAAAGACAGGTGCATTGGCGGTTCCGTTAAATTTTCGATATTCAGCGGATGAGATTAAATATTGTGTAGAACTTGCAGAGGCGGATATTCTTGTATTTGGTCCGGAATTTATTGGTCGTGTGGAAGAAATAGCCGATGAGATTATGACCAATCGTTTATTGTTCTATGTTGGTGAACGCACACCGATTTATGCAGAAGATTATTTAGCTCAGACTATGAATTGTTCTAGTCAGTCACCAATGATTCGATTGAGTGATGAAGATGACGCAGCTATTTATTTTTCTTCCGGAACAACTGGTTTTCCGAAGGCAATTTTACATAATCACACTAGTTTAATGCATGCGTGCAAAGTGGAGCAGAACCACCACAGTACAAGAAAAGAAGACGTGTTCTTATGTATTCCGCCTCTATATCACACAGGTGCAAAAATGCATTGGTTTGGTAGTTTCTTAGAGGGTGGAAAGGCAGTACTTTTAAAGGGTACAAGTCCTGAAGTAATCTTACGTACCGCTTCAGAAGAACAGTGCTCTATAGTATGGCTTTTAGTTCCATGGGCGCAGGATATTTTGGATGCCCTTGACCGTGGTGATGTCAAACTGGAAAACTATGAATTAGACCAATGGAGACTGATGCACATTGGTGCACAACCGGTTCCACCAAGTCTCATTAAACGTTGGATGGCATATTTCCCAAATCATCAATATGATACAAACTATGGACTTAGTGAATCTATTGGACCGGGCTGTGTACATCTTGGCGTAGAAAATGTGCATAAGGTTGGTGCAATCGGAAAAGCAGGATATGGCTGGAAAACAAAGATCGTTGATGAACGAAGAAACGAAGTGGCAAAAGGCGAAGTGGGAGAATTGGCTGTATTTGGACCTGGCGTTATGACTTGTTATTATCGTGATCCGAAAGCAACTGCTGATGTTATGGACGAAGAAGGCTGGCTGTATACAGGTGATATGGCACAAGAAGATGAAGATGGCTTTATTTTCCTTGTAGACCGTAAAAAAGATGTCATTATCAGTGGTGGTGAGAATCTATACCCAGTTCAAATTGAAGACTTTATCCGTGAACATAAGGCGGTGAAAGACGTTGCAGTTATCGGTCTCCCTGATAAACGTTTAGGCGAGAAAGCAGCGGCTATTATAGAGATTAAAGATGGATTTGAATGCACATTAGAAGACATTGAAAAATTCTGTCTGAAATTGCCAAGATATAAACGTCCAAAAGAGATTATTTTTGCGGATATACCGCGTAATCCAACCGGTAAAATCGAAAAACCGAAGCTTCGTAAAATGTATTGCGGCGAAAGTCTTGTTGCTGCACAGAATAGAGGATAGCATTTATAAGTAAAGCGCGAGGATTTTATTCCCCGCGCTTTTGTGCTGCAATGATAATTTAGTTACCAGTAACTTTTTCCAAGTCTGATTCTTTGATAAAACAACCGGAGTAACTGATGCCTTGTTCTGTTGTAATTTGTATCTCGCAGTATAAGTATTCTTCCGATATTGCATAGTTTGAAAAATCATCGAGAATGAGATATTGTTTCAATTCTTTTAATTGCTCCAAATCACTTACATATCTATTGGAATCACCATATTTGTCATCATATTTGTTACCGAAGATTTCCATGTTAGTAATGCTGATATCATCGGATTCTTGGAAATTTTTCACACCTTTTGATTTTAAATACTCAATGGATTTCGCGAAAGACGTATAAATATAATAACGTTCTGCTGTTGGGTATTGCATATTTTCAAATTGGAAACCAACATTCATTTCATACACTTTCATTTCAGATAATGTTTGTACTAATTCCAACTTCGAGTATTCCTCCAAATAAATATCAATAAATTCATTTAATTCTTCTTTTGAAAGCTCTATATCCATACCGGTTATGCCATTATTAACGGAAATGCCTTGAATGTTTTCTTTGTCAATGTTATAAAGCACACAGTAATCATCTTTCACATCTTCATTGGCATAAAGTTTGCTTACGTTCTCAGAGGCTTTGCTTGCATCAAAGTTATAATCACGTTTCACTTCCCGGCCATTTTTCATTACATAAGTAATTTTGATATTATGAATATTATTTTCTTTATAGTAATATTCATCGTCAGACGGAAGCTCTGAATCTTTAATTTCTCTAACAACAGCAATGGCGTCTTTTACAAGGTCGCCCTGTATCCAGTCACGTTCCGAATCCCATTCTGTATTCATGCGCCCAAATAAATTAGAATCAATTTTTACAATTTTTACATCCTCTGCATCAGGAATATAATCATCGTATTTAAATAAATCAATCCAGAATACAAATACAAATGCAATACATAAAAGAATGGTTACGAATAATTGTTTTTTCTTAGTAAGTAGGGCTTTAATGTCAAATTGGAAAATGCATTCCATGATACCGTGAAGTAAAAAACAACCAAATACAATGCCGAATATCAACCATGCCGTTGAAGTCATTGTAGCTATTTCTTCTAAGAATAGTCCTGCATACAGAGTTAATGGGATAACAATCATAAAACGTATGATATTGTTTGCTTTCTCAAATGCCATTGCACGTCCGGATGTTTCAGATGGTCGACGCAAAAACAGGAGATATGCGATAATTCCAATAACAAAAGCCAATACAAAACATCCTATAATATAGGTCCAATGTTCTTTTATCTCCCAAATTCGCCAAGAATTTGTCATTTTATAGACCACTGTAATTGGAGAAAAGTAATATACATTGGTATTTGGATCCTTATATACGTAAGTATCAAAAAATCTCGCTGAATATGTCGGAATTAAGTTCACTAATATCAGTGGAACATAACATGTAAACACACCAAATCCTAAAAATGCTATGATAGAATGGCCTGTCATAATCATGGCAAGGGCAGTTGTGAACCAAGTTACGAGGAAAGCACCAAGCATACAGATGAAGTTCCATAAAATTGCTTGTAACGTTGCGAGTGAGCCATATCCGGTTCCAAATACAATTGCTGTTTCAATTGCAGTAGTAATAGCACTTAGAACAAAGAATAAAGCAAAACAACTTACAAAAAGAGCTTTAAACCACGTTTGTCTGCGAATTGGCAAAGAATCATAAAAGTCTGTTTCGCGTTTCGAATGCATATAGCGGAGAAAATCAAAAGCCAAATATGCACCGAATGCCATCGCAAATATTGCATAGCCAAATTTTGGAGAGCATAACTCAAATAAATCTTCTGCAAATCTTGCTATATCAGGATGCACACTGCTAAACATATCATATTGAGAGATATAATGAGAACTCAAGATGTTCTGAACCTGCATAAAAAACGTAACAATATGAATAAAAAATCCAAGCACGGTAATTAATACAGCTGCCGTGTGTCTGCGCAAGGTTTCTATGATTAATTTAGGAAATGAGACTCTTGATGTCATATCCAGCCACCTCCGTTTCACTAATAAAAATTTCTTCCAATGTAAGTGGTACCGCTTCGCAATAGATTGGGTTCAAGGTGTTCAGCCATGAAACCACTTTTTCCGTTTCACCTCGTACGGTCATTGTAAGAAGCTTACCATGCCGTTGCATTTTCAATACCAAAAGGGCATTTTGAATTTTCTCGTCAAGTTCTTCCGGTAAAACACATTGGATTTTCGTTAAGTTACATTTTAAATCTTCCAAATCCTGAGAGAGAAGTACGCCTCCCTTGTGTAAGAGACCAATGTGGTCACTGATGTCTTCTAACTCTCTTAAGTTATGAGATGCAATCACCGGAGTAAAGGAGCGTCTTTCCATTTCCTGAATAAAGATTGCTTTAATTGCCTGACGCATGACCGGGTCAAGACCGTCAAAGGTTTCATCGCAGAAGAGATAGTCTGTCTCGGCACAGATGCCAATTAAGATGGAAAGCTGCTTTTTCATACCTTTCGAAAAGGTACGTATTTTTCTGTCAGCCGGTAAATCAATTTTATCTAACAAAAGATGAAAACGTTCCTCGTCAAAATCCGGATAGTAGGTCTTATAGAACGAACCAAATTCCTTTGGTGTAGAATTCGGGAAATAATACTGGTCATCGGAAATATAAAAGAATTTGCCTTTTGCTTGCGGATTATTCCACACTGGGATTTCATCAATTAATATTTCTCCATCGTCCGGTTTTAGCACACCTGCCATCATGCGCAAAAGTGTACTTTTTCCTGCGCCATTTGTTCCAAGAAGGCCCATAACTGTATTGTTACGTATTGCCAAACAGATGTTGTCAACAGCTTTCACATCTCCAAAGTTTTTGCTGACATTTTTTAACTCGATCATACCTTCACCTCCTGATAAATTTCACGTACACAGTCCAGCACATGAATAAATTCTATTCCTGATTCTTTGCATACCTGAAGCTGTGTACGGAGTTCTTCTAATAACTTCTCTTGTTGTTCCTTTACCACATCTTGTTGAGCGGAAACAAAGTTTCCTCTACCTTTGACCGAATAAATCAGACCACGATGCTCTAATTCGCTATAAGCTCGTTGGATGGTGTTTGCATTAATTGACAGCTCAACAGCAAGAGCGCGCACGGATGGGAGCTGCATATCCGGTTCAAGTGCACCGTTTAGAATCAATATCTGAAAGCGGTCAATAATCTGCTCGTAGATTGGCCTCTTATCTTGATAATCGATTACAATCATCGTTACACACCCCTTTCCAAAGTGTATTAATTGTATTAGTACACTTATTATTGCATGCAAACAAAACTTTGTCAATTATCTTAAGAGATATATAAGAAATTCTTAATAAAGTTTATTATTAGAAAAATTAAATAAATGTATTGACATTATAAGTACACGTGATAAAATAAGATTTATCAATTGCATATCGGCCAAGTGAAGCTCGCAGATAACACTGTGATTGGATGGCACGCTGGAGAATCCCAATCAAATGGGTGCCGAAGGTGATAAGTGAAGCGAATATACTCATGAATCTCTCAGGCAAAAGGACAGTGATGACTTTTATAAAGTTATTGTTAATGTTGGGTTCAAAGGTTTTCTTTGAACTCTTTTTTATTCCTTAGGATATGCAAGATACACAAGGAGGAAATGATATGTTTTTAGAAAAAATTACAGAAATCAACAACGCAGTAAACTCATGGATATGGACGGATTTTGGTTTGTATCTCTTATTAATCGCAGGTGTGATTATGACAGCTGTGACAGGTGTGTTCCAGATCACACATTTAAAACATTGGTGGACAAAGACCATTGTAACAGTATTTAAAAAGGATAATACATCCACAAAGAAGACAGATAAAAAGTCTATTTCTCAATTCCAGGCACTTTGTACCGCATTGGCGGCAACTGTAGGAACAGGTAATATCGCTGGTGTTGCAGCGGCTATCTGTATCGGTGGTCCAGGTGCAGTTCTTTGGATGTGGATCGCAGCATTCTTAGGAATGATGACAAACTTCTCTGAAAATGTACTTGGTATCTATTACCGTCGTAAAAACAAAGACGGCGAATGGTCAGGTGGTGCAATGTACTACTTGAAAGATGGTGTTGGCAAGATGAAAGGCATGAAAATACCTGCATCTATCTTGGCAGTGTTATTTGCAATCTTTGCAATTTTAGCATCATTTGGTATCGGTAACATGGGACAAGTTAATAAAATTACTCTTAACATGGAATCAGCATTCTTTGCAAATGTGGACTGGACAGTTGGCGGAGTTAACATGATTAATTTAATCATTGGTTTGGTTCTTTTGGTAATCGGTGCCCTTATTATCATCGGCGGACTTCAAAGAATCGCAACTGTAGCAGAACGAGTAGTACCATTTATGGCTGTTGCCTATGTAGTACTTGGTTTAGTTGCAGTGTTCATAAATTACGACTTAATTATTCCTGCATTCCAATCAATCTTCACACATGCTCTTGGTGTAAAGGCATTGGCTGGTGGTGTGACAGGTGCAGCATTAAAACTTGTAATTGTACAGGGATGTAAACGTGGTGTGTTCTCAAATGAAGCCGGTCTTGGTTCATCTGTAATGGTTCACTCATCATCAAATGTTAAAGAACCTGTAAAACAAGGTATGTGGGGAATTTTCGAAGTGTTTTTTGATACTATGATTGTTTGTACAATGACAGCTTTAATTGCATTGACATCCGGTATGATTAACTTGGAAACAGGTGTTGTAAATGCAGGTGTAAGTGACGCCACATTAATTAGCGAATCATTTGGTAAAATTTATGGACAACCAGGTGAATGGTTTATCGCAATTGCCATGTTATTGTTTGCATTCACAACCGTACTTGGATGGTCACAATACGGTTCTAAAGCCGTTGAATACTTATTTGGTGAAAAAGCAGTAAAGGTTTATAAAGTAATCTTCGTATTAATGATTGTATCAGGTGCCGTAATGACTTCTTCGTTAGCATGGGATATCTCAGATACATTTAACGGACTTATGATGATTCCGAACTTAATTGCTGTTGTTATTCTTAGCCCATTGGTATTTAAGATTACGCGTAACTATGTAGACCGTAAGATTAAGGGCAAAGATGTAAAACCAATGTATTCATTCGATGCTGAAATTCAGGCTGCTGCAGAAGCTAGTCAAAGTGAAGATATTATTGAATAATATTTGCGAATTTGAAACTCATGGGTTATAATAAACTCATGAGTTTTATTATGAGATAAAAGGAGAGGGAACTTATGAAAAAAATTTTTGACGAATTTAAGGCTTTTATCAGCCGTGGCAATGTGATGGATATGGCAGTCGGTGTTATCATTGGTGCATCTTTTAAAGCGATTGTAGATTCTTTGGTTGCAGACATTATTAATCCATTGCTTGGTCTTTTTGGAGGAATGAATTTCTCTGACTACAAGTTGAAATTAATTGGAGATGCAACATTAAATTACGGTAACTTTATTACAGCAATTATTAACTTTGTAATCATGGCATTTGTGATTTTCTGTATTGTGAAGTTTATGAATGGAGTATCAGCAAGATTTACAAAGAAGAAAGAAGAGGAAGCACCTGCTGCACCTACAACAAAGGTATGCACATTCTGCAAATCAGAGATTGCAATTGAAGCAACAAGATGTCCACATTGTACATCGGAATTAGAAATAGAAGAATAAATACATAAAACAAACGAGGGACTAACGAAAGTTAGTCCTTCTGCTTTGTAGTTGCAACCGTATATGTTGGTGCTGGCATATTTTCTTTTTGGATTAATGGAAGATTACCATTTTCCATTTCAATTGCCTCTAATAAACTTTTTTCTATGTCTTCGTAGAATCCCATAATTATTCCTCCTTTAAGACATTAACAAGTTTTTTTAACATTTTCTTTTCTTGAGGTGTTAGGTCAGCTTTTTCATTCTTAGCGTATACATTAAGAAGATAAATACATTCCTTAACTTCAATGTCTACATAAATAACGCGACCACCTCCACGTTTCCCTAAATTATTAATAGAGATACGTAATTTTCTAATGCCACCCGTTTCAGGGATAGCGTCTCCCAGTTTTGGATTTTTTAGCAATATGTTTTCTAATGTTCTTAAATCATCATCTGTAAGACCAAGAGAATGCCATTTTGCTGTAAATGAGGGAACTTCTTTAAATGTTCTATTCATTTGTATTACTGAACTCTCTTTTTTGCTTTTTTATCTTAAAACAAATTTATTGTCTCGTCAATAAACTCGTGATAAAATGTACAAAGAAAAACTTATTTAGAGAGTGTGAAAAATGTCAAAAGAATTAGAAGCATATTACAACAAATTTTGTGAGGAGAAACGACTAACAAGAAAACATGGAAATGTGGAATATATCACATCCATGAAATATATCCATAAGTATTTAAAAGACATGCCTCTAGATGCAAAAATTCTCGATGTAGGGGCAGGAACAGGACGATATTCCGTTGCTTTGGCAAATGAAGGTTATGATGTGACTGCTGTAGAACTTGTGAAATATAACTTGGGAATTTTAAAACAAAAGGGAAGCACGGTAAAAGCCTATCAGGGAACAGCATTGAACTTAAAACGCTTTGAAGATAACACCTTTGATATGACACTGGTCTTTGGACCTATGTATCACTTGTACAGTTTTGAAGACAAAGTGAAAGCACTTTCAGAAGCAAAGCGTGTTACTAAACAAGGCGGTATTATCTTGGTTGCTTACTGTATGAATGAATACAGTATTGTTCTACATGGGTTCAAGGATAACTATATCAAACAAAGTATCAAAGAAGGAAAGGTAAATACAGATTTCAGAGTCACTCCGAAACCGGAAGATTTATACGATTATGTAAGATTAGAGGATATTAATTCATATAATGAAGCGGTTGGGTTAGAACGTCTTCAGATTGTTGCGGCTGACGGACCCGCAAACTATATGCGCCAGACTTTAAATGCCATGGATGAGGAGACTTATGATTTGTTCATTCAATACCATTTATCAACCTGTGAAAGACCGGAACTTTTGGGAGCAAGTGCCCATACTTTAGATATATTACGAAAGAAATAGATTGGAATAAGAAGATGAAACGTAACATAGACATGAATGAAATTTCAGATGGGAAATTATACGATATCAATGACTTGGTGAAAGCAGATTGTAATGACTGTAAAGGATGCTCAGCTTGCTGTCAGGGAATGGGGCAATCCATTGTGCTTGATCCGCTGGATCTATATAATTTAACAGTAGGTTTAAACACCACATTTGAGCAGTTATTAGCAGAAGCCATTGAATTAAATGTGGTGGATGGAGTGATTTTGCCAAATCTTAAAATGGGTGGAACATCGGATTCTTGTCATTTTCTGAATGAAGAGGGAAGATGTTCGATTCATGGTTTTAGACCAGGGATTTGTCGTCTGTTTCCCCTTGGAAGATTTTACGAAAATCAAGACTTTAAATATTTTTTGCAAATTCACGAATGTAAGAACCCTAATAAAACGAAAGTGAAGGTTAAGAAGTGGATTGACACCCCAAACCTTCAAGAGAACAGGAAATACATCATAGACTGGCATTATTTTATTGATGATGTGCAGGAAAAGTTAACGCATATTGTAGAGGATGAACTAGTTAAGAAGATTGATTTATTTATCTTGCAGCATTTTTTCATGGAGCCATACCATCAGACAGAAGGTTTCTATGAACAATTCAACTTGCGTTTAGAAAAGGCAAAGAAAGTAATAGAAACGTTGGTGAGCCTATGACGAAAGAATATGTAGCATTTGACTTAGAAACAACAGGACTCGATGCGGATAACGATTCTATTATAGAAATAGGTGCTTTAAAGGTAGTTGACGGAAAGGTATGCGAACGATTTATTGAATTTGTAAAACCACAGAAACAAATTTCATCTAAGATCACAGAGATAACCGGAATAACAAATGAAATGGTTGCAAATGCAAGGCCGACCGAAGATATCATTCGAGATTTTGTTTCATTTTGTGAAGGATATATTTTGGTGGGACACAATATTATGTTTGATTATAAATTCATGAAACAGCACGCCATAAAATTTGGGTATTCTTTTGAAAAACAAGGCCTAGACACACTGCAAATCGCAAGAAAGACCTTGAAACATTTAGAATCAAAAAGTCTGGGGACATTGTGCGAATATTATCATATTACTAACCAGGCGGCACATAGGGCTTATCATGATGCACTTGCAACAGCAAAGGTATATCATATGCTGGCACATGATTTTGAAGCCACAGATGCAAAGATGTTTGTACCTTTGCAATTACAATATAGACCAAAGAAGGTGCAACCGTGTACAAAAAAACAGATTGAATATTTAACCATGTTATGTTGTCATCATAATATTCATATACAAGTACATCCGGAAAATCTTACAAGAAGTGAGGCTTCCAAGTTGATAGACAACATTATTTCGAACTATGGTCAGATGTTTTAGGAGTAACTTATGAATCAGAATCACTTGGTGGTAGGAATTCTTGCCCATGTGGATGCAGGAAAAACCACGCTGGCAGAGAGTATTTTATATTTAAGTGGAAATATCAGAAAAATAGGAAGAGTGGACAATGGCGATTCATTCTTAGATTATAATGTCCTTGAACGCTCTCGCGGAATTACCATCTTTTCCAAACAGGCGGAAGTAACGCTTGGTGAGAAAGAACTTACACTTCTTGACACCCCGGGGCATGTGGATTTTTCGGCAGAAATGGAGAGAACTCTCCAAGTACTTGATTATGCTATTTTAGTGATTAGCGGTGCAGATGGTGTGCAAGGGCATGTGCAGACTTTATGGAAGTTACTAGAATGTTATGAAATACCAACTTTTTTGTTTATAAACAAAATGGACCAGCCGGGGACAGACAAAGATACCATCTTAACAGAGTTGCGGAAACGACTGGACGAAAGGTGCATTGATTTTTCGCTTAACAAGACTGCTGAGGAATTTCAAGAAAGCCTTGCAATGTGTGATGAAGCGCTTATGGAAGTCTATCTGGAAGGACATACTATTGAAAAAAGCACCATAAAAGAACGGATTGCAAAACGAAAAGTATTTCCTTGCTTTTGGGGTTCTGCTTTGAAAATGCAAGGTGTAGAAGAATTTCTAACTGGTTTTGAACAATATACATTTGTTCCGCAATATACCGAAGAATTTGGAGCAAAAGTGTATAAAATATCCAGAGACAAGCAAGGAACGCGTCTGACACATTTGAAAATCACAGGCGGTTCACTGAAAGTAAAAGAGTTGTTAAAGACTGACGAGAAGGTAGACCAAATTCGCATCTATTCGGGAACATCGTATTCCACAACAAATGAAGTGACAGCAGGGAATATCTGTGTGGTAACAGGTTTAAATAGTACGAAGGTTGGGGAAGGATTAGGAAAAGAAATAGATTCCTTTGCACCTGTTTTGGAACCGGTCTTAACCTATGAAATCCAATTGCCTGATGGATGTGACGTACATGGAATGTATGTAAAATTAAAACAACTCGAGGAAGAAGAACCCGAACTTCACATTGTTTGGAACGAGCAATTAAACGAGATTCATGCCCAGGTCATGGGAGAAATACAGATAGAAATTTTAAAAAGCCTAATCGCTGAACGTTTTGAAACAGAAGTGGAGTTCGGTGCAGGCAATATTGTTTATAAAGAAACCATAGCAGAGATCGTAGAAGGAGCAGGACATTATGAGCCTCTTCGTCACTATGCAGAAGTGCGATTATTATTAGAACCGACAGAGCGAGGCAGTGGATTGACCTTTGAGACAAATGTCAGTGAAGATATCTTAGATAAGAACTGGCAGAGATTGATTCTGACACACTTGCATGAAAAACAACATAAAGGTGTTCTGACAGGCTCAGAAATAACAGATATGAGGATCATCCTTGTCAATGGGCGGGCACACTTGAAACATACGGAGGGCGGAGATTTTAGGCAGGCAACCTACCGGGCAGTCCGTCAAGGCTTAA
This sequence comes from Tyzzerella sp., assembly GCA_017410145.1. Taxonomy (GTDB): domain Bacteria; phylum Bacillota; class Clostridia; order Lachnospirales; family Lachnospiraceae; genus Faecalimonas. The sequence continues at coordinate 36,332 of JAFQRJ010000023.1, forward strand.
AGCGTGCAAAAAGCATTTTGTTAGAGCCGGTTTATGAATATCAGTTGGAGGTTCCTTCCGAAATGGTTGGACGTGCCATGTCAGATATTCAAAGGATGAATGGAACATTTATACCACCGGAAATGGAAGGAGAAATGTCTGTATTAAAAGGAACTGCACCGGTTCTTCATATGCGTGATTATCAAAGGAAAGTAGTTTCTTATACAAGAGGTCTGGGTAGATTATTTTGTGCATTGAAAGGGTATGAACCGTGTCATAATACAGAGGAGGTTGTTACAACAATTGGCTATGATGCAGAGAGTGATTTGGAAAATCCTACAGGTTCTGTTTTCTGCAGCCATGGTGCCGGCTTTAATGTGCCTTGGAACGAAGTAGAAAACTATATGCACACAGAAAGCCATGCAAAGAACAGTCGCCAAAGGATGGTTGAGACAAATACGAACATTGTGGCACCACCAACAATTGATGATGATGAATTACAAGCAATCTTTGAACGTACCTACGGTACAAGTAAAAGAGAACGCTATGACAGTACTAGAACGGTAATGGCATACACTGAACCAAAGAAAGTGAAGAAACATGAGCAACTGCCGGAAATTTTATTGGTAGATGGCTATAATATTATTTTTGCATGGGAAGATTTAAAAGAGCTGGCTGAAGAGAATATTGCAGGTGCAAGAGGGAAACTTATGGATATCCTATGTAATTTCCAGGGGTATCGAAAGAATATTGTTATATTAGTGTTTGACGGCTACAAAGTGGAAGGAAATCCTGGTGAGGTGTTAAAGTATCATAACATTTATGTTGTCTATACTAAAGAGGCAGAAACAGCCGACCAATATATTGAAAAAACGGTACATGATATCAGTAAGAAGTATCACGTCCGTGTTGCAACCTCTGATATGATGGAACAAATGATTATTATGGGAGCAGGAGCCCATCGTATCTCTGCAAAGGAATTACGGGAAGAAATCATTCTGGTAAACCGAGAAATGCAGGAAGAACATATGGAGCAGACCAAGAAAACGAGTGCCTATCTGTTTGAAGGACTTCCGGAACATTTAGCGGATTTTATGGATGATGTAAGAATGGGCAGACGTGAATTTGAAGAAATAAAAAACATAGAAGAAGGTGAATAATCTATGACAATGTATGATTTAATTCTCAAGAAAAAACGTGGCGAAGAATTAACAAATGAAGAAATCTGTTATATGATTAGCGGATACACAAAGGGAGATATTCCTGATTATCAAATGTCTGCTATGATGATGGCAATTTGCTTCCAAGGTATGACACCAGAGGAAACAAAGAATCTGACTCTTGCAATGGCTGAAAGCGGTGACATGTTAGATTTGTCTGCAATTGAGGGTATCAAGGTAGATAAACACAGTACCGGCGGGGTTGGAGATAAAACCTCTTTAGTATTAGGACCAATGGTTGCTTCCCTTGGTGTTGCAGTTGCTAAAATGTCAGGGAGAGGACTTGGTCATACAGGTGGAACCATTGATAAGTTGGAAAGTTTTACCGGTTTTACAACCGAAATTTCGAAAGAAATGTTTATTAATAATGTGAATGAAATTCATATGGCGATTGCGGGACAGACCGCAGACCTTGCGCCAGCGGATAAAAAATTATATGCGCTTCGTGATGTAACCGGAACAGTCGACCAAATGTCGCTCATTGCAAGTAGTATTATGAGTAAGAAACTGGCTTCCGGCGCAGATGCAATCATATTAGATGTGAAAACCGGTGACGGTGCATTTATGAAGACGCTAGAAGATTCCAAAGCGCTTGCTGAGGCAATGGTAAGCATCGGAAAACTTGCAGGAAAGAAAATGGCAGCAATTATTTCTGACATGGACCAGCCACTTGGAAATGCAGTTGGAAATATTTTGGAAGTGAAAGAAGCAATTGAAACATTACATGGTAATGGACCAAAGGATTTGGAAGAACTGGTGCTGACACTTGGTTCCTATATGGTAGTTGCGGCTGAAAAGGCTGATACGTTAGAGGAAGCAAGAGAAAAATTAGCTTTGTCTCTACAAAATGGTTCTGCATTTGAAACCTTTAAGAAATTTGTTGTAGCACAAGGTGGTTGTGAGGAGGAAGTATTGCACCCTGAAAAACTACCAGTTGCAAAGTATGTGGAAGATGTACTGTGCGATGAATCCGGTTTTGTTGCAAAGATTCAGACAGAAGAAATAGGTCGCATCTCTTTATTGCTTGGCGGTGGTCGAGAAACAAAGGAAAGTTCAATTGATTTAACCGTTGGTTTGGTTCTGAACAAGAAGCGTGGAGATAAAGTGCAAAAGGGCGATGTGCTAGCAACCATCCATGCAAATGACAAGGAAAAACTTGCTCATGCGAAGGACAGACTACGTAAGGCATATATGATTGTTGACACAGTAGTAGATATTGAAGCAATTATAAGAGATGTAATAGTTTAATAATGTGGTTAAAAAAAATATGCTTATATACGGTGCAAAACGGGAATTTCCTGTTTTACACCGTATTTTTCAGGTTGGATTTATCTAGTTACGGTGCAGACATAAACAATGTATTTTCACACCGTAGTTTGAAATTTTAAATTCGTTAAATTACGGTGGGCTTTCATAAACTGTAAGCATACACCGTAATTTTTTTAGTTACAAATTAATTTTCGTATCGAAAAAAGAAACAAATTCAATATTATCATGAAAAACATTGAACTTTTACGGTGTAATATTTGTATATCTACATTTAGACCGTAATTCATCAGCTTCAAGATTTATTTCTACGGTGTAGGAAGAGAAATATTAAAATCGCACTGTAAAATATGAATCTAAATATTTTTTAAATTAACAAATCTTAAACAAATCACAAACATTTCAGAAAAATCCAAGCCTTATGATAACATCATCAACGAAAAAGAAAGGTGAGGAAATAAATATGAGCAATACAATGTATTTAGTAACTGGAGCAGCTGGCTTTTTAGGAAGCACAATCTGCAGACAATTAGTAGAACGTGGAGATAAAGTAAGAGCATTGGTTTTACCAAATGATAAATCTACGAAATTTCTTCCAAAAGAAGTAGAAATCTGTGAAGGCGATGTTTGCGAGATGGATTCGTTAAAAAAATTCTTTGCAGTACCTGAAGGGACAGAAACAATTGTTCTTCATATTGCAAGTATCGTAACAGTATCTCCGGACTATAACCCGGTTGTAATGAATGTAAATGTTGGTGGAACAAAAAATATCATTCGACGTTGTTTGGCACAACCGGAATGTAAAAAGTTAGTATATTGCAGTAGCACAGGGGCAATTCCGGAGACAAGAAAAGGTTCGAAGATTAAAGAAGTGATTTACTTTGATGAAGACCAAGTCCTTGGATGTTACAGCCGTTCAAAAGCAATTGCAACGCAGGCAGTACTTGATGCGGTTAAATTAGAAGGTTTGAATGCATGTATCGTTCATCCAAGTGGAATTTTTGGGCCGGATGATTTTGCAGTAGGTGAAACCACAAAGACTGTCATTGATATAATCAATGGCGCAATGCCAATGGGGATTGACGGGTCATTTAATCTTTGTGATGTACGTGACCTTGCTGCAGGAACAATTGCAGCAGCAGATAAGGGAAGAAAAGGCCAATGTTACATTCTTGGGAATGAAGAAATATCCTTCAAAGATTTTTCTAAGATGTTAGTAAAGGAAGCTGGTTGCAAACCAATTAAATCATTCTTACCAATAAGGGTGGCAAACTTTATTGCCGGTATTTTGGAAAAAAGAGCACTGAAAACCGGAAAACAACCGCTTATGACAACATTCTCAGTATACAATCTTGCAAGAAATAATACCTTTGATTCCTCAAAAGCAAAAGAAGAACTGGGGTATACAACAAGATCATATGAAGAAACCATTCGAGATGAAGTGCGTTGGTTGAAAAAAGAAGGAAAAATCAAATAGAAAAAAGGAGAAGAAAAGACATGAAAAAATTAGCAGATGTAAATGCAAAAATTGCAGAAAAGGTAGTAGAAGGTTACAAGAAAATCGAAGACGGCGTAGTTAGCGGTTATAAGAAAATTGAAGATGGCGCCGTGGAAGGATTTAACAAAGTAACAGATAAAATTGTAGGAACTGTGTTTGCAAAAGAAGGCGAGACAGTAGAAGAAGCAAAAGAAAGACTTTCAGCAAATATTAAGACAAAAGAAGAATCAGAAGAAAAAGGAGAAAACAAATAATGAATCAAAACGATAAAGATTTTTTAGTTCAGAAAATCCGTACACAATACACAGAAAAAGAACATACACAGTTAGATGCTTTAAAGGACTTAGATAAAAAAGTGAAAAGACCTGCGAATGTGTTCGCGTACATCTTTGGTTCTATCGGAGCCATTATTATGGGTAGTGGAATGAGTCTTGTAATGACAGAAATTGGTTCTATGATTGGGGTAGAAAACGGAATGATCCCGGGCATTATTGTTGGAATAATTGGTTTGCTTATGGTAATTATCAATTACCCAATTTACAAAGGGATTCTTGGGTCTAGTCGCAAGAAATATGCAGATGAGATTATCGCTCTAAGTGACAAAATCATGCAGGAATAATTTTGAGTTTAAAAATCGTATGAATACTGGTTAGTATTTGTGCGATTTTTTTATCAACAAGCAAAAACAGAAACAAAACTTTAACATTTATCCACTATGATATATAATAACTTATGAAAATCACGGAGGGATTACCATGTTTAAAATATTAGTAGTGGAAGATGACAAAGAGTTAAACAGAACCGTTTGCTCGTTTTTGAATCACAGTGGATATGTGGCAACGGGATGTTTGAATGCAGATGATGCGTTTGACGCCATGTATGAGAATGTGTTTGATTTAATTGTTTCTGATATTATGATGCCAGGCACGGATGGGTTTGATTTTGCGAAAGAAGTGCGCGATATGAATGCAGACATTCCAATTTTATTTATGACAGCACGAGATGATATTGCATCCAAACAACGCGGGTTCCGTATTGGTGTTGATGATTATATGGTGAAGCCAATCGATTTGGATGAACTATTCTTGAGGATTGGCGCGCTCCTTCGTCGTGCAAAGATTGCAGCTAATCGAAAACTGGAAATTGGTAATTTTGTTATGGATGCAGATGAACATACAGCATATTTGAATGAGGAAGAAATCCAAATGACAAACCGAGAGTTTAGCATCTTATATAAACTGTTATCTTATCCCAAAAAGACTTTTACGAGAACACAATTGATGGATGAGTTTTGGGATGCCGATACAGAAACAGCACCAAGAGCCGTTGACGTCTATATGACAAAATTACGCAGCAAACTGTCAGAATGCGATGATTTTGAGATTGTGACGGTACATGGACTAGGTTACAAGGCGGTGATAAAATGAAAAGATTTTGGAAATCTATTAACCAGTTTTTGGTTTTCTTCCTGCTTGTTGCGTTTGTGATTACATGTTGTACGATGTTGTTTGTTACAACTTTGTCTGCGACGTCACACATTGAGTTAACAGCAGAAAATCTGAATTTAGCAGCGAAAGTTACTTTTGCAAATGTAGTTTTGTTAAGTTTTATATTCTACATTTTCGATGCTGTTCGGAGAAAACTGACTGTAGAACGTCCGGTGAATCGTATTTTAGAAGCTGCAGAAAAAATCATGAAAGGTGATTTCAGCGTTCGCATTCAAAAGCAAAGTAAGTTTGCAACGGATGATAAGTTTAACGAAATTATAGATTGTTTTAACAAACTTGCAGAAGAGTTAGCTAGTGTTGAAACACTTCGAACTGATTTTATTGCAAATGTATCACACGAAATGAAAACACCACTTGCTGTGATGCAAAACTATGGAACGCTGCTACAGACTCCGAATCTTTCGGAAGAAAAACGAATAGAATATGCCAAAGGTGTAACGGATGGGGCTCATCGTATGGCAAACATGATGACCAACATTCTGAAACTAAACCGTCTGGAAAACCAGCAGATTTATCCACAAACCAGAGAATATGATTTGAGTGAGCAATTGTGTGAATGCCTATTACAATACGAAAATGTATGGGAAAAATCAAATATTGCAATTGATACCGATATCGCTGATAACGTCATGATTACGGCAGATACAGAGTTGTTATCCTTGGTTTGGAACAATCTGTTTTCCAATGCATTTAAGTTTACCGAACCTGGGGGAACGGTATCTGTGACCCTAACTGCAACAGCTCACCATGCAATTATAACAGTGTCCGATACCGGTTGTGGAATCTCACCGGAAGTCGGCAGACATATTTTTGATAAATTCTATCAAGGAGATACGTCTCATTCTGTACAAGGGAATGGACTTGGTCTTGCGTTGGTAAAACGAGTGATTGATATCATGCATGGAGAAATCGGTGTAGAAAGTACAGTAGGAAAAGGTACAACATTTACGGTACGAATACGGAGGAACTGATTATGAATTGGAAAAAGATTGTATTTCCGCCAATTTGGTTAATAATACTTCTGGTTTTATTCAGCGCAGTTTCTTTACCAATGGTTTTTATAAAGGACTTAACTGAAACGGTAATTGCGTATATTCTGTATGTTATATCGTTTTATACATTAACGGTTGTCTGTATATTATTTTCAATGGTTCTACCAAAGCGATATAAGGCAATCAAACAGAAAATATATGATAATCCAATTGGTAACCGCTACATGACTGATGCGTCTTTTCGGACACATGTTTCACTCTATTTATCACTTGGAATTAATTTAATATATGTAGGCATCAATTTAATTTCTTACATATTATTACATTCCATGTGGTTTGTTATTTTGGCAATATACTATGCAACACTTGCTTTGATGCGTTTTATCTTACTACGTTATGTACGTGGGGAAGGAATTGGAATCAATCGCTTAGAAGAATTAAAACGTACAAAGCTTTGTGCATTTGTTTTGTTGACATTAAACTTTGCATTATCTGGATCGGTGCTAATGATTCTTTATCAGGATAAGGGATATAATTATCCTGGATTCTTGATTTATGTGATAGCATTATACACGTTTTATATGACCACACATGCAATTGTTGACATGTCGAAATTTCGAAAATACAATAGCCCTGTTATGATGACGACAAAGACTATTGCATTATCGGCAGCTCTGGTTTCTATGTTGTCCTTGGAAACTGCTATGTTTGCACAATTTGGAGCAGATATGGAACCAGAAAATCAAAGGTTGATGATTATTTTGACAGGTGCAGGCGTTAGCGTTGCTGTGATAGCAATGTCAATTTACATGATTATAAAAAATACAAAAGAGATTAGGAAATTAAGGAGTAGTAGAAATGGAACAATTTAACTACACATATTCTGCTAAACAGCAGGAAGAAATCAAAAAAATTCGAAGTAAATATATCGTACAAGAGGAAGATAAGATGCAACAGCTAAGACGCATGGATCAAAGTGTTACGCAAAAAAGTACCATGTATTCAATTATTGTTGGTGTAATTGGTGCACTGATTATGGGAATTGGGATGTGTTGTTGCCTAGTTTGGCAGGGGAAATTATTTATTCCGGGAATTATAATTGGAATTATTGGAATTGTGCTTATTAGTATGGCGTATCCAATCTTTAATCATATTACACGAAAAGAACGTGAGAAGATTGCCCCGGAAATTCTTCGTCTCACGGATGAATTAATGAAATAATTTATCATAGATACAAACCAGTCACACATATATTTAATACAAACGTATATGTGTGGCTTTTTTATGGACAAAAAGAATCTGAAATCGCGTATTACAGATGCTGCCGGCATGCCAAAGGATGTCCTGCTTGGAGTTCCCTTACTCACAATTGCAGGACAGTCGGAAGTATGTATTGAAAATTATCGTGGCATATTAGAATATACAGATAAATTAATTCGCATCCAAACAAAGCTTGGAAAAATACACGTAATTGGGAGAAATCTTCAAATTGAATTCTATACAAATGATGAAATGAAAATTATAGGACATATTACCGTGATTGAATTTCATGAGGGAGGCTAGAAATTGTTTACTTCATTATTTCGTTATATTCAAGGATATTTGAAGGTCCGCGTAACAGGATATTCGCCGGAACGCTTTTTAAATCTTTGCAAGAATAAGAAAATAGACGTATGGGGCTTGGAAGCAAGACAAAATGCATACGACATGTATATAAGAATTAGTGGATTTCGAAAATTAAAACCAATATTAAAAAAGACACAGACGAAGGTAACGATAGAAGGGCGATATGGAATGCCCTTCTTTTTCCATAAATACAGAAAACGGAAGTTGTTTTTTGCAGGCATTATTCTCTGTGTGATTTTAATATATAGTTTTACTTTTTTTGTTTGGGATATCCATTTACAAGGGAACTTAACCATTACAAATAATGTGCTTCTAGAGTACTTAGAATCCAAAAACATCTCACATGGAATGTTGAAAGCAAAGGTGGATTGCGAGCAAATTTCAAAAGACATACGTAAAAATTTTGACGATATTATCTGGGTGTCTACATCTGTGCAGGGGACACGTTTGTTTATTCATGTAAAAGAAAATACGGATACATTTGAGATGACAGAGGAACAGAACGAACCTAGTGATATTGTGGCTGATAAAGATGGTGTGATAAAAAGTATTGTTACCAGAAACGGTGTCCCCCAGGTTGTGGCAGGAGACGAGGTGAAAACAGGAGATTTGTTGGTTTCAGGAACCGTAGATGTATTAAATGATGCGAAAGAAGTGGTTGCGCATCGCTATGTAATGTCAGATGCGGATATTCTCATAGAGCGTATAGTCCAATATGAAGACAAAATTCTTAAAAAATATGATAAAAAACAATATACTAATAAAAAGAGACATTTGTTTTTTCTAAAAACAGGGGAACATGAATTTGTATTAGGTTGGAGAAAAAATTCATTTGAAAATTTTGAAGTGCAAACTAAAGAAAGCAGATTGAAATTAAATGAAAACTTTTATTTGCCTTTTGTTGTGGGCAGAAAATCAATTTTAGAATATGAATTTACGAAATCAGAATATAGCAAGGAGGAAATGGAAACCTTATTAACTAATAATTACAAACGCTTTTGCACAGAGCTAGAGGAACATGATGCTGTTATTTTAGATTCTAATTTTAATATCACCGAGGATAACAATGGACTTTTTGCAAGTGCTACCATAACTTTACTTGAAGAAGTGGGAATAAATAGGAAAATCGTTGATTTCCAATCACCCCCTGTGGTAGAATAATATGAACTATGAAATAAATTAGTGAGGAACTATATACATGAGTATTTTAGAAGAATTTCTGGAAATTCCGGCAGAGCACGAAAGTAATATATTTGGTCAATTTGATGCCTATGCCAAGAAAATAGAACGCACGCTTCACGTCACCTTGATTGCACGTGACGGAAATGTAAAGATTTTGGGGGAAGCTGTTCGGGTAAATCAGGCGAAACGGGTATTGGAACAGTTGATGGCTCTTTCGAAACGGGGGAATACCATATCAGAACAGAATGTAGACTACGCCATTTCGCTGGTATTTGAAGATAACGAAAAAGAGTTGGTTGAAATTGATAAGGATATTATCTGCCATACTCTTCAGGGCAAACCCATTAAACCGAAAACCTTAGGACAGAAGAAATATGTGGACGCTATACGCAAGCAAATGATTGTATTTGGTCTTGGACCTGCAGGAACGGGAAAAACCTATCTTGCTATGGCTATGGCAATTACAGCATTTAAAAACAATGAAGTGGGACGGATTATTTTGACACGTCCTGCCATTGAAGCGGGAGAAAAATTAGGATTTCTTCCGGGAGATTTGCAAAGTAAGATTGATCCATACCTTAGACCACTTTATGATGCATTATATCAGATCATGGGGGCAGAAAGTTTTATCAAAAATTCCGAAAAAGGATTGATTGAAGTAGCACCTCTTGCTTATATGAGAGGACGCACCTTAGACAATGCATTTATCATTTTGGATGAAGCGCAAAACACCACGCCGGCTCAGATGAAAATGTTTCTGACACGTATTGGGTTTGGCTCCAAGGTAGTCATCACCGGTGATGCGACACAAAAAGACTTGCCGGCAGGTATGATTTCCGGTTTGGATGTAGCAACAAAGGTCGTGAAAAATATTGATGATATTGCGATTTGCAACTTAACAAGCAAGGATGTTGTCAGACATCCACTTGTACAGAAAATTGTAAAAGCTTATGAAGAATATGAGCATAAGCAGGAACGTGCAAAAGAGAGAAGGAAAAAATAATGACATTATTTTTTGAAGAAGAAGGTCAATTGAATCTAGATTTACAATGTGAGGAATTGGCGAAAAAAGTGATAGATGCGGCACTTGATTATGTGGAGTGTCCGTATGAAGCAGAAGTGAATTTATTATTAACGATGAACGATGAAATTCGGGAAATGAATCGGAATTTTCGAAATATTGACAGAGCGACAGATGTATTGTCTTTCCCAATGATTGATTACGGGGAAGCCGGAAACTTTGATTTTTTAGAGAATGCAACGGAAGCATTTCACCCGGAAACCGGTGAATTGATTTTGGGAGACATTGTAATTTCTAAAGAAAAGGTCATTTCTCAGGCAGAAGAGTATGGTCATTCTATTGAACGAGAATATGCGTTTTTAATCGCACACAGCATGTTGCATTTATTTGGTTATGACCATATGGAAGAAGAGGAACGCATAGAAATGGAGCGAAAGCAAAAGGACATTTTGGAAAGTTTGCAAATAGTAAGATAGAGGTTATTTTATGAACGGGGAACAAAAGAAGAAGAACAATAGTTTTCTTATACAGGGCGCAATATTAGCTGCCGCAGGAATTGTAACGCGCTTAATAGGGCTTGCATATCGTATACCGGTTAATAATATCCTTGGCGATGAAGGTCAAGGCTTTTACGGCTGCGCTTTTTCCATCTACAATATTGCCCTTTTACTTACCTCGTATAGTTTACCCCTTGCAGTGTCGAAACTTGTTTCGGCGAGAACCTCAAAAGGGGAACATAAAAATGCGATGCGCATTTTCAAAGGGGCCTTGCTTTTTGCTGTAGCAGTTGGTGCACTGGTTGGCCTGATTGTATTTCTTTTTGCCGATTTTATAGCAGGAAATATTATGTCCCTTCGTTTGAGCGCATATGCACTTCGTGTTCTTGCCCCATGTTTATTTGTGGTTGCAGTGATGGGTGTGGTACGAGGATATTTTCAAGGGATGGGGACCATGGTACCTACCGCAGTTTCTCAGATACTGGAACAGATTGTGAATGCCATTGTCAGTATCGTGGGTGCAAGTTATTTGCTTGAAATGGGAAAAAAAGTTGCAGAATCTAAGAATGAACCTTCTCTACCATTCGCCTACGGCGCAGCCGGGGGAACACTTGGTACATTAACAGGTGCAGTTTTTGGCCTAATATTTTTGCTGATTTTATTAAAACTATATTATCCGACAATGAAACGTCGTATAGTCCGCGACCGTTCCCCTATCCAAGAAGGGTATCGGGAAGTCTATACCGCGCTGGTACTTACCATTGCACCGGTTATTTTAAGTACAGCTATTTATAATATTAATGACACCATAGACCAAGGGATTTTTAGTGCTATTATGTTGACACAGGGTCACAGCGAAAAACAGGCAGCAGAATTCTTAGGCATGTTTACCGGGAAATATAATACCCTGATTCATATTCCGCTTGCAGTAGCAAATGCACTTGGTTCTTCGTTGATACCGAGCTTAACGGCCTCTGTGTCCAATGGAACAAAGCAGGAAATCCGCTCAAAAATCAGCATGGTTATTCGTTTTGCAATGTTGGTTGCCATTCCAAGTTGTATGGCATTTTTTGTTATGCCGCATCAGATTTTGTCCTTGCTTTATGTTGGAAACATAACGATTCCGGCTAAAATGTTACGTATTGGAGCTGTTACAGTTGTGTTTTATTGTTTGTCCACTGTAACGAATTCAATTTTACAAGGCTTAAACAAGATGACAACACCGGTAAAACATGGAGCTATCTCCCTTGGGATTCATCTTATTGCGGTTGTCATCATGTTGGTTGGTTTGAAATGGGAAATCTATTCACTAGTAGTGGGTAATATCATTTTCTCGCTTAGTATGTGTATTTTAAATGCCAGGGCCATTCGGAAGGTATCCGGATATCATCAGGAACTTAAGAAGACATTTGTCATTCCGTTAGGAGCATCCTTCATTATGGGTGTTGTCATTCTTATTGTTTGGAATTCTCTTGCAATTTTTGCACCGGAAAAGCTGTCAACACTTATTACCATTGGTTTTGCAGGAGCAGCCTATATGGTTTCCTTACTGAAATTAGGAGCTTTGTCTCCAGAGGAGATTCTGGCATTTCCAAAAGGAAGAAAATTATTAACATTATTTAGAAAGCTTAAGCTGGTAAAAGCAGAAGAAACTGAATAAAATTTAACAATTAAACCAATACTGTATAACAAAAAAAGGAGTTGCCTTTATGAATAAAAAATATGGTATTGGTTTTTTGCTGGGATTTATAATATTAGTTTCGTTATTTATTTTGGCTTATCGTATCAGTTATCAACGCGCATTAGACAAGCATAATCAACAAAATAAACAACTGGCCGAAGAAGTAACAGAAACAGAACTTTGTTATTATATCAAAGAGTCAGATGGGTATGTTACGGTTTATGAATCGGACAATAAGACTGTCTATGATTACACCACAATATTGGTTGAGGATTTACCGGAAGAAATCAGGGAAAAAGTGAAAAAAGGAATCAAAATGACTTCTTTGGGACAAGTTTATGGATTCTTGGAAAATTATTCAAGCTAAAAAATATAGACGAAAAAGCAGTTATGATGTAATATAAGATAAGATTTAAGGAAGGACAAAAGAACATGACAGAGGAAAAGATAGAACGAATTAATGTATTGGCCCGCAAAGCAAAAACGGAGGGGTTGACCGAGGAAGAAAAGGCAGAACAGCAAGTGCTTCGCAGGGAGTTTATTGATGATTTCAAGCGTAATTTAAGAGGTCAGCTTGATAATATTTCTATCAAGGAAGAAGATGGCTCTATTACCAACTTGGGTGAAAAATATGGAAACCAAAAAGGACATTAGAAAATGTATTCTTTCATACAGGGATAGTATGAATAAAAAAGAGTGGGAAGAGAACAGTCGCAAAATACAAGATTGCGTAGCGTCTCATCCTTTCTTTTTGGAAACGAATGTCATCTATTGCTATGTAGATTACCGTAATGAAGTAGGTACCGCATCCATTATCAGAAAAGCATGGCAATTAGGAAAACAAGTTGCCGTGCCAAAAGTGGAAGGAGAAGAAATGAAATTTTACTACATTTCTGACTTTTCTGACTTAAAGGAAGGCTATTGCGGGATTTTAGAGCCGACTAAAAATGCGCTTGCAAATGACACCCAGGCTCTGGTGATTATACCTGGAGTTGCCTTTGACAAAAATCGAAATCGCATTGGTTATGGCAAGGGTTTTTATGATAAATTTATGGAAAAACATCCGTCTTTTCATACAATAGCACTGGCATTTGAATGTCAGGTACTTGATAAAATAGCTGTAGAAACGTTTGATTATCAACCGGAAGTTTTAATTACAGAGGAGAAGTTATACAATGCAAATATTACCAAATGACCCTATGTTATGTTTAAGTGTTGTCAATACGAGACTAAGAGATCATTATGCAAATCTGGAAGACTTATGTGAGGACTTAGCAGTTGATAAAGATGCTTTAATTACAAAACTTGGCACAATTGATTATGTATATGATGAAAGTATAAATCAGTTTGTTTAGAAAGGATATTAAATGAAAGAAATGGCAGAATACATAAATGATATTGATGTTTCAAAACAAGCTCCGGTAGCTGAGCCTAATCGTCAATATTATTTTATCAAAAAAGCAAGTGAATATGTGAAAGCAGCTTCAAAGGAAGCGGGACGACCGCTCACATTCTGTGTTACAACCTTTGGATGTCAGATGAATGCACGTGACTCTGAAAAATTAGTTGGAATATTAGAACAGATTGGATATCAAGAAGAAGTGGATGAGGATAAGGCTGACTTTGTCATCTACAACACTTGTACCGTTCGTGAAAATGCGAATATGCGTGTGTATGGTCGTTTGGGACAGTTAAAAGCAGCAAAGAAGAAAAATCCACACATGATGATTGGTCTTTGCGGTTGTATGATGCAGGAACCACATGTAGTAGAAAAATTAAAGACAAGTTATCATTTCGTAGATATTATATTTGGAACGCACAACATTTATAAATTTGCAGAGTTAATTGCGACCCGATTTGAATCCCGAAGAATGGTGATTGACATTTGGAAGGATACGGATAAAATCGTGGAAGATTTGCCGAGCGAACGTAAATTCTCGTTTAAATCGGGTGTGAATATTATGTTTGGTTGTAATAATTTCTGTAGTTATTGTATCGTACCATATGTTCGTGGACGAGAGAGAAGCCGCAATCCGAAGGATATTATTCGTGAGATTGAACGTCTGGTTGCTGATGGGGTTGTAGAGGTGATGCTTCTCGGTCAAAACGTGAATTCCTACGGAAAAAATTTAGAAGAACCGATGAGTTTTGCACAGCTTTTACAGAAAATTGAGAAAATTGAAGGTTTGGAGCGTATCCGATTTATGACCTCTCATCCAAAGGATTTGTCGGATGAACTGATAGAAGTAATGAAGAACTCAAAGAAAATATGTAGACATTTACACCTGCCGGTTCAATCGGGAAGTACAGAGATTCTAAAGAAAATGAATCGTCGTTATACCAAGGAACAATATTTGGAATTGGTACATAAAATCAGAGAGGCTGTACCGGATATTTCTTTAACAACCGATATTATTGTTGGTTTTCCCGGCGAGACAGAAGAAGACTTTTTAGAAACTATGGATGTGGTAAAGCAGGTTCGTTATGACAGTGCGTTTACCTTTATTTATTCCAAACGTACCGGAACCCCTGCTGCCGTTATGGATAATCAAATCCCGGATGATGTAGTAAAACATCGATTTGACCGACTTTTAAAGGAAGTGCAATCTATCTCCGCAGAGGTTTGCAGTGTTCATGAAAACACCATGCAATCCGTATTAGTCGAGTCCATGAATGATCACGATGAAAGACTTGTCACAGGAAGAATGAGCAACAATCTTTTGGTACATTTTCCGGGTGATGCAAGTTTAATTGGGAAAATCGTTGACGTATATTTAAAAGAATGTAAAGGCTTTTACTATATCGGAGAAATGAAAAATATACCATAGATAAAAAACAAGAAAAACGTCCAAACTATGTATTAGTTTACATAGGGAGGACGTTTTTTATGGCTTTGAAACGATTGGTAGAATATGGATTTTTATGGCTTGTTGGTGGCTCGCTATATTACGCATTTGAAATAGCATTTCGCGGGTTTTCCCATTGGAGTATGTTTATGCTTGGGGGAATATGTATGGCATTTTTTGCTTTCCAGGGACGCGCAATGCATTGGAGTGAACCGATGTGGAAACAGGTGATACGGTGCACGATTTTTGTTACGGCATGTGAATTTATAACGGGAATCATTGTCAATGAATGGCTTCATTTGGGAGTGTGGGATTACAGTGACCAACCTTTTCATTTATTCGGACAAATCTGCCTTCCGTTTGCCGTGATTTTTTCGGGATTATGTGCGGCAGGCATTCCTCTTTGCGGATATTTATTGCATTGGATATTTCGAGAAGAAAAACCGCGATATCGGGTACTTTAATTTAGAGAAAATCTTGTGTTTTTTGTGAAATTGAGCTATAATTTACTCTGTATGATTATGTAAAAACAAAGGAGAAAAAACGTGGCAGAATTAACACCGATGATGCAACAATATATGGAGACAAAAGCACAGTATAAGGATTGCATCTTATTCTATAGATTAGGCGATTTCTATGAAATGTTTTTTGAGGATGCGCTAACTGTTACCAAAGAATTAGACATTACATTAACCGGCAAAAGTTGTGGTTTGGAAGAGCGTGCACCTATGTGTGGGGTTCCTTATCATTCGGTTGAAGGCTATTTAAATCGTCTGGTACAAAAAGGGTATAAAGTTGCAATTTGTGAACAAGTAGAAGATCCGAAGTTTGCAAAAGGTATCGTAAAACGTGAAGTAGTACGTATTGTAACTCCGGGGACGAACTTAAATATGCAGGCCCTTGATGAGTCGAAAAACAACTATATCATGTGTATCGTGTACATGGATGACAATTATGGTATTGGTGTTTGCGATGTGACAACCGGAGATTTTTTTGTGACAGAGTTAGATAGCAGTCGCAAATTATTAGATGAAATTGCAAAATTTGCACCTTCTGAAATCATATGCAATGAATCACTTTTGGTAAGTGGCATTGATTTGGAGGATTTGAAAAATCGTTTGGGAATTGCGGTATATGCATTGGATAGCTGGTATTTTGATGATGCCTTATGTGAAAAATCATTAAAAGAGCATTTTAAAGTGGCATCCTTGGAAGGGCTTGGACTTTCTGAGTATAATTGCGGTCAGATATCAGCTGGCGCACTTTTGCAATATCTTTATGAAACACAAAAGAATTCGCTTGCACACCTATCTCATATCAGTTGTTATACAACAGGGAAATATATGTTACTTGACAGTTTTTCCAGAAGAAATCTGGAACTATGTGAGACCTTGCGTGAGAAACAAAAAAGAGGCTCCCTTTTATGGGTGTTAGATAAGACAAAAACCGCCATGGGAGCACGTATGTTACGCAGTTTTGTGGAGCAGCCTTTGATTGATCAAGAAGAGATTGTAAAAAGACTGGATGCGGTTTCTGAATTAAAAGACAATGCGATTTGCCGAGAAGAAATTCGCGAATACCTGACACCGGTTTATGATTTGGAACGTTTAATCAGTAAGGTTACATATCAATCGGCAAACCCAAGGGATATGATTGCATTTCGCAGTTCTCTGGAAATGCTGCCACATATCAAATGTATTCTCGGTGATATGGAGACACCGTTATTAAAAGAGTTATATGACAGTTTGGATAGTTTAGAAGAACTATGTGGATTGATTCGCTGTTCCATTCAAGAGGAACCGCCTCTTGCAATGAAAGAGGGAGGTATCATCAAAGAAGGGTATAACGAAACCGTTGATCAACTTCGCAATGCAAAGGTAGAAGGAAAGACATGGTTGGCTGAACTGGAAGCAGAAGAGCGCGACAAGACTGGCATTAAAAATTTAAAGATTAAATATAACAAAGTGTTTGGGTATTATCTGGAGGTTACCAATTCATACAAGGATATGGTGCCGGATTATTACTCCAGAAAACAGACACTGGCAAATGCAGAGCGTTATATTATCCCACGCCTAAAAGAATTAGAAGATATGATACTTGGTGCAGAAGATAAGCTATATGCATTGGAATATGAGTTGTTCTGCGAGGTAAGAGAGCGGATTGCTGCAGAAATTTTAAGAATTCAAAGAACAGCAAAAGCCATTGCGCAAATTGATGTGCTTTCTTCCCTTGCACTTGTGGCCGAACGTAATAATTATGTGAGACCGACTATCAATGAAAAAGGTGTAATTGACATCAAAAACGGACGTCATCCGGTGGTGGAAAAGATGATTCCAAATGACATGTTTATTGCAAACGACACCTATTTAGATGACAAGAAAAATCGTGTATCTATTATCACTGGTCCGAACATGGCTGGTAAATCTACCTACATGCGTCAAACAGCATTGATTGTTTTATTGGCACAGATTGGATCATTCGTACCTGCGGAAAGCGCAAATATCGGTATTGTGGATCGCATTTTTACGCGTGTAGGTGCTTCCGACGACCTGGCATCCGGACAAAGTACTTTTATGGTTGAGATGACAGAGGTTGCAAATATTCTTCGCAATGCAACCAATAAGAGTCTTTTGATTTTGGATGAAATCGGACGTGGTACCAGTACATTTGATGGACTTAGTATTGCATGGGCAGTTGTAGAGCACATCAGCAACAAGAAAATTCTTGGAGCAAAGACTTTGTTTGCAACCCATTACCATGAACTGACGGAGTTGGAAGGAAAAATTGACAGTGTGAACAATTACTGCATTGCGGTGAAGGAACAAGGAGATGACATTGTATTTTTGCGTAAAATCGTAAAAGGCGGTGCAGACAAGAGTTATGGTATTCAAGTTGCAAAACTTGCAGGCGTTCCGGAGTCCGTTATATCCAGAGCGAAAGAGATTGTAAATGAATTGGTGGATGTTGACATTACCAACCGTATCCGAGACATCTCCGTACAGTCTTCTGAAGCTACAAAAAAAGTAAAGCGCTACGACGAAGTGGATTTGGCGCAAATGTCCTTATTTGACACAGTAAAAGATGATGATGTCTTAGAAGAATTGAAAGAAATCGATGTCAGCAATCTAACACCGATGGATGCGTTAAATACGATTTTCCGTTTGCAAAACAAACTGAAAAACAGATGGTAGTATAAAGGAGTATTATGGCGAATATTCAAGTTTTAGATCAAGTTACAATTGATAAAATCGCAGCAGGCGAAGTCATAGAAAGACCGGCATCAATTGTCAAGGAATTGGTGGAAAATGCTATTGATGCAGGTGCAACTGCTGTGACGGTAGAGATTAAAGAGGGTGGCATATCATTTATCCGTATTACCGATAATGGTTGCGGGATACCTAGAGAAGAAGTGCCAGTAGCATTTTTACGTCACTCTACCAGCAAAATACGAACAGTGGAGGATTTATCTACCGTTGCATCTTTAGGATTTCGAGGGGAAGCTTTATCCAGTATTGCAGCTATTTCGCAGGTGGAATTAATTACAAAGACAAGAGACTCTGTACTTGGCACACGCTATCTGATTGAAGGCGGTAAGGAAAAGAAAATTGAGGATGCAGGAGCCAAAGACGGCACCACATTTTTAATTCGCCAAATGTTTTATAATACGCCTGCAAGAAGAAAATTTTTAAAAACAGCAATGACGGAAGCAAGTCATGTAAATGAACTTATGACTCGTCTTGCCTTATCTCATCCGGAAGTTTCTTTTGAGTTTATCAATAATGGGCAATCCAAGTTACATACATCAGGAAATGGAAGATTAAAGGATGTCATTTATCAGGTGTTTGGCCGTGAAGTCACACAGAATCTTTTGGAAGTGGATGAAGCGATTCCGGGATTAAAGGTGACAGGTTACATTGGAAAGCCACTTATTTCAAGAGGAAACCGCAACTATGAAAATTACTATATCAATGGACGTTATGTAAAGAGTAATATCATTGCAAAATCCATTGAGGCTGCATACAAAGATTTTACAATGCAACACAAATATCCATTTACTGTATTACATTTTGTGATGGATGGAAATGATTTAGATGTGAATGTGCATCCGACAAAGATGGAACTTCGTTTTAGCAGACAACAGGATGTCTATAATTTTGTGTATATGGCTGTAAAAAATGCACTAAGTGAACGGGAACTTATTCCACGTGTGGAATTACCTGAAGCGAAAATAGAAAAGCTTACAACATCGGTAAAAGAGGAACGAAATCTCGACTACTTTATGAAAAAGATGCAGGAGAGAGTTACTTCTTACCATAACCAGCAATCTCAGGCCGAGGTGAAGGATATATATGGGGTACATCGAGAAGCTGAACAGGTTGACCGTATTCGGGAGGCTGTGAATTATCGTAAAGTACAGGATAATACGCCAAAGCCGAACGTAACAAAAGCAGAGGAAAAACCAGAACAATTAAATTTGTTTGAAGAAAAGTTATTATCGAAAGAATCTGTAGTAGAACATAGAATAATCGGACAACTTTTTGATACTTATTGGCTAGTGGAATTTCATGAGCAGTTGTATATCATAGACCAACATGCAGCCCATGAGCGTGTGTTATATGAAAAGACCTTGCAGGGTATGAAAACAAGGGAATTCACTTCTCAATATTTAAGCCCGCCAATTATCTTAAACTTATCCATGCAGGAAGAAGAAGTTCTAAAAGAACACATGGATACATTTGCAAATATTGGCTTTGAAATTGAAGCCTTCGGCGGTGATTCTTATGCTGTCAGGGCAATTCCGGACAACTTGTTTAGTATTGCAAAAAAAGAATTGCTTATTGAGATGTTAGACAGCCTGGTGGAAGGTATTTCATCTTCAGTTGCACCGGACATGATTGCAGAAAAGGTTGCTTCTATGTCGTGTAAGGCGGCAGTCAAAGGCAATTCCAGGTTATCCTTTGCGGAAGTAGAGGTCTTGATAAAAGAACTTTTAAAATTGGACAATCCATACCATTGTCCTCATGGTCGTCCGACAATTATTGCAATGACCAAACAAGAATTGGAGAAAAAATTCAAACGAATTGTATAGGAGAACTATGAAAAAACCGTTAATCATTTTGACAGGTCCGACTGCGGTTGGAAAGACAAGAGCATCCATTGGACTGGCAAAAGCCCTAAATGGAGAAATCATTTCTGCGGATTCCATGCAGGTATATAAGCATATGGATATTGGTTCCGCCAAAATTTCTCCCCATGAGATGCAGGGCATCAAACATTATTTAATTGATGAGCTTGAACCGGATGAAGAATTTCATGTGGTGCGCTTTCAAGAAATGGCAAAAAAAGCACTGGAAGAAATTTATGCAAAGAATAAGGTTCCAATTGTGGTTGGTGGTACCGGATTTTATATTCAAGCATTGCTATATGATATTGATTTCACAGAAAGCAATGAGGATACCACATATCGGAATGAATTGGAACATCTGGCAAGGGAAAAAGGTGCAGAAGTTCTACATGACATGTTGCGAAAGGTAGATCCAAAATCCGCAGAAGCAATTCATGCAAACAATGTAAAGCGGGTCATTCGCGCCTTGGAATTTCACAAACAGACAGGGGCGATGATTTCCGAGCACAACGAACAGGAACGAACAAAAAATTCACCTTATGAGTTCTGTTATTTTGTATTAAACGATGAACGTGAACGCTTATATGAGCGTATTAACCTTCGCATTGACCAGATGTTAGAAGCTGGCCTTGTAGAGGAGGTAAACGCCTTAAAAGAACAAGGGTATACCAAGGATATGGTTTCCATGCAGGGACTTGGATACAAAGAAATCTTAGATTACTTAAATGGGGATTGTACGTTAGAAGAAGCCATTTATGTTTTAAAACGAGACACCAGACATTTTGCGAAACGCCAGCTTACATGGTTTCGCCGTGAGCGGGACGTAATTTGGATTTCAAAAAATGATTATCAATACGACGAGGATAAAATATTAAATGCGATGTTAGATCGCATTCGAGAAAGGATTCAAATATGTATCAGAAATTAGGAATATCAAAGGAAGTATTGGCGTTTGGCGAGAAAATTGAACAATCTTTGTTAGAACGCTTTGCTGAAATTGACCGTGTAGCAGAATACAATCAGTTAAAAGTGATACATGCCATGCAGGAATGTCGAGTAAATGAAAGTTGTTTTAACTATGCAAGTGGTTATGGTTATAGCGATCGTGGCCGAGATGTATTAGAAGAAGTCTATGCAAAAACCTTTCATACAGAGGCTGCCTTAGTACGACCACAGATTACCTGCGGGACCCATGCATTGGCATTGGCCTTAAGTGCAAATTTAAGGCCGGGTGATGAACTTTTATCACCGGTTGGGAAGCCCTATGACACGCTTGAAGAGGTCATTGGAATACGCCCTTCAAAGGGTTCACTTGCTGAGTATGGTATCACATACAAGCAGGTAGATTTATTTGAAGACGGCAGCTTTGATTATGAAAACATCAAAAAGGCTATAAACAATAAAACCAAATTGGTAACCATTCAACGCTCCAAAGGTTATCAGACGCGACCAAGTTTTTCTGTAAAACAGATTGGCGAACTAATTGCATTTGTCAAATCCATCAAACCGGATGTCATCTGTATGGTTGATAACTGTTATGGAGAATTTGTGGAAACCATCGAGCCAAGTGATGTGGGTGCAGACATGATTGTGGGATCTTTAATTAAGAATCCGGGTGGTGGACTTGCCCCAATTGGAGGCTATATTGCCGGAACAGAAAACTGTATTGAAAATTGTGCCTATCGTTTGACTTCACCGGGACTTGGAAAAGAGGTGGGGGCATCCTTGGGTGTCATGCAATCCTTCTATCAGGGCTTTTTCCTTTCACCAACTGTAGTGGCAGGCGCATTAAAAGGTGCCATTTTTGCGGCAAATATTTATGAGTCACTGGGCTTTCCTGTAATACCAAATGGTTCGGAAAGCAGACATGATATCATTCAGGCAGTCACCTTAGGAACACCGGAAGGAGTCATTGCATTCTGCAAAGGTATTCAGGCAGCAGCACCGGTAGACAGTTATGTTTCTCCGGAACCTTGGGCAATGCCGGGATACGATAGTGACGTTATCATGGCTGCGGGTGCATTTGTACAGGGTTCTTCTATTGAACTGAGTGCGGATGGACCAATCAAACCACCTTATGCAGTTTATTTTCAGGGTGGTCTCACATGGGCACATGCCAAATTAGGGATTTTAAGATCATTAGAGGAGTTAGTTCGTAGAGGATTAGTAACATTATGAAATCAAGAAACATAATCGTCATCGGCGGTGGAGCTTCCGGAATTGCGGCGGCAATTTCTGCTGCAAGAGAAGGTGCAAATGTAATCGTAATTGAACATAAAGACCGCATTGGAAAGAAAATTCTTTCTACCGGAAATGGCCGATGCAACTTGACAAATGAAAATATGGATGCGCGTTATTTTCGAGGTGATGACACAACCATTGTAACGGAAGTATTAAACGAATTCGGTTATTCGCAAACGAAACAGTTTTTTGAACAATTAGGTGTGATTTTGAAAAACAGGCAAGGTTATATTTATCCAATTTCAGACCAGGCATCCACCATTTTAGATGTACTACGCATGGAACTAGACAGACTGAAAGTAAAGGTTTGCTTGGAACAGCACGTTGTCTCTGCAAAGAAAAATACCAAAGGATTTCAAATTATTACTGACAAAGGTAGGTATCAATGCGATGCACTGATACTTGCGACAGGCGGAAAAGCATCTTCCGTATTAGGTTCTGACGGAAGTGGATATGTTCTTGCAAAACAATTTGGTCATCAAATTTCACCGGTGGTTCCTGCCCTTGTTCAATTGAAGGGAAAAGGGAACTATTTCAAACAAGTTGCAGGTGTTAGGACGCATGCCAAAGTTTCTCTCTACGAAAATGAAACCTTTATCAGCGAGGATACAGGCGAACTTCAGTTGACAAATTATGGAATTTCGGGAATACCGGTATTTCAAATTAGTCGCTACGCCGCAAAAGGATTGTATGAGAAAAAGAAGATAAATGTGGTCATCGACTTTATTCCGAGCATGACAGAGGATGAACTTTACACATACGTCAATGAGCGAGTAAAAACACACGGAGAGAAGAAAACGGAAGATTTTTTTGTGGGAATGTTTCACAAAAAATTAATCAGCATGTTTTTAAAAGAGGCAAACATTCCATTTTCAACCCCTGTTCATATGATACCGCATGAAGACCTTAAACGAATGTTATGTTTGTGTAAACATTTTACAGTAGTGATAGAAGGTACAAATGATTTTGAACAAGCACAGGTCTGTGCCGGAGGTGTTCGAACAACGGAAATCAATCCAAAGACCATGGAATCCTTACATGAATCAGGCCTTTATATCGCAGGGGAACTGTTAGATATTGACGGCATCTGCGGTGGATACAATCTACAATGGGCTTGGTCAACCGGATTTATTGCCGGAGAAAACGCAGCGAAAGGAAGCAACCTATGATTCGTATTGGGCAGTTAAAATTAAATCCAGATCATACTAGGCAGGATTTCATACAAAAGATTGCAAAAACATTACGTGTTTCTGAAGCGGAAATTTTAGATTTCCAGATAAAAAAACAATCCCTTGATGCGCGAAAAAAGCCGGAATTAAAGTATGTGTATACGGTTGATGTAAAAGTGCAAAACGAAAAGCGTATCATTTCGAAAAACCAAAAGAACAACCAAGTTTCACAAGTTGTTGAATCGCGTTATCGTTTTCCAACAGGCGGAACAATGCATTGTCAACATAGACCAATCATTATAGGTTGTGGTCCGGCAGGTTTGTTTTGTGCATACTTACTTGCACAGCATGGCTATCAACCACTTTTATTTGAGAGAGGAGCAGCCGTTGAAGAACGTGTGAGGGATATTGAACGGTTTTGGAAGACCGGCAAATTAGATGTGGAATCCAATGTGCAATTTGGGGAAGGCGGAGCCGGAACATTTTCAGACGGGAAATTAAATACCTTGGTAAAAGATGCAGAGGGGCGAAACAAAAAGGTGTTGCAGATATTTGTTGAAAATGGTGCCCCTGAAGACATTTTATACACCAATAAACCACATATTGGTACCGATATCTTGGTTGATGTTGTACGTAATATGAGAAACCGAATTTTGCAATGGGGCGGTGAAATACACTTTCACAGTCAATTTGTTGATTTTGAATTTGAGACAGAAGGAACCGTATCGGTTACAATCACGTCAAACAACATGGTAAAACAATATCAGACTGAACAACTGGTGCTTGCAATTGGTCATAGTGCGAGAGATACCTTTCAAATGTTATACGAGAAACAACTGCCGATTGTGGCAAAACCTTTTGCAGTAGGAGTTCGTGTAGAACATAGACAACAGATGATAGACGACTCACAATATGGCAGTAATCCACCTTATAAATTGCCGGTGGCATCCTATAAAGTAACAGCAAATCTTCCAAACAAAAGAGGCGTGTATTCATTCTGTATGTGTCCGGGTGGGTATGTTGTCAATGCTTCGTCAGAAGAAGGTCATCTGGCAGTAAATGGGATGAGTTATCACGCTCGTGACGGTGTTAATGCAAACAGTGCCATTATTGTTACCGTAACACCGGAAGATTTTGAAAGCCGGCATCCGTTGGCAGGTGTAGAATTTCAAAGAAGACTAGAAAAAAGGGCTTACCAAATCGGAAGTGGCAAAGTACCGGTACAACGATTTGAAGATTACTGTAAAAATCAGGTGACGGAAAAATTAGGCTTTATCACGCCACAAATAAAAGGGGATTACACGCTTGCAAATGTGCGTGAGATTTTCCCGGAAGAACTTGCCCATTCTATTGAATTGGGGATAAAATCGTTCGACAAGCAAATCCAAGGGTTTGCAAATGCTGACACGCTTCTTTCCGGTGTGGAAAGCAGAACATCATCGCCGATTCGTATTACAAGAAACGAAGAGTTGCAAATTGAAAATACGGGCATTTTCCCTTGCGGAGAGGGCGCCGGATATGCAGGCGGAATTACATCTGCCGCGATGGATGGTATAAAAGTTGCCGAAATGATAGCAACAAAATTCGCACCATTCGACGAATGAGGACACAACATCTTCACAAAAAATTAATAGGCTGACCCTATACACCTATTATAAATTGTGATAGAATAAATAAAGTTTATTGAAAAGAAATGAGGTAGTATACATATGAAAAAAGTGGGTTCGAAAAATGTATGGGTATTAATAATCTTGATGCTTGCCGGTATTGTGATTGGGGGATTCCTCGGAACACTGACTGAAAACATGGCCGGATTAAGTTGGCTGAATTACGGACAGGCTTTTGGCTTGGATAGCCCAATTGTTCTGAATTTAGGAATTATTATTTTAACCTTTGGTTTATCGATTAAAATTACGATTGCAAGTATCATTGGATTATTGCTTGCAGCACTTATTTATCGTTTTATTTAGAGGAATGAATTGCCAAGAGAGTCCAAAGTAGAACATGATAAATGACATTTGTAAAAACGACAGACCCTATGAAAAATGTTTAGAACACGGAGCAGTTTCTTTAAGTGATACGGAACTGCTCGCGGTTTTACTAAGAACCGGTGTAAAGGGACTTGATGTGTTAAAATTGGCACAATACTTACTTGGACCGGATTGTGGTGGCGAGGGTATCTTAAATATCCACAATCTTACATTAGAAGAATTAAAATCAATCAAAGGCATTGGTAATGTAAAGGCAATACAGATTTTATGCTTGTCTGAATTGGCAAAGCGTTTGTCAAAAGCCAATGCAAAAGAAGGACTGGCATTTACACTTCCATCCACAATAGCAGAATATTACATGGAAGAAATGCGTCATCGGAAGCAGGAGCACATCAAGCTTCTGATGTTGAATTCGAAATCAAAATTACTTGGAGAAACAGAGGTTTCAAAAGGAACTGTTAATGCATCATTGGTTTCGCCAAGGGAGTTGTTTATAGAAGCTTTAAACAAACAGGCTGTATCAATCATTCTGTTGCACAATCATCCAAGTGGTGATCCGACACCGAGTACGACAGATATTTTATTGACAAAGAGAGTACAGGAAGCCGGAGATTTGATTGGTATAGAATTGCTGGATCATATTATCATTGGAGATAATTGTTACAGCAGTTTTGCTGAAAGAAAATTGTTATAATGACATGAGGGAATCAAATGTTTGGAAATATATACGGCCTTGATTTGGGAACTTATGAGATTAAGGTTTATGATAAAAAGAAAAATTCCATATGGAAAGAGAAAAATGCAATTGCAATCGCAAATGAGAAAACAATATTCTCTGTTGGCGATGATGCGTATGCAATGTATGAAAAAGCTCCACAGAATATTGAAATTCAATTTCCGATGAAAGAAGGAGTGATTTCACATTTTTACAATATGCAGTATCTTTTGCAAAACCTGTTAAAAAAAGAACAACGTTTTGTGAGAGGATCCAAATATGTGATTGCTGTTCCCACCGATGTTACAGAGGTAGAAAAGAGAGCATTTTACGACTTGGTTGTTCATTCTAATGCGAAAGCAAAGGAAGTTCGCATCGTAGAGCGTGGGATTGCTGATGCAATTGGATTTGGATTAGATGTCAAGAATCTGCCGGGTGTAATGGTTGTGAATCTTGGTGCAGAAACCACAGAGATTACGGTCTTATCTTACGGTGGAGTGGTATTAAATAAATTGCTTAAGATTGGAAGCAGCACATTTGATCAAGCGATTAAAGCGGCAGTAAGATCCAACTATGAATTTTTGATTGGTCATTTGTCTGCGGAGGAATTGCGTAAAGAATATGGGGTGTCTGAAGAATATACAAATGATGACTTTAAAGTTGCAGGACGAAATCTGATTACACGTATACCGGAGCAGAAGCATATTGCAAAGGAAGTGGTTCAAGAAGCAATGAAAGAACCACTGCAGACATGTTTGCATGAGATCCACATGCTTTTAGAACGAACCCCTCCTGAAGTACAGCGAATGATTCAAAAAAACGGAATATATTTCAGTGGCGGAATGGCTAA
Source organism: Tyzzerella sp. (assembly GCA_017410145.1). GTDB lineage: Bacteria > Bacillota > Clostridia > Lachnospirales > Lachnospiraceae > Faecalimonas. The sequence continues at coordinate 63,739 of JAFQRJ010000023.1, forward strand.
TATGAAAGGATTAAAATCACAGGTAGAGAGTGAATTAAAGATATCGGTACATATAGCGGAGCAATCGGAACTTTGCGCCGTCACCGGTTTAAAGAACATCATTGAATCAAAAGAGTTGATGAAGATGACATACTCAATGTTAGATGAAAATTATAGGTGGATGAGATAAGAATGAGAAAAAATAATCAGACAAACTTTTCAAGTAAACAAATATTGTTAATCCTCAGTATTGTGTGCGTTCTGCTCATGGGTTTATCCTTGATTACCGATAAGGTGAGCGGTCCACTCCGTGCAGTTGCAAATTACACAATTGTTCCAATGCAAAAGGGAATGAATACCATTGGTCTGTGGATGAGCGACTTTACCCAAAATTTTGCAACCATTCAGGAACTTCGTGCAAAAAACAAGACTTTACAAGCTGAAATTGATGAACTTACCGTAAAAAACAACTTGCTTCAGCAAGATAAACATGAGTTGGAACGTTTACGAGAACTATACGCACTGGATGAACTATATGCCGATTACAAGAAGGTGGGAGCGCGTGTCACCATGAACGATTCCGGCAATTGGTTCCATTCGTTTGTCATTGATAAAGGTTCCAATGACGGAATTAAAGTAGACATGAATGTAATGGCAGGAAAAGGCCTGGTCGGAATCGTGACAGAAGTGGGACCAAATTGGTCAAGAGTGCGTTCTATTATTGATGATGCAAGCAATGTAAGTGCGTTGGTGCTTTCTTCCTCTGACACCTGTGTTGTAAATGGCGATTTAACTTTGATGCAGGATGGTCGCATACGTTTTGAAATGTTGGCAAACAACGGCACTGAGATTAAAGAAGGTGAGCAGGTAGTTACTTCTCACATCAGTAGCAAATATTTGCAGGGAATTTTAATTGGTTATATTAGTGAAATTCATGTGGATTCAAACAATCTAACACGTTCCGGTTATATTACACCGGTAGTAGATTTTGAGCATCTTAGAGAAGTTCTTGTTATTACAACAACAAAAGATGATATATTGGAGGATTAAGATTGAAACGTAAAATTATTACTGTTTGTATTATTATTGCATGTTTCATATTGGAATGTACGATATTTCAAAAATTATCGTTTGGTTCTATCACCCCGAATCTTATGATTATTGTCACTTCCGCCTTTGGATTTATGCGTGGCAAAAGAGAAGGTATGATGGTTGGCTTCATATCCGGTCTTCTGATTGATATCATGTTTGGTGATTTAATTGGCTTTTACACGCTGATTTACACTGTGCTTGGTTATGCAAATGGATTCTTTCGGAAGATTTTTTATGATGATGATATCAAATTGCCGCTTATTCTTATTGCGGCAAGTGATTTTCTTTATGGAAATATTATTTGTATTTTTATGTTTGTCATGAGAAGTAGATTTCATTACTTCTATTATTTAAAAACAATCATTATTCCTGAATTAATTTATACCATTCTGGTGACATTGGCTTTGTATCAGATTATCTTACAAATCAATAAAAAACTGGAATCAGAAGAACAAAGGAGTGCAAGTAAATTTGTTTAATAGTATCAAAGATTTTTTTGCAACTGTTTTCAAATCAAGATTGGTTGTATTGATTGCATTGTTTTGCATCTTGTCATTTATCATTGTGTTTCGTCTGTTTAATCTTCAAATTGTAAACGGACAAAACTATCTTGATAATTATGCTTTATCCATACGCAAAACAAAAACAATCAATGGAACACGCGGCAATATCTATGACAGAGATGGAGAGATTCTTGCTACCAATCGTTTGGCCTATACAGTGCAAATAGAAGATAACGGTTCCTACGAGAATCGTACACAAAAAAATGAATATATTAACGAAACCATCAATACGGTTATCGATATGATAGAGCAAAATGGAGACTCTATAGTAAGCGATTTTGGTATTGTTGTAGATGAAAATGACAGGTACCAGTTTGTATATGCTGAGGGTACAAAAAGATCTCGTTTTTTGGCAGATATCTATGGTTATACCACCATTGATAAGCTCAAAGAAGCAGGATATGGCGATGCAACAGCTGATGAGGCTATGGAATTTTTATGTGCGAACAAGAGAAAAAGTGATTATGGTTTTGGTGTAGATCAAACAAAATATAGCAAAACGCGGGCACTTCAGATAGTAACCGTGCGCTATGGTATGCATTTAAATAGTTATAAACGATACATTCCAACCACAATTGCCTCTGATGTCAGTGCAGAAACGGTTGCAATTATCAAAGAAAATATGGTTAATCTACAAGGAATCAGCATTGGAGAAGAAGCACTCCGGGAATATCCGGACAGTATTTATTTTGCATCCATTCTTGGATATACAGGCAAAATTTCACAAGAAGAGTATGATGCATTAACAAAGGAGCAACAGAAAAAATATTCCCTGACAGATATTGTGGGAAAATCAGGTATTGAACAAGTGATGGATGAATACTTGCAAGGTACAAAAGGGGAAGAGGTTGTATATGTAAATGACGTAGGTAAGGTGATTGAGACGGTAAGTGTCACGGAACCAAAAGCCGGAAACGATGTATATCTTACGATTGACAAAGAGTTACAAATTTCTGCCTACAAATTAATCGAAGAAAAACTTGCAGGAATCATATTGCGCAAATTAACCTATGTACTGGATTATACGCGAGATCCAAATGGAGAAGCCTCTGATGTAATTATTCCAATCGGGGATGTGTATTACGCATTTATCGGGAATGAAATATTAAATACGGATGATTTTGCAGAAGAAAATGCAACTTCAACGGAAAAGAAAGTATATTCCCTGTACAGCAAAAGACAAAACAGCGCAATTCAAAACATATTAAAAGATTTGCAAAATCCAAATGCACCTGCATATAAAGACTTAGTAAAAGAAAAACAGGCATATATGAACTATATTGCAGCTGAACTTTTACCGACAACAGGCGTGTTGATAAAAGATAAAATCGATACAAATGATGATATTTATAAATCATGGAAAAAAGAGAAAATAAATTTATATGAGTATATCAATCATGCGATTTCGCAGAATTGGGTTGATACTACTGTGATTCAAGAATATATTCATTCCGAAGGTAAGTACTCGGATTCCCATGAAGTTTATCAGGGCATTTTGAATTATATTTCAGATTATTTGAAAACAGATTCCAAATTTGAAAAGTTAGTCTATCGTTATATGATAAAAGACGGCACACTTTCCGGGAATATGATTTGTATATTATTATATGACCAAGGTGTACTAAAATATGACGAACAACAATTTAATCGCTTGTTAAGCGGATACAGTGCATATGACTTTATACGTAATAAAATTGAAAAACTGGAAATCACACCGGGGATGCTTGGCGTAGAACCATCAACGGGTTCTATGGTTATGACAGACACCGCAACAGGAAACAGTCTGGTATGCGTGTCTTATCCGGGATATGATAACAATCGTTTAGCAAATACCATGGACGTGGCTTACTATAATCAAGTATATGCCAATTCCTCGCTGCCTTTCTATAATAAGGCTACCCAGGAATTGACAGCACCGGGTTCCACTTTCAAACCATTGATGGCAATTACCGGTCTCACAGAGGGAGTTGTTTCATCCGATACGATGGTTGGCTGTTACGGTCCATATGAAAATATCACACCAAGTCCGACTTGTTGGATTCATCCAAACGGACATGGCAGTTTAAATATAATCGGTGGTATTGCAAACTCATGCAACAATTATTTTTATGAAGTGGGTTTTCGTTTAGGTTTGACAGAAAAAGGAACATATTCCTCAAGTCAAGGTCTTCAAAAAATCGAAAAATATGCGAAAATGTTTGGGTTATCGGAACCTTCCGGCTTGGAATTACCGGAAAGGACACCGAATATCAGTGATGAAGATGCCGTGCGATCCGCAATCGGTCAGGGCACCAATGTATACTCGACCAGTCAATTGGCAAGATATATTACCGGTGTTGCCAACAAAGGCACCATCTATAATTTGACATTACTAGGAAAAGTGGTAGATAAAAGCGGAAAAGTACTTGTTGATTATGAACCAAGTGTTTATAACAATACAACAGATATTAGTGAAGGAACGTACAATCTTGTTCATCAAGGTATGATTGAAATGGTTAAAAAGGATGCCAGATTTAAAAGCCTTCGAGATGCTGGTATGCAAATGGCAGGAAAAACCGGTACCGCTCAACAAAGTAATACACATGCAGACCATGGTCTTTTTGTTGGATTTGCTCCAAGCGTGAATCCTGAAATTGCATTATGTGTACGTATTGCAAATGGCTACAGTTCCGGTTATCCGGCTGAAATAGGGCGAGATATGGTACGAAAATACTTTGGACTTGCTGATGATTCTCAGTTGATATTTGGCAGGGCCGGTGTACTTGGTACAGAATCACACGGGGATTAAACGAAAAAAACACAAAAGATACGCCGTAACACCCACAAATACATGCAATATGAGAAGGAGGATTTTAAAATGGGAGAAGTGATAGTTATCACCTCAGGAAAAGGTGGCGTGGGCAAGACAACAACAACTGCAAACATTGGAGTTGGCCTTGCCAAATTAAATAAAAAAGTAGTTGTAATTGATACTGATTTGGGACTTCGAAACTTAGATGTTGTTATGGGGCTTGAAAATCGTATTGTCTATAACCTGGTAGATGTAATCGAAGGAAATTGTCGCATCAAGCAGGCTTTAATCAAAGACAAACGTTTCGAGAATCTGTATTTAATGCCATCTGCACAGACAAAAGATAAATCCGCAGTTTCTCCGGAGCAAGTAAGAAAATTAACGGAAGAATTGGCAGAAGAGTTTGACTATGTATTGTTAGATTGTCCGGCAGGTATTGAACAAGGCTTCCAAAATGCTGTTGCAGGTGCCACAAGAGCAATTGTTGTGACAACACCGGAAGTTTCTGCAATTCGTGATGCAGATCGAATTATCGGACTGTTAGAAAAACATAATATTAAAAAACCTGATTTAATCATCAATCGTATTCGCATGGAAATGGTGAAACGAGGTGACATGATGTCGGTGGAAGATGTGACGGAGATTCTCGCCATTCCTTTGCTAGGTGCAATTCCTGATGACGAGAAAATCGTAGTTGCTACGAATCAAGGCGAACCGGTTATCGGAATGGATTGCCTGTCAGGAAAAGCATATATGAATATTTGCAGACGAATTACAGGCGAAGAAGTACCATTTTTAAATCTAGATACTCGCAACCATATCATGGGTAAACTTGCTAAATTATTTAAGAGTAATTAAGGGGGTGTGGTCATGAAAAACGGTTCTGTATTAATTGCTAAAGATAGATTGAAATCGCTGTTAGTTTCAGACCGCGTGAACTGTACACCCGATACTTTTGAAAAAATACACTCCGAATTATTTCAAGCAATTTCAAAATACATAGAAATTATTCCGGAGGAATTTGATGTAAAAATTACAAACTCATATATACACATAACTTTAATGGGAGAAGATTCGTGAAGTTTTTAAAAAAATATAATTTCAAAGATTATAATTTCATACTTGTGATTTCCGTGCTTGTTTTATCAGTCATCGGAATTTTAGCAGTAGGAAGTGCGCTGCCGTCTGCACAATCCAAGCAGATTATAGGAGTTGTTTTAGGTGTAATTGCCATGGTGGTAGTTTCACTGATTGATTTTGAATGGCTCTTAAACTTTTATTGGGTTATCTATGGCGTAAATATACTTCTTTTGCTTTGTGTGAAGTTTTTCGGCGTAAATTATAATGGTGCACAGCGTTGGATTGATTTGGGCTTTACGACACTACAGCCTTCTGATTTAACGAAAATCTTTTTGATTTTGTTTTTTGCTAAATTTTTAATGAATCATGAAAACCGCATGAAAGAACCTAAGATTATAATCCAATGTGTTCTTTTGGTTCTTCCATCCTTATATTTGATCTTAACACAACCGAATCTTTCCAACACACTCTGTATAACAGCAGTATTTTGCGTGTTAATGTTTTTGGGAGGCTTAAGTTACAAGTTTATTGTTACGGTTTTGGCAATTGCGATTCCATGTGTAGCAATATTTATTGGTGTTGCGCTTATGCCAAATCAGCCATTTTTGGAAGATTATCAGCAAGAACGTATTCTTGCGTGGCTTTACCCGGAAGAATATTCATCAGATACCGGATATCAGCAGCAAAACTCTGTGATTGCAATCGGTTCCGGTCAATTGAGTGGTAAAGGATTAAATAATAATACAACTATCTCTGTAAAAAACGGTAATTTCTTGTTGGAAGCAGAGACCGATTTTATTTTTGCAATCATAGGAGAAGAATTAGGATTTGTTGGTTGTTGCATTGTGATATTTTTGCTATTGTTAATTATTTTGCAATGTATTATAATTGGATTGAAATCCCAAAACTTAGCAGGGCAGATTATATGTGGTGGCATAGCAGCACTCATCGGTTTCCAAAGTTTTATTAATATGGGAGTTGCAACCGGTGTTTTACCGAACACTGGCCTGTCACTTCCGTTTGTCAGTGCCGGTTTAACATCCATTGTCTGTTTTTATATGGGGATTGGTTTTGTATTAAATGTAGGATTACAACCGAAAAAATATTAAAGGAGTCTCGACATGAATATAGGTTTAATTGCACATGATTCGAAAAAAACATTGATGCAAAATTTTTGTATTGCATATAAAGGAATTTTAGGTAAACACCAGTTATTTGCAACAGGTACAACAGGGCGTTTGATTGAAGAAGCGACAAATTTATCTATTCATAAATATTTAGCAGGTCCGTTGGGCGGCACCCAACAATTAGGAAGCCAGATTGCACAGAACGACATTGATGCCTTGATTTTCCTGCGCGATCCGATGGAACCTAAACCACACGAACCGAATGTAAACGATGTTGTTCGTCTCTGTGATATGTACAACATACCGATTGCAACCAATTTGGCAACAGCAGAACTTCTAGTTCTAGCGCTTGATAGAGGAGATTTAGATTGGCGTGAAATGTACAGATAAAGTCTTTAGAAGACGTAGAAGAAATAGAAAAAGAGAGTTACGCATCAAGTTAATATGTAGTGTATTGTTCTTGATTCTTGTTGTATGTGCAGCTGTCTTTCTTGTACATTCGAATAATCGAATATTAAAGTACGAGACAAAAGAATACCAATCTACAATATATAAGGCTGATTTTTTTGCAGACAATCTCTGTGTTACCAATGAAGAAGTAGAGTTTGAAGAATTTCATACAAATGACGAGTTTAAAGGCGCACTATTATTTGATATAAAGAATCAAAAAGTATTGTTTTCCGAACATGCCAATGATAAATTATATCCGGCAAGTACAACCAAAATATTAACCGCATATGTAGCTTTGAAATATGGAAATTTAGATAACTATGTGACGATTAGCAAGACAGCCGTAGATGTTCCTTCAGATTCATCAACTGCACATTTAAAAGTAGGAGATGTGCTTTCTTTAAAAGACCTGCTTTACGCGTTAATGCTTCCTTCCGGAAACGACAGTGCCGTAGCAATAGCAGAGCACATTTCAGGGGACGTAGAAACGTTTGTGAACTTGATGAATGAGGAGGCTCGTTTGCTGGGTGCATCTAATACGCATTTTGTAAATCCACATGGATATCAGAATAAGGAACATTATACAACGGCATATGACTTGTACTTGATTTTCAATGAATGTATTAAAAATGAAACTTTTTTGGAGATTGTATCTTCAAAAAGTTATAGTACAGTGATTACACAGAAAAATGGCTCAAAACGAAATGTGACATGGGGACAATCCAACCAATTTGTAACCGGTGCAAGGAAAACTCCGAAGGGGATTACGCTCATCGGAGGAAAAACCGGCAACACATATGATGCCGGCTCATGTTTAGTTATGTATGGAAAAGACTCCGGTGACACCCCGTATATTTCTATTATTATGGGCGCATCATCCAGACGTAACCTGTACGATAATATGACATTTTTATGGGCAGCTATTTCACAATAAAGAGGGTTCTTATATAGAACCCTTTTTATCGTCATTGATACGTCCGTAAAGTGTTATCAAATATAAACCACATAATCCTACAAGAATATAGACAATACGCGAAAGTAATGTCATATTCCCCAATAGGAACGCAACAAGATCAAAACGAAATACACCTATAAGTAGCCAGTTAAGTGCACCTATAATTACTAGTGTTAAACTGAGATTATCCAAATATTTCATTTGTGTTTCCTCCTTGTTTCAGTTTCTAATTAGGATTATAACCAAGTAATAGGGAAAATATGTATGGCAGAAAAATTTTTATATAAAAAATATTCGGAGTATTTAAAAACTAAATATGGGGAAAAGATTTATAAATTACCAATTAATTTACCAGTCAGTTGTCCCAATCGAAGAAACGGACATGGCTGCACTTTTTGTTCAGAGGTGGGAACTGGTTTTGAAGCCAGCGATTCTTCTATATCAGTATCAGAACAACTAATGACCACAAAGCAACTGATTGAAAAGAAATATAAAGCAAAAAAATTTATCGCTTATTTCCAAAATTACACAAACACCTTTATGGATTTAGAGATCTTTCGTGGATATATATTGGAAGCTGCAAAGACTCCGGACATCGTGGAAATATCTATTTCTACAAGACCTGATTGCATCAGAGATAGTTATCTGGATGTATTGTTAGAGATTAGTACCGAATATCAGATTCACATTAATATTGAACTGGGATTACAAACAGCGAACTATCACACCTTGGATTTTATTGAGCGGGGACACGGTTTGGCTGAATTTATGGATGCAGTTCTTCGAATAAAAAAATATCCGTTTACCATATGTACACATGTTATTTTAAATCTTCCGGGAGATTCATTGCGAGATGCAGTTGAAACATCAAAGATTATATCAGCCTTAAATATTGATATTGTAAAATTACATTCTCTTTATATTGCTAAAAATACGATATTGTCCGAGCAATATAGAAATGGTACAATAAGTATATGTACAAAAGAGGAGTATTTTGAACGGGTAATCGCATTTTTGGAGCATCTGTCCCCTGACATTGTTGTAGAAAGATTGTTCAGTCGGGTGCCTGAGGATGATGCGGATTTTTCAAATTGGAATACTAGTTGGTGGAAATTACAAGACGAATTACTTGAAATAATGCTTGAAACACATGCATATCAAGGGAAAAAGTTCGACTATTTGAATGGGAGTGCATTAAACAAATTATGACAACAAATAAAAAAGAAGATAAAGTTATAAAATATCCAAAAAACAAACAATTAAATATTGGAATTATCATTTTTGGTATTATTTTTATCTATCTGCTTGCAACAATTGTGATGTATCTGACAGCACCGCGAATTACCGTTTACGAGGTGCGACAAGGTTCTATATTAAAAGATAATGCATATACAGGACTTGCAATTAGAGAAGAAACAATTGTTTATGCAGATGAACCTGGTTATGTAAATTTTTATGCAGAAAATAACAGCAAAGTGAAGGTTGGCACAAAAATTTACACCCTTTCAAATCAAAAATTGGAGTTTGAAAAAGAAACTGTGGTTGAAACAGAGCAAGCCTTATCCAACGAGGAAAAACATTCCCTTTTTTTGAAAATACAGGCCTATAACAATCAATTTCAGGAAAATGATTTCAATTCCACATATCAGTTAAAAAACGAGCTTGAAACCACGTTAAATAGGATAACAAGCCAGAGTAAAACAGACCAGATAAATCAATTAATTTCTTCCGGTACATATGCGGATTTGAAAGTGATTTCATCGGTAAAAGATGGCATATTGGTTTGTTCCACAGACGGGATGGAAGAACTCTCCATAGAAGAGATTTCCCGAGAACATTTTAAAAAATCAAATTATAAGAAAACGGAATTAAACAGTAATGAAAAAATTGCTGCCGGTGAACCGGTTTATAAAATTATTACCAACGACAAATGGAATTTACTGATTGAAGTGTCCGAAGCTACGAAAGCCGCATTGCAAGAAAAGAAGACTGTGAAAGTCAATTTTAAGAAGGATAATCAAGAACTGAAAGCTTCAATTACGTTCTTGGAACAATCTGAAAAGCCTATTGTCTGTCTTTCTTTTAATAATTCCATGATTCGATACGTGAGTGACAGATATCTGGATATTGAATTAATATTAGAAGATGAATCAGGACTTAAAATACCAAAATCAGCTGAGACCTCAAAAGAATTTTATGTTGTTCCAAAGTCTTACCTGACGGTAGGCGGTAATAGCAGTAAAGAAGGTGTTATGCGTAAACAAACCAATGCAAAAGGCGAAACCATAACAGAATTTTTGAATGTTACTGTTTATTATGAAGAAGATGAGTATGTATACCTGGATCCGAATGCATTTAAAAAAGGGGATGTGCTTATCAAACCGGAATCTATGGAAACATACGATTTGAAAGAGACTCGCTCTTTAAAAGGAGTATATTGTATCAACAAGGGATATGCTGTTTTTAAACAAATAAAAATATTATGTGAAAGTCATGAATATTACATCATTGAGGAAGGGAATAGTTTTGGTTTATCCAATTATGACCATATAGCATTAGACAGTTCAAACATCAAAGAAAATGATGTGGTCTTTTAAGGAGGAATTTATGCTGGAGACAAATCTACAAGAGGTAGAAGAGAAGATTAGGGAAGCATGCAAAAAAGCAAATCGTTCAAGGGAAGATATCACTCTGATTGCAGTCAGTAAGACCAAACCGGTTTCTATGCTACAGGAAGTTTACGACTTAGGTGTTCGAGATTTTGGGGAAAACAAAGTACAAGAACTGACAGATAAGGTGCCGGAATTGCCGGATGATTTGAGATGGCATATGATTGGCCATCTGCAACGTAACAAAGTGAAGCAAGTGATTGATAAAGCTGTGCTGATTCATTCTGTAGATTCTATCCGTCTTGCTCAAACAATAGAAATAGAGGCAGCAAAAAAAGAGATTATTGTTCCGATCTTGCTGGAAGTGAATGTGGCGGAGGAAGATAGTAAATTCGGACTGAAAGTGGAAGAAGTGTTGCCTGCAATCGAGCAAATTGCTACCATGCCACATGTAAGAATACAGGGACTGATGACAATCGCACCTTTTGTCGAAAATCCAGAGGAAAATCGAACGGTTTTTAAACGTTTACAGAAATTATCTGTTGACATTGCAAAGAAAAACATTGATAATGTTAGTGTCAATATTTTGTCAATGGGTATGACAAATGATTATCAGGTGGCGATAGAGGAAGGAGCTACCATGATTCGTGTCGGAACCGGAATTTTCGGTGAGCGCGATTATCAGATTTAAAATAGGGAGAGTGTAAATATGAGCGTATTAGACAAGTTTTTATCCATTATGAAATTGGATGATGAAGATTTTGAAGATGACTTTGATTTTGATGAAGAAGATGATTTTGAGGAGACTCCGAAAAAAAATCCATTCAAGAAAAACAATACAGAAGATTTTTTTGAAGAAAAAAAACAAAAAAAAGTTACACCGATGCGACAAACAACCAGAAGGAGCACTAATATGGAAGTATGTGTAATCAAACCAACCGCTGTAGATGAAGCACGTGAAATCACAGAAACATTATTAGGTGGTCGTACGGTTATTTTGAATTTAGAAGGATTGGATCTTGAGATTGCTCAGAGAATTATTGATTTTACTTCCGGAGCAACATTTGCTATCAATGGTAATTTACAGAAGATTTCAAATTATATTTTCCTTGTTACACCAACGAATGTAGACATCTCCGGTGATTTACAAGATTTATTGAATTCTTCCTTTGATGTATCGTCTATCAAATCAAGATATTAGAGGATTTTATGTTACAGAAAAGATTGATAGAGTTATCAAAGATTGCCTATCAGAGAGACATTGTTACATATTCAGATTTTTTGAATTTGAATGAATTAAATATTCTTCATACTACACCGAAACAAGAGTGGTTTTCTCGTTATGAAACATATGGTGGATATGAATACTCAGAGCGTCAGATGGTTGCATTTCTACCTGATGCTCTTTGTTATGAAAATAAATATCCTATCTGTGCCCTCAAAATAGAACCACTTCAAAGAAAGTTTTCTGAAGCGTTGTCCCACCGGGATTACTTAGGTGCCATATTAAATCTTGGTATAGACCGTTGTAAACTTGGTGATATTTTAATTGAAGAATACTATGCAATTGTTTTTGCACATCAATCTTTGAAGAATTTTATAATGGAAGAGTTAACCCGTATTCGTCATACGTCGGTATGTATTACGGAAATAGATGCTGAAGATGTATCCTATCAGCCAAATACAAAGGAGATCAGTGGAACTGTTTCCTCCTTGCGATTGGATAGCTTACTTTCTTTAGCTTTTTCATCCTCAAGAAGCAAACTGGTTGCCTATATTGAAAATGGAAAAGTGTTTGTAAATGGAAAGTTAGTTACCTCCAATGGATATCAAATAAAAGAAAATGATATTATTTCAGTTCGTGGACTTGGACGTTTTCAGTTTAAAGAAATGCTTTCACAAACTAAAAAAGGGCGTTTTTACGTAAAAATACATTTATACATTTAATTATAAATAAGGAGTGTAAACATATGATTTATATATTAGGACTCATTGGTGTTATGATAGGAGTTGCACTTGATCAATTTACAAAATATCTTGCAGTAGCGCATATAAAAGAAGAGCCAATTATACTAATAGATGGGGTGTTGGAACTTCGGTATCTGGAAAATCGAGGCGCCGCTTTTGGAATGTTACAGAACCGGCAATGGTTTTTCTTGATTATAACTGTAATTACGTTATTTATTATTGTATACACCTACATAAAATTGCCGAGAGAAAGACATTATACACCATTACGTATTTGTATGATTGCGCTTACGGCAGGTGCAATCGGCAATATGATTAACCGTATTAATCTTCAGTATGTAGTTGATTTTATTTATGTTAAATTAATTGATTTCCCGATATTTAATGTTGCGGACATTTTTGCCACTTGTTCCACAATTGCATTGATTGTTTTGTTTCTATTTTTCTATTCGGAAGAAGATTTTGATTTAATTTTTTCCTTGATAATACCGAAACGCAAAAACAAAGAGGAGCTGTAATACATGTCAATTGAATTTATAATTGAAGAAGCGTCAGCGGGAGAGCGGATTGATAAATTTCTCTCTGATAGCATTCCTGATATGTCAAGAGCATATATACAAAAATTAATAAAAGATGGTCAGATAACAGTTAACCAAAAGGATATCAAGTCAAATTACAAACTGAGTGTGGGGGATGTGGTTTGTCTGGATGAACCGGAGTTACAGGAACCGGATATCAAAGCAGAAAATATTCCCCTCGATATTCTCTATGAAGATTCGGATTTGCTAATTGTAAACAAGCCAAAAGGAATGGTTGTACATCCATCTGCCGGACATTATTCCGGAACATTAGTAAATGCATTGATGTATTATTGCAAAGAAGATTTGTCCGGAATCAATGGTGTTATGCGCCCTGGTATTGTTCACCGAATTGACATGGATACAACAGGATCCATTCTTGTGTGTAAGAATGATTTTACACACAATGCAATTGCAGAACAGTTGAAGGTTCATTCCATTACGCGTGTGTATCATGCACTTGTACATGGTGTGCTAAAGAATGATGAAGGAACCATTAATGCACCAATAGGGAGACATCCGATTGACCGTAAAAAAATGAGTATTAATGAGAAGAATGGCAAAGAAGCCGTTACGCATTATAAAGTTCTAAAAAGATTTAAGAATTTTACTTATATAGAGTGTCGTCTTGAAACTGGAAGAACCCACCAAATTCGTGTGCATATGTCTAGTATTTATCACCCGTTACTTGGAGATGCAGTATATGGACCTGCAAAATGTCCTTTTAAATTGCAAGGACAAACACTCCATGCGAAAACAATTGGTATTAGACATCCTCGAACAGGCGAATATCTGGAAATCGAAGCTCCTTTGCCAGAGTATTTCTCGGATTTGCTTAAAAAATTAGAAAATTCTATACATTAACCAACAATTGCTGTATAATATTGATATAGTAAAAGCAAGGAGCGTGATATATATGGCTGGAAATAATACGATAATCACAATAGGCAGACAATATGGAAGTGGCGGACATGAGATTGGAGCAACAATTGCTCATGATATGGGTTTGAAATTGTACGATAAAGAAATGTTGAAACGCGCAGCAAAAGAAAGCGGATTGTGCGAAGAATTATTTGAAACACATGACGAAAAACCGACAAACAGTTTCTTATATTCTTTGATTATGGATACATATTCTTTGGGCTATTCTTCGGGTGCATATGCCGATATGCCAATCAATCACAAGGTGTTCTTAGCGCAGTTTGATGCGATTAAAAAAATCGCAGAAGAAGGACCATGTGTTATGGTGGGACGTTGCGCTGACTATGCATTAGAGGAATTCGATAACGTTGTAAATGTGTTTATTTATGCCGACTTAGAGGCGCGTATTCGCCGTGTTGCACGTATCTATGATATTACAGATGCAAAGGCCAAAGATATCATTGTTAAAACAGATAAAAAACGCGCAAGTTATTACAATTACTATACAAACAAAACATGGGGCGATGCAAAGAGCTATGACCTATGTCTCAACAGTGCGAAGCTTGGAATTGGTGGTACTGCAAAAGCAATCATGGACTATGTTAATTTGAAAAATAAAATCGAAAAACCGAAACTATAAAATATGAAAGAGGTGCTGAAAAGTGGATTAAACCACAACACAGTACCTCTTTTTTGATGTCAAATTTTTTAATTACGTTCCGGCCATCCGGAAATATTCCCATTTAATATTGCCGTGAACATTCTGTTTCTTGCACCCGGATGTTCTTGATTTAATTGTTTTACTAAATCTTTCGCATATTCTCGTTTTGTAAAACCATCAATTGGGCATCGGCTTTTTGCCACTGGAAGATTATATTTCTTCTGAAAACCAATGACATCTATCTCATCTACATACATCATTGGACGGATTACTGTCAAATCCATCCGATCCAAATATGTTTTTGGAGAAAAGGAATGAAATCTGCCTTCAAATATAAGAGAGAGTAGCATGGTCTCAATAATATCATCTTTATGGTGTGCATAAGCCACTTTGTTACAGCCCATTTCTTTTACTGCATCATTTAGTGCACCTTTTCTCATTTTGGCACAGAGGGAGCAAGGATTACTTTCTTTGCGTTCTTCAAACAAGATATGGGCAATCTCTGTATCTACAACTCGATAAGGCACATCCAATTCTTCACATAGCTTGCGTAAAGGCTCCGTATCAAACTTTTCGTACCCAAGGTTAACAGTAATTGCACTTAGCTCAAATTTCTTCGGATAAAAGCGTTTTAGACCGTGTAGGGCATAGAGTAGTGTAAGACTATCTTTTCCACCGGAAATTCCCACTGCAATATGGTCACCTTCTTCAATCATCTGATAATCATCAACTGCTTTTCTTGTATAACTAAGTAATTGTTGTAGTTTCATCTATGATATCCTTTCTTTGGTAAATATCCTTTTGTAATAGTATCGCATATGTGGTATAATATTCAAGTCAAAAATTAAAAACTTACGAGGAATATTCTATGAAAAAAACAAAGTTACCTTCTAAATTTTGGTTTGCACTAACTATTTTCAGTCTAGTTGGGCAAGTGGCATGGGTAGTTGAAAACATGTATTTCAATGTATTTATCTATAAAATGTTCCACGCCAGTGCAGATGAAATATCATTGATGGTGTCAGCCAGTGCGATTTCTGCAACATTGACAACCATTTTAATAGGTGCATTGTCCGACAAAATCGGCAAGCGGAAATTATTTATCTGCAGCGGATACATATTGTGGGGAATCTCCATATGGAGTTTTTCATTAATTCGTATGGATATCATAGACAAATTATTTCCTATGACTGTTTCAGCAGCAACTGTTGGGGTTTCGCTTGTAATCATCATGGATTGTGTCATGACATTTTTCGGTTCGGCTGCAAATGATGCCTGCTTTAATGCATGGCTTACGGATGTGACAGACGATACAAACAGAGGAGCAGCTGAGGGAATTAATTCCATGATGCCACTAGTTGCAATTTTGGTTGTATTTGGCGGCTTTATGGGATTTGATTTAAATAAGGCAGAAAGCTGGACCCTCATATACCAGATAATCGGAATCGTTGTGTTCATACTCGGAATACTTGCTATATTTCTGGTTCAGGATGTGCCGGTAGATACAAGCAACAACAAAAATTACTTTGGAAACATTTTTTATGGCTTCAGGCCTTCTGTAATCAAGCAGAACAAGTTGTTTTACATAATTTTGACCGCATATGCAATGTTTTGTATTTCCATTCAGATATTTATGCCATATTTGATTTTGTACTACAATGTATCATTAGGGTTAGAAAACTATGTACTTATTATGGCACCTGCGGTAATCGTTGCAGCCATTGTAACTGCATGTTATGGAAAGGTATACGACCGTTTTCATTTTAAAGCAGCTGTGATACCTGCAATCAGCATTCTAATGTTAGGATATATTTTACTATATCTTTTCAAGGCAACATCACTTGTATTTATTGGCTCCTTATTTATGATGAGCGGATACTTAATGGGAATGGCCGTGTTTGGTGCCATGCTACGTGATTATACACCTGCAAATCGCGCGGGAATGTTTCAAGGTCTTCGTATTGTAGGTCAAGTGCTTGTTCCTGGTATTGTAGGTCCGGCTATTGGCGCTACAGTATTGAAAAATGCGGACACGGTATTAAATGATGACGGAACCCATTCTTTTATACCAAATGCAAACATATTCTTGGCTGCACTTATAGCAGCATGCTTTATATGGCTTGTTTTAGCCCTTATTTTCAAATTAATCAAAAAAGGCAAAGGAGATTAGGCAAGATATGAAATTTGTAATACAGCGCGTTACAGAGGCTTCTGTAACGGTGGATGAAAAAATCATTGGTCAGATAAAAAAAGGATTTATGGTTTTAATCGGTGTCGGACAAAATGATACAAAGGAAATCGCAGATAAAATGGTAAAAAAATTAGTTGGTCTTCGTATTTTCGAAGATGAAAACGGGAAAACCAACTTGTCGCTTGCTGATGTTGACGGAGAACTATTATTAATTTCTCAATTTACCTTATATGCAAATTGCAAGAAAGGCTATCGTCCAAGTTTTACAGACTCCGGAGCACCGGATTTGGCCGAAAGCTTGTATGAGTATATCATCGCACAGTGCAAAGAAACAGTCCCAGTTGTTGAAACAGGAAGTTTTGGCGCAGATATGAAGGTTAGCTTAATCAACGATGGACCATTTACCATAGTTTTAGATTCAGATCAACTATAACAAATATACGCCCCTGTTTCATTCGACAGGAGCGTATTACAGACTTTTTTAACTAAGATTCTCTCAATTTCACAGCAGATGCAGCCTGTCTGCGACGGTCTTCATCAATCGCTGCATAATGCTTGCGGGTGGTATTTACATCTTTGTGGCCTAAAACATCGGCTACCAGGTAAATATCACCTGTTTCTTTGTATAAATTAGTACCATAGGTGCTGCGAAGCTTGTGAGGCGTAATTTTCTTATTAGGAGTTACCTGACGCGCATATTTCTTCACCATATTTTCTACAGCCTGAACGCCAATCCGTTTTCTTTGCATAGATAAAAACAAAGCATTTTCATGGGATGGGAGAGGAGTAATGACTGCTCGGTCTGTTTCAAGATAGTTATCTAATGCATCCCGAACCTCATCACCGAAATAAACAACCATTTCATTGCCGCCTTTTCTGGTGACTTTTATTCCATTATTTTTAAAATCCACATCTTGAATATCTAATCCGACACATTCAGAAACACGAATTCCGGTACCTAGTAATAATGTGAGAATTGCAAGATCACGTGTTCTTGTTTTCTCATAAAATACCTTTTTTTGACCCGTCAATTGATTCCCGCATTCCTCGACATAATCCAACAAACGAACAACTTCATCAATATCCAAACGAATAATGGCTTTATCATGAATCTTTGGTTTATCAACAAATACAGTTGGATTTTGTGTAATAAATTTATGTTTGTAAAGATATCGATATAGGCTACATAAGGCAGAAAACTTGCGTGCAAGTCCACGTTCCGTGTTAGTTATCTGTTTGTCATCCGGTGAATTATATACCTTTAAATAGTCTAAATATTCCTCTATATCCATCGAATCAACCAGTTCTAAATCGTGTACTGTAAACTGATTCGTTGTATAGGAACGAAATTGCGGGTTGTTTTCAATTAAAAAATTAAAGAAGACACGTAAGTCGTATGCATATGATATTCGCGTTTTTGAGGATGTTGTAGGCTCAATTGCGCGGAAATAATCTTTGACAAAGGGAGGGAGTGTCTTTAAAACTTCACGTAAACGTAATGTATTGTCAATATAAGATTGTTCGTAGTAGGTCTTTATATCTTTAGCCATGAGAAGAGGTTCCTTTCATAAATATATAGATATTATAGCATTTATGGTGTTTTTTGTCTACATCTTTTGGAAAAATCGGTGTTTGTCGTATAGATGTACTTCGCTAAATAAAAGGCTATTACTCAGTATCACACCTTATAACAGCCTTTGGGAGAGCTACTCTCACGATATTTTAATGTATTTCTGTATCATAATAAGCAACCAATAAATGTTGTCCTGCATAAATGGTATCTGATGTCAAAGAATTTAATTGCTTTAATTCATGAACATATTCGCGTGTATCTTCATATGAGTCATTACAATATTCTTCAGCAATACTCCAGAGGGAGTCTCCTGATTCAATCGTAATGCTCTTATAATATTTGTATTGTGGTACGTCTGCAGATGGATTCTTAGCCTTTGAAAAAATCGTTCCAAATACAATGCTTCCTAATGTTATAACAAACAAAGCTGCTAGCAATAAAATCATTCTACGCTTTGCAATCTGTTTTCTCTTTTTTATCGTTGCTCTTTTTTGTCTCTCCTGTATTGTCATCATATGTATCCCCCTAAGTTATATTCTCCTATTAATCGAACATTTATTCCGAACAATTGTTCTGTTCGTATTTTGAGTATACTACACGAACAAATGTTTGTCAACAGAAAAATCGAACATATTTTCTAAACATTTGTTTGCTTTTTGAAATATACTGTGTTAGAATACAAATATAGATAAAGATTTTAGGAGGTCATATCATGGCACAAGGTAAAATTAGCAAGAAACAACTTGAAATTTTAGAATACATAAAATCAGAAATTTTACGAATCGGTTATCCACCTGCAGTTCGCGAAATTTGCGAAGCTGTGAACTTACGCTCTACTTCTTCTGTTCACGCGCATTTAGAATCTTTAGAAAAGAATGGTTATATCAGACGTGACCCTACAAAGCCACGTGCGATTGAAATTATCGACGACAGCTTTAATTTAACAAGACGCGAAATGGTCAATGTTCCTATGGTAGGACAAGTTGCTGCAGGCGAACCGATTCTTGCAGAACAAAATATTTCAAACTACTTTCCTATTCCAATGGAGTTCATGCCTAATAATGATACATTTATGCTCACAGTCAAGGGCGAAAGCATGATTAATGTAGGTATTTATGATGGTGATTATGTTCTTGTGGAACAATGTAGTACTGCAAGAAATGGAGATATGATTGTTGCTCTTGTTGAAGACAGCGCAACTGTTAAGACGTTCTATAAAGAAGATGGCTACTATCGTCTCCAACCAGAAAATGACTCTATGGACCCGATTATCGTATTTGATTGCCAGATACTTGGTAAAGTAATTGGTGTATTTAGATTTTTATAATACATACGTTTTAAAAGAATAAATAAAAAGATGTTGTTACAAAAAATGTAGCAACATCTTTTTTCATAGAGTTATTTTTATTATAAATTCTCTACATCCGTATACTTTCCATCTCTCCAGATTCTTTCCAAATCATAGAATAGACGATTTTCTTTATCAAATACATGAACAATGATGTTCCCAAAATCTAATAACACCCAGTTTCCAAGGCCATAGCCTTCCCGTTGTTTTGGCTCAAATCCTTCTTTTGAAAGCTTTTCTTCCACATTTTCAACTAAGGCACGCACCTGACTTTCATTGGAACCGTTTGCAATAATGAAATAATCAGCAAGTACTGAGATTTCTGAGATATCGATTACTTTGATATCCTCTCCTAATTTTTCATCTAAAGCTTCGTAGGCTAATTTCGCCATTTTTCTTGATTGTTCCATGAGTTTACTCCTTTCATTTATTCAAAAGTTTTTTATAGTACAAATATGTCTGTTCTGTCATAGGGTCAATGACATCCTGTTTCGTCTCCAAATACGCCAATGTAGCCTTTAAAATGGTATATAGGCATTCGTCTAGGTCAACCCTTGCTAAACGCCTTATTTCGTCCAAATTCGGCGCCTGATTGCGATTTGGCTCAATATAATCAGCGATATAGATAATCTTATCTATTTTCGTCATTTCAGGACGTCCTGTTGTATGCCATCGAATCGCATCTAAGATTTCTTCATCATCAATGCCATAATCTGCTTTGGCAAGATATGCACCTAATTTTGCATGCAATAAAAATGGGTTGCGTTCTTCTGCCTCTGTTATGGTTAAACCATACTTCTGACAAAAACGTAATTGCTCCTGTCCGCCAAACCCTTTCGCGCAATCATGCAGTAACGCTGCAATCTCAGCTTTCCTTTCATCCACATGATATTGTTTCGCTAATTGCATTGCCGTCTCCACAACACCAAGTGTATGCATAAAACGGGACTCCTTCTGACTTTTTTGAACCTTTTGTTTCATCTCCTCCAAGTCATCCACAAACAGATGATGTTCTTGGATATATTGATAGACTGATTCCGGAATCATATCCCGAACGGATAATCCATTCTTTAATCTATGGCGTATTTCCGTAGATGAAATGTCGACATTTGGAGTTTTTAACAAACGGATATCTGCGTCATATTTTTGATTCAGATATGATATTTGTGTCATCATTTCATCTGTATTTTTATCATCTCGATACGCCGCGAGAATTACACAAGTTTTTACAAGCTTTTCCGGATGCACCCAGTTTTCTAGTGCAAATAAGGAATCTGCACCAATAATGAAGTAAAACTCACACTCCGGATACACTTCTTTAAAATGTTGCATAGTTAAATATGAATAATTAACATCCTTGCATTCTACTTCATAAAGCTGTAGCACAAACCCGTCTTTATCTGCAATAGCCCTGCGAACCATTTCCACACGATGTTTCGTTTGCGACTGGATTTTCACATTCATCTTGTGCGGTGGATTTCCATTTGGCATGAACCAGATTTCATCCAACGAGAATAAATTTCTGGCATATTCACCAAGCATTACATGGCCATTATGAATTGGGTCAAAAGTTCCACCCATAATTCCAATTTTCATTATTTTTTCTCCGGCAAAATAATTTTCTTTTTCTCGTCTTTTCCCTCTTTATACAGCGTGATCTTCTTACCCACAACTTGTACAACTTCCGAACGTGTACGTTCTGCCAAAACCTGAGCAAGTTCTTTTGGGTCATCCATACAATTTTGTAACACACTGATTTTAATCAGCTCTCTTGCCTCTAATGCTTCGTTAATTGCACCTGTAAATTCCGGTGTCAGACTGGATTTTCCAATCTGGAAAATCGGGTCCATTGTCATGGCAAGGCTTCTTAAATATGCTCTTTGTTTTGAGTTCACTTTTCTCTCTCCTTCTCTATCTATAGTTATTATTTGTAATAATCAAATTGTAATCCATACATGCGAACGGTATCGCCTTCCTGAATTCCGGCTGCCTCTAATTCATCTAAGATACCTGTTTCTTTCAAAAATGTCTGGAAGAACGCAAATCCTTTTTCAGAGTCTAGGTTCGTATATCCAAGCATCTTTTCAATCTTCGGACCTTCTACTACATACATTCCATCTTCATCCACTTCTACTGTGTATGGTAAATCAACATGAATCAATTCATTTTCTGGGAAGTATTCCTGTTCAAATACGACAGGTGCCTGGTCAAGGGTCTTTAACTGCTCATTTACATAATATAACAGTTCTTTAATACCTTCACCGGAAACGCCGGAAATCGCAAATACTTTTATTCCCTGCGGTTCAAATTCTGCACGTATTTTTGCTACAGGATCTTCATCACCTGCATAAATTAAATCCGTTTTATTTGCTGCAATGACCTGTGGACGTGTTGCAATTTCCTCGTTATATGCTTTTAACTCAGCATTAATTGCGTAAATGTCTTCAATTGGATCACGACCTTCTGATGATGCCGCATCCACCACGTGAATCATCATTTTGGTACGTTCAATGTGTCGTAAAAATTCATGACCGAGTCCAATCCCTTGAGAGGCTCCTTCAATCAATCCCGGGATATCTGCAATGACAAATCCCTCACTGCCTTCTAAGTCAACTACGCCAAGATTCGGATTTAAGGTTGTAAAATGGTAATTAGCAATCTTTGGATTCGCATTCGTTACGCGAGAAAGCAAGGTGGATTTACCTACGTTCGGGAAACCAACAAGCCCTACATCCGCTATTACTTTTAATTCCAATAAAACTTCTAACTCCTGAGCAGCTTGTCCTGGTTGTGCATACTTTGGAATCTGCATCGTTGCAGTTGCAAAATGTTGATTGCCAAGACCGCCTCGACCACCTTTTAAAATTATCTGTCTGTTATTATCACCGGACATATCAGCGATTACTTTTCCTGTTTCAGCCTCTTTAATAACCGTTCCTTCAGGTACTTTTAATATAATATCTTCCGCATCAGCACCATGACATTTTCTCTTGCCACCCTGTTCGCCGTCTTTGGCAACATATTTTCTTTTATGTCTGTAATCGACCAATGTGTTTAATCCTTTATCTACTTCAAAAATTACATCTCCGCCACGACCGCCATCGCCACCGTCCGGTCCACCATTTGGAACATATAATTCCCTGCGAAAACTCACATGCCCATCTCCGCCTTTTCCGGAACGAATATAAATTTTAGCTCTATCTGCAAACATTTATTTCACCTACTTTTCTGATATAAGACTAGTATATATAAATTTTATGCAAAAAACAAGGCTTCAAACCGATTGATTTGAAGCCTATTTTTCTGATAATTATTCAGCTACTGGATAGATAGAAACTTGTTTCTTATCTCTTCCTTTTCTTTCGAATCTTACAACACCGTCAACTAATGCGAATAATGTATCGTCACCACCGCGTCCTACGTTGATACCTGGGTGAATCTTAGTTCCACGTTGTCTATAAAGGATATTTCCAGCTTTTACAAATTGTCCGTCAGCTCTTTTCGCACCTAATCTCTTAGATTCAGAGTCTCTACCGTTCTTTGTAGAACCAACTCCCTTTTTATGAGCGAAAAATTGAAGGTTTAATTTCATCATGGTGTTTACACCTCCTCAAATATTAAATCGATATATTCTGTGTATTCTTCGTTGTCTTCCAATGTCTGTAATCCCAGAACCATTGTCTCTAACAACAGTGTTGTCTCTTTCGTAGTTTCTTCTACTTGAAATTCGATGGTTGCATCTTCTTCATTTACCATCTGCGTGAATTTTACGTCCGTAAACTGTTCTATTGCATTCATGGTATTAATCACAAGAATTGAAATTGCAGAACATACAATATCGTTGCCCGCCTCATCAAATCCAGCATGTTCAAAAACTTTAAATCCAACACATTCATTTTTTACATTTTTGTAAATGGTTACCTTAGTCATAACATTAAATTAAGCGTTGATTTTTTCAATCTTAACTTCTGTGTACTGTTGTCTGTGACCGTTTTTCTTATGGTATCCAGTTTTTCTCTTATACTTGTAAACGATAACTTTTTTTGCTTTTCCGTCGCCAATTACAGAAGCTGTAACTGTTGCGCCTTCTACTGTTGGATTACCAACTTTTAATTCAGCATCGCTAACTGCAAGTACTTGGTCAAATGTAAAAGTTTCTCCAGCTTCTACACCAAGTTTTTCCACTCTAATGATATCGCCTTCGGCTACTTTGTACTGTTTACCACCTGTTGCTATAATTGCGTACATATGGCACCTCCTATTATCATTACTCGCCAGTTGTGGTGTTATAAGCTACTATGTAAACATAAAAACCTATAAACTTGCAAACCTCACTGTGCGGCATACTCATGTAGTATATCACGCAAAGTGAGGTCTGTCAATAATTTTATTCACTTTTAAAAAATTCTTTTTACACAATATAATGTGGTCTTAGGATCCCAATTCTCATAGTAGTCTACACCTTGAATCAAAGTATCATATTTTGAATTCAATGCATGAATCATCTGTCCGTTTCCTAAATATATGGCAACATGACTGACTCTTCCATTCTGTTTATAGAATAACAAGTCACCCGGTTTCCATGAAGAACGGGAATTTTTACTTACAGTTGTTCCTCTGCCGGCCTGCTCTCCTGACGTTCTAGGAAGGCTGATTCCAAAATGTTTCTTAAACACATATTGGGTAAATCCACTGCAATCCCATCCCTTTGTAGGTGATGTTCCTCCAAACACATAACTACGTCCCACATATTGGGTCAATGCTGATAATTCTTCTGAGATAGCGCCGTAATTATATTCAATAGTTACTTCTTTTGCATAAGTTCTTGAATAAGAGCCATAGATTTTTTCGTTATTTACAATACAATAGGCTCTTACTTTATAATTGGATTCCGCATCCTTTGCAAGACCGGATTCAGACCATGACAATGTATCTGCACTGTCAATTGTTTTTACCAATTTGTTGTTTTTATATACTTCATAACCCTGTGCCCCGGAAACTTTTTTCCAACTTAAAGTTACTTTTGTGTTTCCATCTCCCGAACTGCCACTTAATCCCACACGATTTGGTGTTGTTCTTCCGGAAACAACGGCTGATGCATCGCCGTATGTCTTCATTTCTTCTATAGTCTGACAAGCTTTGATATAGTAATAATATGCCTTTCCAACTTCGCATGATGTATCAGAATAAGCTGTTGCCGCACCATCAGCTATTTCAGTAATCAAAGTGTATTCTCCATCTTTTACAGTATTGCGATACACTTGATATCCAGTAGCTCCTGCTACAACCGGCCATTCTACACGCAAAGTGTTATAAGAAGAATTTTTAACCGAAGAAATAACAGGAATCGCAAGTGGCGTGTACTGTTTTACGGTGTCTGATGGGTCACCAAACACTACTTGCTCGTCAATTAAAGCAGAAGCACAAACATAGTATTGATATACTGCATTTGTCTGTATGTCTGTATCCTGATAACTTAATTCCTTGCTTTCAGCAAGCAACGCAAACTGTTGTCCGTTATCCGTACTGCGATAAAGAGAATAACTGTCTGCGCCAGCAACCTCATTCCACTTCACTTCAATCGTTTCACGTGAAGCTGAGACAATCTGCATGCCATTTGCTTTAGCCGGGCGAATCAAAAACGCATCATCAAGCACCATTGTTCCTTGATAACCTATTACACTAATTTCTACACTTGCCTGTCCGACTTTTTGATTGTCCATGTATTTTTTAATACTAATTTCATCAGACTTTTTAACTATTTGTTCATTTTTCGTATTTTCAAATGTTATTTGAATGATTCCAGGCTTCATCTCCTCACCTGTATATTCATATACTTCCTTTTCCATTTCAAAAGATACAACCCTTAATTCTTCTGATAGAACCGGTTGCATTTTTGCTATAATCACAGGACTTGCAATACCCAAACCAGTAAACACAAGCACTGCTGTTATTATTATAATTAACTTCAAATGTTCTTGAATATATGTTTTCATTTTAATTCCTCTCTCGTATATTTCACAATACGTGCTTTTTTATTTTAAATGAGATATAATCTTTCGTCAATATATTTTTGTAATAGTTTGTAATTTTTTTGTAACAAATAAAGAGAGCCTGCTAATACAGACTCTCTTATGAAATAAGGTTTAATCCTATAATTTTGTTACCACGAAAATGTCATACAATGCTTTGATGGCATTTTCAAAATCATGATTGCGAACACCAACAACAATGTTCAACTCACTGGAACCTTGGTCAATCATTTTTACGTTTACATGAGAATGTGCAAGGGCTGAGAAAACACGTCCTGACGTACCACGTTTTGAACGCATTCCACGTCCTACAATTGCAATTAATGACAAATCAGATTCCAGTTCAATGTTATCCGGTTGTACTGCCTGATGAATACCTGCAAGCACTTTCTGTTCATTTTCCTGGAATTCAGATTGATGTACAAATACAGTCATGGTATCAATTCCGGATGGCATATGCTCAATAGAGATACCATTATCTTCAAACACTTGCAATACTTTTCTACAGAAACCAATTTCTGAGTTCATCATTGCTTTTTCAATGGTAATCGATGCAAATCCTTGTTTTCCTGCAATACCTGTAATGGTATATTTCGGATGTCTGCAAGTTGCCTCTACAATCAATGTACCGCTATCTTCCGGAGCATTGGTGTTACGGATGTTAATAGGAATTCCCTCTTTGCGAATCGGGAAAATGGCATCTTCGTGAAGCACGGTTGCTCCCATATATGATAACTCTCGCAATTCTTTATATGTAATCGCTTCAATCGTTTTCGGATTGTTGATAATACGTGGGTCTGCAATCATAAAACCGGAAACATCTGTCCAGTTTTCATACATATCTACTTTTGCAGCCTTGGCAACAATAGAGCCGGTTAAGTCAGAACCACCTCTTGAGAAAGTTTTGATTGTTCCGTCCGGCATAGCACCGTAGAAGCCAGGAATTACAGCTCTTTCTATCTTTGCTAACTTTTCAGACAATACTTCGTTTGTTTTTACATCATCAAAACGACCATCTTCATCAAAATAAATCACATCTGCTGCATCAATAAACTCATACCCAAGGTAATTAGCCATGATAATACCATTTAAATATTCACCGCGAGATGCCGCATAATCACTGCCAGCTTTTTTTGTAAAGTTTTCGCTGATCATATCAAATTCCTTATCCAAAGACAAATCAAGTGATAACCCATCAATAATCTCTTGGTATCTTGTCTTAATTGCGTCTAATTGGGCTAAAAAATCTTTTCCTTCTTCAGCGGCGCCATAACACTGATATAACATATCCGTCACTTTAGTATCTGCCGAAAAACGCTTTCCCGGTGCGGATGGCACCACATATTTTCTGCTTTCTTCGGCACGGATAATCTCTCCTACTTTTTGAAATTGTTCTGCACTGGCAAGTGAACTACCGCCAAATTTCACAACTTTTTTCATCATTTTCATCCTCCTTAAGACATCACTTCATGAAGCGGACGTCTTACCTTCTTCCTAGTAAGTTCTACAAGCTGTAATTTTGTGATATCCACAAGTGTGGTTGCAATCGGGTCCTTCTTCAATTCCCTCTCGAAAACATTCAACAACTCGTCCATTGCTTCTTTTGTATCCATATTGATAAAATCAACCAAAATAATACCCGAAAGATTTCGCAGGCGAATCTGCCTTGCTGCTTCTTTGGCTGCTTCTTTGTTGATTTTTAAATAGGCTTCATCATCTTTTTTCTTGCTGATGCATTTCCCCGTATTTACATCAATTACAGTCAGTGCCTCTGTCGGCTGAATCACCAAATAGGCACCGGACTTTAACCAAACATACTCCTTCAATGCATTTGACAAACAGGTTTCCACACTATACAACTTATGAAGTGGTAATAATTTATCATCATACAATCGAAGTTTTTCTAAATCCTCAGGTTGTTCCTTTGATAAATACTCTCTCACTTCCTCATAGATTGTTTTATCCTCAATTATAATTTCTGTCAACCCTTCTTGATAAATATTTCGAAGTTCTGTCAAATATTCCTTTGGTGCACTCTGTAGGCAGGAAAAACAAATCCTCGTCTTTGCCTGTTCTGTCAAAACATGATACCGCTCTGTCAAACGCTTCAATTCGTCCTCCAGTACCTCGGTATCAGCCTCTTTCGCATTGGTACGCATAATGACACCGTAGGAATCTGTGGCATATGCCTTTGCTAATTCTAACAGGCGTTCCTTTTCGGATTTATCAATCTTGTTGGATACTCCTGCTCTCGTATCCCCATAAGTCAATACCGCGTATTTCCCAGTCAGATTAATTTTGCTGCTTACTGTTGGTGCCTTTGTCTTCACTGCTTCTTTTGATATTTGCACTAGCAACTCATCCCCAATACAAAGCGGTTTTTTTCCAATCTTTTTAGTGAAAATCGGGGTTGGGTTTTCGCCTATGGAATAATAACACTCCACACCGCCGGAAACCTCAATAAATGCAGCATTAATATTTGCCAGAATGTTTTTTACACGTCCAACGTATATATTTCCAAGCTGGATTGCCTGAGTTTCTGGCTTCTCTGTGCAATGTAATTCGGCAATCTTCTCATTTTCAATCACAGCAGTTATGATTTTTTCATTTAATTTTGTAATAATCAGTTTTCGATTCATGCTGATACCTGATCCAAACCTACAAATTGATTTTTTCCATCTGTTCCTATATTTGCATATACTTCCAAGCGATGATGTGCAAATGATACAGTTTCTAAATCAACACTTAAG
Organism: Tyzzerella sp.; assembly: GCA_017410145.1. Lineage (GTDB taxonomy): Bacteria > Bacillota > Clostridia > Lachnospirales > Lachnospiraceae > Faecalimonas. The sequence goes on from JAFQRJ010000023.1 coordinate 92,407, forward strand.
AATTCACATAAGGCTTGCATGACAAGTTCCGGCTTTAAGTTTTCTACACTTCCGGTTGCCACTTGCATATACACGCTTTCATCACGCACTTCAAACTTGTATATCATAGGTTTGATATCTACTTCTTTTTCACTCTTTTTGCTTTTCTTTAGAACAGTAATAGCCGGCTGTTCCATAAAAAGTGCTACTCTTTCCTTCCAATCTTCCGGAAATGTTCCACTCTTTAATGAGGATAAATAATCAGCAGCGGCAACAATGGACATTCCCGTCTGCTTCTTATCATCTGAAATCGGAACCATGTTTACAATATCAATTCCTTCCACAGACACTTGATTCATGCGTTCTACTGCAAGTTCCATATCGATTTTATCTGTTAATTCGATGTCAAAATATTCACCATCACTTGTCAGTCCCACTCCCAGTGGATTAGCAAAAGACATAATCATATGTGGGCTAAAGCCACCGGTAAATGCAATCGGAATGTCTGCTCGTCTCATCACTTTTTGAAAGAATCTCATGATATCTAAGTGCCCGATGAATTTCATACAGCCATATTTGCGAAATTTAATCCTAGCTTTCAAAGCATACACCTCCCCCAAAATTCATTGCGCCACAACCGGCACATTGCATGCGACAGTTTGGTGTCACTTTTTCTGCTAACGCATTTTTCCATTCACGTTTTAAAAATTCTTTTGAAACGCCGATATCAATGAAATCCCAAGGTAGAATTTCATCCAAATCACGTTCACGAAGGTTATAAAAAGCTACATCAACCCCGGTGTTTTCAAATGCCTGCATCCACAAGTCATAGCGAAAATGTTCTCCCCATGAATCATAGATACAACCAAGCTTATAGGCCTCTAATAACACCTTGGATACACGTCTGTCACCGCGGGCAAATACACCCTCCAAAACAGTCACATCTGCCTCATGCCAGTTGTATTTTAGGCTTTTATGGTTGAGCTGTGCTTTCATCTCATGGTTCACGATATTTGCCTTTTCAATATAATCTTCCTTATTCAACATGGTTGCCCATTGGAATGGCGTAAATGGCTTCGGAATAAAGAAAGACGTGCTTGCAACAATCTGGCATTTCCCGTTTCTTTGGTCCTTCGGAATCTCATAGTAGCGTTTTGCTATCTTTTCGGCCAAATGCGCGATTGACTTCATATCTTCTTCTGTTTCTGTTGGTAATCCCAACATAAAATATAATTTTACACGAGTCCAGCCACCTTCAAATGCCTGTCCTGCTCCTTCCAGAATTATTTCTTCTGTGAGTCCTTTATTAATCACATTACGAAGTCTCTGTGAGCCGGCTTCCGGCGCAAAGGTTAGACTACTCTTTCTTACATCTTGCACCTTGCTCATTACATCCAGAGAAAATGCATCAATACGAAGGGACGGCAAGGAAATATTGATGGATTTTTCTTTAAATTCATCAATTAAAAATGTGACCAGTTCCTGAAGTTTTGAATAATCACTGGAACTGAGTGAACTTAAAGAAATTTCCTCATGTCCTGTGTATTTTAACATTTTATAGGCATAGTCTTTTAAAACTTCCACATCCCGTTCTCTGGTCGGGCGATACAACATACCAGCCTGACAGAAACGACAGCCACGGATACACCCACGTTGAATTTCAAGTACCACTCTATCCTGCGTGGCCTTAATAAATGGTACAACCGGTTTCTCCGGATAATAGGTGTCGGAAACATCCATTACAATCTGTTTCTTAATCACCGGTTTTGCGTGAGCATTGTTTGGAGTAAAGGCACAAATAGTTCCGTCTTCCTTGTATGCTACATCATAAAAGGATGGAACATAAAGTCCCGGAATCTCCGCTGCCATTTCCAAGAATTCTTTTCTGGATTTTCCGGAAACTTTCCATTCTTTATATTGATCCATCAAATTGTAAAGCTCTGTTTCCCCTTCACCGATGTAGAAAATGTCAAAGAAATCCGCAAGCGGCTCCGGATTATAAGTACATGGTCCACCGCCGATTACAATTGGATGCTCTTCGCTGCGGTCTTTTGCAAACATCGGAATCTGTGCAAGATCAAGGACCTGTAAAATATTGGTGTAACACATTTCATATTGAATGGTAATTCCAATAAAATCAAAATCCTTAATTGCATCTTGGGATTCTAATGCAAAGAGAGGAATGTTTTCCTCTCGCATAATTTTATCCAAATCCGTCCAAGGCGAATACACACGCTCGCACCAAACGTCATCTCTGCGGTTTAACATATCATATAGAATCTGTATCCCAAGATGAGACATCCCAATTTCATAAACATCCGGAAAGACAAATGCAAAACGCACATCTATCTCGTCCTTGTTCTTCATGACAGAATTCACTTCATTTCCGATATAACGAGCCGGTTTTTCAATTTTCAAAAGAATGTCATCGCTTAAAGCCAGTTTTCTCAATTTATTTAACCTCTAGTTTTCTAATGTTTTTCTGATTTCTTTGATGAAATCTTGAGAATTTAACACAGTTACATTTTCTAATGAAGTAATCAGCGCTAAGTCCTTTGTCATCTTACCACTTTCTATCGTAGAAAGGGTTGCTTTTTCTAATCTGTCTGCAAAATCCATTAATTCCTGATTTCCATCTAATTCACCACGTTTACGAAGAGCACCGGTCCAAGCAAAGATAGTTGCAACAGAGTTTGTTGATGTTTCTTCGCCTTTTAAGTGCTTGTAGTAGTGACGTTGAACGGTACCATGAGCGGCTTCATATTCATAGTATCCTTGTGGAGATACAAGAACGGAAGTCATCATTGCAAGGGAACCAAATGCTGAGGATACCATATCACTCATTACGTCTCCGTCATAGTTCTTACATGCCCATATAAAGCCACCTTCTGCTTTCATTACACGAGCTACCGCATCGTCAATCAAAGTATAGAAGTATGTAATACCAGCTTCTTTAAATCTATCTGCATACTCTTTATCAAAGATTTCTTGGAAAATATCTTTGAATGTATGGTCATATTTCTTTGAAATCGTATCCTTTGTTGCAAACCATAAATCTTGCTTTAAATCTAACGCATAGTTAAAGCAGCTTCTTGCAAAACTTTCGATAGAATCATCGATGTTATGCATACCTTGCGCAATACCTGCTTTTGTATAGTTGTGAACCACTTCACGTGTTTCCGTTCCGTCTTCAGCAGTATAAACCAACTCTACTTTTCCCGGTCCCGGAATAACCATTTCTGTATTCTTGTAAACATCACCATATGCATGTCTTGCAATTGTAATTGGCTTCTTCCAATTCTTCACACATGGCTCAATTCCTTTTACAATAATCGGTGTGCGAAAAACGGTTCCATCTAACATTGCACGGATGGTTCCGTTTGGACTTTTCCACATTTCTTTTAAGTCATACTCTGTCATACGAGCTGCATTCGGTGTAATGGTTGCGCATTTTACTGCTACACCATATTTCTTGGTTGCATTTGCAGAGTCTACCGTTACCTGATCGTTAGTTTCATTTCTGTGTTCCAATCCTAGGTCATAGTATTCTGTATTTAACTCAATAAATGGAGTCAATAATTCATCTTTAATCATTTGCCAGAGAATTCTGGTCATTTCATCTCCATCCATTTCCACTAAAGGTGTTGTCATTTTAATCTTATCCATTTTGGTTTCCTCCATTATCTCCTAATTTCATACCGTTCCACAGTTCTCAGATATTTCACCAATGCACGATATCTGTCTTCCAAAATTCCATCATTCTCAACAAATTCAAGGCACTGTGCTACAAGTCCAATAAATTCTTCTGTTATATCCTCTTTTCTACTTTCAAGATACTGAATCTTTTCTGTTGTTGTAGACAAATCCAAAAAGTCCATTATTGAAAGTTTTGGTTCCGCATCCTGTCTTTCAAAACGATATGTTTGAAGAACATCTGGATACTTGTCCTTATCCACTTTACTTACAAACATTTCCAATGGTCTTGCGTAAGTTGCTTCCCCATCAACTTCTTTGTAGACTACCATTTCTTCCATTGTTTCGGTATGCTTAGCAATTACAAGCACTTCATATAGATTTCCTTTAAAATGTTTGTAGATTTCCCCTTGTTTTGGTTTTTTATACCCCATACAAATCCTCCCTAATACAGCTTTGCACTGATACTTTTCGGCTTATATCCATTATCTTCCAGTGCTTTTAGAATTTCTCTCTTATGTTCTGTACCAAAGGATTCCAATGTAATACGAAGTTCCACAGCTGCATTACGGTTGGTGCTGACAAACTGGTTGTGCTCCAGCTTGATAACGTTACCTTGTGCTTTTGCAATGGTGTCTGCTACGCGTACCAATTCACCCGGTTTGTCCGGAAGTAATACGGATACAGAGAAAATTCTGTCTCTTTGAATCAACCCGTGCTGTACGATTGAGGACATAGTAATCACATCCATGTTGCCACCACTTAAGATTGCAACAACTTTCTTTCCTCTTAAGTCCAACTGCTTCAATGACGCTACGGTAAGAAGTCCAGAGTTTTCCACCACCATCTTGTGATTTTCCACCATATCAAGAAAGGCTCCAATAAGTTCATCATCTTCTACAGTCAACATCATATCTACATTATCTTTTACATATTGTAATGCGTTTTCACCAACTGTTTTCACAGCTGTACCATCTGCAATGGTGTTTGCACTGTCAAGTGTAACAATTTCACCTGCTTCCAAAGAGGCAGACATGCTTGCTGCTTCTATTGGCTCTACACCGATCACTTGGATTTTTGGATTCAGCATTTTAGCAAGGGTTGCCACACCGCTGATAAGTCCGCCGCCACCAACCGGGGCAAATATGTAATCAACCGTCGGCAGTTCCTGGATAATCTCCATGGTAATGGTTCCTTGTCCGGTAATTACATCTTCATCATCAAACGGATGTACAAAGGTACATCCTGTTTCTTCTGCAAGTTGTTTTGCCTTTTCGCATGCATCATCATACACATCTCCGTAAAGAATCACTTCGGCACCATATGCCTTGGTACGATTCACCTTGATTAGCGGAGTTACCGTAGGCATTACAATGGTTGCCTTGCAGCCGAATTCTTTTGCAGCATAAGCCACACCTTGTGCGTGATTTCCGGCAGAGGCTGTGATAATACCTTTTGCACGTTCTTCCTCTGTCAAAGTGCTAATCTTGTAATAAGCACCGCGAAGCTTATATGCACCTGTATGTTGCATATTTTCCGGCTTTAAAAATACTTTTCCACCGGTTTGCTCACTCAAATATTCACTATATACTAATTTTGTTGGCTTTGTGACTTTCTTTACCACTTCACTTGCCAATTCAAATTTCTCTAAGGTTAACATAAATTCCTCCAATTATTCTTCTGTTGTAAACAGGGCATTTACAAAATCGTCAGAATTGAATTTTTGTAAATCATCAATGCTTTCACCCACACCGATATATTTTACCGGGATCCCAAGTTCTGCCTGAATTGCAACTGCAATCCCACCTTTGGCTGTTCCGTCCATTTTGGTAAGGACAATACCACTGATATCAGTTACATCTTTAAATTCTTTTGCCTGAGCCAAGGCATTTTGTCCGGTTGTACCATCCAGTACAATCAAGGTCTCACGATGTGCTTCCGGATATTCTCTCTCCAACACTCGATTGATTTTGCGAAGCTCTTCCATTAAGTTTTTCTTGTTGTGAAGTCTTCCGGCTGTGTCAACAAGGAGTACATCTGCTTTTCTGGATTTAGTAGCTGCTACTGCATCATAGACAACTGCAGCAGGGTCTGAACCTTCCTGTCCGCCAATTAAGTCTGCCTCTGCACGATTTGCCCACTCTTTCAGTTGTTCGCCTGCTGCCGCGCGGAAGGTATCCGCTGCGGCAAGAACCACTTTCTTACCTTGCTCACGAAGTTTCCCTGCCAATTTTCCTATGGTTGTGGTTTTGCCCACACCATTAACACCTATCACAAGGACAACCGATGTTTTGTGTTCAAACTCATAGGCAGCCTGGCCCACATCCATCTGTTCTTTGATGCTTTCAATCAAGAACTCTTTGCAATCTACCGGCTCCTTGATATGGTTCTTTTTCACTTTTTCTTTTAAATCTTCGATGATATCCATGGTTGCATGAACGCCCAAATCGCCCATGATTAAGATTTCTTCCAATTCTTCATAAAAATCGTCATCGATATTGGTGAAGCCATGAAAAATACTGTCGATCCCTGAAACAATGTTATCTCGCGTTTTTGATAATCCGGCAACCAGTCTTCCCCAAAAGCCCTTTTTTTCTTCTGACATAAAGCCTCCTAATCATCTAGTTCGTGTTCTAATAAGTCTACGGAAACAAGTGCAGATACACCTTTTTCCTGCATGGTGATACCGTACAGACGGTCTGCCGCTGTCATGGTACCCTTACGGTGTGTAATCACAATAAACTGTGTATGTTTTGTCAGTTTATGTAAATATCTTGCAAAACGGTCTACGTTCGAATCGTCAAGTGCCGCTTCAATTTCGTCGAGAAGACAGAACGGAGATGGTTTCAAGTTTTGAATTGCAAACAATAAGGAAATTGCTGTGAGTGCTTTTTCACCACCGGATAATTGCATCATGTTCTGCAGTTTCTTTCCAGGTGGTTGAGCAATAATTCGAATACCTGCCTCCAAAATATCCTCATCCTCAATCAGTTCCAGCGTACCTGTTCCGCCACCAAATAATTGCTTGAATACCTTATCAAACTCTTTATTGATTTCTTCAAAGCTTTCTCGGAACTGTTTCCGCATTGCTGCATCTAACTCTTCAATAATCTGAAGCAAGGTTGCCTCAGCCTCGATCAAGTCATCATGCTGTGTCTTCATGAACTCATAACGCTCTGATACATTTTTATAATCCTCAATTGCGTTTACATTGACAGAACCAAGCGCTTTAATTTCATTTTTAAGTCTCTGGATTTCCTTCTTCATAAATGTGAGGTCTGTCAAGTCTTCATCGCGAAGTTCCATTGCACTGCTATATGTCAGCTCATATTCTTCCCACATATAATTAATTTGTTTTTCAGATGCTTCTTCATAACCTTCTCGTCTGCTGGTCAAGCGGAACAATTCTTTATCAAGTTCAGCCATATGTTTTGACAAATCTTCACGTTTTTCAAGGAATTCCTTATGCTTTCTATTCAGTTCTTCCTTCTCAGAAACAAATTTTTGAATCTCAGCTTCAATCTCTACAAATAATTCCTTCGAATTTTCGATTGTATGACGAATCTCAGTAATCTGTTCCTCTTTTTTACGAATCTCTTCAGAAGCATCGCCTTTACTTGCATCCAATCCGGAAAGTTCTTCTTGGAATTTTGCTACTTCCTCTTTGATACGCTCTTCATTCTCAATCATAAATTGAAGTTTTTGTTCAAAGGATGCATAAGATAAATGTGCTTCTTCCGCATCATGCAGTTGCTTACTTTCCAACTCTCTGGCCTCTTCCAATTCCTTTTGACAGAGTTCAGAGTTGGTGTTTATTTCTTGCTCAAATTTTTCAGAATACTCCAATTCAACAAGAATAGATTCATGATTGTCCTTGATTTCCGATACTTGTAAATCCAAATCCTCGCCTTCCCGTTGAATATCTTTCACAAGGGCTCTGGCTTCTTCTTTTTTTGCAATCATTTGATCCATATTCATTTTTGCCGTATTCTGAACAACATATGCTTTTTGAAGTTCTTCTTTTACAGTTTCAATCTTTGCATAGTACGAGGTGCGTTCTTCCTTACAAGACTCTAACGCATTTTGGAGTTCTTGCATTTCTTTCTTCAAAAGTGCTACTTTCTTTTCGATTTCTTCGATTTCACGTCTTCTACTCAGAAGGTTACTTGAATTCTTAAATGCACCACCGGTCATAGCTCCGCCCGGATTAATAAGTTCACCTTCCACAGTAACTATACGAAGAGATTGTTTGTATTTCTTTGCAAGCGCAATCCCATCATCAATGTGTTTTACAACAATTGTACGACCAAGTAAATTTTCTGCAAGTTTCGCAAATTTTTCTTCCACATGAACCAAAGAACTTGCAACACCTATGACTCCTTTTTCGCTTAAAGCATCACTCTGTTTCAAAGAATTATTGCTATTGATGCTGGTAAGTGGTAAAAAGGTTGCTCGTCCAAATTTGTTTTGTTTCAAATATTGAATCATGCGTTTCGCTGTATCTTCGCTGTCGGTTACAATATTTTGAATACTTCCGCCAAGGGCTGTTTCAATGGCTATTTCGTATGCCTTGTCAACCTTGATAATATCAGCAACTACGCCAAGAATACCCTTTTCCTGTTCACGTCTTTCCATAACCTTTCGGATACTGTTTCCATAGCCGTCATAACGTTCTGTTAGGTTTTTCAGTGATTCCAAACGGGATTCTTCTCTGTGGTAAGACACTTCTAAAGAGCGATATTCTTCGGATTTTGTATTAATTTCAGTCTGTAATCTTTCAATTTCAGACTCATAGTTCTTATTTTCGTCTGTATAAGCAATAATTGTGGATGAAACTTCTTTCAGTTCATCTTCATATTTCTTAATCAGCTCATCATGCTCAACTGCCTCGCTTTCTGCCATAATCAATCTTTGATTTAAAGCAGCTTTACGTACTTGAATCTGTTCAAGCATGGTATCAAATTTTTGAATATTCGCTTTTGTCAATGAACGATTGTTTAACAGTTCAATCAAATTGTTTTTGCCATCTTCCACAGCGCCTGCCAATTCTGCAATTCGAGTCTGTGTTCGTAAGAGCTCATTCTGAACCTTGGTCTGCTGTACGTTTTTCTCAGCAATCTGTGCTTCTAATTCGGATTTTTCAGTAGAAAGCCCCTCTAACTGTCTCTCACGTTCCTCTAATTCTGCAACAATCGCAATGGAACGTTGTGCCAAATGTTCATCGTTCATTCTTGCCGTATTAATCTGTTCTTTCAGGACATCAATCTGACCTTCTAATTGTTGTTTCAACAACGTTGTCTCGTTTAACTGACGTTTTGCTGTTTCCAATGAAGCATCAATTTCATCTGTCTGCACTTCAATTGCTTCATACTCTACTTTTGTATTTTCATATTGTGCAGTTGCTGCATCTAATTCATCCTGTGCAATCTTAATTTTCTCATCAAGAGACGAAATTTCAGCTTTTAAACGTGATGTTTCAAGCAAGAACATGTTAATGTCATATCGTTTCAAAGATTCTTTTTTCTTTAAATACTCTTTTGCTGTTTCAGATTGTTTTTGCAATGGCCCAATCTGTTTCTCAAGTTCTGATAAAATATCTGTCACACGTACAAGATTCTGGCGTTCTTCTTCCAGTTTCTTTACTGACATGTTTTTACGTCTTTTAAATTTTACGATACCTGCAGCCTCATCAAAAAGCTCACGTCGTTCTTCCGGCTTACCACTCAAAATTTTATCAATCTGACCTTGTCCGATAATTGAATACCCTTCTTTACCGATACCTGTATCGTAGAGCATTTCATTAATGTCCTTCAAACGACAAATGCTGCCATTGATGAGATATTCGCTCTCACCGGAACGATATAATTTTCTTGTAATAGTTACTTCATTGTAATCAATTGGCAAATGATGATCTGCGTTATCCATGGTAATCGAAACTGTGGCATAACTCAGTGGTTTTCTCATTTCTGTACCCGAGAAAATAACGTCTTGCATATTACCGCCACGCAACTGTTTTACACGTTGTTCTCCAAGTACCCAGCGCACCGCATCCGCAACGTTACTTTTACCACTTCCATTAGGGCCTACGATTCCTGTAATACCATTGTGAAAATCAAATACGATTTTATTTGCAAATGATTTGAACCCTTGTACCTCAATACTTTTTAAATACATCTTACACCTACTCTTTGTTTTCTTTCCGTATTTTTAAAATTGCATGATAAGCGGCTTCTTGTTCTGCCGCTTTCTTTGTTCTTCCTGTCCCTTCCCCATACAACAAATCACTGATAAATACTTCTACTGTAAATGTTTTATTGTGGTCAGGTCCATCCTCTTTTACAAGCTTATAACTAACTTGTTGTCCTTGTACTCCTTGCACAATCTCCTGAAGGATAGTCTTGCTATCATAAAAGAGCTTCTTGTTTTCTAAATCATTTAATACAAAGTTGCGCACAAACTCTTTTGCACTAGCAAAACCACCATCTAAATATATCGCGCCAATTAATGCTTCCAACGCATCTGAAGTGACAGAATCTCGTTTTCTCCCGCCTGTTACTTCTTCGCCTTTCCCAAGCAACAGATAGTCACCTAAACCGATTTCTCTTGCACAGAATGCCAAAGACGGCTCGCAAACCATACTGGCACGCATTCTGGTCAATTCTCCTTCCGGTGTCTTTCTGTTAGAGAAAAACAAAAATTCGCTGGATATCAGTTCCAACACAGCATCCCCCAAAAACTCCAAACGTTCATTACATTTGTGTTTCGGCAAATGCTTTTCATTTGTATAGGAACTATGCATTAGTGCAGATATAAGTAGTTCTTCGTCGCGAAAACGATATCCGATTTTGTTTTGTAATTCAAATAATCTCTGCTTCATACAATCCTCGTTCTTTTCTTTACATACGAAAAAGCCCTTTTGGGCTTTTTCGAAGTATTATTAATTCACTGCATTCTTGATTTGTTCTACAGCATCTCCAACTGTTACAATCTTTTCAGCGTCTTCGTTTTCGATCTCGATATCAAATGCTTCTTCAATTCCCATAATGATTTGGAAAATGTCTAAGGAATCTGCACCTAAATCATCAACAAAAGTGCTTTCCATTTTTACGTCTTCTTCTCCTACATTTAATACGTCAACAATAATCTCTTTTAATTTTTCAAATTCCATTTTTCCTTCTCCTTTTTTGGATCTTACTCTTTTACTTGGATACGTTCCCGAATTTTATCATTTATTTTTTGTTCTTTGAACGTAACACATTGAATAATAGAATTAGACACCTCAATTGCTTTTGAGCTACCGTGTGTCTTCACAACAAGGCCATTTAGTCCTAGTAACGGTGCCCCGCCGTGCTCACTTGTGTCGAAACTCTTTAATGTGTTCTTTAGTGCCGGCAATGCTAAAGCTGCACCAATTTTGCTTTTTAAGGTTGACATTAATCCACCTTTGATTTTTTTAATTAGAACACCTGCGAGTCCTTCATAAAGTTTTAAAATGACATTGCCGACAAATGCCTCACAAACAATAACATCTGCCAACCCTTGTGGGATATCACGCGCTTCAATGCTTCCAATGAAATTGATATCTTCACATTCCTTTAACAACGGGAAAGTCTCTTTTACGAGTGCATTTCCCTTTTCTTCTTCTGCACCAATATTCACAATCGCAACTTTTGGATTCTTAATACCTACCACATGTTCCATGTAAATAGAACCAATTTTTGCAAATTGTACTAGATGCGAAGAACGTGCATCCACATTCGCACCGCAATCGATAAGCAACGATACTCCACTTGCCGTAGGAATGAGTGGTGCTAACGGTGGTCTCTCAATGCCCTTGATTCGTCCTACAATCAATTGTCCTCCGACCAATATTGCGCCAGAACTTCCCGCCGAAACAAAAGCATCTGCTACACCGGTCTTCACCAGGTTCATTGCAACAACAATCGAGGAATCTTTTTTTCTTCGAATCGCCATAACAGGCGGTTCTGCAGTTTCAATCACCTCGGATGCGTGAACAACATCGATTTGCTCTTTATTATATGTATACTGAGCAAGTTCCTTTTTTACAACTTCTTCCTGGCCTACCAAAAAAACTTTAATGTCTTTTCGTGAATTAACGGCATCAACTGCACCTTTCACAATTTCGCCCGGAGCATTGTCTCCTCCCATAGCATCAACTGCTACTCTTGTAATTTCTGACATAACTTTTCCTCCTGACATTAACGTAATTTTACTAAACATTGCCATAAAAATCAATATAATTTAGTATAAAAAGTTCGTTTACGAACTTTTTTTGGTAATAGGAACTATTACATGATAAAAAAAGACGTAAAAGTGAATGCTTTTACGTCCTTTTTACGAATTCATAATTAATCTACAGCTACGATTTCTTTTTTGTTGTAAGATCCGCAAGCTTTGCAAACTCTATGTGGCATCATTAATTCTCCACATTTGCTGCATTTTACTAAGTTTGGAGCGCTCATTTTCCAGTTTGCTCTTCTTTTATCTCTTCTAGCTTTAGAAGATTTATTCTTTGGACAAATTGACATAGGTTACACCTCCTTAAAATTCTTAAACACATCGCGGATAACTGACATTCTAGGGTCAAGACTTGTATCTTCGCAGTTACAAGTTCCCTTATTTAGGTTTTGACCACATGTATTGCAAATCCCTTTGCAAGTTTCACTACATAGAATTTTCATCGGCCATCCTATCAACATCTCATTATAGAGCAACTTGTCTACGTCAAGATTATATCCGTCAATATAATTTTTTTCATCCAATTCATCTACCTGATTTTCATCTGTTGCCAAATCTACAGCCTTTGAAAAATTCAATTCAAACACTGTCTCAACCGGTTCTAGGCAACGGTCACAAAGAAGTTCGAGTACCAATCTGCAAGTTCCGTCAATCGTGAGTTGCTTTTGCTTCACATGTTTTACAACAATATGTGCATCTTCTTTCTCAACAATCGGCATACTTCCCAGCGGTGTTTCAATCGATTCCATCTCAACCGGAACCACCTGGTCAATCGGCTTATGAAGTTCAGATAATACGTCTGATAGGTTAATAAACATACAGTTCTCCTTATCACACCTAAATTATTATATCATGTAAATTTCGTTTGTCAACAAATATTTACAAAAATTGTATTAAACTAATGCTACTGTCTCACGTGCAATTGCAAGCTCTTCATTTGTCGGAACAACAAGTACCTTTACTTTAGAATCCGGTGTGGAAATCATCACTTCTTCACCGCGAGCTTTATTTGCTTCTGCATCAATTTCAATTCCTAAGTATCCAAGGTATTTACATACTTGTTCTCTTACATAACTATCATTTTCACCAATGCCGGCTGTAAATGCAATTGCATCCACACCATTCATTGCTGCTGTATAGCTTCCAACATATTTTGCAACGCGATAACAGAAAACATCTAATGCTGTCTGTGCACGCTTGTTGCCTGCATCAGCACCTGCTGACAAATCACGGAAGTCGCTGGAAAGACCGGACATCCCTTGTACACCGGATTTCTTATTCAACATGTTCATAAGAGCTGTGATATCCATATCCTCTTTCTTAGCAAGGAATTCTAAGATAGCCGGGTCAATATCGCCGGAACGAGTTCCCATTACAAGGCCTTCAAGTGGTGTAAGACCCATTGATGTATCAACAGATTTTCCATTTTCCACCGCACAAATACTTGCACCATTACCCAAATGACAAACAATTGTTTTCAAGTTGTCATAAGATGCTCCTAAAATCTCTGCAGTTCTTTTTGAAACAAAGCTATGGCTTGTACCATGGAATCCATAACGTCTTACTTTGTATTTGTCATAATATTCGTATGGAAGTCCGTATATATATGCTTTTTCTGGCATAGTCTGGTGGAAAGCAGTATCAAACACACCAACCATTGGAGTATTTGGCATTAATTTTTTACAAGCATCAACACCAATTAAGTTTGCAGGATTGTGAAGTGGTGCTAAATCATTACATTCTTCTACTGCTTTTAACATTTCATCTGTGATCACAGCTGAGCTTGCAAATTTTTCTCCGCCGTGTACAAGTCTATGTCCTACAGCTCCGATTTCTTCCAAACTTCCTACAACACCTCGTTTTTCATCTGTCAAAGCATCAATTACAAATTGAATTGCTTCTGTATGTGTTGGCATTGCTTTGTCTTCTGTGGTTTTTTCCCCACCTGCCGGTTGATATGTTAATCTTCCGTCAATACCGATTCTCTCGCAAAGTCCTTTTGCTAAAACAGTCTCTGTATCTGAGTTAATTAATTGGAATTTCAATGATGAACTTCCGCAGTTGATTACTAAAACATTCATTGTCTCTACTCCTCCGTATTAGTTATTTTCTTCTGCCTGTGCCTGTACAGCAGTAATTGCTACAACACCTTCAATATCGGCCGCACTACATCCGCGAGATAAATCATTAACCGGTTTTGCAATACCTTGTGTTAATGGGCCATAAGCTTCAGCTTTTGCAAGTCTTTGTACTAATTTGTAACCAATGTTTCCTGCATCTAAGTCAGGGAAAACAAGAACGTTAGCATGTCCGGCAACCTTGCTTCCCGATGCTTTAGATTCACCAATTTCAGGAACAATAGCTGCATCTAATTGTAATTCTCCGTCTAACATCAGTTCCGGAGCCAACTCTTTCGCAATACGTGTAGCTTCGACTACTTTATCTACATCTGCATGTTTTGCACTGCCCTTTGTAGAATGGGAAAGCATGGCAACTTTTGGTTCTACACCTACTAATGTTTTAAATGATTCTGCTGAAGAAATAGCAATGTTGGCAAGTTTTTCTGAATCTGGATTCTGTTCCAAACCGGAGTCAGCAAAAATAAATGTTCCCTCTGCACCCATATCACAATCAGGAACTACCATAACGAAAAATGCAGAAACTAATTTTGTACCCGGTTTTGTTTTAAGGATTTGCAAACATGGTCTTAATGTATCAGCTGTTGAGTGACATGCACCTGAAACCATACCATCAGCATCTCCCATTTTAACCATCATTACACCGTAGTATAAATAATTTGTAAGCAATAACTCTCTTGCCTGTTCTTCTGTCATACCCTTTTTCGAACGAAGTTCTACTAATTTTGCAATATAACTCTCTGTCTTTTCATAAGTTGCAGGATCAACAATCGTTGCACCTGAAATATCAAATCCGGCACCGTTCTTTGCAATCTCTTCCCTGCTTCCCACGAGAATTAATTTTGCTGTGCCATCACGTAAAACTGCTTCAGCGGCTTCATATGTTCTTTTGTCTTCTGTTTCCGGAAGGACAATGGTTTTCACATTTTGTTTCGCCTTTTCTTTAATTACATCAATAAATCCCATGACTTAATGACCCCTTTCATTTTTCTCATATAAATTAATTATATCATATTATACCCTATTCGTATTTTGTATACAAGGGCACAGATTGTCTCTTTTTAAGAACAATCCATTATATTCCAAATATTTTTGTGGCTATTGTAAAGTAAATTAGAATCGTTCCTGTATCCACTAGTGTAGTAATAAGCGGTGCTGCCATAAGTGCAGGGTCGAGTCCACACTTCTTTGCAACAAGAGGTAAGGTGCATCCGATTGTTTTTGCAAGTACGACGGTGCATAATAACGTAATGCCAAGCGTGAACGCAAGCATCGGGTCATGATACATAATAACCACACGTACTCCATTTACAAGGGCAAGCATAGCACCTACCAGTGCCGCAACACGCAGTTCCTTGAAAATGACCTTCAAAATATCTCGAAATTCAATCTCGTCGGTTGCAAGACCGCGGATAATTAATGTGGAGCTTTGAGAACCACAATTACCACCTGTTCCGGTAAGCATTGGTACGAAGGTATTTAATATTGGCATGGCAATAAGTGCAGCTTCAAAATGACCCAATACCAATCCACTTAACGTTGCGGATAACATCAAAAATAACAGCCATGGAAAGCGGCTCTTTGCATGCTCCCAAGTAGTCGTCACAAAGTAATCATCCTCACTCGGTGCAACGATACCAGCCATCATGCTCATATCTTCTGTTGTCTCTTCTTCCATAACGTCGATAGCATCATCTACAGTTACAATACCAACCATACGCATTTCTTTATCCACAACAGGAATTGCAATTAATCCGTATTTGTTAATCATAGATGCTGCTTCTTCCTGATCGTCATGTGTATGCACATAGAGAAGGTTCGTCTCCATAATTTCTTCAATCAGACGATTATCACCACTTACCAATAATTCCTTCAGAGATACTACGCCAATTAGTTTGCGCTTTTCCGTTACATAACATGTATAAATTGTTTCACGATTCAATCCAACCTGTCGAATCTTTAAAATAGCATCTTCCACAGTCATATCTTTTTGGAAAGCAATATACTCCACATTCATGATGCTTCCGGCACTATCTTCCGGATAATTTAGCAGGGTATTAATTTGTTGGCGCGTCTCTTCATCTGTGGCCATAAGAAGTCTGTCTACTACATTTGCCGGCATCTCTTCTAACACGTCAACGGTATCATCCAGATACATTTCGTCCATGACTTCCTTAATCTCAGAATCTGTCAGGGCATTGATTAGCATCTCCTGCATATCGCTGTTCATTTCAGTGAAAGTCTCTGCCGCCTCATCCTTGCCTAATAATCTAAAAATAAGCAGAACTTGCTTCTCATCAAATTCTTCTAACATCTCCGCAATATCAACGGGGTGCATATTTTCCAATTCTGTTTTTAATTCTTTATACTGCCTGTTTTCAAGCAATTCCAGTACTAATTCCATACTCGCAAATACCTCCCCATTTGTAATTTTTCAGAGCCAAGTAAAATTTTATACAACAGACGTAAAATGCTCGCATTTTTAAGTATGTTTTTAAAATTTTATTTGGCGGATACGCCACACCGAGGAAACACAACGTGTTTTCGAGGTTGGCTCTGAACAGTTACATTAATTCTAACTCTTTTTTATGTAGATTGTCAAATATAAGAAGATATATTATAATAGTCTCAATAAATTCCTTGGAGGTTGCTCATGAAAATTGTCGGCTTAATTGCGGAATACAATCCATTTCACAATGGTCATCAATATCATATTGAAAAGGCAAAAGAAATCACTGGTGCGGATGCAGTAATTGTTGTTATGAGTGGAAACTTTGTACAACGGGGTGCGCCTGCCATTATGCCAAAACACCTGCGTGCGGAAATGGCTTTAAAAGCCGGTGCTTCTCTCGTGCTTGAACTTCCAGTCTGCTATGCAACCGGTACAGCAGAACAATTTGCTTATGGCGCAGTCTCCATTTTGAATAGTCTGGGTTGTGTGGAAGCAATTTGTTTCGGAAGTGAGTGTGGGGACATTAATGTTTTAAGTGAGTTAACAGAAGTTTTATGCAATGAACCTGTAGAATATAAAGATGCTCTACAGAAACATTTACGAAATGGTCTTTCATTTCCACTTGCAAGACAAAAAGCAATCGAAGAAGTTTATCCTTCACAAGATTTTTCTGACATATTAGGACAGCCTAACAATATACTGGGAATTGAATATTTAAAAGCCTTATATCGTTTAGATAGCAAAATGAAACCATATACAATTCAACGTGTATCATCGCAGTATCATGACGTGGAACTGCAAGAACAGTTTAGTTCTGCTACTGCTTTGCGCCAAGCAATATTAAATGGTAACTTCGAAAACCTTAACGGACAGGTTCCATCGGATTGTATGACACTATTAGAAAGGTATTATCAGACAAGATATCCTATATTCACAAATGAATTTTCATTGCTTTTAAAATATCGTTTACTAAGTGAAACAAAATCATCTTTAACACAATATGCTGATGTCTCCGAAGAACTAGCTAACCGCATATATAATCAATTAAATAACTTTGTTTCATTTGAACAATTTTGCGAGTTACTAAAAACAAAAGAAATGACTTATTCAAGAATCAGCCGCGCTCTTCTGCATATTTTACTTGGAATCAAAAAAACAAATTATACAGATATTCAATACGCAAGAGTGCTTGGATTTAGAAAGGATGATTCTAATGTTTTGACAGTAATTAAAAACGCATCTGCTATTCCTCTATTAACAAAATTAACAGCAACAAAAGATTTGTCTGATTCGACAGTTCATATGTTAAATCAAGACATATATGCGTCAAATCTTTATGAATCTGTTGTAACCGACAAATTAAACACACCGTTCATAAATGAACATGAGCAAGCAATTAAAATTGTATAAAAATTTATACCGGGGCCTATGCATTCATAAAATCTGCATAGACCCCAGCAAATGATAAATTTAATATTTTCAGCAAAATAATAATCAATCTAATTCTTAAAACTATGAATCGGCGCAGGAATTCTTCCTTTGCGGTTTACAAATGCACTGCAATCGAATTCATTAACCGGAATAATTGGTGCGTATCCAAGAAGCCCACCAAACTCAGCAATTTCTCCCACATCTTTTCCAATGACAGGGATAAGACGTACAGCGGTTGTCTTTTGGTTCACCATACCAATTGCCATTTCATCTGCTATAATTCCTGAAATGGTGGTTGCTTTCGTTTTTCCCGGAATGGCAATCATGTCAAGACCAACGGAACATACACAGGTCATTGCCTCAAGTTTTTCTAAAGATAATGCCCCAACCGTTACTGCATCAATCATGCCTTGGTCTTCGCTGACAGGAATAAATGCACCGCTAAGTCCACCCACATAAGAAGATGCCATAACGCCACCTTTCTTTACTTGGTCATTTAGCATAGCAAGTGCAGCAGTCGTCCCCGGTGCACCAACTCTTTCCAAACCAATTTCCTCTAAAATCTCAGCAATACTATCTCCTATTGCCGGTGTTGGCGCCAAGGATAAGTCAATAATTCCAAATGGAATATTCATGCGTTTTGAGGCTTCTCCGGCTACAAGTTGCCCTACACGCGTAATCTTAAATGCGGTTTTCTTAATTGTTTCACACAGTTCTTCGAATCCTTGTCCCCGCACCTGTTCAATTGCGTGTTTTACAACACCAGGACCGCTGACACCGACGTTAATAACTGCATCCCCTTCTGTTACTCCTAAGAAGGCACCTGCCATAAATGGGTTATCGTCCGGAGCATTACAGAAGATTACTAATTTTGCACAGCCAAGGGAATCTCTGTCCTTGGTTGCCTCTGCTGTATCTTTAATGATTTCACCGCAAAGCTTCACAGCGTCCATATTGATGCCCGTCTTTGTTGAACCTACATTAACCGAACTACAAACCCTCTCGGTTTCCGCAAGTGCCTGTGGAATGGAACGAATTAATAATTCCTCTGACTTTGTCATTGCTTTTGAGACAAGGGCGGAATATCCACCAATAAAGTTCACACCTACTGTATGCGCTGCACGGTCTAATGTTTTTGCAATTGTAACAAAATCCTCGCTGGTTTTACAAGCTGCTGCACCAATTAATGAGATTGGCGTAACAGAAATACGCTTATTCACAATCGGAATTCCAAATTCATGTTCAATTGCCTGACCGGTGGAAACCAAATCCTTTGCAATACTTGTAATTTTGTTATAAATATTTTCATTTAATTTATTCAAATCAGAATCAATACAATCCATAAGGCTAATTCCCAAGGTAATGGTACGTACATCCAGGTTTTCCTGGGAAATCATCTGATTCGTTTCTGTGACTTCATAAATATTTATCATGTTTTTTAGTCTCCTATAATTAAAGTCTATGCATTTTTTCAAAGATTTCAGCTCTTTGGCAACGGATAGTCACACCGATTTCTTCACCAATTGCTTCTAACTCTTCAAACACAGTGCCGAATTCTTTTTCTGTTGCGGACATGTCCGTAATCATCATCATGTTGAAATATCCTTGTACAATTGTTTGTGAAATGTCCAGAATGTTAATACTGTTATCTGCTAAATATGTACAGACCTTCGCAATAATTCCTACCGTGTCTTTTCCGACTACCGTAATAATACATTTTTTCATAATTTTCCTCCTTGTTATACATTAAATATTTTTGACATTTTGTCTCTATCTGCAACCATCAGCGGAACATCATTTCCGTTAAATGGTGTCTTGCTCATTGTAACTTCCAGTTTTACTGTCTCATAAGCTAGTTCTGCGTAATTATTCTCCTTGCTTAAATGACCCAACAAAACGCATGTTAGCTTATCATGTAGAATATCACAAAGCAATCTTCCTGACAACTCGTTTGATAGATGTCCTTTGTTTCCTAGCACTCGCTGTTTCAATGGATATGGGTAAGGACCAACCTCTACCATATGTGTATCATGGTTTGCTTCCAGAAGAACTGCATTTAAGTTTTTCAAGTTTTCTACAATGTACTCATCATAGGTACCCAGGTCTGTTGCAACCGCAACCGCTTTGTCCTCTCCTTCAATGCGAAACCCGGTTGGTTCATTTGCATCATGTGAAATGGAAAACGGCTTCACTTTCAAGTCGCCAATTTCAAAAACAGAATCCACCTTTAACTCATGCAAGAGCCCCTCCGGCATCTTTCCAATTGTTTTACATGTTTGGATTCCTGCAATGGTACCCTTTGATGCATAAATCGGAACATTATATTTTCTACTAAAAACACCTAACCCTTGTATGTGGTCTACATGCTCATGGGTGATGAAAATTCCACTAATTTCCTCTCCCTTTACATTTAATTCTGCAAGCCCATCTTCTATTCTTTTTTTGCTAATCCCTGTATCAATAAGCAGATGTGTGTTGTCGCTTCCAATATAAATGCAATTTCCACTGCTACCACTTGCAATGCTACATAATCTCATTTATTTTCTCCTAACAATTCATTGCCTTCTCAATCTGATAACAAGTATCCTCAAAATCCGCGCTATTGTCAATCAAAACATGACATTCTTTGCGAAAAATATCCTCTGATAATTGAGAAGACATGATTGCATCTATTTTTTCATCCGTATAACCGCGACTTGATTTTAAGCGGTCCCTGCGAATATTCTCATCACAGTAAATATACCACATTTCATCGCAAATTTGATTGTAATTTTCTTCTAAAAGTAAAGCTGCTTCAATAATAAAATATGTAGTTTGTTTTTTGCTCTCTCTTTGAATCCATTCCACTATGTATTCCTTTACAGCGGGATGCATGATTTGATTCAATATAGATAATTTTTCTGTGTCGGTAAACACAATTTGCCCCAGTTTCCCACGATTAATTGTTCCATCTTCATTCAAAATGCTTTCACCAAAACAAGAGACAATTTGTGTATAACACTTTTGTCCCTGTTCCTGCAATTTCCATGCCACATGGTCTGCCTGACAAATAACTGCATTGTATTTTGTCTTCATATAAGAGAGAACTCGGCTCTTTCCAGAACCGACTCCCCCTGTAATTCCTATTATTTTCATTATTTCGCCTCGTACCAATTCTTTCCTGTATGCATATCAACATCAAGCGGAACTGAAATTTGTGCAGCATGTTCCATTTCGTACTTAAGAATTTCTTTCACTTTATCGACTTCCGACTCATGAGCCTCAATTAACAATTCATCGTGCACCTGCAGTACAAGTCTTGATTTTAATTGTTCTTCTTTCAATCTCTTTTGCACGCCAATCATGGCAATCTTCATAATATCTGCCGCCGTTCCCTGAATCGGTGAATTCATAGCCACGCGCTCGCCAAATGAGCGTTGCATAAAGTTGCTGGATGATAATTCCGGAATTGGTCTCCTTCTTCCAAACAAGGTGGTTACATAGCCCTTATCTTTTCCCGTTTGGACTGCATCATCCAAAAATTTCTTAATTCCCGGATAGGTGTTAAAATAATTTTCTATATATTGCGCAGCTTCTTTTTTCGTTATACTAAGATCTTGACTAAGACCAAAGGAACTAATTCCATATACAATACCAAAATTTACAGCTTTTGCGTTTCGTCTCTGGAGTTCTGTTACTTCATCGAAAGGAATATGGAACACCTGTGAAGCTGTCATGCGATGAATATCTCTTGCTTCCCTATAGGCAGCAATCAACTGCTCATCACCAGAACAATGTGCTAGGATACGTAGTTCTATCTGGGAATAATCTGCGTCCACAAACACATAACCATCCTCCGGAACAAACACCTTTCGAATCAGCCTTCCAAGTTCCATCCGAATCGGAATGTTTTGTAAATTAGGCTCTGTACTGCTGATTCTTCCGGTTGCCGTGATGGTCTGATTAAATTTGCCATGAATACGTCCATCTTCTGCAATATAGTTTGCCAGACCATCTGCATAAGTGGACTTTAATTTTGTCAATTGACGATATTCTAAAATATCAGCCACAATCGGATAATCCACTGCCAATTTATCCAATACATCTGCCGATGTAGAATAGCCGGTTTTTGTTTTCTTTCCGCTTGGTAATCCCAGTTTCTCAAACAGAATTACGCCTAATTGTTTCGGCGAGTTAATATTAAATTCTTCTTCGGCAGCCTCATAGATTTTCTTTTCTAATTCTACGATTTTAACTGCCAGTTGATCTCCATAAACTTTAAGTGCCGGTGCTTCTACCTTCACCCCATTCTTTTCCATCTCATAAAGTGTAAATAGAAGTGGCATTTCAATATCAGAAAACAGTTTATCCATCTGAGCATCAGTAAGTTTGCTCATCAACGGTTCACAACTTGCATATGCAACATAGCACTCATAAAAGCATTTCTGAAGTTCATCCGCTTTATCGTCAATTAGAATATCCAGTTGCTCTCTTGCAACATCTGTATAATCGTAATCATTCTTAAGTGGATTTAAAAGATATGCAGCAATAATGGCATCAAAGCACACCTCTCTACGCACATCTTCTATATGTTCCAGCGCTTCTTTTGCGTGAAACAAGGAAAACTTTTCGACACATTTCGACACATCTACAATCTCATCAAGCAAGTAAGAAATGGCAATATCTTCCTCTGTCGTAATGACGTAAATATCCTCTTTTCCAAAGGAAATTCCGACGCCTGTAAGCCCGGCATCCATCATAAATAATGGCAACACATTCGTAGTATCTTTATAAAAAGAAATCCCGACTACTTTTTGCTGCTTTGCTTTTGCAAATATTTCATCAGCTTCTTTTTTAACTGTAATCTTCTTAAATGCATCCTCGACCTTATTTGTCGGCGCCGAAACCTCAAATCTTGACAAAAGATTTTTAAACTGCAATCTTTGGAAATACACATACGCTTCTTTTGTATATAAATCTCCTAATCTTGCTTCCTCTAAATTATATGCAAAATCTGCATCCACATTAATCGTAGCAAGCACCTTACTCATCTGTGCCAAATCATAATGTTCCGCTAATGCATTTGCGGCACGTGGTGGTTTGAGTTCACTTACATGTGCATAGGCATTCTCAATGGAACCATATTCTACGATAATCTTTGTAGCAGTCTTTTCTCCAATGCTAGGAACTCCCGGAATATTGTCAGAGGTATCTCCCATTAACGCTTTTAAATCAATAAATTCCTTTGGAGTCACCTCGTAGCGAGTCTTTACATCCTCTGCATAATAATCCTCAACCTCTGTTCTTCCTTGTTTTGTTTTTGGAATACGAATTTTTATCTTCTCAGTAGCTAACTGTAACAAATCACGGTCTCCTGAAATTACAGACACATCCATTCCCATTTCCTCGCATCGTTTGGAAATAGTTCCAAGAAGGTCGTCTGCTTCTAATCCTGCCTGCTCAATAATCTTTACGCCCATTGCATGAAGCACTTCTTTAATGACAGGAACCTGCTGACGCAGTTCATCCGCCATCGGTTTTCTCGTTCCTTTATATTCCGCATACATCTCATGGCGGAATGTAGGAGCATGCACATCAAATGCAACTGTCAAATATTCCGGTTTTTCTTCCTCTAAAATTTTGAACATAATATTTAAGAAACCATAAATCGCATTGGTATGGAGTCCCTCAGAATTGGTCAAATCCGGCACTCCATAAAATGCACGATTTAAAATACTATGTCCATCAATTAAAACGATCTTACTGCTCAAAGGTAAGTCCTCCTACAAATCAATATCAAAACAATCAAATGTAGCAAAATAATCACTTGGCTTTTCTGCTCTACGAATCAGTTGTACACTTCCATCTTCTTTTAACAGCAGTTCTGCTGATTTCAACTTTCCATTGTAATTATATCCCATTGCATATCCATGCGCACCGGTATCATGAATCACTAAGGTGTCCCCCATTTCAATCTCCGGCAACATACGATCAATTGCAAATTTATCATTGTTTTCACAAAGAGACCCTGTAATATCATACTTATGGTCACAAGGTTTATTTTCCTTACCCATAACTGTAATATGATGATATGCGCCGTACATAGCAGGGCGCATTAAATCTACTGCACAAGCATCGCAGCCGATGTACTCTTTGTGTGTATGTTTTTCATGGATTGCTTTTGTTACCAGACAACCATATGGTCCCATCATAAAACGTCCAAGTTCTGTATAGATTGCCACATCACCCATTCCTGCTGGCACCAATACCTCCTCGAACACTTTTCTTACACCTTCTCCAATTGCATAGATATCATTTGCTTCTTGGTCCGGACGGTATGGAATACCTATTCCACCGGAAAGATTAATAAACTTAATATGTGCGCCTGTTTCTTTTTGCAACTTTACAGCCACTTCAAACAGTACTTTTGCAAGCATTGGGTAGTATTCATTTGTCACGGTGTTACTAGCCAAAAACGCATGAATACCAAATTCCTTTGCACCCTTTGCTTTTAACACCTTAAATGCTTCAAACAACTGCTCTGTTGTCATACCGTATTTCGCGTCACCAGGGTTGTCCATGATATCGTTACTAATCTTAAACAATCCACCCGGGTTATAACGACAACTGATGGTTTCCGGAATATGGCCGATTGTCTTTTCCAAGAAATCAATGTGGGTGTAATCATCTAAATTTATAATTGCCCCTAACTTGTTTGCATATACAAACTCCTCTGCCGGAGTTGCATTGGAAGAAAACATAATCTCCTCACCAACTGCTCCGATTGCTTCGGAAAGCATTAATTCTGTATAAGATGAACAATCACAACCACATCCATATTCTCTCAAAATATTAATTAAGAATGGGTTCGGTGTCGCCTTCACTGCAAAATATTCTTTAAATCCTTTATTCCATGAAAATGCTTCTCTTAAAGCTTTTGCATTTTCGCGAATCCCCTTTTCATCATACAAATGAAATGGAGTTGGATAGTCTTTCATAATCTCATCTAACTTTTCTTTGTTAACGAATGGTAATTTACTCATATCGAACTTCTCCTTATAAAAACTATATTCAAAACTTTACCACGTTATAGAAAAATCAGCAAGTATATTCACAAAAAAAGTCATGCGCAACAAACCACGCATGACTTTTAAAAATGAAATTATTTAATTGTACAATTCATAAAGTATTTGTATCCAAGTGGATTAGAGAAGAAACCTTCTACGCTGTCATCAATCATGTAAAGGTCTGTATAGAAATACAATGGTGTGATACATCCTGTTGACATAAGCATGTCTTCAGCGATATGCATCATTTCATAACGTTTTTCAGCATCTGTACATGATTTGATTTTTGAAATTAATACATCGTATGTTTCAGCCCATGTTCCATCTTCAACTTTTACATCATAGCCCAATTTAGTAAGGTCTAAGTCATATGCTTTGATTGCAGCATGTGCACCTTTACCATATTGAACATCGTTGTTACCAGAAACAGTTACCCACATATCAAGGAAACAGATAGGATCTTTGTAGTCAGCTACCCAACCATTTCTTGCGATGTTGTAGTTACCTTCTTTACGTGTATTTAAGAAAGTATTCCATTCTTGGTTTTGAAGTTCTACTGTAATACCAATACCAGCCATTGCAGATTGGAGATATTCACCAATTGCCTGGTGAGCTTCATTTGTATTGTAGAGGTATGTCATAGAAGGAATATTTGTAAACTTCTTGCTAGCTTCATCATATGTATAGTATTTCTTTAATGTATCAATTGCAGAATTGTAGTTTGCTTCTATTGCTTCTGATGCCACATTATAGTATCCAAAATAATCGTCAGAAATTGGATTTTTCTTGTAGAATTCTGAACCATCTGGATTTGTCATACCCATAGCCACGAATGAAGATGCAGGTACTTGACCACCTTGTGCAATCTTTTCTACGATGTAGTTACGGTCAAAAATAAGTGAAATTGCATTACGGATTTCACTTTCAGCAGCTAATTTTTCAGCCCCTGTCAAAGTAGAACCTTCTGGAAGAACTTCTTCGTTAATGTTCCAGCTTACATAATATGTACCGATTTGACCTGCTACTACAAATTCATCTGCATAATCTTTCTTCAAAGTTGCAATTTCATTTGTTGGAACATCATCAATTAATAACCAATCTCCGTTTTTGAAGTTTGTTAACATGTTGTTTGCATCATCTGAAAGATAGAATTTCAATGTTTTCATTGTAACAGAATCAGCATCAACGTAATCTGCATTCTTTTCTAATGTGATAACGCTGTTGTGTTTCCAAGATGCAATCTTGTATGGTCCGTTACATACGTATGTTTCAGCTTCTGTTGCCCATCCTTCATCCTTAACAACATCTTCACGTACTGGGAAGTATGTAGGGAATGCAAGAAGTTCATTCCAATAGCTAACTGCGTTTGAAAGAGTAACAACAAGTGTTTTGTCATCTGTAGCTGTTACATTAAGAGCATCATCTGCATATCCATCAACTACTTCGAACATGTAACCATAGTCAGCACCTAATGCTGTGGAAGCTGCACGTTTCCAAGCAAATTCATAATCTTTTGCAGTTACAGCCTTACCGTCAGACCATTTTAAACCGTCTCTTAACTTATATGTATAAGTTACTGTACCGTCAGCATTTTCAACACCTTCAACAAGTTCTTCAGCAGCATCTGCTACAACAACAAGATTACCTTTGTCATCTTGTGTCCATTTTGCAAGACCTTGGAATAAGTGTGCTAGCATTGTCGCACCATCTACAGCACTATTCAATGCAGGGTCGATAGTGTCAGGTTCTGACGCCAAACAAACAGCAAGTACGTCTTTAGCCTTTCCTTCTTCTTTTTTGTTGTCCTTGCCACCACAAGCTACTAAGCTTAAAATCATAACTGATGCAAGAACGAGTGCAATGATTTTTTTCATAATGAATCATTCCTTTCTTTTTGATTTTTTATTTTTATTGCACAAACACCTTGTGCATAAAAACCTTAGTTGATTTCTTTTGCTCTATGACAAGCAATAAAATGTCCTTTTTCAATCTCTTCGAATTCCGGCATGGACTGCGAGCAAATATCTGTTGCATAAGGACATCTTGTATGGAACGGACATCCTGACGGAGCGTTTAGCGGGCTAGGAATATCTCCACTCAATACAATACGTTTATTTGCCCTTACAATCTTCGGATCCGGAATCGGAACCGCAGATAAGAGGGATTTCGAATATGGATGTAATGGACGATTATAGATTTCATCCGCGTCAGCCAATTCAACCATTTTTCCTAAATACATAACAGCAATACGATCACTAATGTGACGAACAACTAATAAGTCATGGGCAATAAAGAGATATGTCAATCCCAACTCGTCCTGCAACTCGTCAAACATATTGATTACTTGAGCTTGAATAGAAACGTCTAATGCTGACACTGGTTCATCACAAATAATAAAATCCGGATTCATCGCAAGTGAACGCGCAATCCCTATACGTTGTCGCTGTCCACCCGAGAACTCATGGGCATAACGTGCTGCATGTTCGCTATTGAGACCAACCTTCTGCATCAAATCTAATATATGTTCTCTTCTCTCCGCTTTATTCTCATACATTTTATGTACGTCTAATGGTTCACCAATAATGTCTTGAACAGTCATACGAGGATTTAAGGATGAATATGGATCTTGGAATACCATAGTTGCTTTCTTACGGAACTCGTTCACATCTGCTTTTGTCTTGATTTCTTTTCCATTATAGGAAACAGAACCTGCTGTTGGCTTATACAAATGCAACATGGTACGACCAACTGTTGTCTTACCACATCCCGACTCTCCAACTAGTCCCAATGTTTCTCCCTTATTAATAGAGAAGGAAACATCATCTACTGCTTTCAGCGGTTTTGATTTAAACATCCCCATCTGAATATTAAAATATTGTTTCAAATGATTGACTTCAATCAACGGCTTCTTCTCATTCATTATTCAACACCGCCTTCCTGAATATCATTTTTTACATTCATCCAGCATGCCGCCTGATGCATGTCATTAATCTGCATTCTTTGGCATCTTTCTTTGATACAAATCTTCATTGCGGCGTTACAACGTGGCGCAAATGCACAACCTTTCGGCATATTTAAGAGGTCGATCGGTGTACCTTCAATCGGCTGAAGTTTTTTTCCAGCCGTGTTTGCCGTAGGAATAGAACGCATCAATCCTTTGGTATATTCATGGCAAGGATTATAGAAAATTTCATCAGCTGTCCCCTGCTCACAAATGGAACCGGCATACATTACAATTACCTCATCACACATCTGGGCAACGACGCCTAAATCATGGGTAATCATGATGATTGCCATTCCAAGTTCTTCTTGCAATGACTTCATCAATTCTAAAATCTGTGCCTGAATCGTAACATCCAATGCTGTAGTCGGTTCATCTGCTATGAGAATGTCCGGCTCACATGCCAAAGCCATAGCAATCATAACACGCTGACGCATTCCACCTGAAAATTCAAACGGATATTGTTTCATTCGTTTATGAGGTTCATTTACATTAACCAACTGAAGCATTTCAACTGCACGTTCATAAGCTTCTTTTTTATTTCGATCTGTATGAAGCATAATTGCTTCCATTAACTGCTTTCCAATGGTATAGGTAGGATTTAATGATGTCATCGGGTCTTGGAAAATAATAGAAACTTTATTTCCACGAACGGTTTTCATCACTTTTTCTCCCGAGCCAACTAACTCCTGCCCGTCTAATTTAATAGAACCATCTACTATCTTTCCTGTACTTGCAAGAATCTGCATAATAGAGTATGCGGTTACTGATTTACCGGAACCGGATTCACCCACAATACCCAATACTTTTCCACGTTCCAAATTAAAAGAAACGCCATTTACTGCACGAACCTCCCCCGCATCTGTAAAGAAGGAGGTGTGCAAATTGTTTACTTCTAATAAAGCCATTTATAAGCACCCCTTTCTTACACATTCAGTTTCGGATCGAATGCATCACGCAAACCATCACCAAATAAATTTAATGATAAAACAATCAGTGAAATTACAATTGCCGGAATAACCAATCTATACGGATAGCTTGATAATCCATTTAATGCAGCTGATGCAAGTGAACCCAATGAAGGCATCGGGGCATTTACACCAAGTCCTAAGAAGGACAAATAACTCTCTGTGAAAATTGCACTTGGAATCTGCAATGCAGTTGAAATAATAACAACACTAATTGAGTTCGGAATCAAATGCTTACGGATAATCCAGCCCGCTTTTGCTCCGGTTGCTCTGGCAGATAAAACATATTCTTGCTCTCTAAGAGATAAAATCTGCCCACGAATCAAACGAGCCATAGAAACCCAATATAATAATGCAAACACCACGAACAAACTAATGATATTGGTACCAATCTTTGCCAATACAGTTCCTTCTATCGCGTCTTTTATAGCCTCGCTTAATACTGCTGAAAGCAAAATAACCATCAACATATCCGGCAAAGAATAGATAATATCAACAATACGTTGAATGATTAAGTCCACAACTCCACCGCAATATCCGGAAATTGCACCAATTGTCATACCAATAATCAAAACGATAATACTTGCAAAAAAACCTACTGTTAGTGAAATACGTGTCCCATAAACAATACGGATAAAATAATCACGTCCTTGTTCGTCTGTACCAAAGATATGCGGGAATACTTTTTCACCGGCTTCCATTTTATCCTGCTCTGTCAAACCATACTCAAACGGAGCTAAATTATTATAAGAAGCATCTACCGGTTTTCCCGGTTCTACCCCAAGCATTTGATCATAGGAATATGGGTAAATCATTGGAATGAACAATGCACATAAGGTAATAAAAACTACAATAATAAAACTTACTGTTGCTACTTTATTCTTTAACAGTCGCTTAACTCCATCTTTAAAGAATGTAGAAGATGGTCTCATCTGTACCATGTATGCTTTATCTTCTTGACTTGCAGGAGTGAACGCGTCCAAATCCACATGAAAACTAAAAGAATTCTTCTTCATTGTTCTGCCTCCCTACTCTAATGTAATACGTGGGTCAACCACTTTATATAAAATATCGCTGACTAAATTCATAATAACAATCAAAACAGCCAACACAATTGTTGTACCCATGATTAATGGATAATCACGTCCCGTAATACTGTTTACAAAAGCACGTCCGATTCCCGGTACTGCAAAGATTTTTTCCACAACTAAAGAACCTGTCACAATGTAAGCTAACATCGGACCGAAATATGTAATAACAGGTATCAGGGAGTTTTTCAAAGCATGCCCGAAAATAATCTTTAATCCTGAAACACCTTTCGCCTTTGCAGTACGGATGTAATCCTGTCCCAATACATCCAACATAGATGAACGCGTTAAACGAGTGATATATGCCATTGGATATAAAGCCAATGTTACAACCGGCAAAAACAAACCTCCGTCAGCCTCTCCGTTAGCCGGCAAGATTGCTAATTTAATTGCAAATATTACTAACAATAGCGACCCCATAATAAAGGATGGCATCGATACAAATGCCGTGGTGATTACCATGATCACCTTATCAATGAATTTATTTCTACGAAGTGCCGCAATGGAACCAAGTACGATCCCTATAGCAAGCGCACTGAATGCTGCAATTAACCCTAGTTTAATGGAAACACCCATTCCATCCATAATAACTTCCGTAACAGTACGACCTCTCTGCTTTAAGGAAGGTCCAAAATCAAACTCTGTCACAATGTCTTTCAAATATGTAACATACTGTTCTCCAACCGGTTTATCTAAGCCATATTTGGCCTCCAACGCCGCCTGCGCTTCTGCAGTAAGCGCTTTTTCACTCATAAAAGGTCCTCCGGGAACAGCACGTGTAACAAAGAATGTAACTGTAATAACAACCCAAACTGTTACAATAGCCAGAAGAAGACGTTTTAAAATATAAAATAATGTTTTGGTATTCATGTTCCACCTCTTCTATATGTATTGTTTTATATTTATAAATAATAATTATAATATTTAAAATTATATATGATAACCCTAAAAAAAGCAAGTAAAAAAGCGAACCCAAGGTTCGCTTTGATGTTGTTGTGTTATGTCTGAATAATGTTGTGAATACTTTAATTATTTTCTTAATCCTAATCTTTCAATCAAAGAACGATATCTTTCAATATCAGTTTTCTTTAAGTAAGCAAGTAAACCACGTCTTTGACCTACCATTTTAAGAAGACCTCTTCTTGAGTGGTGATCTTTTGGATTAGACTTAAAGTGTTCTGTTAATTCGTTAATTCTTGCTGTTAATACAGCAACTTGAACCTCCGGTGAACCTGTATCGCCTTCTGTTCTGGCATATTCTGCCATGATTGCTTGTTTCTTTTCTTTAGAAATCATGCTCTTTTCCTCCTATATTCTTTAATAATCGCCTAAGATTAAGTAATGGTTGGAGTGTCCAATTACCGAACCTTGGTTTTTCATGCCAAATTATAATATCACAGCACAGAAATAAAGTCAAACATTTTTTTCATAACCTAAAAGTTTATTTACAAGTTCTAAATTCCCTTTTTTCAGTTCTTCTTTAATGTACGTGCTGCTGATTTCTCTTCCTTCAAAACATTTCTTTTCAAAAACGTCTACCTGATACCCAAACTTTGTCCCAAATTCCTGCAACATATGATAATCACCGCGTTTCTGATATCCAAATCGGAAATCCGTACCGACAACTACATACTTTGCATGAAAAACTCCCACAATAATATCTTCGATAAAACGTTCCGCTTCTATCTTAGAGATAGTTTCATCGAATGGGCAATCAACGAAATATGCAATTCTATCTTCCAACATTTTTGCCTTTTCAGGGTTGGTTAATAAAATCTCATACTCTTTGTTTAGTTTTTCATATATATGACTCATATCAAATGCAACCACTACTCCATCTACGCCATCATTTTTTTGATGTTCTTCCACCTTCTGTATTAGCAGATTGTGTCCTTGATGCAATCCATCGAACTTACCAAATGTAATTGCGGTCGCTTTTTTGTTTTGATACGATTCAATACCTTTAATATATTGCATATTTTCCTCTTAAGCCTTAAACATTTTTACAATTTTAAATAATTTCTTTTCTTTTATATATTTATAAATTGCGATAAAATCACCATTTCCATCATACACGCGAACCATTTTTTCATCGACAAGTTCAATGTTGTTGCAAAGATGTTTCGGAAAAAATACATTTCCGTTATAAACAAAAGACATGAATTCTTCTTTTAATGTAACTGCTTCATAATCTGAAAACATTTCATCAATCGGAACTAGGCATTCATCCAGTCGATTGTCGTTCATTCTCTGGGCCACTTGTTCCAGTGTCAGACTATTTTTGATATCAAAACGACTTACCTTTGTTCGAACCAGTTCCTCCATGCAAGCACCACAGCCTAATTTGGTACCTATATCATGGCAGAGTGTACGGATGTATGTTCCTTTTGAACAAGTGACTTCCATTCGTACTCTTGGAAGATTAATATCTCTAATTTGAATTTCCAAAATTTGAACAGGTCTTGCTTTTCTTTCTATTTCAATGCCTTCTCTGGCAAGCTCATAGAGCTTTTTTCCATTCACTTTCAAAGCAGAATACATAGGTGGAATCTGCATGTAATCTCCGACGAAAGATAATACTGCAGTTCTCACAGCCGTTTCATCCATAGTGCTTGTGTCATGCTCGCTTAAAATTGCACCGGAAGTATCTTGGGTATCCGTCACTTTTCCGAGCAACATAACCGTCTCGTAAGTTTTATTCTTGTCCGTCAACATATCACATAATTTCGTTGCTTTTCCGAGACATACAGGAAGAACACCCACCGCATCCGGATCGAGCGTCCCTGTATGACCAATCTTTTTTTGTCCGAGGATTCCCCTTAGTTTTGCAACCACATCATGTGAGGTGTATCCCTTTTCTTTGTAAATATTCAATACTCCGCTTATCATAGAATATCCTTTGTAATATCATCAATTTTCTTCGACATAGCAACTCCGTATGCAATGGATTGGTCCATCACAAATTTAATTTCCGGAGTATTACGCATATTTAAGTGTCTTGCCAGCTCACGACGGATAAATCCTTCTGCGCTTTGCAAGCCCTTTACTGTATCTGCCTGAGCCTTTTCATCACCAAACACACTAATATATGCTTTGCATGTCTTCAAATCCGGTGCAACTTCCACTGCAACAACGGAAGTCATAGGCGCAACCCGTGGGTCTTTAATTCCCCCACGAATAATGTTGCTTAATTCCCTTTGCACCTCTACATTGACTCTTGTATTTTTAATACTATTCTTTCTCAAAATAATTCCTCTTTTCTATCTTGGAATTTCTACCATCTTATAAGCTTCAACTTGGTCGCCTTCTTTGATGTCATTAAATCTTTCGAATACAAAACCACATTCGTATCCGGCTTTTACCTCTTTTACATCATCTTTAAAACGTTTCAAAGAAGCAAGAGCACCATCAAAGATTACAATGCCATCACGAATAATACGTGCGGAACATCCACGTTCAAACATACCATCTAATACGTAAGAACCTGCAATCGTACCAACACCAGAAGCCTTAAATGTCTGGCGTACTTCTGCATGGCCTAAAACTTGTTCTTCAAATACAGGGTCAAGCATACCCTTCATAGCCGCCTGAATATCTTCAATTGCATTGTAGATGACACGATACAATCTCACATCTACGCCTTCACGATCAGCAATATCCTTTGCAGTTGCATCCGGACGAACATTGAATCCAATGATAATAGCATTCGATGTTGAAGCCAAAGTAACATCTGATTCATTAATTGCACCAACGCCGCCATGAATTACTTTAACAGCAACTTCGTCATTTGACAGTTTTACAAGACTTTGTTTTACAGCTTCTACCGAACCTTGTACATCAGCTTTAACAATGATATTTAATTCCTTTACATTTCCTGCCTGGATTTGATTAAACAAATCATCCAATGACATCTTAGATTTAGTATCATCAATTAATTTCGCTTTATTCTGAGCAATAAATGTTTCTGCAAAACTTCTTGCATCCTTTTCATTGCTACATCCGACAAATACTTCACCGGCATTTGGAACATCGTTAAGACCGAGAATTTCAACCGGTGTTGATGGGCCAGCTTCCTTTACTCGTCTTCCCTTGTCATCAATCATAGCTCTTACTTTACCGTAAGCTGCACCGGCCGCAATTGGATCTCCAACACGAAGTGTACCTTTTTGTACAAGCACAGTTGCAACAGGACCTTTTCCTTTGTCAAGCTCTGCTTCAATAACAAGACCTCTTGCGCGACGGTTTGGATTTGCTTTTAATTCGCCAACTTCCGCTGTCAAAAGAAGCATTTCCATTAATTCTTCAATACCTTCCCCAGTTTTTGCAGATACAGGTACGAAAATTGTACTTCCACCCCAGTCTTCAGCAATTAATTCATATTCTGTTAATTCTTGTTTTACGCGGTCAATATTTGCTGCCGGTTTGTCAATCTTATTCACGGCTACAACAATATCAATTCCTGCTGCTTTTGCATGGCTAATTGCTTCTACTGTCTGTGGCATAACACCATCATCAGCAGCAACAACAAGAATTGCGATATCAGTTGAGTTTGCACCACGCATACGCATTGCTGTAAACGCTTCATGCCCCGGCGTGTCGAGGAATGTAATCTTTTCTCCATTTACAGTTGCAACATAAGCACCGATATGCTGAGTAATACCACCTGCTTCGCCTGTTGTTACACTTGTATTACGGATTGCATCCAAAAGAGAAGTTTTACCATGGTCAACGTGTCCCATTACACAGACTACCGGCGGACGTTTCTTCATCTTGCTTTCGTCTTCTTCCTCTTCTTTCAAAAGTTCTTCAATTACGTCAACAACTTCTTCTTTTTCACAAAGCACTTCAAATTCCATTGCAATTTCTTCCGCTGTCTCGAAATCAATTTCCTGATTCAAAGTAACAATCTTACCTTGCATAAATAGTTTCTTAACAATGACAGATGGTTGAATCTTCATATGTTCTGCCAATTCCTTAATGGTTAACATCTCCGGAATGGTAATCATTTTGATTTTTTCTTCTTCCTTCTGAACCGGTTTTGCTTGAGGTTTTTGTTGAAGAGGAACATTCTTCTGATTCTTTCTATTCTTTCCGCCTCTTACATTTTCATCCTGGTCATCATTGCGATAATCTTTTTCTTTATCTTTCTTCTTGTAGTTATCTTTTTGTTTTTTGCTTTGCGGTTTTTGTTCGGAAACGATTGGGTCCGGAATTGACAATCTGTCTCCTCTGCGGTCATCACGTCTATCATTTCTTCTATCGTTTCTTCTGTCATCACGTCTGTCGTCACGACCTTCTCTGCGGTCATCTCTTCTGTCATCGCGACGTTCACTTCTTCTGTCGTCACGTCTATCGTCACGTCTGTCATCACGTCTATCGTCGCGGCGTTCACTACGTCTGTCTTCCCGACGTTCTTCAATTCGTTGTGGTTTTTGAGCCGGTGCAATTGGTTGTTCTACAACAACTTCCGTTTTAGTCACTGGCTTTTCTACTGGTTTTTCTGCTGGCTTTTCTACAATTGCTTCCTGTTTTACAACTGGTTTTTCCACCGGTTTTTGTACAGTTTCTGCCTTCGCTGACGGTGCAACCGGAGCAGGTGATACAGCAGGTTTTTGAACAGGTTGTCTGTTTGGATTTGGTCTGGCCGGTTGACCATATGAAAATCCTTGTCTCAACCCATCCTGACTATCATCCATACGTCTTCTTGGGTTCTGACGTCTCTGGTCAGAATATCTTTGATCCGGACGGCCTTGTCCCGGGCGATTTCCGTTTGGGCGACCTTGTCCCGGACGACCTTGGTTTTGACGACTGTTTTGTGGTCTAAACACTTGAACAATGTGTTTCTTTTTCGGTGGTTCTGCAGGCGCAGCATTTTCAGCTGTTGTTTCTGCCGGTTTTTCCACTGGCTTTTCTACTAACTTAGCCACTGATTTTTCTACCACTTTTTCTACCGGTGCTTCTGTTTTTGATGCCCCGAATTTGGCTTTTACCATTTCTACTTGTTCTGCATCAAGAGAACTGGCATGACTTGCTACAGCCACGTCCTGACTTCTCAAGAATTCGATAACTTCTTTACTTGTTTTATCTAGTGATTTTGCTAATTCATGTACTCTCATTTTTGTCATATATTCACTACCTCCTCTATGCATCTAAATGTTTGATAATTCCTTTTGCAAATCCATGGTCAGTTACCGCTAAACTCGCACGGAATTCTTTTCCCATTGCATGCCCCAAGGTATCTTTATCTCCATAAAAATAGATTGGCACTTCATAAAATTCACACATGTTTTTAAACTTTTGTTTTGTATTATCTGACGCATCCTCTGCCACAATAACAAGTTCTGCTTTTCCCAATTTCACTTCTTTTTCCGTGCAGAACTCTCCGCTTGCAGTCTTACCAGCCTTTGTCGCCAGACTAATCAAAGATAATGCTTTATTTAATTTCAAGTGTAGCAAGCTCCTTTTCCAATTTTTCATATACTTCTTTTGGAATAGCCTGTTTAAAAGAACGTTCTAATCCTCTGTTTTTCACTGCTTTTGCAAAGCATTCTTGGGATGGACAAACATAAGCTCCTCGACCGTTTTTCTTACCGGTCGTATCAATGATGAAATCTCCATCTTCCGTTTTTAAAACACGCATCATTTCCTTTTTGGTTTTCATTTCTTCGCATCCTACACATTTTCGCATAGGTGCACTTTTACTACATTTCTTCATAATACATATCTTCTTCATAACTTTCAGCTAATTCCATCCAGTTTGCCGGAAGTTCGCCTGATTCAATAGCCTGAGTTTCACTCTTGATGTCAATTTTATATCCTGTCAAACGAGCTGCCAATCTTGCATTCTGTCCTTCTTTACCGATTGCCAATGACAATTGATAATCTGGTACAATTACACTTGCAGTCTTTTCATCTGGGTCAGCTGCTACGGAAATCACTTTTGCAGGACTAAGTGCATTTTCAATTAAGTATGCAGGGTTTTCATCCCAGTTGATGATATCAATCTTTTCACCGCGAAGTTCGCTTACGATAGCATTTACTCTTGCACCGTTCATACCTACGCAAGCTCCTACCGGATCAACGTCCGGATCATTAGACCAAACTGCAATTTTCGTACGTGAACCTGCTTCTCTTGATACGCTCTTGATTTCAACAATGCCATCTCTTACCTCTGTCACTTCAGATTCAAACAAACGTCTTACAAGTTCCGGATGGGTACGTG
This sequence comes from Tyzzerella sp., assembly GCA_017410145.1. Classification (GTDB taxonomy): domain Bacteria; phylum Bacillota; class Clostridia; order Lachnospirales; family Lachnospiraceae; genus Faecalimonas. The sequence goes on from JAFQRJ010000023.1 coordinate 129,684, forward strand.
ACACTAAAATCTTAGGTCCTTTTGTTGTATTCTTCACTTCTACAACATACAATTTAATACGTTCTGTAGGCTTAAACACTTCACCTTTTACTTGTTCGTTTTCTGTAAGAAGTGCATCTGCTTTTCCTAAATTGATGCTGATATTTTTGCCAATATAACGTTGCACAATACCTGTAACAATATCTTTTTCTTTTTCAAAGTATTGATCATAAACTACTTTTCTTTCTTCTTCACGAATTTTCTGAAGAATTAAGTTCTTTGCATTTTGAGTTGCAATACGACCAAATGATTTTGATTCGATTGGAATCTGAACAATATCGCCAAGTTCAAATTTTGAATCCTTCATTTTGGCATCAACAAGGCTGATTTCCATAACATCATCTTCTACTTCTTCAACAACCGTTTTTTCTGCATATAAAGAATATTCACATGTTTCACGGTTCATGATAACTTTAATATTATCTGCTTTACCAAAATGGTTTTTACATGCATTGATTAATGAATTTTCAATTGCATCTAACAATGTTTCTTTGCTGATCTCTTTTTCTTTTTCAAGAATCGTCAACGCTTCCAATAATTCTGTGTTCATTTTTTTGATTTCCTCCTAAATTAAAAATTTAATGCTAAACGAATCAATGCAATATCTGCTCTGTTAAATACTTGCGTAGTTTCGTCTTCGTATTCAATCGTTACTGTATCTTTATCGTATTCTACCAGAATACCAATAAATTCTTTTTGTCTGTCAATTGCGCGATATGTGCGAATTTCTACTTCTTCACCAATACTTCTCGCAAAATCCTTTTCCTTTTTCAAAGGTCTTCCAAGCCCCGGAGAACTTACTTCAAAAATGTAAGTATCCTCAATATAATCTTTTTCATCTAATATATCAGAAAAAGTTCTACTTACCAGTTCACAATCATTTACTGTAATTCCGCCCGGTTTGTCAATATAGGCTCTTAGATACCAAGTTCCTGCTTCTTTTACATACTCTACATCCACCAACTCAAATCCGTGACTTTCCACGATTGGAAGTAAGAGCTGCTCTGTTTGTTGTTCATATGCTTCTCTCTTTGACATGAAAGCCTCCTTTTTTAATGTGTTTTCATATAGAAATGTGTAAGCACATTTCTTCGCGCCGAGTGCGGTTGCGCAGCAACATTTTCGGCTTGCACGAGTGCGCATCCCGCGGAGCGCACTTCATGTGTAACATGAAGAAAAGTGAACCTTGCGGTTCACTTTTTGCTGAGTTCTTATGTTACGGTGTCATTATAGCACTCATTTCAAGGTAAATCAAGGATTTTTTTAATGATATGGGGCATTTTTAAGTGCAAAACAAACACATTTTTTATTTTTACGGTATTTTTCTTTCATTTTTTACATCTGCACCGTAATTTTCAAAACATGATTCCTTGTTCTACGGTATAAAAATTATTTTTGTTCATTCACACCGTAAAAAATATGAGCGTATTTGAGGTGCTACGGTTTAAATTGATTTTTCTAGCTCTTACACCGTAACTCATAATGAAACATACGGTGTAAAATATATAATTCGCAATTCAAAACCGAATACATCAAAAATTAAAGTGTGAATTTACGGTGTAGTTACTATCAACCAACTCATTGCGCCGTAACATTCAAACATCCTCAAAATATTTTACGGTATAATTGCAAAACTCATTCTATTACACCGTATTTCATGAAAAAGGTCACGTTTTTCTCATTTCAACAAATTAATTAATCAACATAATCTCAATCGCTGTCATCTGCGGCGGAATCGACATCGTCATTTTCTCATCATGGGTAATACGTACTGTATCACCCTTTTCAATTTCTAAAATCTCATCTTGTGACAAGAGCCCAGTCTGAATACGAACTTTGCCAACAACATCTTGTCCTTCAAGTGCTTCTAGCATAATATATTCATCATAGATTTCTATTACTTTCGCATCAAATTGATTTTCCGCTGGTTTAGATGGAATCTTTTGTGCTTCATCGACTTTCTTCTCATTTCCACAGGCCATCACAAACATGGCTAGAATGAATATTACTCCAAACAATGTAAATATTTTCTTTTTCATTCGTTCAATCCTTCTATTATAGCCAAGATTACCCCTTAGCCAATTTCTTTACAATCCACTTTCGGCTTTGCAACATAATTTTCATCTTCCACCGGTTTCCAAGCTTCACCAAACTCCACATCCTTAAAAAGTGCTGCTAGGCCTGTAATCTGCTTCAGACGAAGAATTTCATCTCTATCCATTCCCAGATGTTTGGAAATCCATGCATCTGACCGTCCCAGTTCATGCAACTCTTTGACAATATTGCTCATTAGGTCTACATCATGAGAACCCCTGGCACGGTTATGTCGAATGGTGCTTGCCATACGATTATCCAAACTTTTATCAATGACAGAGACTGGTATTTTTCCACCTTCACGTTTATAAATGTCCGGATAATCTTTCATGACACGGTATCGATGAAATCCATCAACAATAATATATGTATCTTTTACTTCATCGTAATAGCAAACAATCGGCATGGTATAACCATCCTGTTTGATACTGTCATATAACAACTTCATTTCCGGCGGTGCAACCGCATTTGGATTATATGTATTCGGTTCTATTTTTTCAATTGGTACTGCAATTACGTTGTATACGGGGCTTTTTGATGCCATTATTCTTCACCAACCTTACTGTATTTTTGCTTCAACATATCCACATTTCTCTTTTGTTCTCTTGTTAAATTAAATCCCATCATGCGACAAGTGTGGTCATTTCTTAAAATGCAGTAACACATTCTTTTCCAACTCGGAATATCCCTTGTCGACTTGATATCATCTGTATGGTCAGGAATCTTTCCGATAAATATAATTCTCGAATTTTTCATTACCGTGTAATTCGAAACACCATTTCGCCGAATATTATATCCATGGTCTAATAATTCTTGAATTACATGCTCCTCTAGACCACCTCCGGTATTATGCCAAAAGTCTATTGAAGTTTTAAATTTCTTAATATAATTATTTCTAAGTCTCACCGGAAGTGTATCTAACAAAAACTTTGTATAGGACTCCCATGTATGTCCTTCCGGTAATTTTAATTTTCGATATCCCATTGCCCTCGTTCTACCATATATGCAGGCAAAATTTGCCCCTTGCACACGACCGATTAATTTAGCCCAAATTTCCGGATCAATTACACGATACAGATTGAGACTATCTTTGGCATAATCATTAAACGGTGATGCAACTCGCATCTGGTCAACTGTAAGACCTGCCTTGTGATACAAATCATAAAGATGATTATAGTCATAGCCGAACAAATAATTTGCATGCCACACATCACTGTTTGTCCAATCATACAACGGCGAAGCCGCCCAAACATCCTTGAACTGTGGACTAATCCAACATTCGTCATTATATCCGTATTTCTTGTTAAAAAACGCACTGAATCGCTGCAACGATTCTGTTGCACGAACACCCAGCAAACAAACCGTCTTTTTATTTTCATGCGCCTTGCGATACCAACGTCCAAATTGTTTGGCCAAGTCTTCTTGATGCATTCTATACCGGTATGTAGTCATTGGATTGTTTTTTAGATTAATGACGTAAGGTTTCTCAGGCATAGGACGAACCCATGCTTCTTCCTTCGTATCATCCCACGGATACCAATACATCTGATAGCTGCTAAGAGCCGTTCTCGTAGCCATTGGCAGACACACCCAATAGGCTTCCACATCGTTCTTAATACGTTCAAAAGTGCGTTCCACATACTCTGTCGTAAGTGAATATTGCGCTTCAAAATCCTGATGAAAAACACCAATTCTTTTGTTTGGATAATATTTCTTTTGAAAATCCAGTGTCATGTTTAGCAACAAACCACTATCTTTTCCACCGGAAAATGACACAAAAATATTGTCAAATTCCTCAAAAATATACTTCAATCGTTCCTGTAATGCCTCATACACATTTTGTCCTGTGTATTCTTTCCTCTTATGCATGATTGATTTCCTCTTTTGTAGTAAAAATATATTACAGCTCTGTTCCACCCCACTCAACAACTGTAAAACCTTCCCGCTTCACTGTTGACAACTCCTGTTCTGGTAGTTCAGTAAAGGTATCAGATTTTTTCCAAGCCATAAAAACACGTATCATAGTATCCGGCATAGGGTCAACCTGAAGTTTCGCTGCATCCGTGTAAATATCATTCTGGAATGATATGATATTATATGGGTTTTGTTCCATTAATGGCAGCCAATACACAATAAATTCATTGGCCTCTCGGCGGGTAAGCCCTAACTGTTCCAAAGCATTCTCAAGAAACGCTGCCGTATCTTCACCCTTTACGCAAAAACCTTCTGAAAGGTCATACTGTACATTCGTCTCTCCTTCCCAGTAAAGATAGTTGTAACTTTGTCCTTTTTCATCAATTAGTGTGCCGTCTGGAAAAGCTGTTACCTTCCAACCCTTATGATAGGCCGGATAAGTACAAGTCAATCTTCCTTCAAGTTTCAAACCAACAGAAACTTCCATCTCTTTTTCAGGATACAGATAGATAACCGGTTTATAGCAGGCATTCGGGTCCGGTTTCCAGTTACTTGCTTTAACAGTCAACACATCCACTTCTACACGTTGATTTTCATTGTCATAATAGACGTTCTCATAATTACAGGTGATCTGGTCGCCCACGCACCATTCATCTGATAAAGTTCCGTTTAGTTTTATTTCATAAGGCATCGGAATCACGGTTCTTGCAAAAAAGCAGTTAGAATATATTTTAGTAATCACAATATGATCAAATATCTGATTATCGAATTGCTGTTCAGCAGTCTTGTCAATCCATGGTTCCTCATATGGTATATGTCTAAAATCATTAGACAATTCCCAACGAACCGCCTCAATCTGCGCAGGATATGATTCCATAATCTCGCCTGTATAGATTACTTGAACAAGACTGCCAGCCTTTATTTCAGGATTGGCAATACCTTCAATACTAAAACTAATCTTATCACTACTTCTCAGTTCCTCTTCTCCCTCAATCGGCTCTACTATTACAGAATTACCATTGATTTCAAGAACAGTAGCCCTAAAAGAATATTCCACATCTCCTTGTTCTCTGTACCACAGACCGTCTATGGTCTTAATTGAAACAACAAGAAGGAGTATGATTAAAACTACTATTAGTATCCTCTTTTTCTTTTTCATATCATGATTACCTCCCTTCTATTTGTATGCAATATATTTCGGGCTTTCATCCGGTGATCCCACCTGTATCACCAGTAAATCATCTACATAAAACACATACAATTCTTCATACTTTCCGTCCAATACATAAAAAATAGCATTTTCGTAATCATTGCCAAGATATCTGGAATTCCCTACAATTGCCTCTTTACCTTCAATAAGTTTCGCAATATCCAGATGATTAACATTCTCTTCAATTACTGCACGTTCTATAAAATCCTTAATATATTCTTCTTCCAGGATAAATTGCGTATCGCAGTAATTACCTTCCTCATATTCCATAGATATCATATGGAAGAATAAGAATTCCTTGAAATCAAAATCAGTTATGGTAATGTCTCTATCTTTATAATACACATAAGTTTCATTGTAAGATAATTCAGTTTCAAACTCTGTCGTGTCATCTGTATAACGGAATGCAATCAGCTTGTTTTCTGTTTGAATTTCTACAGTTGGGTAAATGATTAGAAAAAGTCCAATGATAACAAGCATGATAATAATTGGTATCCATATTTTCTTTTTCATCAAATCCCTCCATAATTCATTCCCCTTTTGTCAAATACGATGTAATAGCATAAACAATCTGACCATTGTACTCTAGTTTCGACCAACCATTAGTATGAACACCGATTCTTTGTACATATTCTCCATGCTTTAAAGTATAAACAACATCAGAGCCTTCTGTTGCCGGCTTCGTTCGAAGATTCGTCTCCTCCTTTGCAGTTACTTGTTCGTCCACTGCTGTAAATCCATCATCATTTGTCGGTGGTGTCGGGTCTTTTAAAGCCACCACTTCGTTGCTAAGATAGCTAGTGACCGCATAAACGGCCTGTCCATTATAGATAAGTCTTGACCAGCCTTTGTCACTCACTGCTGTACGTTCTAAGAATTCCCCACTATTTAAGGTCCCGACTTTTTCACTATCCGTGGTAGGCAACGCTCGCAAATTTACAAATTCTTTCGCTGTCACTTTATCGTTCTTTGGAGTAAAGGTATGTCCTGCCACAATGTCTTTCTCTTTAACAGGCACCTTTTCTGGTGCTTTTTCCGGCTCCTTTCTTGTTAAATCTGTCGTGAGATAACTGCTGATTGCATAAACAGTTTTTCCATTATATTGTAGTTTTGACCAACCATTTTTACCAACACCGATTCTGGTAACCACTTCCCCATTCTTAAGCGCTACTACGATATTACTTTTGGTGGTTGCGTCATCTCTCAAGTTGGTCACATCTTTTGCAGTTACCTGCTCATTCACAGTCGTATATAATTTTTCCTCATCAGTCAAAGGCGCTTTCGCAGTTTCCGGTGCTGCAGATGCATCTTTTGCCCGTGCCTCTTCTTTTGTGAAATAGCATACAACCATATCCACATTTCCGGATATACCACTGACACTACCTTTGTTGGTATATTGCCATGCATGACAGCGATTCGCATAATCTGGTTTTTCCTTGTCTGGATAAGCCACTGTAGAATAATGTGCTACCCACACCTTATACTTCTTCTCAATTTGCGAAATATCCCAGTAGGTTTCATCATTAATCTCACTAAGCGCACCATAAAACATTGCGTCATATCCCGCATCGGAAATCGTTTTCAAAAACATCATTGCATTATCTGTGCGTTCTTCCGATGTCAACCCAAACATTCTACTGGTTGAAATTTTATATCCTTCGCAATCATATACCACCGGATAAGAAATCTTATATCCCTTAATCGCCTGCATGGTCCACTCTGCTTCTTCCCTTGCCTCTGTCTCATTTATTGCAGTTGAAAAGAAATACACACCAACCAATACCCCTGCTTTCTGAGCCTGTTGGATATTATAGTCTGCATTATCATCTTTATAAATCGTTCCATTCTCTCCACGATAGCCAATACGGATAAACGCGAATTCGATTCCGCTGTCTTTCACCTTCTGCCAGTCAATTTTACCCTGCCACTTCGACACGTCAATGCCGTTGCTTCTTCCGCTTTCCTCTGTTAATTCCTCGGCATCAACATTGGTTCCTTCCTCTTCTTCAGCCTCAACATTTTCTGGATCCACAGTCGCATCACCTGTTAAGTTTGTATCGTAAACCTCTTTTGAATGCGTTTTATCTTTCCCTAATGTTATCGCCACAACGATTGCAACAGCAGTCAAAATAACAGCTACAGCAATTGCTATTATTATCAACATCTTATTATCATTTCTTCTTCTGAAAAATCTTGATTTATGATATAGTTCCATGTTATCTCCCCATTCATAAAATACTTTTAATACATGTTGATATTTTAACATAGTGTATTAGAAACCACAAATATAATTATAAAAACACCACAATTCACTTGCTCAAGCAAATTATGGTGTCTAATTTCTATGATATATATCCCATCAGTTCATCAAGCCATTGTGGTCTTGTACTACCTATCTGTAAAATTTCTCCATTCTTATATTCTGCAACAGCAACAAAACCATTTTCATTATCATAAAATGTTGCTTCATCACAATACTGCAAGACAGCAATTAAATCTTCAAAACGTTTATTAAATCTACGTTTCACATCTGTGTTTGGTATGTTGTGGCCACCCTTTTTTACACGATTTTCTATACGTGCGAGACTTTCTTCAACTGTATTTAAACCAACATAATAAAGACGGATATAATAACCCTTTTCAATTGCCTTCTTTATAGTTGCAAGAATTCTATGTCCAGACAACGTGGTTTCTTGGGTGAAACAGATTTCTTTTTCCAAGCACTCCTCTATAAGTTCAATTGACTTTTTGCCACCTTCAATCACATTTCCACCACATTTGACAATTATCTTGTCAACATCAACGATTTTTCCAAGATTTGTTATTTCTGTTCGAAGTACACCTGTAAGACTGCTTTTTCCTGCACCATTTACTCCTGCAACAATTGTATATGTTTTCATTACACATCTCCCTGCATTTCTATTTTACTCGCCCAAACGAATGTTAATTCCACCACCATTATTGTCGCCTGTATTGATATTCAGATATGGTGTGATTGCCTCTGCCATATGAATTAATGGCATAGATTGTATGTAAACTTTACCTGGCCCTGTAATACGTGTATGGAACAGTCCTTCGCCACCAAAGAAAATGTTTTTAGCACCTTGGACCGCTTCAATATCCATCGTACAGCTTTCCGTCATTGCAGCAAGATAACCGGTATCAACAATGATGCTTTCCCCAATGCCAAGTTCATATTCCTTACAGTGACCATCAATTTCAAGAAATACCATACCATTTCCACTAATCTTCTGCATAATAAATCCTTCGCCGCCAAAGAACCCTTTGCCAAGTCTCTTTTGGAAATAAACAGACAAATCTAGTCCTTTTTCCATGGCAAGGAAGCCCCTCTTTTGCACGATAATTCCATTTCCTTCAGTTACTTGATACGGTATAATGGAACCCGGAAACGTAGATGCAAACGCAATCATGCCCGTTCCACCTTGTGCCGTATATTCATTCATGAAAATAGATTCTCCTGAAAACAGTCTGCCAAATGCTTTTTTGATTCCGCCACCGGTATTGGTATCCATTTTCATATTTGGGCTCATCCAACTCATTGCGCCCTTTTCCGTGCAAAGTGTTTCACCCACCTCCGGATAACAGATGACAACCGGTAAATGTCCGCCTTCAATTTCATATCGAATCATATGCTTACGCCCCCTTTTGAGTCGTATTTATTTCGTATATTATATCATAAATCCTTAGATATTTGTATCTTTTATTATATATTTCGGTCTATTTTTTGTTTCAAGATAGGTTTTTGACAAATACTGTCCTGTAATTCCATGACAAAACAACTGAATTCCGCCGATAAAAAACATAATACACACAAGACTTGGCCATCCTGCGACCGGATCACCAAACAAAATTGTTCTTACAATAATAAACACAATTAATGCGAAAGAAAGAATACAAAAAAGAATTCCAAACACAGAAGACAGAACTAATGGTGCGGTAGAAAACGCAATAATTCCTTCAATGGAATATAAAAACAGTTTCCATAAGTTCCACTTTGTCTCCCCTGCAACTCGTTCTACATTTTCATATTCCAGCCATTTTGTCCGAAATCCCACCCATCCAAAGATACCTTTTGAAAAGCGATTATATTCCGGCATAGCAAGAATAGCATCCTTCATCTGCGCTGTCATCAAACGATAATCCCTTGCACCATCCACAATGTCCACGTTTGAAATCTTATTGATAATCTTATAGAACATCCGTGCAAAAAAACTTCGAATCGGCGGTTCTCCTTTTCGCGTCACACGTCTGGTTGCTACTGAATCATAGCCTTGCTCCATGTATGATAGCATTTCCGGCAAAAGACATGGTGGGTCTTGCAAATCAGCATCCATCATCACAATATAATCGCCCTCTGCCTTAGAAAATCCTGCGTGAATGGCAGCTTCCTTACCAAAGTTCCGTGAAAAAGAAACATATTTTACTCGCTCATCCTTTTTACTTAATTCCTTCATATATTCTAGCGTATGGTCAGATGAACCATCATTTACAAAAATGAATTCAAATTCCTGCTCCATTCCTTCTGAAACTTTATTTATCTCTTCATAAAATAACAAAATAGATTCCTGCTCGTTGTAACACGGTACTACGACTGAAATTTTCATTTGTATTCCTCCTTAAAAACTAGCAATTTCCCCAATATATAATTCGCAACAATTACAAACACTTGAACGATTACTTTTGCAATGCCATCTTGAATGCCGCCCGCTGTAACAAGCAGATGCATAAGAAACATATCCATTCCTAAAGTTCCGATGCGAGACAGATAGAATTTTACCATTTCATGCCCTATCCCTCCTTGGCTTTGAAAGACATACCTTCTATTTGTGACATAGGCAAACAACACACTTACAAACCACGCAATGATATTTGCAGTTTGCAATTCCATAGCTTTCGTCGTATCCAGAAAGAAACTTACGCAAACAAAATATGTGAACAAACTAACCAAGGTTGTCAGAACACCAAATATAAGATATAGAATGACCTCTCTATGTTTTTTGTAATACTTAGCAATCTTGTTTCCAATCCACTCTTTGAAAATAACAACAATCAACAGTAAAACACCAACGATGCTTACAAGAACTCCCTCTGCAAAGAAAGGCGCCTTATATTTAATTACAACATCATTCTTTCCTTCTTTTAAACGTAGTCCAACAAAAGCCTTATTCACAAGTTCAATCTCTACATCTTCTCCATTAATCAAAGAATAAAAACCTTTGTCATACGGGAAAGAAGTGACTAGATACTCTCCTTCTTTTGCTTCTGTTGTGCAAGAAATGATGCCCTTTCCTTCATTAATCTTCAAAGCATCTACTTCCTCATACTCGGAATAAATCATCCCAGAAGTGTACATTTTAAGATTTCGTATATCATACTTGCCCTTTGTAATTTCAATCCTTAATTCCGTTGTATCTTCCATTGAAACAACAAAGTCAAATTTGATATTACCGTTGTAATACATTGCATTTTTCGCTGTTAATTTATTCTTCACTCCGTTTATGGTAATACTAATATCTTTGTTGTTGAGATAATCACCTTTATTCATGATATCAAATGACAGATATATCAACTGATTTCGATAGCTTTCATCTAATTCAATTGTGTAATTTTCTGCTTTCTTCTGAACAAATGTATATTGTTCCGACACATCACAAGCATTCAAAACCGTTTTGTAATCCGTCTGTACACCATCTTCTACAATGGTGTGTGTCATAAGATATTCGCTGGTGTATGGGAATTCTGTATTGTCGAATTGGTCTTCACTCATTATATTTTGACTTTTATATGCCACAGGATAGGCATATTTGCTCTCATATAGGTTTAGATGTTTTCCTTGTTCTATCTGCTCGTAATATAATCCAGGGTCCTTTTCACTAATAATATATTTCGTTCCCATAAAGCTATAGAAAAGTTCATTTCTAGCTCCTGCTGTAATAAAACAATTTCGATACATTTCGTTATTTCCCATATCGTTTTCATAAAATCTCTCGTATAATGAATTTGCTGTAGAGGAATACACGGAACTGCCATGAAAATTCTTTCCATATACCTTATTAGCTGTATCTTTTTCTCTGTACATGACGTGGGAACGATAAAAATTTTCTTCCGTTTGTTCCATGAGTTCTATTACTTCGTCCGTATACATTTCTTTATAATAATCTATCGTCACATATTGCTCGCTGGTATGAACCATACAGGTCATGATAAATGCAATCAACACTGGACAGACATACCACACCTGTTTGAGCTTCCGATAGAACCAAAGTACCCCCAGCTCCGCTAGAAGCAATAACCCAATGTCCCTATTATCCACACATAAAACAAGAAGTAATACTACAAAGCCAATAGCCAACAAAAAAGTCCGCTTCAGATGTATTTCTTGTTTCTCAAGATGTTCTAAAAACCGACAAAAGAGATATAGGAAAATTACAGAAAACGCAATGAGAACCTTTCCTCTTGCGTAAAGCATTCCATTTAGCACATACATAAACGCAGGACATATAAGCACAAAAATAGCAAAGATATTTAGAAAGATATCCGATCTCTTTCTGTTCTTACATGTCAAAATACCAATTACCACAATCAGCATGACTGCTGTGATTCCCATACTGTATGGACTGTAGAACAGTTCTTCATAAGACGGGATAATAAGGTTTGTCAGTGTCTCCGTTTCTGTCGATGTTCTCCCATTTGCAAATAATGTATATGCAGTTGGCAATAAAACAAAGCCACTCATCAGGACTGGAATAGTGAAAAGAATTACACTATTCATGATCCGTTTTGCCGTTCGTATCTTATCTGATTTATTTACAAGCAATTCTCCTTGCGGATTGTACTCAGGCATTAGCAAACGATAAACTGCATATACGAACAAAAAAACAAAACTTCCCACACTAAAATAATAATTGGTCAAGATCATGAAAAATGCACTGAGAATAAACATTCCACTTCTCTTTTTCTCAAAGTACCTGTCCAACCCCATCAATGCCATGATAAAAAATGGCAGATACCATACAAACATGATGTGATGATGAAAATGATAAGTCATCGGTGGCAAAGTCATAAACAATATCGCAGCCCAAAATGCTTTCGTTTCATCAAAGTGTTGCTTTAAAAATCGGTATACCAAAACTCCACTTGCTAAATATGATAAAATACTTAAAACAATTATGTACGTTGTCATATCTACAAATGGCAAAAGATAAGATAATAAAATGCCTGGACTCAAAAATCCGTAATATATAAAATTGAATACATTTTGACCGCCACCGATACTAAACAAGAAATTCGGTATCAATTGTCCGCTTTCATAAAATGCCTGCCGAAATGTATCCGGAAACACAATGTGTTGTCCCAGCCAATCCACTCTACTTCCAAACAAATTTCCAAAACCAAGCAATAATCCAAGAATCAAAAGACCATAGGCAATTAAAATAAGATGTTTCTTCATAGCAAGTTACCTCCGAGAAATATCGTAGCATACTCTTCCCAAAACAATTCGTATAATTTTCTTTTTTATTCCTTAAGAATTATTGCCTATTCTCTTAAATTTAATCAACGCATTTCGATTACACAAAAAGAGCCTCTCCCTATTGGGACAGACTCTTGCATAAACAACACTATTCAAGTTTCATCATTCGATATCCTACGCCTATATGCGTCTGAATATACTGTGGTGAATTTGGTTCCGATTCGATTTTCTTTCGCAGGGTAGCCATAAATACTCGCAAGGATGCAATATCGTTTTCCATGCTTTTTCCCCACAATTTCTGTGAAATATAGGTATGCGTTAACACTTTACCTACGTTCTGCGCAAGAAGACATAAGATTTTATACTCGCTCGGTGTCAAATGTAGCTCCTGCTCTCCCAAATATGTACACCCTGCAGCATAATCGATTGTTAATCTTCCATTTGTAAAATGCGAATTGTTAATACCTGCATCCGAATGCATCATAGCGAGTCGACGTTGTGTAACTCTTAAGCGCGCCAATAGTTCTTCAACAGAAAATGGTTTTGTTAGATAATCATCTGCTCCGCTGTCGAGTGCCCCTATCTTATCTGTATCCTCACTTCTGGCACTAATTACAATTATCGGTGTATTTGTCCATGTACGTATTCGTTTAATGACCTCCACACCATCCATGTCAGGCAAACCCAAATCAAGTAATATGATATCCGGATTATGGGATGATGCCACCGCAATTGCATTTTCTCCATTTGTTGCTACGATATGTTTATAATTATTTGTTTTTAATGTTGTTGTAATCAGATTGCGTACAGGTGCATCATCTTCTACAACTAAAATCATTGTCTTATTCATTCATATTCACCTCATCAGCCGGTAGTGTAAAGCAAAAAACTGCTCCGTGTGGAACATTGTCCGTAAGTGTTATTTTCCCTCCGTGTGCCTCTACAATTGATTTACAAAGTGAAAGTCCAAGTCCCAGACTCCGTCTGCTATCAGCAATTTTATGCTTGTCAGTAAAAAACATTTCAAACACTTTTTCTTTTATTTCATCAGGAATGCCCTCACCCAAATCTGCAACTCTCACGAAAATCCTGTTCTCCTGTTTCTCTGCAGTAATCTTAATTTCGGTTCCCTCAGGCGTATATTTTATCGCATTATCTATTAAATTAAGCACCACCTGTATCATCAATTTAACATCCATTTTTGCCATTAAGATATGATCCTGACATTCTACCAAAATAGGATGTTTTACATTTTTTCTATTGATATGTCTTATCGCTTCTTCTATCACTTCGTCTATCAATTGAGAAGACATATGGAAATTCATTCTCCCTTCCTCTAACCGAGTAATTGACAATAAATTCTCCACAAGACCAATCAACCATTGTGAATCCTCATCTATATCATGAAAGATTCTATTTCTCATTTCATCATCCATCTCCTGATAATTACTGATTAAGTTGCTCGCATTTCCGGATATTGATGTCAGTGGAGTACGTAAATCATGCGAAATTGCACGAAGTAGATTTGCCCTAAGCTGTTCATTTTTTGCCAAAACCGCTGCCAATTCCTTTTCTTTTGCATTTCTGCTGTTATTAATCGCTAATGCACATTCACCTAAAATAGACAAAAGTACATTGTTTTCAAAGGAACCAAGTTCATTTCCATCAATCCGAATTCCAATCACACCAAAAACCTTATGATTGATTCGAATAGACAAATATAAACATTTTGCATCCCGAAAGGTATCTGTCGTAGCACCTGCCCGATGCTTATTCACAAATACCCAGTCAGCAACCTCCTTTTCTTTTTCCGAAAAACAAAGACTACTGTCCTTTTCTGGTGTGACCGGAAATAATGAGCCTTTTGAAAGTTTTCCGCCTACTTCCTGATATACAATAATATCTCGTTCCAGCAATTTCATGAGTTGGCTTGCCGTAATATTAAAAATGTCATTGTCATTTTCTGCCTTCTGTAAAAGTTGATTCGTGTCAAACAGGACTTTTGTCCGAAATGCAGACTGCGCAGACTGTTTTGCATGGTCTTTCAGTTTATTTGCAAGCGTTCCGGTAATTAACGCTGAACTGAGCATAACTGCAAATGTCACCGGATAACCTGGTTCATATGCATGCAATGTCAATCTTGGTTCTGTAAAGAAAAAATTAAATAATAATACACTCGCCAGCGAATAAACGGCACTGCACGCCTGGCTTTTCGTAAAAAGTGATGTTAGTAGTACACCAAGGATATAGATTGTTATAATATTTGTTTCTGTAAAACCAAACAATAAGAACAGGTTTCCTATTCCTGTTGCGACCGCTAGTATCAGGAATGTAACGATAATATCCTTTACAGACGGAACAAATTGTTTCACAAACACTTCTCTTCTTGTCTTATATTTTAACTCTGATGTAGTATCCGGAATAATATGAATATCTATATGCGGTGTAATTAATGTTAATTTTTCTGTTAATGACTGTTTCCCAAACATATGACGTTTTTTAATATTGCTTCTTCCAATTACAATCTTCGTCACACCCGAAATCCGTGCATACTCCGCGATTTGATAGGATACATCATCACCGTAGATGGTGTTGATATCTGCACCTAATTGTTTTGCAAGTTTCATATGATAATCCAATCTGTTCCTATCTGCCTCATCCATTTTGTCGGTATTTCTTGTCTCTACATAAAGTGCAGTAAAACTAGCATTAAAAGCTTTAGCCATCCTGGCCGCTGTCTGGACAATTCTTCCATTTGATGGTGATGCAGAAAGACAAACCAGTACATGTTCAGTATCATTTTGTTTTATAAGATTTGCTTCACTTATCACGTATCATACTCCTTATGATTTATCCTATAGTAATAATTTATCATGTTTCGTCTCTTGCGTCCATATCATCAAAAATAACAATTCTTGCATTTTTATGTTTAACACAAAATTGTCGTATCTCATTCAAAATCTCCTCATCACTTAAGTCATTGGTAAGCATAATGCGAGAAGGCTCCGTTTTTTCACTTTTTTCTTCTATAGACTTTCTATTTTCTGATAAAAACCTGTCCAATTTCCCCATCAGGATATAGACGTACCCAAATAAAAGCAGTACTGCAAGCACTAGTAATACTTCTCTCATATGCCACCTCCTTGTCATTGTTATACAGTTCGTTTATATATGAAAACATTTCTGTAGTGCCCTATATTCTCCTAGAACCAACATTGTCTTATTCTCTGTTAAAACTGTGTCTGGAGTAATGGCCACATTCATTTTCCCGTTTTCTTTGAGTGCCATAATGTTAATATTATATTTTTTACGAATGTCTATCTGTCCAATTGTCATACCTAGCCATGCTTTCGGAATCGTCACTTCAAAAATAGCATGCAATTCATCCAATTCAACATAATCACGAATATGATTTGATGCATATCGAATTGCCGTCCACTTTGCGAGTTGCTTTTCCGGATATACAACCTCATCTGCTCCATTTCTTAATAAGAACTTTGCCTGTACATCACGTGCTGCTCTTGATACAACCAGTTTCGCACCTAGTTCTTTTAGATTAGATGTTGTTTCCAACGAACTTTGAAAATTATTTCCAATTGCCACAATGCAAACGTCAAAATTACGTATTCCTAATGACTCAAGAAATTCCATATTTGTACTATCACCTATTTGCGCATTGGTAACAAATGGTAAAATCTCATTAATTCGCTCTTCACGATGGTCAACTGCCATCACTTCGTGTCCTAACTGATTTAAGTTCAAAGCAATATGTTTTCCAAATCTTCCAAGACCAATTAATAAAATTGATTTCATATCTTTTTCCTCCTAGCCAACTGTTATTTTTTCCTGTGGCAACTTGGATAAATTCCTTCCTGTTCCAGAAATTGCCGCATAAATTATTGTCAATCCACCTACTCGCCCCAAAAACATCAATATAATTAAAACAAATCTTGAAATAATTCCTAACTTTGACGTAATTCCAAGTGTTAATCCAACCGTGCCAATTGCAGAAGATGTTTCAAAAAGACAAGTTCCCATTGGAATCCCTTCCACAATACTAATAACCAATGCTCCGCTTACAAATAATGTCAAATACATTATCAAAATAGTGGATGCGTTTTTCACCACACCGTACTCGATCCTACGTCCAAAGAAATGTGCATCTTCTTTCTTACGGAACACTGCCATCGCATTTGCGAAAAGCACTGCAACTGTGGTTGTTTTCATACCACCTGCTGTAGACCCCGGCGAACCACCAATAAGCATAAGCATGATTAAAATCGCCTGTCCTGCCCCACTAAATAATGTCAAATCCGCAGTATTAAATCCTGCTGTTCTCGGTGTCACTGCTTGAAATATCGAAGCCATAATGCGCTGTCCTGTAGGCAAGTCTGTGAACTCAGCAAAATATAAATATAACGTTGGAATCAAGATTAGCATTCCTGTTGTTGTCAAAATTACCTTACTCTGCATACGATAACGTTTGAAATGGTGCTTATTTGCACGAATGTCATCCCAAGTGAGAAATCCTATACCACCAATGATAATTAATAATACAATGGTGATGTTAATCACAGGATTTCCTATGTATGAAGTAAGGGATACAAATGGATTTTCTACTGTTCCCATGACATCAAAGCCCGCGTTACAAAATGCGGATATGGAGTGGAATACTGCCATCCAGATTCCCTTCAAACCGAAGTCCTTTAGAAACACCGGCATCATGATAATTGCACCTAACAGTTCTACTAGAAATGTGATTTTAATTACAAAACCCGTAAGTCGTACGATGCCCCCCATCTTTGGTGCTGCAATTGCTTCCTGCATTGTACTTCTCTGCATTAACGAAATTTTTCTACCTGATATCAGCGCCAAAGATGCTGCGACTGTAATAACACCCATACCTCCTATCTGAATCATGACCAAAATAATTGCTTGGCCAAAGGCAGACCAATAACTTGCTGTGTCCTGCACAACTAATCCGGTTACACATACAGCTGATGTAGACGTAAAAAGCGCTTCGTTAAATGGGGTAATCTGACCACTTTTTGATGATACCGGTAACATCAGTAATATGGTGCCTACAAAAATGACCGCCGCAAAGCCTAATATGATAAATTGAAATGATGTCAAATGCTTCTTTTTATGTATCTGCTCTGTCATATCACATTGCTCCTTCTTTTATATAACTATTATATAAAAGAAGATTTAAAAACGGTATAAAGAAGGATTTGCTGGCATTAAGATTACATAAAGAAAGTGCCATACCTTATCGGTATGACACCATTTTTCACCTTACATCGGTGTTCCTACTTCTATTAAGTTTCCATCCAAATCATAGAACCGAATCACCTTCTGTCCCCAAGAATGCTCCATCAACGTATTCACATACTCGATTGGCTCCTCATAGGCTTCCAGCTTTTTTGCGAATGCTTCGATATCTCGTTCTTCAAAATAGAGTTCTGTTGCATTGTTTCGCTTTACAATATCTTTTCCAATAAAATCTTTCCATATTTTTGCATCTTGGAGCACAAGCCCCTCTGTCAGAATTACATTTCCATCTTGGTCTAAAATGACATCTAAACCAAACAAATCCTTGTAAAATTTCTTGGATTTTTCAATATCATTTACGACTATTAGAACATTTTTTAATCTCATTACTACCCTCTCTGTTTATTGCCGCTTCCGCCTCTGCTGGACTGTTTCAATCGATTCAAGGTCAGTTCTTTATCTTTATAAACAACCTTTGACTCTTTGCCTTCTTCAAAGAGATATACATTTTCAACCAAGTCCTTCTTCTGAAGCTTGATACCTTTCACTCCCGCAGCAGTCTTTTTCATTTCTGAAATCTCACTGCCATGGAAACGCAAGAAATATCCGCCTTGGGTCTGGATAACAACGCTCTGTTTTGCGTTGATAATCTGTACGCTTAAGAGTTCGTCACCGTCATTCAACTTAGTTGCTGCTATGGTACGTTTCGCTACTAAGAATTCGCTACCATCAACCTTCTTAACAATACCATTCTTTGTGGCAAAAAGAAGCTTCGCAATACGGAACTGATTTTCATCACAAATAAAGACTATTTCTTCCTCTGCGCTGTTGAAATTACTCATATTATCGATTGGCGTTCCTTTATCACGGAATTTACCAAATGGGATATCTAACACCTTCACCTGATGCATCTTACCGGTATTGGTAAACATACAAAGTCTTCCGGTATTCAAGCAGGAAACCACATACTTGCTTTCTAAATCCGCTGCCTCTTTGTTTCTTTCATAGGTCGGCACATCCACCGTTCTTGTATAACCGAAACGATCCATAAGAAGAATAACTTCTTGCTCCTCAATCTTCTTTTCTTCAAAGACTGCTTCTTCTGCATTTTCGATTGCTGTGCGACGTGGTCTTTCATATGCTTTCTTCACAGATTCCAAATCTTCAATAATCACGTTTGCCATAGAATCGTAGTTATTCAAAATATCTTCGTATTTCGCAATGTTTTTCAGTGTCGTCTCATGCTCAGCCTGAAGGGCTTCAATTTCCAAACCAATCAATTTATACAAACGCATTTCTAAGATAGCGGTTGCCTGTCTCTCTGTAAAACGAAGCATAGATGCCATTTTCTTAGAAATGTTAGACTTAAATTTGATGTTTTCCGTTACACCATTTACGAGACAGTCTTTGGCATCTTTAACACTCTTACTTCCTCGAAGAATTTCAATAATCAAGTCAATGACATCGCAGGCTTTGATTAAACCTTCTTGGATTTCTTTCTTGTCTAATTCTTTTGCAAGTAAGGTTTTATATTTTCTGGTTGCAAGCTCAAATTGGAAATCTACATGGTGTTCAATAATTGCTTTTAAACCTAATGTTTCCGGTTTACCGTCGGCTACTGCAAGCATATTTACACCGAAGGTATCTTCCAGTCGCGTCTTCTTGTAGAGCATATTTTTCAAATTCTCTACATCTGCATCCTTCTTTAATTCCAGAACAATGCGGATACCTTCTTTGGAAGATTGGTTGGAAATATCCACGATATCGCTTGTTTTCTTTGCATCCACAAGTGCAGCAACATCATTTAAGAACTTGCCGATACCGGCACCAATCATGGTGTATGGAATCTCTGTGATAACAAGGCGTTTCTTTCCGCCCTTCATATCTTCCACTTCTACTTTGCCACGAACCTTTATTTTACCCATACCGGTTTCGTAGATATCCAGAAGTTCATCCTTATTTACCACGATACCGCCTGTTGGGAAATCCGGTCCCTTCACAAACTGCATCAGCTCTTTTGTGGTAATCTCATTATTTAGCATGTAAGCCCTAACTGCATTGATCACTTCACCCAGGTTATGAGTTGGAATGCTAGTTGCCATACCTACGGCAATACCTTCCGCACCATTCACCAAAAGGTTCGGAATACGAACAGGAAGAACCTGTGGCTCTTTCTCTGTCTCGTCAAAGTTCGGCATGAAATCTACTACATTTTTATCTAAATCCTGCAAGAATACTTCCTGTGTCAGTTTCGCAAGTCGCGCTTCTGTGTAACGCATGGCAGCGGCACCATCACCTTCGATGGAACCAAAGTTACCATGTCCGTCAACAAGAATCATTCCTTTCTTGAAATCCTGAGCCATTACTACCAATGACTCATAGATGGAACTGTCACCGTGTGGGTGATATTTACCCATGGTATCCCCGACAATACGGGCACATTTACGATATGGCTTGTCATATTTAATTCCCAACTCATGCATATCGTAAAGTGTTCTTCTCTGAACAGGCTTTAAACCATCGCGCACATCCGGAAGCGCTCTGGCAATAATAACACTCATTGCGTAATCGATGTAAGATTTCTTCATCACATCAGAGTATTCTGTTCTTATTATCTGCTCTGTTGGCAAAGTCATTTGTCCTTTCATCTTTCGTCGCCTCCTATACGTCTAATTCTGCTTCTTGTGCATTTTCGTAGATAAATGCTCTTCCTGGCGGAACTTCCGTTCCCATGAGCATTTCTGTTACCGCAGAAGCCATTCTGGCATCCTCAATCTCCACGCGCTTCATAACACGTGTTTCCGGATTGAGTGTTGTTTCCCAAAGCTGGTCCGCATCCATTTCACCAAGACCTTTGTATCTTTGCAGGGTAAACGGACCATTTACACGTTGACGGTATTTTTCCAGTTCCTTATCATCGTATAAATATTCCTCGTCACCATTCTTTGGCATGGCTTTATATAGTGGAGGCATGGCAATATAAACATGGCCTTCAAAAATAAGTTCCGGCATAAAGCGATAGAACAAAGTAAGCAATAATGTGGAAATGTGGGCACCATCCACGTCGGCATCGGCCATAATGATAATCTTATCATAGCGAAGCTTTGTGATATCGAAGTCATTTCCATAGCCTTCGGAAAATCCACAGCCAAAAGCATTAATCATAGTTTTGATTTCCGCATTGGCAAGCACCTTGTCGATACTTGCTTTTTCCACGTTCAAAATCTTACCACGGATTGGCAAAATCGCCTGATACATACGGTCTCTGGCTGTCTTTGCAGAACCACCCGCAGAATCCCCTTCCACGATGAAGATTTCACATTTGCTTGCATCGCGGCTTTCGCAGTTTGCAAGTTTACCGTTACTGTCAAAGGAATATTTTTGCTTTGACAAAAGATTGGTCTTCGCTTTTTCTTCTGTTTTACGAATCTTTGCCGCTCTTTCTGCACAACTAAGTACCTTCTTCAATGTATCTAGGTTACGGTCAAAGAAATGAATAATCTCGTCATTAGTAACCTTACTGGTAGCCTTCGCCGCATCAGGGTTGTCCAATTTGGTCTTCGTCTGTCCCTCAAAACGTGGGTCCGGATGCTTAATAGACACAATGGCAGTCATACCATTACGAATATCTGCACCGGTAAAGTTTGCATCCTTTTCTTTTAGGATTCCTAATTCCCTTGCATACTGGTTCATTACGGTTGTGAAGGTTGTCTTAAAACCGGTTAAATGGGTACCGCCTTCTGCATTATAAATATTGTTACAGAAACCAAGCACATTTTCATGGAATTCGTTCACATACTGAACAACAGCCTCAACCTCAATGCCTTCAGCTTGTCCCTTGAAATAGATTGGTTCATGAATGGTCTCATTCTTCTGATTTAAATCGCGAATAAATCCAAGAATACCATCTTCTTCATGGAAAATCTCACGTTCCACCTCTGCACCACGTCTATCTTCAAAAGTAATGGTAAGTGCAGGATTCAAATATGCTGTCTCATGGAGACGGCTTTTGATTTCCTCTGATTTGAATTTCGTCTTTTCAAATATAGTTGGGTCCGGTAAGAAATTTACCTTTGTTCCGGTTTTCTTCGTCTTCCCAAGAATCGGAAGCAAGCCATTTTCCAACTTAACAACTGGTATACCTCTCTGGTATCTATCATGATGAATGGCACCATCTCTACAAATTTCCACATCCAAATATGTAGAAAGCGCATTTACAACAGAGGAACCTACACCGTGAAGACCTCCACTTGTCTTATAAGAAGAGTCGTCAAATTTACCACCCGCATGTAGGGTAGTATAAACCAAACGTGCAGCCGGCACTCCTTTTGCATGCATTCCTACCGGAACACCACGTCCATTATCGATAACCGTAGCCGAACCATCTTTTTCCAAATAAACCTCAATGGAATCACAGTAGCCTGCCAAATGTTCATCCACTGCATTGTCCACGATTTCATAAACCAGATGGTTTAACCCCTTTGTGGATACACTTCCGATATACATTCCCGGTCTTTTACGTACCGCCTCTAAACCTTCCAGTACCGCAATACTGTCCGCATCATATGTATTTTTCTTTGCCATTCGTTCTAAAACCTCTCTTTTACAACATCTTGTGTGTTTGGGCACACTCTCATACATTTTATAGTAACACTTCTACTAGTATATTTGCAAGTAATTCCATCGAATTTTTCATTTCTTCTACCGTATTATTCTGTGCTCCCGCCTCAATAAGCAAGGATTTTGGCATCATATGCAGACTATAACGGTATCCTTTCAGATAAATCCGCCTAGTAAGACCCGGATAAAGTTTTTCTGCAGCCAGCTGCATTTGCAAAGAAAATGATAAATTATCCTGTATATATGGGTTTTTCAGATATTCGATATTGCCGTTCTTTTTTGTTCGGCTCAAGCCATTAAAAAACATAATCTTTCCAGTCTGCTTCCCATTAATCTCCGTCACCAAATGGGTTGTCTCCGGCACCCCGTCACGATGCAAATCGATGACAACCTCAATACTTGGATTTTGATTTAATATTTCCTTCACTCCAGCCTCTGCCATTTGATAAGCTTTGCTTCTGTCTAACTTTCCATTAATCAAATCGTACACACCGTTATGGTGAAGCGTCTCGATACCTTTGGCATTTAAGAGTTCCGACAGATATCTTCCCATTCCGACAATACTTGTATTACTGTCACCAGATTTAGAATCAGCAAAGGCCTCCTGGGAATGAGTATGGAAAATCAAGATTTTGGGACCCTTCTTTGTATTATCAATCTGCATGTCCCTCTTAAGCAAATCATCCACATTCAGTTGGTCCGGACCAATTGTCGTGGTACTGTCTACTGTATAATAGTGACTCAGCAAATAATTGAAGTCACGCAGTTTATCGATAGAAACCTCCGTAGTTTGCGTGTTTTGCGCGGTCTGCTCTGGTTTTGTTTGCTGTGTGACTGTTTCTAAATCTTCACTCATGGTATATTCATCATTTTCCTGTTGTGCCAGAATCATTTCATACGTCAAAGAATCTTCCACATCCGCTATAGGTAGCGTGTTATCGCTCATATAGTCATAAAGCGGCAAAATGCTTTTTAATAGTTTGTCATCCCCTTTACAGTCTGTTTGTCCATAAACCGAATAATAAAGCGTTGGATAACATATTTTTTCCGCATATTCCCGTAACGTATGGATTTTCCCTAACAAAAGCACGCCGCCTAAAATAATAATCAATACCTTATACTTCAAGTGTCTAACTCCTCTTTTCGTCTTCTATTCAAAAATATGCTTTTGAACAAACAGTTAGACCTAAACACTTTGCGTAAATAATAAGTTCAAGCCATCCGCAATGGTTGCACCTATCCGATCTATAGATTCATCAATATCTTTCGGTGTGACAAACATGCCATATAAATGAGGTGCAATCAAGTCCTGAATCACCTCGTATTTATCGTCATCTTCCAGTACAGATATTAGATTCTCCATAGTATCACGAACTATCACGTCGGCTGAAACTACTGTAGGAACCCCAATTGCCACCACCGGAATCCCTAAGGTTTCCTTGCTAATCTCGTTTCGATGATTTCCCACACCGGAACCGGGATGTATTCCCGTATCTGCAATTTGAATCGTCCGATTCAAGCGTTTCGTATTTCTAGCTGCCAACGCATCAATGACAAACACAACATCCGGACTAACCGTCTCTACAATCCCTTTGATAATCTCATAAGTCTCCATTCCGGTTTGGGCCATGACACCCGGTGCAATGGCGCTCACCATTTGGCATGGCTCTTCTCCCATTGCATATTTTCCATATTCTTTCACAATATGCCTTGTTACATTTAGGCAGTCAACTGTGTGAGGTCCCAAAGCATCCGGTGTCACATTTCGATTACCAAGCCCTACAACCAATGCTGTGTATTCCTCTTTCTCCATTTGAAGAATATCCCCCACATACTTTGCCAACTTTCTTGCAATCTCTTTGTTGTATTCCTCTTCTGCCTGAACCAGATTTGCCATTTCCATCGTGATATAGGTTCCAATTGGTTTTCGCATGGCTTTGGCTCCGTTTTCTGTTATGATTTTCACCTCTGTCACACGAATTTCATGTTTTTCATCATAAAATTCCTCTACACTCACTCCTGAAATCTCTACATCATCGGACTCGTACCGCTCCTTATCCTCTAACGCCAAATCGGTATGAATATTGTAACTTCCAAGCATAGTTTCACCCTCCGCAACTTTCTTCCATTAATCTCTATTTTTAGCAAAAAAAATGGAAATATGTATTGACATTTAAGTTTTATTATCTTAAAATATACCAGTATGTATCGGTAGAACGTTCCGTGTCCGGGTCTATCGAACACGAAATATGGAAACAATATCATACTAATGGAGGTGTTCACATTGGCTAACATTAAATCAGCAAAGAAAAGAATTTTAGTTAACGAAACAAAGGCTGCTAGAAATAAAGCAATCAAATCAAGAGTTAAAACAGCTATGAAAAAAGTTGACGCCGCTGTTGCTGCTAACGATAAAGCAGTTGCTGCTGAGGCTTTAAAAGCTGCTATCGCTGAAATCAACAAAGCTGGTAGCAAAGGTGTTTATCACAAAAACACATGTGCAAGAAAAGTTTCTCGTTTAACAAAAGCTGTTAACGGAATTGCTTAATTTTGAACATATAATATGAATTAGAAAAAGACAACCTACCGTCATGGGTTGTCTTTTTTTATTGCTCGCATTGTTAAAGAAAGACCACCTCGTTTTTGAGATGGTCTTTAAAATATTCCATATTCAGTTTTTCTTACATTGTAATTAATAAGAATCTTGCAACAAACAATAATGCAATAATTGTAATTACAATATCTTTCTTTTTATATTTACCTGTTAATAATGTGATCAATACATATGTGATTGCTCCAACACCAATACCGTTAGAGATTGAGTATGATAATACCATAATAACAAGCGCCATAAATGCTGGAACTGCTGAAGTAACATCATCCATATCAACTTTAGCAAAGTTCTTCATCATCAATACACCAACGTAGATTAATGCCGGTGCTGTAGCACATCCAGGAATTAAAGAAGCAATTGGGCTTAAGAATAAGCAAAGTGCAAAACAGATTGCTGTTACAACACTTGTAAGACCTGTTCTTCCGCCTGCACCAACACCTGCTGCTGATTCAACGAATGTTGTACATGTTGAAGTACCAAGAATCGCACCTGCAACTGTACCGATAGAATCACACATCATCGCTTCATTTACATTAATAGGGTCACCATTTTCATCAAGCATATCTGCTTGTGCTGCTGTTCCATATAATGTTCCGATTGTATCAAACATATCTACAAGACAGAATGTAATAATAAGAACAATAGCTTTGAAAACATCAGCAAATGCATTTGACCAAGATGCTGATTTGAAAACACCTGTTATACCAACTGTTCCAAAATCTTTGAAAGACTGTCCGATATTACCAAGGTCAAATGAAGGCATCTGAAGTGTAGTTACATAGTAAAGAACTGTAACAACAAGAATACTGATGATAACATTACCTTTTACGTTCTTCTTAGCCAAAACAGCAAT
The DNA here is from genome assembly GCA_017410145.1 of Tyzzerella sp. GTDB lineage: Bacteria > Bacillota > Clostridia > Lachnospirales > Lachnospiraceae > Faecalimonas. The sequence goes on from JAFQRJ010000023.1 coordinate 155,791, forward strand.
TAATACAAGACCGATAATTGTAAGAACAACCGGTGCCATAGCTTTCCATGCATCAAATCCAGAGAATACTCCAATTACCTCTCCTGCTTCATTCACAACATCTGTTCCGATTTTATCAAGCACACCGTGGAAATCAAACAACTGTGTTTTTGTATACATGTTAGCTTGGATAATTCCAACGTTTTGGAAACCGATGTATGCGATAAATAATCCGATACCTGCCGGGATTGCTTTTTTCAAGCAGTCAGGCAAAGCTGTAGCAATATATTTTCTTAATCCTGTGACAGATAATAACAAGAATACAATTCCTGATACAAGAATAATTACAAGACCTGATTGATATCCTGCTACCTTGTCTTCTGCAAACAGAACAAAAGAAACAAAGAAAAATGAGTTGAGTCCCATACCACATGCTTGGGCAAACGGCATTTTAGCGTATAGCGCCATCAATAAAGTACCAATCATGGCTACTAAAATAGATGCAATGTATACTGCATTCCAGATTTGGCCGGTTCCATTTGCAATTGCCACGTCCAATGAAGAACCTGTAACTTGTGTAGGGTTAACAACTACGATGTAACACATTGCGAAAAAGGTTGTAAGACCAGCAAAAATCTCAGTTCTTACTGTAGAACCTCTTTCTTTGATTTTAAAGAATTTTTCCATCTTTAAATCCCTCCTATGTATAATATAATTAAGAACATTCTATCAATATTTTCCAAAAAAATCAATAAGTTGTGTAAAAAAAGACTGAAACAATACTATATATTGTTCCAGTCTCATATAATTGTATGTTTTTTTATTAGTTGTTGATAAATTTATCTTCTTCGTTGTTCCAGCTGTAAAGCTTACGGATTTCTTCACCAACGATTTCTGATGGATGTTCAGCAGCTAATTTTCTCATAGCGTTGAAATGAACTTGTTTTCCGGCATCAGACATATCAAGCAAGAATTCTTTTGCGAAAGAACCATCTTGGATGTCTGAAAGAATTTTCTTCATTGCTTTCTTTGTTTCAGCTGTGATAACCTTTGGTCCTGTTATGTAATCACCATATTCCGCTGTGTTAGAGATAGAGTATCTCATTCCTGCAAAACCAGATTGGTAAATCAAGTCAACGATTAATTTCATTTCATGGATACATTCAAAGTAAGCATTTCTTGGATCGTATCCTGCTTCTACTAATGTTTCGTAACCTGCTTGCATCAATGCACAAACACCACCACAAAGAACTGCTTGTTCACCAAAAAGGTCTGTCTCTGTCTCTGTACGGAATGTTGTTTCAAGAACACCGGCTCTTGCTCCACCGATTGCTGCAGCATATGCCAATGCTTTGTCTAATGCTTGACCGGAAGCATCTTGTTCTACTGCCACAAGACAAGGAACACCTTTTCCTGCTTGATATTCACTTCTTACAGTATGTCCTGGTCCTTTTGGTGCAACCATTGTTACGTCAACGTATGCAGGTGGTTTGATACATCCATAGTGAATGTTGAAACCATGAGCAAACATTAACATATTTCCTTCTTCTAAGTTCGGTTCAATGTCTTCTTTGTATAATTGTGCTTGCTTTTCGTCATTGATTAAGATCATGATAACGTCAGCCATTTTAGCTGCTTCAGCTGCTGTATAAACCTCAAATCCTTGTCTTACTGCTTTGTCCCATGAACGGCTTCCTTCATAAAGTCCGATAACAACATTGCATCCGGATTCTTTTGCGTTCAACGCATGTGCATGTCCTTGGCTACCATAACCGATAACAGCGATTGTCTTTCCTTCCAATAATGATAAATTACAGTCTTCTTGGTAATAAATTTTATTTGCCATTTTTATCTCCTCCTAAATATATAACTGTCTTTAAAAATATATTAGTTAAAGGCTTCCCAGCCTCTAGCTTCGTATGTAATAAAATTATGCTTCTAAGTCAAACACGCTGTCTGACCCTCTGGATAAACCGGTAAGACCGGTACGTGCAAGTTCTAAAATCTCATATCCTGATAACAAATTCAAGAAAGCTTCCACTTTGGAACGATTACCTGTCATTTCTAACATCAAAGACTCTGTCTCCACGTCAACAATCTTTGCCCGAAAGATATCTGCCACAGAAATAACTTCTGCCCTCTGTGCAGCGTTTGCCTTAATCTTCACCATGATGAGTTCACGGCATACAGATTTGCCATCTTCTAAAATCTTGATGTCTACCACATCCTCCAGCTTCGCCAACTGTTTCTCAATCTGTGATAAGACCTGTGTATCTCCGGTAGCCACTACTGTAATCAACGTAAGACTCTTATTCATAGTCGTTCCGGAAGTAATGCTGTCAATATTATATCCGCGTCGACTAAAGAGTCCTGCCACACGGCTAAGTAATCCGGTATTATTCTTTACCAACAGTGAAAATACTTGTGTTTTCATAAATCATTTCGCCCTTTCTAAACTCTGGCAAAAAACAGAGTGCGTTCTGTTTTTAACATAATAACAACTGGCACTCTGTTTGTCAACCATATTTCTAATCTTTTTTATGATTTTTATTGTGCTGCAATTTGTTCCGCCAAATCATTCAAATATACCCAGCGTTCCATTTTCTCTTCTAACAATGCTTCTGCTTTTTCTTTCTCGGCAATCAATTCTGAAAGTTTGGCTGAGTTCGTTGCATTTGCCATCATATCCGCATCCAAAGCTTCTATCTTTGCCTCTAAGGAAGCGATTTCCTCATCAATAGTCTCGTATTCTTTCTGTTCTTTATAAGAGAATTTTAATTTAGTTGGACGATTCTGTTTCCAATCATCCTTCGCATTTGTTTTCTTTTTATCAGACTCCTTCTGCGTGCTTGCAGACCCCAGATATTGTCTCGCCTGTACATAATCCGTATATCCGCCTTCATATTGCTGCAAATAGCCATTTCCCTCGAAGGCAAAAATGCGATCCACCAGATGATCCAGAAAATATCTGTCATGAGATACTGTAATAACAATTCCCTGAAAAGAATCCAAGTAATCTTCCAATATGGTCAATGTAGGAATATCCAAGTCATTGGTAGGCTCGTCCAGAATCAAAACATTCGGGGATTCCATGAGAACTCTGCACAGATACAATCTTCGCTTTTCGCCACCTGACAATTTCCCTACCGGCGTGTATTGCATAGTTCCGTCAAACAAGAAACGCTCCAACATCTGCGATGCTGTAATTCGCCCTTCCTTTGTAGGCACATAATCCGCAACATCTTTGATGTAGTCAATTGTCCGCTGATTGTTATCCATTTCCTCGGCTTCCTGGGAAAAATATCCGATTCGAACCGTATCACCGATTTCCATAGACCCTTCATCCGGTTCTATGACTCCGGTAATGATTTTCATAAGCGTAGATTTCCCGCAACCATTTGGCCCGATAAAGCCAAGCCGTTGATTCTTTAATACAATATAATTATAATCCCGAATTAGAACCTTTTCCCCGTAACTTTTGCTGATATTGTGAAACTCAATGGTTTTCTTTCCCATGCGGGTACCAATAGAGTCTAGTTCCACATTTGCATCACGAATCGGCGCTGTTCCATTTTTTAATGCCTCTAATCGTTCCAGTCTCGCCTTCTGTTTGGTTGTTCTGGCACGGCAGCCTCGCTTTGCCCACTCTAGCTCCATGCGAAGGATACTTTGACGTTTTCGCTCGGATGCCAGTTCCATTTCTTCTCGCGCAGCTTTCATTTCCAAAAATTTCGAATAGTTAGCTTCGTATCCATACAGTTTACCATGGCTGATTTCCATAATCTTATTTGTTACACGGTCAAGGAAATAACGGTCATGGGTAACCATGATAATAACACCTTTGAATTTGATTAGATATTCCTCTAACCACGTTACCATTTCATTATCCAAATGGTTCGTTGGCTCGTCCAGTATAAGAACGTCTGCCGGATTTACCAGCGCCTTTGCAAGTGCAACACGTTTCTTCTGACCACCGGAAAGTGTGCTAATCTGTGCATCATGGTCTGTAATGCCTAGTTTGTTCAATATATTTCTAGCTTCATACTCTTTATCCTGTGTCACTTGGGTAACGTATCCTAGTACCGTAGCATCTTTCGGAAATTCAGGATTCTGTGGTAAGTATGTGATGCGTAAGCCATTCTGCCTAATCACTTGTCCCTCATCCGTTTCTTCCACACCTGCAATAATCTTTAAAAGCGTTGTCTTGCCAGTACCATTGATTCCAATAATACCGATTTTGTCGCCCTCATGAATTCCATAGGAAACGTCATCAAATATTTTCTTTTCACCAAAAATTTTACTTACATGTTCTATGTTTAAAATGTTCATATATTGTTGCTTCTCCGTCATGTTGTGCTTTTGTTTTAAAACATGTTATGTTCTTTTATGTGTGTCAACAGACCTTCACAGCCCTCTACTACATCTTGATACGTGACATCAAAATTTCCTGTATACCAAGGGTCTGCAATGGATTGCCCTTTACGGTCTGTGAAATCCAATAACATGCTCACCTTGTTGTCCGGGTCTTCTCCAATAATACGCATCAGGTTACGAATGTTGTGACTATCCATAACAATTAGGTAATCGTATTTGTCGTAATCTGTTTTCGTCACCTGCACTGCACGGTGGTCACTGCATGGAATGCCCACTTGCTGCAACTTACGACGGGTACCATAATGAACACCGTTACCAATCTCTTCCCTGCTAGTAGCTGCAGAATAAATGAAGAATTGGGATTCCATATGTTGTTTTCGAACGAGGTCTTTAAAAACCATTTCTGCCATAGGCGAACGGCAGATGTTGCCGTGGCAGATGAAAAGTATCTTAAGTATCATATTTGTTCTCCTTAAAATGCAAAGAAATGCCGTAGTTTGTACGACATTTCATAGTTTTGTTTGAATTGATGTCTAGTCGCCAACTAGGCTGATTATAGCACAATGTAGCAGGTTATTGCTAGCCCTTGGTAGTCAAAATGGTAGTAAAGTTGGGTAGGTGACTACTAATGAATTACCAAATCCATTCCTTTTATCTATAGGATATATTGGACTGTTCAATCTTTATACTAGTATCGTCAATATTTTCCAACAAACCGATAGACATAAGATAAAGACGAATGTCCATAGCCGAAACACAAGCCTTAGGTCCAATAGTAATACTATGAATTGCTCTTTTAATTTGAGGTAATCCCATTTCTAAATAGGACACCAACGTTATCCCTTTTTGAGTAAATGCATATTTTTCTAATGTAAACACATCAGAATATACATTTTGCTCGTTAGCAACGCCTGGTTTGTGTCCCTTTTCCAAATCCTCAAAATACATAGAGTAAACTATTCTCCATTCTTTTTCGTCCTTAAACTTATCGTTTTTGTAAAATGGTGCAAACATATATGAAAAACCCAAGGCACGTTTTATGTATTCAATAACTTCATCAGGACTCATATTCACATTTATTTTTGAAAGCCCAGCTAAATCAAAAAACAGATGGTCAATTTCTTTTTTTGAATACCTAACTTGTTCAAATTTCAAATCTACAGATGAACTTCGAATTTTATCTCCAATGTAGTTAATTTTTTTCAAAGTTGCTGAATTGAAGCCTATAGATATTCCTTGCCCATCATCTGCATATCCACGCCATTGTCCGAGGTCATCTTTCTTCTGTGAAAGACAAAAAACCCAATTCTTTGTATCATCTTCCGCATCATACTTCTCGGCCAGATTATATAGTTTTTGAAAGAAGTCAAAATGCTCAGTAGTTATAATGTCCATGCCTCGTTCTTTTTGCACAGTACGTGCATACTCTACCCATGCCTTTAACATATATTCTTGACACTGTCCCATTATCCATTTAAGTTCCATCGAATCATTCGATCTTCTTATATCAGAAAGCCATATAGATTTATTATCCATTATATTTTTAAATGTATCTAACGAACAATAATGATACAACACTCTAGGCACTGCATTTTTCATATGTAAATCACCTACTTTACTTTTTGTATTTTCTCTTTTTCCCTATAATAGTATTATAATCCCCTTATATTGTACAGAAAATTATCCCAACAGGCCATTTTCCGTTTAGTTACATTACAGCAAAAAGAGCAGAAGCACCCCTGCCTACTGCTCTAATAACTCATGTTTCTCAATATATATATTAACCGGAAAACAAAATTTCATGCAACTACGAAAAACAATACCATCACAATTAATGCAACAAAATCAATTTTTGCAGCGCATTTAAATACATTGTATTTTTGTACTGCTATTCTACTATTCATAAGAACTTCGCTAGCCAGGTCATATGTTTCCTTATCGTACTGAACAGTTTCTTTTCCCGCGAAATACATACTTAGACTCAATTCAATATATTTCTCAGTCGAAAGCATTTTAGCAATATCACCAAAAAACAGTAAATTAGGATTTATATCTTCTTTCTTTTTATAATTCTGATTTGTAGGACGGCTCTTTACATTTGGAAAGAACGACAATAGACAAGCCTCACACGATATAATGAAAAAAATTAATGCAATTGTGCAGATTACTGGGGCATTATCAAAAACAGATGCAAGCACTGCCATTATGGCAACGTTAATTGCAAGTAGCGCACCATTCTTTGCTTCTGCAAAAGACAACCAATAATTTGTTCTATCTAATTGTTTGTCAAAAAAATCTGCTAGTTCTTTATTTTGTTGTATATTTTCTTGTATTTTTGTTGTACTCATCTTTCCCCTTCTTTCCATGTGAATATGCGATTAATTCAATTTTATCAGTAATTCCTCTTTGAAAGTCACTATATGCAACTAACATTTGTTCCGCTGTTCGTACGTTCTCTAGCAAAACATTACTTAGGTTGCCAAATGATTGTGGAACACCCACACAAAATTCATACAATGAGTTTTTTCTTTCATAAAAATGCCTATCCTTTAGAGGAATCTTATCAATTACCAGCCACTCTGCGCCATATACATTGCATCCTGCTGTCTGATAATCAAACGGTATGCAGATTCTTAATTTTCTAGAATAATCACCCGTAAAATCTTCCTCTTTAGCCATACATTCTTCTACTAATTCATTGTTTGCTGCTACCACAATTAATTCAATAGGACTCGGTTTCATTGTTGGGATTATAATCTCCTTCGTAAAAGGGTATATGCTTCTTAGTTCTTCTATATCCTTTTTCACTTTCTTATAATATTCTTTGTATTTTTCTTCGTTCAAGACTATTCTCCCCAAGCGCCATTATAGTTTTTCTGTTGATTATTGTTCTGTAACTGTGTTCTTGAAACCTCGTTTATCAAACTCTTATAACCCCAAGTAGTACAATAACACTCTCCTAGACGCTTGAACATCTGTGCCCACCTTGGTTTCCTTGTCTGTAGATAATTGTATATATTTTTAGATATAACCAACTGATTTTTTTCTGCCATCTCATCTTCATAATAATCCGCAGCTATTACTGTAGAACCCACAAGGATATAATCTTTTTCCCCTCGTGCTCCTATCTTCGCAGCAAACATCTCTCCCAAGGATTGACCGACACCAACACTTACTTGATACTCTTTTACAGTATCAATAATTTTAAGTCCTGCCACCACGGCATCTAAACAACATTCATGCCCTGGGTAATCATGAAACAATGCAAATTCTCGATCACCTTGAAATTGAACATGAATTCCGTCTTGTTTTTCCACCACCTCATACATCGATGCCAAAATATTTTGAGTCTTTTCTGCCATTTCTTCAAGATTCGCATCCTCTTTATCAAATTGATTAGTAAATCCTCGCACATCAGCAAACAAAGGAATTCCTTCTACCTTTTTACATTCTTTTTTTGACAATTCATCAAAAGTAAGCGGTTTCATTGCATTTCTAAAGTTCATATCTGATAAATTAAGTTGATTTGCATAGTTTTTGCATTGTTCCAATTCGTCTGCCCTTTTAATTGATGTTTTTAAATTTGCAATAATTGTTTCATAATAACAATACTGATCATATTTTCCAATCTTAGCGCTTTGTCTTTGTACAAATCTCTTCCGATATTCGCAATCTATATATTCATATATATTAGATGAAATAGAAATACAATCCACACTACTCAATCCTTGTAATTTCGCCGCATAATTAGCTGCGTACCCTATAGTTGTTTCTTCATCTGCGTTCTCTCTCTTAAATTCAAAATTATAAAAATGACCATAACAGGCACCCGCTTGAATTTCAAAATTCATTAATGTTTTATACTTCGAAATATTTTCATTAATGTATCTTGTCAATTCTCCTGCAAAACCTACTACTTCTGCCACAACATTAAATGCCTCTCCAATTTCATCAAGCACGTACATATGCAATCTAGATCCTGTTATTTTTTCAACAACAAAAGTGTCTGGAAAATGTTTCTTCCCAAATGCCTCTATACTTGAAAAATATGTATCTAATGCATGAATAGAGTGAACAACATCCCCTTTTTTCTCCTCGTCCAAAATTACATCATTCAAGTTTTTAATATTAATATAAAAATGAATTCCTTCTAATCTTTTCATAAACCTATCCTTTCGCCATGACAATTATTCTTATAATACTACTTCATCTTCTTAATACTATGGTTGATATCTTTAACATTTCATCTTTCTTCCCCTCCTACCGTATTTTAAAACAAAAAAGCAAGGTAAACCAAGGACACCTATGTGTCCTCACTCACCTTGCATTGATAACCTCTGCCCATATCATATCACACTCTTTCCCAAAATGCGACATCTTTTTACATCATTCGTATCTAAAATAGCGTAACCTGCTCATACTCATCATCACTCTCCAACTTATAAAAATATCGAAACAGCTTTTTGTAAGCAGAACTATTAATTTCAGATATCTTACTAAGTTCCCAAAAACGACTGATAGGCTGTTTTTTCACGAGCGCTTTCACTTGCTCTGGTTTCATTCTCAGTTTTGTCACAAAATCGTTTTCAGTCGTCTTATTAAAGAAGTCAACCATTTCTTTTTCCTTACCTTCGGCATTATCAGTATTATCTAAGCAAATATATACCATAATATCGATATTGCTTAAATACTTCTCCATCAAAAGTTGAACGTCTTTCCAATCTAAATGACCGTTAGAACATCCCAATCTAGGAAACGCAACCGAACTAATCCCTTGCTCTTTATACGTAGAAACAAAGTGCTTCAATCCATCCTCTATCCATTCTAATTTGGAATCGTGTCTGTAGTGTCGTTTCGTAGGAAAATTAACAATTACAATACCATCTTCCTTGTGGTAATCTATTTTACCTACCGATAGCTCTGCTCTATCACATCGTTCTTTATACTCTTTAAACATCTTTGGATAACGCAACGAAAATTCTAACGCAATTCCGGCTCCCATTACCCCTTTTGTATTAACAGTATTAACCAACGCCTTGGCCGGTGTGTTAAATACCGTTCCATTAAAATAAGTTATCATAATCTCATCTCCATATAGCACTAACTTCGTTATTGAGCAAATACTCGACTCTGTCAAAATCATCTCTTTCATTATAAGAAAATCTTATAAAGTAACTGTCAGAACAAAGATGACCAATCGTTTTTGCTTCAATATGACCATCACTAAAATACTGTTTTATTATGTGGTTATAGTTCATAGGTGATTTATAGAATTCTAATTCTACTTCTTTATTTTCCCCATGTTCAACAACTCGATAATCTTTCAAAAAATTGCGTTCGCTTTTTTCATAGTATTGTGTCATAAATTTATTCAGATCTACTCTAAACAGGTTATTTTTACCCAAAATGAATTCAGCATGCTTTTTATCAGCTTCAGAACGAAAAACTACAGCTTTTAAAGAATCTAATCCAACTGCCTTCGGAAACAAAAACTCTGCATTTCGCTTGTTTCTTATAACTTTTCTTTCAGCATCCGTAACATTTCTAATCGGTTCTCGCCTAAATATTTCATCCCAATCATATAGAAGTGCTTCTTCGAAACTAGATGTTATTTTTGTCAAGAAACTACCACACCCTCCACTTGAAACATTCACATCTTTTTCTAAAAGAAGTTCCTTTTTAAATAATAGTAACACTGGAATTGGCATATGTGCACCGTAATCATCTTGTGCAAAATCATCCACATGACGAATCCCCATATTCCTACATAATGTAGGTGTATTCTCCATATAGTAAAATCTTACTTTATCCTTAATAGATTGAGGTGTTTTATCAATGATTGTCTTTTGTGCAGCATCATTAATCAAAACTTTCTTGCTTTCGGCCTCTGCACGACTATATAACTTTTTATGTTCAAAAATTTTCAAGAAGTTTTTAAAATCTGTATAATGATGAAAGCCTTCAAAACCATGATTTTCCAACACTGATAACAAACGAATTTTGTCATCTAATATATGAAGAAATTGTTTGAAACAATCAGGAACTTTAAAAACCTTTTCTTCATCTAAATTGACAAATTGCACATGAATTTTATCATCGTTTTGATTAACGATAGTTCCTTTTCCCCACTTTATGTGACTTACTATTTTCCCTATGTAATTCATATATTCCACCCACATTAAATCTTTATCATTGGTAATTAACAAATCATTTTCAACTTTTTTATCAAAAAACTTATTGATGATTGTGTTAAAAACATAAAACATCATAGTGTAATTTTATTCTATTTGCTTAACAATAGCAATATCAAACAACAACTTTACAATCAAAGAAAAAGAGATGTTCCAAATAAGTTAGAGCATCTCTAATTTGCAAAATCCAAATCTATTTTAAACAAACATGCTTACACCACCTTAAATATCTTCTGCGAAACTGCCTTTGTTTCTTTCCCCTTATCAACCTCCGCCTGCGCCTTTCTAAACTCCTCCATTCTTCTCAACTCTTCCTCTGCATCGTCAAAACTAATATGCGTATAAACATTCATCGTCACACTGATATCCGAATGCCCCATTAAGTATTGCAGCGTCTTCGGATTCATCCCAGACTTCGCCATATTGGAGCAATAGGTATGTCTGCAAACATGCGGCGTGATATTCGGCATCTGCACTCGATAGATATCGTTATATCGTCCCACCATATTGTTGAATCGATGCTGCCAATGCATTGCCACAAGTGGATTGCCATCGTTGTCGTAGAATAGAAACCCTGTATATCCATCAATCACCTTCTCTGTCTTCGGCGGCTCTCTATCCTCGATAATGGCTTGGAACATTTGTGCCACTTCCTCGGTAATCGGGATCTTTCTCTTTCCGGCTTCGGTCTTTGTGGTTTCAATGATGTATCGCATATCAACCGTTCTCTGCAACTGATGGTCAATATTCACAGTTCTGTTCTTAAGGTCGATATCTTTAAGAGTCAATCCGCAGAACTCTGAAATACGCATTCCTGTATGAAACAGAATATACACCACTTCATAATATTTACAGTACACCACATCATCGTGAACAAACTTCAGGAACTTTCGCATCTGTTCTCGGCTGACTGCCTCTCTGGTAACACTGTCATTTACCACCACGCCTGCCAGTTGAAATGCAAATGGATTCTTAACTAAAATGTCATCATCCACTACCATCTGAAGGGCCGATCGTAACATCCCTCGCATATTGTGAATGGAACTGAAACTTTTCACATCTTCTTGTTGTAACTTTATTAAAAATATTTCACAGACGACCGAAAACTTACTTTCTCCGTTTTCCGCACATCTTTGCAGAAACTTCATGCCGATTCCGTAATATACAGCCACTTCTTTAATAGTAAGCATGTACTTTTCATTTAATTTTAGTTCCATAGACATATCCTCCTCGTTTGGTATTTCTATATATGCTCTAAAACAAGGAAAATTCAAGATGTTTCACCACTTTACTTACATAACAAAATGGAGATGCATCACACACCTCCATTCTATAGTTATCTTCTATAACATATAGTATTACCTCGTCTCCACACAATGAGTACGACCTCTATCCCAAAGGCACATCCATTAGTAATACACACCTATTCACCATGCGCAATTCCATGTACAAATCACACTTTCGCTTTCACACGTATATCATTTTTTCCATCCCTATCCTTTTTAGTAACTGTCCAAGAAAAAATTGTTCCGAATGTTTTCTTTTTTAATTTTATCCTCATGTTTTTTATATATGTGTCAATATCAATTATGCTATATAATTCAGAACCATTTTTATTTGTATGACATGTTACAATGTAATCTGCGATTTGCTCTCTTGTAGCACCATCTCTAGCATCGCCACATAAACACCATCTTTCAAATTCATCTACATATGGAACAAATAGCTGCTCGAGTCTTTCGTATTCGCGCAAATGTTTCTTTCTAAAATTATTCGGACCACCATCTATACGATATTGTTCCAGCAATTTTTCAAATTCATCTGCAGGTTTTAAATCTAATAAGTCAACAGCATATCTGGCCGAAAATTGATTTGCATGTACTGTATTCTTACTTGTATTTTTACAGCTAAATGTGTACTGCTTCTCCTTACCATCCGCAAATGTAACCAAAAGAATAACATCCGTTTTGGGTTTACCTCCCTGCTTAATAGTCCCATCAGAGTAGATATAGTCAGGCAAGCTAGGAATATTTCTTGTTGCTGATACACTAACAACATCCGCAGGATTTATTTTTAAATAATCCATAATATCCTTGAACAAGTCATATTTCCAACCAACAACGCTTGAATCTGAATTTTTCCACAACTGAAAATTTTGTGGTAAAGTTAATACGCATACAAGAATAAGTTCAAATATTATTCCTTTTTTCGCCGCTTTAGAACCATTTAGCTCAATTCCAAGAACTTCGTCTTCAATTAGATGTAAAAATTCTGTTTGGTTATATATACCATCAATACTCGTTGCCACTTCTTTATTTCTCAATTTACGCTTTATGACAGAAAAATTGTGACTATTTTGTTCATCCAAATTATCAGGATACAGCACATACGATTTCTTTATTTCTTTTTCATTTTTCTTTATGTGAAAAGAATCCCATTCTTTTGCCTTAAATCTTCCATTATCATAAGAAGTTTCGGTATGTATCATTATTTTAGTGCCATTCTCAAGTGTATATGTGTAATCACATCGAAATTGCCGTTGGTCTTTCCCTTCATAACCAAAATGAGGACTATTCATAACAGAAGTATTTTCCCCATCGAAGCCTTTAATAACCTTAGCATCTCGTAACAACCGCAAAATAGTTTCAATTGTTTTTCTTAGTGTAACACCAGCATTTTGTTTCCGACTCTGATCATCATTTTGCATCAACATTCCCTCCTGTATTTATCTTCCGGAATAAATCTGTATCGGTGGAAATCTTAAAGCAACATCATTCTCACCAAGTGATTCTATTCGTGCTATATCTTCTAGCCATTCACGTAAAAAGCTTTCCGTGCCCTCATCTTCTCCTGAAACCTTTCTGAAAGACACCTTATTGCTGCAAGGCAAATTAATCCTCACAGTCTCATTAAGTGGAGTACCTAGTTCATCCTTTAATTCAATTCCAGCTGCGAAACGACGAATATCAGATACAAAATCCAAAACAATGACTTTTTCTTTATCATCCGCCAAACGCAATCCTCTGCCCAATTGCTGAATAAAAATTCTCCTAGAATGTGTTACGCGCTGAAAAACAATTATATTTACATCAGGCACATCAATACCTTCATTAAAAACATCAACCACACATAATACATTTATTTTACCGTCAGAAAAATCACTTAATACTTTGTTGCGTTCAAACTGCGTCATTGCAAAGCCTTTATCATTGCCAGAATACAATGCTGCTGCATTACAAAAACCAAGTTGGTTAAGTTTTCGTTTCATAGTATCTGCATGTTCAATCGTACCACAAAAAACAATAGCTCTAGGATTATACTGGTCTTTCCAAGTTCTCTGAAGTTCCTCCACAACAGAGTCATCCCATTGATTTATAAACAATGTTCTGTTAATCTGTTTAGGCGAGAATTTATCACCACTTAATCGCTTTAAACCATCCCAATCTATATTATCAGTATAAATACGGTAATCTACATTGGCGAGATAACCATGTTTCATACCATAAACCATATCTATTGTGGTTAGTGGTTTTCCAAAGAACTGTTCCACTTCCACCTCATCACTTCTCCACGGTGTGGCTGTCATACCCAACAAAAAAGGACCAAGCATACTACCACATTCCATATGTTCAAATAAAGAGGTGTACATTTTCATTCCACAATGATGGCATTCATCACAGATAACAATATCAAATTCAGGTAATACTTTACCATTATCAATATAGTTATATACCGAATCAATACAAGCAAAAACATACTCATATGTTTCCAGCTGACGTTCGCTAGGTTTTTCTTTCCCATTCCATACTATTGTTCTTTCATTCACAGACATGAATTTCCAAAATTCTCGTTCTAACTGATATACAAGTTCATTTGTATGAGCCAATACTAGAAATCTTTTTCTTGAATTAGCCATTATACGTCTAGAAGCCTCTCCAGCAACAAATGTCTTCCCTAGACCAGTCGCTAAAACAATCATCGCCTGCTTCTTCCCGCTAAAAAAAGCATAAGCAATTTCTTTAATTGCTTCTTCTTGGTAGCTTCTAGGTTCATATGCGTTAGGATATTCACGTTTTGCTTTTGATGCTATAATTTTAAGCTGAGGAACATCCCATAACTGTAAATTGATACCTCTAGCTTTCATCTTTATTTGCTGTGCCTTAGCCGACTCTTCAAAACCATTCAGGGACACAATGACCATCACTTGAGCACCATATGTAGCTGCAGCCTCAATAGTACGTTCTATCACCTTATTACCTACTTTGGCTCCCCAGCATTTAACCTGAATCAGCCATCGCTTACCATAATTATGTGCAATTATATCTGCACCTCTATCCCCCGACTGCCCTACTATTCGCGCATCCTTATATCCCGCAACAAGTAACACTCTCGTCACAAGTCTTTCAAATGCCTGCCATGAACTTACACTAACTTCTTCATAATCAACGAACATCATCAACAACCTTCTTCTGAATAATATCAAAACTTAACTTTGCACGCTCTAGTTCTTCGGAAATCAATGTTTTTGCTTCTAAAAAGTCAACTAAAGAATCCATATAGTTTCCATACTTACGCACAAGACGTTTCTGCATATCATATTTCAAGTCTACAGTTACACCTTCAATTTGTTCATATCTGTCTTTGAATATTATACCATCGAAAAATAATTCCGGTTTAGCAAAAAAGAACTCTGCAACATATCTTTCGTCAAGATATACCATACAACTCCCATCTGTAAAAATCTTGCTTATCATTTCACCACGATTATCATTCAATAAATTTGTAACAATATTCTGTACAATTTCATTTGGAAGATTTTGCTGTATATCTTCTGATATATAGTTACTAATTCGCTCATACATCTTTCGAATCAATTTCCTAATGCTATCCTTTATTGCCACTTCATCATTCTGCAATTGCTCCGAGTAAAAAGTTTCTAATATTTTCCATACCAGAGAAGAAACTGCATGCTCTTTATAAGATACAGACAAGCTCGGATAGTTTTCGTAAATAGCAATAGCCATTTCATAAGCAACAATATATTCCGGACTAATTCCATAAGCCGAAAACAAAGGATGTTTTAAATCAATATAAATCTTTTTTTCTCCAATACGATTAATTGTAAAGTAGGGTAAGTTGTCCTTTGCTCTATTTGGTGTAATACGACTTGATGTTATAAATACACTCGCCTTATAGTTCTCGGTATATTTGCCGTCTGCAAGTTGCACAGAGCAATTATCAATAGACAATCTTATATCCTCATCCGAAATACCATCCAGGTACTCCTCAGATAGATGAAGCTTAGCTCCTCTCTTCTCCCCGCACTTGGAACAATAATCCAATAAAGGTGAGTTTTTGGCACCACAGATCTCACAACGCCATTCTTTTTCAATATCTAACTCCTGATTCGTCCCACAATGTTCACAAATCACTTGACTCATTTGAATTCTTTGACCACAATCAGGATTTATGCATATTTTCCCTTTTAAAATATACCCACACGTATCACAAAGTTCAGCTTCATTAAAAACCTGTGTTCCGCACTCCGGACAAATCTCCAAATTATCCAAAGGTTTTTCATCTGCCTTTTCAACAAGAGCCCACCAATCTTTTTCATCATAATAACCTGGCCTCTTTTCTCTGAAACCGCGTATATACTCTTCCATAGTGGCTTTATCAAAAGTTACTGGTCTGTTCTGTGTTTCAGACCATTGACCAATATATAAACTTTTCCGTCCAGGAACACTCATTTGATGATATCCCTGATAAAGCTTAAACATAATTGAATCATTTGGAATTTCACCTTGTTTCCCTGGCAACAAAGAAGCATTTCCTCTGATAAACTGAATAGCCCTAGACCATTCTGCCGTAGTTCTTACAAAATCACTTTTTGTATAATCGACCGGCATATAATCCATATGTAATTCACCAATAATGCGGCCACGCCCTTCATTCTCTTGAGGGTATTCTGTTGTTTTTCTTCCAGCTTCATCCTCCCAGGTAAAGAACGCCTCTTTTTCACCAATACATATAGCTCTTCCATTTCGTATCAAATCAATACCAAATTCTTGACGGTCCAAGTATCGTTGAATACCTATCCACCCATATAATCGTTCTTCAAGCGTCCTAACTGATGCGCTTCCACATTCAGGACAGTTTATTTCGTTTTCTGTCAAAAGAGCACCACAATTCACACAACGTCTTTCCATATGCAAAACATTATTAATTGTATATTTTGCATATATACTCCCATACTTTTTAGTCTCTACATAACGCTCTGCTGACCACACACATGGTTCATATGCGGTACAACGAACACCATTGACATAGATTTTGATCTTACCTTCTCGTAATACTGTAGCATATACTCTTCCAATCGCTTCACAGACCGCTTTGTCTGGCATCGATGCAAGTTTTTCAATATGTGTTCTTTTAGGATTACCTTTTTCCCACCATTGTGACACTTCAACAATAGTACCAGTAACAAACCCCTCTGGTTTTTCCATTTTTTTGCACGGAATATCGTAACTATTGTTTCTGGTCATTTCCTTTAAGTTAATTTTTACATCAATAAGAAAATCATCCGTTGCTTTAGTTGTTCTAAAATGAGTCTCCACTCCCAGCTTACCTGTAGCGATATTAAACCCCATTCCAAACAAACCCAAAGTATCAAACTTATTTTTGGAAGAATAGCCTGCAGTAACTGCCCTCTGTGTTTCCTCAATAGAAAGACCGACTGCGTTATCGCGCACCGACAAAACTCCCCTATCAGCTCTAATTTCTGCCAATGAAGGAATTTTTATATCGATAAGCGGATTCGTTATATCAATTCCCATTAATTTAGAACGTGAAAAAGAATCAATACTATTATCAATCAATTCGTAAATCGATTGTAACGGCTTCATTGGGTTATCTGTAATGACAACAAGAATGTTTGCCATAGGCGTCACATTCATCGTTGTGCTTTCATATATTTCTGTCATTTGTAATCCTCTCCTTGTGCTACTACTCAATCCTCATTTTTAACTGGATTTTCTTTCCTAATCCGCCTGATGGATATGTCCACTTAAACATAGTCCCAAAATTTCCACTATATCCTCGTTTCCTAACTGTCTCTAAATATTCATCTATTGAACTAATTGTAATTTCTGATGTGTTGTCATTATATGTTACTAGGTACTGTGCCCATTGAGTACTTGGATTGCCGCTTCCTCCATTTCCTCCCAATACCCATTTATTCAACTGATCATTATACGCAATCATTCGATATTCCATAGCTTCCACTGATGATTTTTGCATGCGCTCTATACTTCCGCATTGTTGAAATTCAATGATAGCACTAGCCAATTCTTCTTCCATTATTTGCAATGTATCAATAAATTGTTCTGCCGAATATTCATGAGCACTAACCCAATCTTTACTGGTCTTCTTGCAACTATACGTGAAAACAAACTCTCCTTCATAGGTATCCACTGTAACCAAGATATCCGTTTTGGGTTGTCCACCTGTCGGCAATTTAGGGATGTCATTTGTTGCAACTATACCTACCACTTGACTCCGTTTTAACTCCATACTCTCCATAAAACCACGATATACATCATACATATAGCCAGTCTGGATATCATTCTCATTCTTCCATTTGGAATAATTATCTTGATTGTTCAGAATTTCCACTATCCACTTTTCAAAGTTCACACCTCTTGAAGCCAAAGCTTTTCCCTTGCTTCCCATAAGCTCTAAAGCATACTTCTCTACACGAGCATACATTTCACTTTGGCAAAAAACTCCGTCTACTGCTGAATAAGCTCTGGCATCAGCCAGTTTACGCTGATAACTCTTTGCAATCTTTGCCTCTTTCTCTGGAAGACCATTCGGATATACAACAAAAGCTTTTTTAATATATCCATTAAGTCTTTTTAAATGTTCTGCATTCCACTGTTGAATGTTCATTCTATCGCTTCTAATAGAAGTAGTCGAGTGCAATAACCAGCATTCATGATTAGCGAATTCTATTCTATACTGAAAGAAAAATTGTTTCTCATCAAACCCCTTATATCCGTCTCTATAATCTTCTACATAAGATACGATATAATCTTTATCAAAAAGGGACTCTATTAGTTCTTTCAAGTTCTCCTGGCCACTTATTCCTCGATTTGATTTTTCAGTATTGTCACTCATAGTCAATGCTCCTTTATAGCCTTTACAAGCTCTCGTGCAATAGCATTTGCGAGCAATGGAGGAATAGCATCTCCGATTTGCTCATACTTATCTTGTTCTTTATCTCCATGGAATTGAACATATGGCCCAGCAAACTGATACCAATCAGGGAAACTTTGTAATCTTGCTGCCTCTCTTGGAGTAATTGCTCGATTTAACTCAGGATGTAATATTTCATCCAAACAATGTGAAGTAACCGTAAAACTAGGTTCCTCCCATATCAATCTTCGGTTTCTGCTACCATAAATAACATTTGGAAATAAATCTCTATATTGATCAATCTCTCCACTCTCACTCAATTTAGCAAAAGTTTCTTTCATGCTACCTTCTTTTGGAATAAGTTCCAAAAGTTGCTGTTTTCTTTTTATATGTCCCGGTCCTTTATGCGAAGTCACAATGTTGTCACTAAACAACCCCTGCTCAAGTAAATGCTCAGGAACATGTGAACAAACTCCATCCCCTTCATAATTTCCTCTCATTATTTCAACATAAATTTGTTGATTCTTACTCTTAAACTTTTGGGGATACTTATACGGAACAATATCACCACCCTCTCCCATATCAATGATAGGAAGGTCTGATATAGCGTCTTGCGCGGTCACATAAGGATTCTCGCATCCAGGTCCATGTGTCTTTTTAGGATACTTAAACACAACATCTTTCAAATCGCTTCGAATACCAACCAAAAACAATCTTTCTCTTGCTTGTGGCACACCATAATCGCATGCTTTCAGTAAAATAGTATCCTGTTTTCTTGATGCCAAACAATAATGAGGCTGTACGCTATTATCCTCAAAAGTGTCGCAAATATATTGAAACATTCCCCCTTTTACTCCTGCGTTATTCTTCTTTGAAAACATTCCCTTTACGTTTTCAAACAGAACAGCCTTTGTTCTAACAGCTCTTGAAATACGCACAATATTACTAAACAAATCATCTCTTTTGTCACCAAGAGTTCTTGTTCCTGCCATACTGAAACTTTCACATGGCGCTCCACCGGCCACAACATCAACAGTTTCATTTTCAGAATCTATCCCATATCTGGCTTTGAGAAGATCCTTTATCATACCATTTGCAACCAAGTTAATATCACCATGAATCACTAAAGTCTGTGTGCTTTCATGCATGAACTCATCCAAATAATCCTTATGAATACCATCTTCATCTGAATACTTCGACAAATGAAGTACCTCTGCATTATGACTTTTCGAATATGTTTCTACCGTAGTATCAGTCCATTCAACAGCGATTAAAGGCAAAATTCCTGCCCACTTAAAACCAGTACATAATCCACCGGGACCCGAAAAGAGGTCTATACTAACCAGACTATAATGCTCCGCTCTCATTCTCTCCAACAAACTGTTATTCATTGGTTTTTCCCCCTTTTTGTTCCTGTTTTTCTTTTAAAACCCTGGACGCTTCCTTCAAAGCAGTCCTTCTTACAAATTCGCTGTATGAAGCATACGCCTCTTCTTCAGCTGCACGTTTAAAAATTTCAAGCTCTTCTTCGCTCACACGAATGCTTATAGAAGTTGTTTTTCTCATCTTACTACCTCCTGTAGACATTCTACATCAAGTGTAGTGCATTGTCAATGCGTTGCCCGGCGATGTTCTTATCCCTTGTTCATTTCAGCTTATCCTCAACCTACTATTATTATATCCCCAATAATACTCTTCTCACTTTATACTGTAATGACATGCGTTATCTTTTAAACCATAGACTTATCCCATTCCTAAGTAAGAGAGGCTTTTTCTTTTTGTAGGAAGCTTTAAGTCTGACTTTATGTAATATATCTCCTTTTACTTTCATCAACAACTTGCTCTCATCACTCTCGTATATATTACTATCTGTATCCACCAATCTAACTCTAACATCAACTAAACCATCTATATGCCCATTCACGTCAAATTCCATATCCACACAGTCTTGACTATAAAAATCATATAACAATGTATATATTTTTCTTGTGTGAGCGGGAATTTCTATCGGTCTATCATATATGTTTTTGATAGGTATACTTGACCAAACGGAACGTTCAACCAAACATTTTCTGCTTTGGATCGTGATTTTCCCTCCACATATCAATAACGGCCGAGTTGAATCATTAAATATTTCAATATCTATGTGACCATAAGTAGCTGGTTCACCAATATCATCCTTTGAATGAATTGGTTCTACTACTGTAATCTCATCATGTATCCTAATCTTCATTTCTCCATTTTTCATATACATCTCATCAATATCTGCACGTGATGCCTTCTTATTACAGGAACCCTTTCGTATAAAAATGTCTCCTTTTTCGATTCTATGCCCTTTTCCACATGTTTCTTTTATAACATATGGTGGATTAGAATTCTTTGAAGAAACCATAATATAACCAATAACTTTACCATCGTCTGTTTTGATCAGTCCTGAATTCACCATCGGAAATGGTTCTATTTTATCCTCTAAATATGAATCTATATCATCTTGCTTCGCAAACGTATCAGAGTCCATCCCGACAATCTCACGTGTTTCATCATCCACACCAAAAATAATATATTTGTCTTCTTTATTTACAAGATTTGCAAAAGCTGCTACATCTTTTGCAATATCTGAATGTTTCAGAGATGCATAAAATTCTCTCTTAAAATCCACACAAGCATTTTCCTTTGCACCTTGTATGTGCCTTAAAATAATCTCTCTATCCATTCTCTCGTTTGTAATCCTAATCTTCCTTTATCTACTTTTAACATACTTCTTTTTTGTACAGTATCACTATTTACGTATATCAGCCAGCATTAATCTCCCTTTAGATAATGATAAGTAAACTTCTTCTAATACTTATTCCACATATCTTTAAGAACTGCGTTTTCTGAAATTGGCACTAAAACGCCACCACATCTATAACCTTATTCAGAAATTTCTTTTTCAATTATTTCAGTAACTTCTTTTAATTCACGATTCAAATCTTTAATATACTCTTCGCAAACCTCAACATACATTCCTCGGGAATATCCTTCCTGGATCTCCAATTTTATCTTTACGCTACTGTAAATTGCCTCTTTTAAAATTTGTGTAAACAACTTTTTTAAAGCATTCTGACACTCTGAACTATTCAGATTGACATCTAAGTGCTCTTCTTCAATTTCAAAACGTAAAATATCTGCCTCATCTTGCTCTAGCAATGTTGATTTAATTATTTCTTGATTCATAAATATCCCTTCTTTCATAAAATGCATCATAGCCACCCTCTAAAGAATGTATACTCTCCTCAGTCCAACTTTTTACATCCTCTGGATTATCACTACAGACCAATTGATCATCAAACGGATTCCCACTATAAGTTTTATATTCACCATTTTCATGAGTGCGATAAATAGACATATATGGAAGTGTTCGCACTGCAATATTTGCATTGTGTGTTGCCACAACAACAAATTTTCTCTGCTTTGCTAAATTACATATTAAAGGTCTAATATCAGTATCTATATAAGAGTTACCCATTCCTAGTTCAGGTTCATCTAAAAAATATGCGTCTGCATCTTCATGCAAAACTTGTTCTAGTAAAAGTATTCCTTTTTCACCATTAGAAGGCGAATACTTAACACCATCCGAAGTAATAATCTGCTTAGACCTACCTATAAAAGGTTTTAAAGAAGATATGTTATTTTCTTCACATAATGTAACCAGATTATCAACATATGTCGCGATATCAAGATTAAAAACATGCTGCTTTATAAATTCCAACAACCTGACAACTTCCCTGAGAGCATTTATGCTATAGCCCGGATAATTTTTTCTTCTCTCATCAGGACACAACATTCGATACTTGCAATTAATAAAAATATCTCCTTTCCCTTCTAACGACCCTAAACGAATACGCTCATTATATTCAGGTGAATTAATGCCGTCTAGTATTCTACTGACACTTCTAAATAATTCAATCCTATTTAAAGTAAACTCTTTTAATCCTGCTGTTGACGGTCTAGAAACCGTATCCGAAATCCTATCTGCAAGAGTTTTTATCTTATCAATAGTCCAATTCGTCAATTCTGACGAGTATTTGTCAATCAAATCTTCTTTACGCTTTTCGATAATTGAACTATGTAAACTAATAAGCAACTCTTCTAAAAGCAGTATTTGTTCTTCAGACAAATATTCGTTCCACTCTATTTTATCAAGTTGAGTTGATGCCTGAATAAAGCTTTTTGTATCTTCTTCATGGATATCAAAACTATCTGGTTTCCTATAAAAATCATGAACAGCCTCTGTTATTTTCATTCGATTTTTATTATTACTATTCCCTCTCGTTTGATGCCAATCGATATACTGTAAAAAAAGTGTAGGATTCTTATCATTCCACTGTCCTATTGCGTTAAATTCATCCTCACAAGAATCTATACCCATTTTCTCCATCGGTTCTTCCATATCTTGTATGTTTAATAAGCAAGAAAAATCTTCACTTCTATCTGAAGCAATATATTTCTTGCAGTTTTTCCCAGAACTCAGCATTTCTGCATACATAGATTTTAGTATTTCTGTTTTACCAGTTCCTTTTTGCCCAAAAATAATATTTACATCCGGATAAATCCGAAACGTCAATTCTACAGTTGGATGTGGTTTTCCAATTACAGTTACAGGATTTTTCTTACTTAATAATGTTTCGACAACAGTTCTATCACGCTTTGCAAGAAGTAGAAATTCCGAAAAACTACCCACTGGTAATCTTAATTCTGCAAATGTACTAGTTTCATATTCGGTCCAATCCTGTACATCACTTCCAATCATTACACTCATTTCTTTATTGGCAAGTACACCTAATGTACGATGATTTCTAGGCTCAATAAAAACTCTCGCAGGGTCTTTCACCAAACTGTATAGTTCTTCTTTATCCGCTTCTGATATTGCTGGTTTTTTATCATGAAAATGCGGGATATATATTACATCAATATTTTCAAATGTACTACATACATTTTTTAATTCTAATAAACAAGTGTCTGGAGTTGTACCCGAAAATAATTTTTCACAACAATCATAAAAAGTCATAGCTTCATCTGGCTTAGATACAACAATTAAATGATACTTGCTCTCGCCATCAATATCAATTTCAACTCCTGGCCAAACTTGACAAATACCTGTAACAACTCCTTGTAATTCCATATATTGTTCATAATCAAACAGATTGTGATTTGTGATTGCAACAATCTTCACATCCGCTAATTCGATTTTTTCTTTAAATTGCTCTGGTGTAACATTTCTGCCTTTCCCATCACCTTGTTTTGTTTTTCGTGTATGACAATGTAAATCAATTTTCATTATTTATCCTTTCTTCAACTTCACAATCTCAACCTATATATACAACTGCACAAATTGTGCAACTGCAGTAACAGCTGCCACAAATTCAGCGGTTCCCTTAATTCCTTGGAGTGTTGTAAGTGCCATTCTTATAATGCCTTTCTTTGGCTTTTCTTCTTTTATTGTTTCCATAACCTCTATGCAATCTTTTACAATTTGCTGGTTCTCCTCACAAATGCCACTCAAAGTGTCCTGCAAATCTTTAATCAATTTATCAAACTCTTGTATAGGATTATTGCTCTGAGTTGAAGTAATTGTACTTCCATCTGTTGCAACATTAAATTGTGTGTTTTCCAAATTGCTGTCCTTAATATTAAATTGTATAGTTGTTTTTTCATCTACTCCCATTTCAATTCCTATCTTTGCCAAATAATTTTCTATATGTGATATAAGGATTCGCAAAAACTTGTCCCCAAAACATTTTACTTTTTCTTGGCAGTTTTTGGATGAAGAATATCCATAATAAACCAAACTTCTTCCACCATAATTATTAAATGCCAAATATTTTGTCACAGCAAAAATATTGGCCACTTCGCCTTCATCAGAATCACCTAGCGAAAATATCAAATTTCCGTATGATGATGCCACTTCTCTAACTTCTTCTTCAACATTATAATCTGGTTGACCACACGATTTAATAAAATTATCAATCAAAGGTTTATTTTCCAAAAAATTAATAAATCGTTTTAGTTCAGAATCATAAATTGCATAATCTGCTCTTAATACTCTACTAGACGCCGTCATAAACTCTTTCATAAGAATTTTTAATTCTACTTTAGTTATTTCCATCTTGTTTACCTCCGCAGAAAGGGCAATAGCTTCCACTGTATTTCAAAATATAACGTATTTTAGCTGTTCTATTACAACAAGGAAACTCGCTAATTTCCATATCGTCAATTGTCGCCCTAATTGGATTCTCCTCTTTTTTCTTAGTTTTATTAACCTTAAATTGTATCACTGAATTTTTATTCTTTTTGCTTATCTTTTTAAAGGCATTATCAATCATATCCATAGCATAATTTTCTGCCATAGCAAGCCCTAACTCCACAACATCTGATGTTAAATAACTATCACTTGTCAGTCCGCATTGAGGACAATAAATTTCTTTTATTTCATCTGCATAAAAATCTTCTGGTTTTATTTTAAAATATTCACCACATTTAGGACAGCAAAATAGCACATAACCTTCATCATCTGCGGGTATGTCCACTGAAAAAACAATATCACTCATTACCAAAACCTCCTTAACAATTCATTCCAAGAGACCGAAACATCTATTATAAAAAGATAGGGCAAACCAAGAGCCCTTTCGCGCCCTTAATCGCCCTACATTGATAACCTCATATTCATTTTAGCATTCTAACCAACAAAAGTCGACAAATATTTACTCTTTTTAGTTTTCGCTACACCACGCCATTTTTCATTTTGTCCTAAACTTGTCCTAAACTCACCTGCCAAAACCCCTAAACCTCTTTAAAACACCGGATTTATTCTCTATTTTTCCCCGCTGCCGTGACAAACAACATTAAACTCATAAACTACAATTCTCCCCCTATTTCTCTTTCCTACCTCTCTCCTTCCAATCCTTATCAATCTCCTTACTCCACTCTGCCTGCAACGGTTTGCTTGCACGCACATTACACACAGCTTCAGCCACAGTTTCATATACAATCCTTGTCCCCTTTTGATCCGCATTGTAATTTACTGCACGGTCAGCATTGATTCCATATCTCGCCGCAGTTTCCACGGCATCAATATTTGCTCCAATAAACAAGAACTCCCATCCGCATTTCTCCTTTTGATACTCAATCATCTTTTTCACCTGTTCACTGCTATAGCGATGACTCGCATTCTCCATTCCATCTGTCATAATAACAAACATTGTATGTGCCGGTACATCTTCATTCCTGATGTACTTGTGAATATTTCCAATGTGGTGAATTGCTCCCCCAATCGCATCCATAAGAGCCGTACATCCTCGAACAAAGTACTGCTCTTCGGTCATTTTCTGTATTTCCTCAAGTTTTACCCTGTCATAGAGTACTTCACTCACATCATCAAAAAGAATCGTCGACACATAACAAGGGGCATTCTGCCTTTTCTGCTTTTCAATCATGGAATTAAATCCACCTACAGTGTCGCTCTCCAATCCTGACATAGAGCCGCTTCGATCCAAAATAAATACCAATTCTGTAATGTTGTTGTTTTTCTTCATAATAAAAACCTCTCTTTCAATTGATGTTTTTATCTTACATCTAAAAAAGAGAGGTTTGGTCGCATGTCAAACGACAAATTCTAAGCACCTAATAAACTTTGGTCAAATGCAAACAGTGCTTCATTGATTTCGTATATATTATAATTTCCTCGATTGATAAAATATTCAATAATAATATCAAACTTATTACTGTTGGAAAGCGCAAACCCGGCTTTTCGAAGCATATCTTCTGTTTCTTCCAAACTCAGTTCTAACGCAATTGCAAATGCAATCGATGTCGGTTTGCTCGGTTTGTATTGTGGATTACTTCGAATCTTAGAAAACAATTTCCGGTCGATATTTGCTTTTTTATAGCACTCTGCATCGGTCATTCCTTTTTCATCAATCTTGCGAAGCAACATCTCCGAAAAGCTTTCATCGATATGCATTAGCTTATGTTCTAAATCTTCCTCTGGCATCAGACATTTGCTTTCGCAAACATCATACCGCAAGAGTGGGGGCATTGACATTTGCATCCGCATGCTCTCGCATCGATAATCTGTATGTGCATCTACATAGTTATCACCTATATATTCTTCTATTTCTGCAAATATCTTTTCACTAATCTGATAAGCCGCTTTATCAAAGATGACCAGATAGACTTGCATTTCATTTACGAACAAGAAATCGCGAATCACATCCATAGCCACTTTTAACGCCTGATCCTTTGGATATCCATATATTCCAGATGAAATTAATGGAAATGCAATACTCTCACATTCCTGTGTCTTTGCAAGTTCTAACGAGGTACGATAGCATGACTCAAGTAGTTCTTTTTCATGAAAATGTCCTCCTTGCCAGATAGGTCCTACCGCATGGATAACATATTTGCATGGCAAACGACACGCTCCTGTGATCTTAGCATCTCCGATTTCACATCCGCCAAGCGTTCTACATTCCTGAAGCAGCTTTGGTCCTGCTGCCGCATGGATAGCACCATCTACGCCACCCCCGCCAAGAAGCGATGGATTGGCTGCATTTACAATGGCATCTACTTTCATTTTTGTAATATCATTTCTTACAATGTGTAATGGCATATATTTTCTCCAATGCTCTTTGTTGTTTGATTATTATATACTATAACCTTATTTCAATATTTTGTCGATGATATATCAGAAATTCTCCTAGGAAATCCGAATAATCTGTTTATACAAAAGTATCTCATTTGCATTCACGTTCCTATTCTCATGATAATGCCCAAAGAACCATTTCTTGAATGTTGTCTTCTGCCTTATTTCTTCAAGATACATAGTTAAAGCATCTGTCTCATATGCCCCATGACTTATGAGCGCAACTGTACTTGAAGCAGCACAATGTGACACAATAAAATCTACTGTATAACCGTTTTCTTCCAGATTTCTTCTACCCTCATTCATTTCTTCTTGCGATGGCATTTCTCTCTCCCACCAAGTCAAATGATTAATTCGATACGGTTCATATCCGTGGTCAAGTCTTTTCTTTTTCGCTCTGAAATTAGGGTCATCAAGTTCCAAAATACCACCACTAATATCATGACTTCTTGCTCCACCAAATGTAAAAATCTTCTTTCCGTCAATTTCAAACACCTGGCCACGCATCAAATGAATCACAGATTCTCGAATCTTGTGTACTTTTCCACCATGCCATTCTTCTATCGGATATTCATAAAGCCTGTCAAAATTCTCATGATTTCCATCTACAAATAATGTTGTATACGGCTTTGCTTCCAGCCAATCTAGCCACCATTTTTCTCTGGAACTTTCTTTATCTTTGTCCCATATACCTCCAAAGTCACCACAAATAATAACATAGTCGTCTTTTGTCATGTCATTCTGTTCTGGAAATATATCTGTATCAAATCGCCTAAAGTCGGCATGACAGTCGCCTGTTATATAAATCATTTCCTTTCACCCTTTTCTCAAAAATATTGTAGTCAGTTGCAACATTTAAATTTCAAAAAACTTCTTTATCTGTTCAATAGACACCGGATAAAACTCATTTGCATCTACTCCTACATCATATCGCAATGTTCCATCACTTTTCTGTTGCAAATTATAATCTTGCTTACTATGAATGTGCCCATGTAGGTGTAGTGAGCCGTAATGAGATTTCGGCCACGACATCATTGGATAATGCATCAACGAAACATTGACGCCATGTATCGCTATCTCCAGAAAATCATAAATTCCTTCAAACAATGTGGCATCATATTTCTTATCATGGTTGCCCTTACACAAAATCTTTCTGCCATTCATTTTATGAATCAACTGATTAACTTCCGATACAGGCATTCTATGCGAAATATCACCAAGAATATATACTGTGTCATTTTTCTTTACGCAGGAATTGAAATTTTGAATCAGACTTTCATTCATTTCTTCTACATTTTCAAACGGTCTTTCACACATACTGATTGCTGCTCTATGTCCCAAATGCAAATCACTCGTAAACCAAATCATTTTATTCACCTTTTTTTGAGGAGAGTCCCTTCACCTCTTCGCTATGCATTCTCATAATTGCCCTCAACATAAAAAATGCACTTTGACAGTATAACGTCTCATCATCAAAGTTATCTACCAGCACCTCGTACACAACATAAATAGCATTCTTTAACCCCGGATTCGATATCAGCATTGCATAAGCTCCACCAACACGCCTAACCTTATCAATCTCACTTATAATTTTAGCTATATATTGAGAACACAAGATGTCCCATGTATATAGTTGCTGCATAAATTCATCTTCACAATTTTTTTCGATATCTGCGACTTTTTTTCTAAACTCTTTCTCATCCATTCCACCATTATTAATCACTCTCATTTCTTCCAACAAATCAATCGTCAATTTAATCGACCGTTCTAATTCTGCATCAGACATATATGTAATAAATCTAATGTTTTGCAATTGCACCTCATATTTATAAAAATATTCTTCCATCACCTCTTTACGGCACTGTTCTACAATAGCCGTTTGTAAACTATTCTCAATTCTACTTCGTAGTTCATCATCTGATTTTTCAAATTGTTTATTCATAATATCCACCATTATCCTTCCTACGATGCATCAATTTTTCACTCCACTCATCGAAGACAGTGTCACTATTTATTATTTCATGTTTTTGAATTTCTACATCCACCATATCCATTGGTGTATCCTTTTGATGAAACCAATAAAACTTTCCAGGTACATTTGCATATCCATCACAATGCCCATAAACAAATCCATTATTATGTAACCATGTTTCCACAGCTTCTTTACTTTCGAATACAAAAAACTGTTCTTTGATAGTTGCCAATTTGATAACTTCAAGTTTTTTGTGACGCAATATAAGTATAAAAATATTTTCCATTCAAGACACCTCCTTTTACCTACTTTCTTTAAATTTGTGACCTCAAGTGTATTTCAGATAACACATCCTTTACTGCATACAATTCATCACAACACTAATCATCATTTCTTTTTCATCAGGTCGTGATTCTGCAATCATAATCGTTAAAGCAACTAACGTTACATCTGCTATTCGTTTCTGCCCTTCATAAATCAACGCATCATTCTTATCTAAGAAATACAGGAAAATTGTCGCTGCTATACGTTTATTACCATCGTGAAAACTGTGATTCTTGGTAATAAAATATAATAGATTCGCTGCTTTTTCTTCAAGTGATTCATACACCTCGTGACCATCAAAGGACTGATAAATATTACCTATACTTCCTTTGAAAGAATCATCCTTCTCTCTACCAAACAAATCGGATTCGTCTCCAAATCGTGTTTTTTGAATTACACTCATACATTCATCATATGTGAGAACATGTGTTGCTTGATTCCCTTTTGGACGTTTCAATGTTTGGTGATCATAAGCATCTAACAAATCAAGCGTGTTGTTATACCTTTCAATGACAGACAAAATTCGCTTACTGTCCAACTCATCTTCTGTACGTTTCATAATTCGAATTACATCACCTAATTGCTGGATACGTTTTTGATTAACTGCGTAACCTTGTAATATGTACTGCTTTAATACTGAATTAGCCCAACGGCGAAATTCAACGCCTCGATTAGATTTTACACGATAACCAACAGAAATAATGACATCAAGGTTATAGTACTCAATATAACGTGTTACTTCTCTTTCACCTTCATATTGAACTGTCGCAAATTTTGCGACAGTTGCCGCCTTATCCAGTTCTTCTTTGAATGCGTTATTGATATGTTTGCCTATCGTTTTTACATCCCTATCAAATAGTTCCGACATTTGATTACGATTAAGCCATACAGTCTCATCTTTCACTTCTACTGGAAGTGAAACACTCTTATCCTTAGTCTCAAATAATACAATGTCTGTTTTTTCTTTAGTCATAAAAAAATCCTCCTATTACTTTCCCTTCGTGGGGTCTATAATAAGAGGATATCATTTGTCAATACTTTTTTCATTGGACTGTTAGTCCAAAACTTCCTATGCCACTAACTGATATATTGTTTTATAATATGCAATTATTCGTCTTTGTGTAGCATGTAAATCTTCTTGTGCTATATCGTATGTAAAAAATTCTGCACTCTTTTTCACCAACATTTCTTCCATGTGTACACCCAGTAATTCGCTTAACATGAACAAATGATCTACTGACGGTAAAATTATCCCTTTGTACCAACGATATATCGGTTGCACACAAGATAAGTGTAAGTAGTCTTGAATCATTCGTGGCGTGTAGCCGGCAGACTCAAGCATCTGTTTCAATTTATTTCCAGTTCTTTGCAAATCTATATTTGGATATGTATGTTTACGAGTCATTCACTTGTGCCTCCCTGCATTCTTTTTATACAAATTTATCTTAATATCTTTCTTCATCAATGTCCACTTTCTTTTGTCCTAAATTTGTCCTAAAACTTTCTTCCTAATGCCCACAACCTTTGACACTTTTCATCAAGTTTCCTTTTTGTTTCCCGATACCCCATCTCTATTCGCTCCTGTATATCTTTTGAGTTAAAATTCAACGTGCCGTCTAAAAATCCCCATTTCTCCTTTGGTGCGAAAGTAATAAGATTTGCATCTTTGTATGTGCTTGCTCCCTCATCCGGACTCAAATAAATCACAAGAAGATTTCTATATCCTTGTCTATATAAGATCTCAATCGGTGTATTATCCAACAAACCACCATCCCAGTATAATGTGTTATTAAAATTAACAGGTGGGTATATGATTGGCATTGCTGCGGATGCCAGCAAAATATTCACCACATCTTCTCCTCTGTAATTGTTTAAAAGAAATTCGTCGTTCCTGCCTGTTAGAAGATTATACGCATTTACATAGCATGAAATCTTACTGTTTCTGATTAATCTGGGAATTGCATTTGCACGAATCAAATCCCCTAAGGCATCCTGCGACAAAGCAATTTCAGGACGTATTCCTTTCCAAATCTCAATGATACTATTTATATCATATGTCGCAAACAGTGCGGCGTTTAATGCTCCGACCGAAGCCCCTGATACTGCACTAATAGGGACCTCTTTTTCTATAATTGCCTTGAGTGCCCCCACTTCGTATGCGCCTTTACCGCCTCCACCGGACAATACCAATCCCCAAGTTTCGTTTTTCAACATAAACAGACTCCAAACATGATATTCTTTCTACTATCATATTCAGAGTCTTCGTTTTACGATATTAACCTAGTTATTTTAGTTTTGAAAATATATATTTTGCTCTTTCTGAAAAGGATAAACCTGCAATGCATTCCCATCCATGTTTTCCTTATGCATATCCACTGCTGTTATCTGGCTGTTATGATAAGTCTTATAATAATAAATGCCTTTACCCGTATTACAACACGAACTGTAAACGGTAAATTCATATTCGCCCTTTTCCACCTGTACACAGCCTTTTTGCTGTTCGACAGAACCTAATATGTGAAAAAATTGACTGACATTTTCTTCTTCGGTTTCTCCGCTAAGGGAATTCCACTTTACAAATGCCGCACGTACAAATCTGGAACCGGAAGACAGATCTCCCGGCAATCCCATAGCCCCCATGCCTCTGCTATAGGTTTCCAATAACAGTTCTTTTGCAAAATGGTTGACCGGTTGTTTTTTTGTCAAATACATGTAATTATTTAAGTTATGCAAATGATATGGGAAGGTCGGATTATTTGTTAGCACTCGAACTGGGTTTTCATAAATATGAAGTCCGTCATCCAAGGGCTCAACCACTATGGTTTCATAGGAATCCGCTATCATAAAATGCAAGGCGGTCAATGGCAGTTCTTTGTTATATGCAAGTTTTATGATATTTGTTTTTTCCAATAACTCTCTCGCTTCCTTTACATTGGTACATTGCCCCAGCACCCATGGAATGATTTCAAATGGAGCCACATTGTATTTGTCATCTTGCTCGGATTTATACACCGCATTTCCCGGAAAACTAAGGGAAGCCATGCTAAGCCCCTTCTCATTGGTGGCATCATAATATAGGGGATAATTGTCTTTCACATAAGCAACTCCAATGATTGCATAATGTTTTGGATATTCTCTCTCTTTGCGAAACTCAAATGGAAAATATCTCGGCGTAATAACTACCGACTCTTCATAGGAATATTCCAAATCCAAATTTCTTCCAAAATAGTGATCATTCATTTTACAAGAGATTGCTGTACACATAAAAACGCCTCATTTCTGTTTTTTACTTAGTATTTCCATACCTTATAAGCTTAAACAAAATGAGGCGTAAATTTTCTATTATTCTTCAAGTGATCTTTTTCTTCGAACAACCACCGTCTCTTCTAAACATGTGAAGATATCGTCTACTTTTTCCTTCTTCATTTTTGGTGTGAGGAAACTAACAACAGGTACAATGATTAGCCCTAATACCATAGCAATCGCTCCTGCATTAATTGGCGATTCAATAAATTTCAAGAACATATTGGCAACTGTAATGCCAACGCCACATGCGAAGCTTGCCCAAACTGCAGCCTTTGTAACGCCCTTCCAGTACAAGCCATACATAAATGGTGCCAAAAATGCTCCTGCCAACGCACCCCAAGATATACCCATGAGTTGTGCGATAAATGCCGGTGGATCAAGTGCAATAAGAACACTGATTACCACAAAGAAAACCAACATGATTCGCATACAAAGAAGTTGTTTCTTTTCATCCATTTTTTTCACAACATTGTCTTTAATTAAGTCCAAAGTTAAGGTTGAACTTGATGTCAGAACAAGTGACGACAAAGTTGACATAGATGCTGACAACACCAACACTACTACTACACCGATTAAAATGTCCGGAAGTTTTGATAACATACCCGGAATAATTGCATCATAAGCAGGCTTTCCATCCACCATAAATAAGGACTCATCAACTAATCGGCCAAATCCACCTAAAAAGTAACAACCACCGGAAACAACAACCGCAAACAAAGTGGAAATGATGGTTCCAGCTTTAATTGATTTCTCATCTTTAATAGCGTAAAATTTATGTACCATTTGCGGAAGCCCCCATGTTCCTAAGGATGTCAGTAAGATAACACCGATAAGTCCCGGAAGGTCAGGACCGAAAAAGGATGCATATACACCCGGCACATCACTCTCGATTTCAGCTAGTTTTCTAACGGATTCTGTAAAACCTCCGTATCCATTTAACACAGATACAATTACGGCAACAATACCAAACAGCATGATAATTCCTTGAATAAAATCATTGATCGCTGTTGCCATATAACCTCCAACAACAACATAAAGACCGGTTAATGCTGCCATTGCGATTACACATACAGTGTAAGGAATGTCAAAAGCCATTCCAAACAATCTCGACAAACCATTATATACAGATGCCGTGTATGGAATTAAAAAGATAAATGAAATAGCTGCAGCCACAATTCGAATGGCATTAGAATCATATCGCTTTCCAAAATAATCCGGCATAGTGGTTGCAGATAAATGTTTGCTCATTACTCTTGTTCTTCTTCCTAAAACTACCCAGGCCATCAAAGAACCAAGTACAGCATTTCCAATTCCAATCCAGGTAGATGCAATTCCGTATTTATATCCAAATTGTCCTGCATACCCTACAAATACAACTGCTGAAAAATAAGAAGTTCCATAAGCAAATGCAGTAAGCCAAGGTCCTACAGCACGTCCCCCTAACACAAAGTCACTTACATTTGTAGCATGTCTTCTTGAATAAATACCAACTGCAACCATACTTGCAAAGAAAATTACCAGAAGAAGAATTTTAATAAGCATTGATATTACCTCTCTTTTCTTTCTTTATCACTTTAAACTTCTACGCCTTAATGCTTTAAAGTCTTAAAGTGTTTTTATTATACATAATATAGAAATAAATTTCAAGCCTTAATCTTGTTTTTTTATTCTATTTAGGACTAAATCCTCTTAGTCGCTCATAGACTTTCTTATAATTGAATAAATATTTTATGCGAGGTGGCAAAAGTGAGGTTCGAGAATATTCGAAATTTGCGTGAAGATCATGATAAACTTCAAATTGAATTGGCAGCTTATCTAAACGTAAAACAAACTACTTATTCCAAGTATGAACTTGGCAAAATCAATATACCTGTTGAAGTTTTAATTAAACTTTCTGACTTTTATGATGTGAGTTTAGACTACTTAGTAGGTAGAAGCAAGGTTAAAAAAATAGCGGATGCTGAATAATCAGCACCCGTTATTTTTTTATCTTATTATCATTTAGAATTTACCTGCATCTGCTGCTTCTTGGATAGAAACTGCAACTGCAACTGTCATACCAACCATTGGGTTGTTACCAGCACCGATAAGTCCCATCATTTCTACATGGGCAGGAACTGATGAAGAACCAGCGAATTGTGCATCACTGTGCATACGTCCCATAGTATCTGTCATACCATAAGAAGCTGGACCTGCTGCCATGTTGTCTGGGTGAAGTGTACGTCCTGTACCACCACCTGAAGCAACTGAGAAATATTTCTTTCCTTGCTCGATACATTCTTTTTTGTATGTACCAGCTACCGGATGTTGGAAACGTGTTGGGTTTGTTGAGTTACCTGTGATAGATACATCAACTTTTTCTTTGTGCATGATTGCAACACCTTCTGTTACATCGTTAGCACCATAGCAGTTAACTTTTGAACGAAGTCCTGTAGAGTAAGCTGTTCTGCTGATTTCTTTTACTTCGCCTGTGTAGTAATCCATTTCTGTTTCAACGAATGTAAATCCGTTAATTCTTGAAATGATTTGAGCTGCGTCTTTACCAAGACCGTTTAAGATAACACGTAATGGTTTTTGACGAACTTTGTTTGCTTTTTCAGCGATACCGATAGCACCTTCAGCGGCTGCGAATGATTCGTGACCTGCTAAGAATGCGAAACAGTCTGTTTCTTCTTCTAATAACATTTTTCCTAAGTTACCATGTCCTAAACCTACTTTACGTTGGTCAGCAACTGAACCTGGGATACAGAAAGCCTGAAGACCTTCACCGATTGCTGCAGCAGCGTCAGCAGCTCTTCTGCAGTCTTTTTTGATTGCGATTGCAGCACCTACAATGTAAGCCCAGCAAGCATTTTCAAAACAAATTGGTTGGATACCTTTTACCTGATTGTAAACATCAAGTCCAGCATCTTTTGTGATTTTTTCAGCTTCTTCAATAGAAGCGATTCCATAACTATTTAATACCGCATTAATCTGATTAATACGTCTTTCATATG
>JAFQRJ010000024.1 GCA_017410145.1 Tyzzerella sp.
AATGCTCTCATCATATTCACATGTAATACTTCCCTGATTAGTGTTTGTACTCAGTTCAATTGGTTGCCCATCTGTAGAACCATTCGTAACTGTCTGTTCTTCCACGTCAATGGACAGGTCCAGGATATCAGCCGCTACAAGTTCACTTCCTTCATTCGCATCATCCGCTGCTGTCACTGCAGCCGATGAAATTGCTGACACAAGCATGACTGTCAGCAACAAAACAGATGTTAATTTTTTCTTCATATCAAAAATATCCACTCCCTATTTAATCTCTTCCATACATATTTTGGCTTTAAATTATGCATTGTTCGCAATGCTGCTATACTTTCTTAGCATGGATTTCTCAAACTCTAACAGATATTTTGCTTCTGCATCAATTGCTTCCTCGCATGGATTCTCAATCAAATCACGATATACATGAATGTCTCTTCCAACTTCTCCACCCTGCATAACAAACGGTTCTGAAACAATACGTCCCGTATAACCAATCTCTGCCAGCGCTCCAAACACTTCATCCCAATTAATGTGTCCTCTGCCCGGGGCACGACGGTTGTTATCACCCGTATGGAAGCTCTTTAATCTATCCGCACCTACAAGACGAATTGCATCACCAAGACTGTCTTCCTCAATATTCATGTGATAGGTATCCAAAAGAACTCCTATATTCTTACTGTCAACCTCTTCGATATAAGCAAGTGCTTCCTTTGCAGTATTGATTAGGCAGGTTTCAAAGCGATTCACTGCTTCCACGCAGTAAGTTACACCGCATTCCTCTGCTACCTTGATAATTTCCTTCATACTCTTTACACTCTGGTTCCAATAAGGCATTTTGGAATCCCCCATATTATCCGGTGTTCCCCACCCTGCATAGCTAACGCCTGAGAGCAATGTGCCCCCACCGACATGCATTTTGCGAATAATATTTTGTAAATATGTAACTCCACCCTTGCGTATATTCTCATCCAGAGACGATACATCATAACGTCTGTCTAAACCAAGGCTGTAGGTCAGTTCGATCCCACATTCATCTGCTGTCTTTTTCAAATCACGGATATGTTCATCTGTCATTTCCAGTAATGGCTGTGCCTGAAACTCCAGAATATCAAATCCAATTTCTGCTGCTTTCCTGATATATTTTTTGTGATCAGCAGCCCAGTTTTTTTCCCAAAAATTCATAAAAATTCCTAATTTGTTCATAATCATATTCTCCATTTCACCTTATATTTTCTCAGATTCATCAGCTCTATATACTTTGTTTATACATTAGCTGGAAAACCGGACTTCATTGTGCTCTGTCCATGCCGCACCAGAATTATTCTCGTTATTTTACACTTCTTCCTTTCTCATGTAACCCAGACCATCTTCACTGTTCTCAAATTTAAGCACGAAATAAAACTTATCAAGTTCGGTACACATATAAAAATCATTTTCCGGAAAAACATGATTCTGCTCTTTATCAAAAAATTTTGCTCCGGATGTGCTTTTTAATTTTTCTATCTCCGGCATCATCTCCATCGGCCTGCATTCCAACAAACTCTTAATATATTCCGCACACAAAGTATCTTCTTCTGTCGGTGAAACTGCTTCCAGCCCCATACAGACAAGTGACACCTGTGTCGGATTGTGCTTCTTGATATACTCTGCTGTTGCTCTCGCATTTACCAAACTACAGCCTAATATCTCTTCCGCATGAACCGCATTGACAATCCCCTGTGTTCCGGCACTTGTTGTGTGTATAATCGTTTTTCCCTGCACATCAATGTCCGTTAACTGAGACGGAGAGTTACCGATATCAAACCCCGGCAGTATGGCGCCATGCCTTTCTCCTGCCAATATCATATCCGGATTCCGTTCCTTGAGCTTATATGCCAATTCCATATCACCCACTGGGATGATTTCCTTTGCACCATTTGCCAAAAGATAAGCTTCCACAGAAAACGCTCGGAAGACATCTATGATAACCGTCAGTCCCTTCGCATTTTTGGCCCCATCTATCATTTGTAGAATTTGTATTTCCATTTATTCAACTCCTTACTCCATAAGTTTCTCCAGATATCCCCTGTCCACCTGAACATTTAGCTAACCATGCAGCTTTATCGCCAAATATGATCTTGTAACTGCATCCGCCCAGTTTATTCTCCACCCGCTATGGTCCGTGACCTTTCCACTCGGTTCAAACTCATAATCCAATAATTCTTCTTCCAGTTCTTCTATGCAATCAATCTTCCCGTCATATAAATCTTGCAGTCTTGTAGCGCAGTCTTTTACACGCATAGTAAGACCACCGATACGAATATCCTGCACCTCAAAACCATAGCCCTTGTACTCTGTGTACCACTGCTTTCTGAAACAGCGATAAAAATGCTCTAGTTTCTTTACAACCTTCTTATAATCTGCAATAAGTGGCAGCAATGCTTCCTTATCACCGTTCTTATATATTTCACGGGTTTTTACACCAAGTTCTGCTTTTATGGAAAGTACATCGCACAAGGCTGCTATTGTCTCAAAGATATAACCGTAGGTGTCATCCTTTTTTAGTAAACTTAGTTTTCTTGCACACTTCTTATAGCGTTCATTCTCAAAGCCGCCAACAGACAGGTCAAACATTCCACTAAAACAATCGTTGTAGAGAAGATATTTCTCCGGATTGTCTCCAAACACCTCTGAAAAAGGAAACTGGTCTTTATAATCCAAGTTCTTGATAATTACATCCAGAGCACAGAACCGGTCAAAATCGATTCCAAATTTCTCTTTAAATTTCTTTTTGACATCTGCCAGCAAGAAATTACCTTTTGCTGCCTCAGCAGCATAAAACAACGAAGGCAAGGTCGCAAACTTTGAACATTCTCCTCCATCATCACTCCACATGGTAAAGAAAACATCCTGTATCCCATGTTCTATGCAGCTTTTTAGTGCTGCGCGCGTAGACTCAATCGAAAATTTATTATTCGGTGCAAATCCCTTCCAAGACCACAGGCCTCCGGCAAAGCAGCATCCCGGCTGCAACTTTTCATGAGCCGCCAGCATCTTGTCATAGAAAGATTTGTAAGAATGATAATAATCCCAATAACAAAGCTGAATATTATCCGGAATCTTCTCAGCAACGCTCGCATCAATATTTGCATTAGAAATATAATAATTGCCACCTGTGGCAAGTGAGAAAAACATATCTGACCAAATCGGCATCTGCAGGTCGTACTTCCTTCCGATTTCCGACACGCGATTCAGATGCTTCAGCAAAATATCCGTAGGATTTTCCTTGCCGTTTCTATCCAGATATTTTCCTCTGCCAAGCTTCCCCGCCTCATCCATACCAATATGTATAGTTCTGGTACGAAGACATTTTGTCAGGGAAGCAAACATCTTATCTATCAATTCATAAACTGCTTCATCACCCACCAGAAGTATTTCATCCATGTCCATATGCTTCTTGTAAACAGGCCATTTAGCTATCTGGTTGAGATGTCCAAGTGTCTGAATACACGGAATTACTTCCATTCCTTTTTCATAGGCATAGTCATCAATCTCCTTCAGTTCTTTTTGCGAATAGCCGCCTCGCATATAGCCAAAATATGGATTGTCATCTACCTCATAGGTATCCTCCAGATAAAGATAAAGTGCGTTATAACCCATATCCGAAGTAAGATCAATCCACCGTTTCATCGTTGTCATATTCATAGTCGCATTACGGGAACAATCCAACATCGTCCCCAAACGGCGAAACTTACATGTATCTTTCATCTGATTCCTCCTCTTCACACCCAACTTGTACAAGATGGAATACACGAGACACGAAGTCTCCCTGCTGTAGCAGGAACGGAATCCCCGCATGCATCAGTGTATCTCCACTTAAAACAACGCCTAATGGTTCCACACAATATTGCTCCTTGGAACTCAGGCCCTGCAATCGCAAATAGACTGGATTGTCATTTGGTCCTGCCAGCTTATTCACAAACGTAACAACTGATTTTCTCTTATCCTTTGACACAAGCTGCCATGCGCACATGTTTCCTTCAAATGGATTCAGTAAACGATAAAAATCGCCTTGCAATATCAATGGCTCTATCTGCTTATGATAAGTTGTTTGTTCCAGCACCATCGCTCGTTCTTCCTCTGACAACAACCCGATATGTAATTCGTAACCAAAATTGCACATCTGTGCCACATCTCCTCGTGTTTGAAATGGTACATTTCTTCCGGTCTGATGATTCGGACAAACAGACACATGCCCCACCATCGCCGCCGGCGGATAGACCATGCTCGTACCATATTGTATCTTCAAACGCTCAATTGCATCACTGCAGTCACTGGTCCAAATCTGTGGCATATAGTATAAAATGCCAAAATCGAAACGTCCGCCACCACCGGAACAGCCTTCAAAGAAGACATTTGGGAAATCCTTAGTCAATCGTTCCATTAAGCGGTATACACCCAAAATATATCTGTGTGAATGCTCCTTCTGACATTCCGGTGTCAGCCACTCTGCTCCATTATCTGTAATGTTGCGGTTCATATCCCACTTTACATAGGAAATGTCATACTGTGTCAAAAGTGCTGCTACTGTGTTGTATATGTATTCCACAACGTCCGTTCGTGCCATATCAAGTACTAGCTGATGCCGGCTCTTTATGGCATCCCGGTTCTCATCATGGATACACCAATCCGGATGGGTCTTATATAACCTACTCTCCGGTGATATCATCTCCGGCTCCAGCCAAATGCCAAACTGCATGCCATTTTCATGGCATGCCGCAATAACTGTTTCCAATCCGTTTGGAAACTTGTCCAGATTGACCTGCCAATCGCCCAAAGACGTAGTCTCGTCATTCCGATTACCAAACCATCCGTCATCCATTACGAAGGTATCTATTCCAAGACCCTTGCAATCCTTCATAAAATCTATCAGCTTCTGCTCAGACAAATCAAAATACATAGCCTCCCAGCAATTGACAACAATCGGACGCTTCTTACATGTGGCATTGTATCTTCCCAGATACTTCCGGCACGCATCATGGTAACACCTTGACATGCCTCCCAAGCCTTGTGCACTGTATACCAGCAAAGCTTCCGGCGAAACAAATCGCTCCTGTGGTTCCAATTTCCATGAAAATGTTTCCGGATTTAAGCCAACTATAACTCGCACATCATTTCCTTGTCCTAATTCAGTGCAAATCCGAAAATCTCCACTGTACACAAAGGAGAAGCCATACACTTCTCCTAATTCCTCGTTTGCACCCGCCGAAACAAGTGCTGCAAACGGGTTTAACATATGACTGGAAGAACCTCGGCGGCTTTCAACGGAAGAAATTCCGTGATGCAGAGGATAACGCTCCACAGAGCGTTCCTTAGCCCAACCGCCTTCCAAGGTCAACATCTGAAAATCTCGCTGCGGCATATCAAAACATGCACTCGCAACAG
The DNA here is from genome assembly GCA_017410145.1 of Tyzzerella sp. Taxonomy (GTDB): domain Bacteria; phylum Bacillota; class Clostridia; order Lachnospirales; family Lachnospiraceae; genus Faecalimonas. The sequence goes on from JAFQRJ010000024.1 coordinate 5,422, forward strand.
ACTGTATCCTAATCGCTTTCTGTGACACATTTTTAATTTCCGTATGTCGCGCAATTACATCCACATCTGCAAAGACCGAATAATATAAAATTGCTTCATAGCCTGCTGCTTTATCACACAGCACAAGTTTTAGCGTCTCACATTCCTCCGTTGTTCCACACAATTGGGGAAGCCCTTCCATCTCAGGTTTCCCTTTTAAAATCTCATAAGAGCAATATTCTAATTCGCTGTTCCAACGTCCACTCGCTGTCTCCACAACGACAGCCGGTTTACGAAAGTCACCTCTTCCGGCGGTCGGATATTCCTGCAAAATGACATCATCCGAGAAATATCCTTCGCCGTTAATCTTCGGACTGATGATACGCTCTCTGTCCAAAAGATAACAATTCATATCCTCCTGTGGTATCTTTGCTCCGTAATAGATATGCATCAACCGCCCATTTGGCAGAATTCCTATGACATAAGATGTATGTTCCGTTTCCAAATAGAAGTTTTTATATTCCCGGTTAAAATGAATCATACATGTCTCCTTTCATTGCCAACCACTACTATCAATGTCACCGCAATAATCAAATCTCCATTGATTTTTATTGCAGTGGTCCATAACCAGTTGAGGTGTCCTCTATCACTTCAAAGTCACTGTCCGTACCGTCACTGCCTGCATTGTCATCTCCTGTGCTGTCATTATCTGCATCACCGTTCCCTGTGCTTCCACTTTCGGCACCTCCACTGCCTGTACTTCCGCTACTTGTGCTGCCACTGCTTGTATTACCACTTTCTGTACTGTCGGTATCTTCAAACATGCTGTCAAAATCGTCGGAAGCTACATCTGTGGTAGTTTCCGCAGATTCTCCTATCGTTGTACTACCGGATGTATCGGGTGTTTTCACAGATTCCTCTGTGGCTGTGTCTGTAGATTCTTCTGTTGTTGCACTGCCGGATGCAGCCGACTCTTCCTTGGCATCATTTTTCTTTTTCCCACAGCCGCAGACTAAAATACTACAAACGCATACCAATGCCAGTATCATGAGCAAACTTTGTCTTCTCATCATGCAGTTCTCCTTTCAGTTCCCCAAAATCTTTGTTTCCAAATAGAAGCAATATCATTATTGGAACATATTTTCAAAATCATCAGAATCATATCCTGTATTGCTGCCACCGATTGCTCCTGTCTGGGTTGACCATGTAATCACATCACCTTCAGCGAGCCAACATACTGTCATTTCAGGTGTATCATATATCATCTTATCTGTTTTCATACTAAGTCCTCCTAATCAACTACTTCTTCAGTCACATATGACGAACCAAGCATAATCCTTCTAATCGAATGAATTTGCTCCTGTGTCACACCCATCTCAAGAACCAACTTTTCTACGTTACTATGGAAGTCTCCGTTTGCATCAACACTATTGATTTTATCGATCATTTTTACAAAAGCTCCCAAACAATTTGTCTGTATATTTTCATCAAGTTCATCACTAGTCAGGTACGTTGTGCAGTAGTCCTTATAAATCGTATTGATATCCACACCTAACAAACCATATAAAAGAACTGCTAAAGTACCGGTTCGGTCTCGTCCTGCACTACAATGGAAACCAATCGGATAGTTGCTTTCATCTGCAAATAACGCTAATTCTGATGCAAATAGCGCATAGTTATCCTCAGATACTACTGCACTATAATATCCTGAAGAAATATTTTGATACTTCACCGCAGTTCCCAATGGAGAAGATTCCCCAATCGTCGCAGTTGTTGAGTTTGTATCGCTATCACTTTCTGGATTTCTCAAATCTAAATCAAATTTGATTCCCAAATCATTCAAAGCCTGATTGCGTCCGTTGACTGTAATTTGATCCAGTTTTGCTGTACGGTATATCTTTCCTTGTTTTAATCGAACATTATACACATCGCTCATAACGCCACCCAAATCACGTGTGTTATTCACACCTTCAATCGTTACAACACGTAGTGTGTCCGCTGTTTTAAATTGACTCACATCGGATCTTGCAAGATCGTTTCCGTAATAAGCTGTTACATACCAATAATAATCTGTTGCAACATATAAGTTCTCCAATTTGGTACTTTCCGCTTTAACGGTAACCGTCTTGGCATCTGAGAACTCGCTATCTGTTGCATAAGTAACTACATAATAATCTGCTGATTCATCCAAAGACCATGATAATGTAACCGGTTGGTAATAATCATCTTCTAAGCCCAGGCATATAGCATCTTCTAAAGAATTCACATCATCAGTGTAGTTTGTATAATCAAAATTTTCCATCCATGATGTTGCGTCCGCATTTAACAGAGATACTGTACTCTCAGCCGCCGGAGTTACTAAGGTAATCTCATAATCTAATACTTTCGGAGTTGATATTTCTCGCAAATCTCCATAGATGACCGTTTCATCCGTTAATTTGATATAAGAGCGCGTATAAATCGTCGCTCCGGTCGGAACATTTTTAATTTCAAATGCATACATATAATTTGATTGTGTGCCATATACCTTCTGAACATCTACAGCTTCACCGTCTGCCATTATAGTTGTATAAAGTTTCTCC
>JAFQRJ010000025.1 GCA_017410145.1 Tyzzerella sp.
AATGCTCTCATCATATTCACATGTAATACTTCCCTGATTAGTGTTTGTACTCAGTTCAATTGGTTGCCCATCTGTAGAACCATTCGTAACTGTCTGTTCTTCCACGTCAATGGACAGGTCCAGGATATCAGCCGCTACAAGCTCACTTCCTTCATTCGCATCATCCGCTGCTGTCACTGCAGCCGGTGAAATTGCTGACACAAGCATGACTGTCAGCAACAAAACAGATGTTAATTTTTTCTTCATATTCTTTCTTCTATTTTTCATTCTACATCTCTACTTTCTTACTTTTTTCGACTACGAACACGTTTCCGGTCGTATCGCCTAATACCTTTTTTACATTACCTTCATTAAACACACTGGCATTGCCATCCCCACCTGTAAATCCAAGCATACCGTTCGCATACTGAATGTAAACATTATCACTATATTTCGGACTGGTGCCTGTCTTAGAATAGGTTTCCGTCAGGTTCACGGTTGAAAATGCAAATATATTATCCTTGATGACAAAATATCCGTCCAATGCGATATTATTTACATGTGTCCAGCTCTTGATATGTGCAGCCGAGATATCCGGCCGTTGTGCACAGAAGCCCTCACCTGCAAACCACATATGATTGTCTGAAAAATCAATATTCTTCATGTAACAATCTTCTACATTTCCTTCACTAAAGAAGTATTCGATGGAATAATTACAATAATCCATAACATTATTACGAAAGGCAACACCGTCAGCCTTTGAAAAACAAAGTTTACTCTTGGAGCACCACTGCCATGACATGGCTGCATCATAAACCTGATAAAAATAGCAATTATCTACAAGAAAATCATAAGCTGAACCCCATATCTGAATTCCATTTCCAAAACGGGTAGCTTCGCCTGCTATCATAATGCTGCCTCCAATCCAGCCAATCTCACAGTTTGTTATATGCAAGCCGGTTGAGTGGGTATCCTTCCCAATACCCGTTCCTCCACAATACTTCACACATAAATTGTCAAAAGTGACATTATCTGCTGTTGTCAGGATAGTAGTTGTACGAACATTAAATTCAATACTGTCAAATACCTCTCCTGGATTTCCACCATCATAGTAGAGATATAATCTTCCGGTATTGTATACATCATGATAGAAATCAAAATTTGCTTTCAGATCTTCATAGCCGTAAAATTTCTCTCTGGTAGCGTTATCCACCATTACACCATTTCCACCGTCCACCGGAATTTTCTTGATTCCCCAGTATTCTCCCTCATTGAATACAATTCCGCCTACATCCAAGTGAAAGGAAATCTGACATTCATAAATATGTTCTGCTACTTCCCGCCAATTAGCTTCATCAGCTCCATTTTCCGGAGAACTATAGATTTTCGGCTTGTCTCCATCGCCATAGGATGTATATGTCACACCATCCACCGTCGACTTCAGTTGACCTCTCCAAATGCTTCCACATTCAAAATATACCACATCTCCAGGCTTTAACTTCAACCTGTTAACATCCGTCAATGTAGCCAGTGGTGTTTTCTTGGACAATCCATCATTTGATGAATTACCATTGTTGGATACATAATAAGCGGTGCTTCCATCTGCCGGTACTACCTCTGAAACTGTATTTCGTATCTCGTTAATACGCCGTTCTGTCTCTACACGATACTGTGTAATCACTGCTTCTCTCACTGTCTCACCCTGCTTTCACTCTTCTTCATTTCTCATTACTGCCATTCTCATTCTTCGATTATGATCACTTCTCCGGTCGCGTCTTTGAATATATCAGTTACATTAGTTTCACTGAACACAAAACCGCTATCAAGTCCACCTGTAAATCCAAGCAAACCACCTTTATACTGAATATAAACATTATCACTATATTTCGGTCTAATACCGGTCACAGAATGGGTTTCCAACAGATTCTCTTTAGAAAACGCAAAAATATTATCAGTTATGTTAAAATATCCATCCGATGCAATATTATTTGCATGTGTCCAACTCTTGATGTGAGCGGCTGAGCTTTTTGGTCGTTGTGCACCGAGTCCTTCCCCTGCGAACCACATAGAATTATTTGAAAACTCAATATTCTTCATGTAACATTCTTTAATATCTCCTTCACTGAAGAAATATTCAATAGAATAAGTACAATAATCCATTACGTTATTGCTAATAGTAATCCCATCGGCTATCTTACCAATCGGAGCACTCGAGCTATACTGCCATGTCACGCCAGCATCATAAATCTGATGAAAATAGCAGTTATCTACTATAAAATCATAAGCTGATCCCCATATCTGAATTGCATTTCCCAAACGAGTAGGTTTGCCTGCTGTCATAATACTGCCTCCAATCCAGCCAAACTCACAATTTGTTATATGCAAACCAGTTGAGTTGGTATCCTTCCCAATAGCCATTCCTCCACAATACTTCACACACAAATTGTCAAAAGTAACATTATCTGCGGTTGTCAGAATAACAGATGAATGAACATTGAATTCTATACTGTCAAATACGTCTCCCGGATTTCCACCATCATAGTAGAGATATAATCTTCCGGTATTGTATAAATCATGATAGAAATCAAAATTTGCTTTCAAATCTTTATAGCCTGAAAATACTTCGCCGGTTGCATTGTCCACCATATTGCCGTTCACTTCCACCGGAATTTTCTTGATTCCCCAATATGCACCCTCATTGAATATGATGCTGCCAACATCTCCGGAAATGGATTTTATCTTGCATACATAGATATTTTCCGCCACTTCTTCCCAGTTCTTACTTCCACTTCCATTTTCCGGGGAAGCATAGAACTTTGGCTTGTCTCCTTTGCCATAAGAGGTATAGGTCACACCATTCACCGTCGACTTTAATTGTCCTCTCCAAACACCTCCACATTCAAAATAAACCACATCCCCTGATCTCAGCCTTAGCTTGTTCACATCTTTCAACGTAGCCAGCGGAGTTTTCTTGGAAAGTCCGTCATTGGAAGAACTACCATTATTTGATACATAATAGGCGGTGCCTCCTTTTTCCGGGACAATTTCGGAAGTCGTGCTTCGAATCTCATTGATACGCTTTTCAGTCTCAATACGATACTGTGTAACTGTTTCATTCCCGCCAAAATCATACGTTTCAGATACGTATTCTGACGGATTAACCGGATCCGGAGTTTTGCCTCCATCCGTTTTATTTATTACGTTCTTAATAATTATGATTTCAAAAACAATTGCTGCCAAAATGACCAGTATAAGAATCGGCAGCACAATTTTGGTTATATTTTTATGCATATTTTCCTCCTATTCCTTAACAGCTCCTGCATTCACACCTCTTACAAAATACCGCTGTATAAAAGGATAAACCATCAGAAGCGGTCCGGCAGCCAGCACAGTCATAGCCAATCTTGCGGTCTGACTTGGAACTGCATTATGAGACAAGCCAATCGTTGTTGCATCTGCTATCAGATTCTTCAAGGTTGCAGAACTGTTCAACATATTGTACAGATAATACTGAAGTGTATATAACTGTTTATCACTAATAAACAGCATACAGTTATACCACTCATTCCAATACTGCAACACCAGATACATTGCTATGGTCGCCAACACTGCTTTACTCATTGGCATAATTATCCTTATATAAATTTGCCAGTCATTAGCCCCATCAATACGCGCCGATTCTATAATTGATGGCGGAATTGACAACATATAACTCTTCATTACGGTAATATGATAAAACGACAACATCGCAGGCAATACCAACACCCAAAAGCTGTTTCTAAACCCTAATTCCATTAAAACCATATACCATGCTACAGTACCACCACTGAATACGGTAGTGAAGTACAGAATAAAAGAACAAATATTCCTCCACTTAAAATCTCTCTTACTAAGAACATAAGCCGCCATTGAGTCTACAAAAAGCCCTCCAACCGTTCCAATGATACAGATTAGAATTGTGTTACGGTAACTAGCAACAATCTGGTCTACATTCTTTAAAAGAACACGATACGCATCCAGAGAAAAGCCGCGTGGAAGAAGACTGTAACCTTCTGTCAAAACCTTCATTTCATCACTAAAGGAGCCTGCTACAATCAGCACAAACGGAAGAAGGCAAATGAACGAAGCAAAAGAAAGTATTGTCACCGCTATAATATTAAAACGACGCCTATCTTTACTTTTTATTTTTCCTGTTGTTTTTGTTCTATGTTGCTTCATCTTATGTCATCTCCTTCCTAAAACAATGCGCTATTTTCGTTTACCTTCTTGGCTACACGATTCATAATGAAAACTGATATAAAGCATATAATAGACTGGAACATACTGGCTGCCGCTGACATACCAAAATTCGTTCCACTCATCATTGCACCAACAATATAGGTGTCCAAAACATCCAGCTCTTGCGTAACAAGTGAATTGCCTCCTATAATGTTTGCGAAAACCTGATAGTTTCCTCGGAATAGACTTCCCATGCTAAGAAGAAACATCGTAATGATTGTAGGTTTCAGACACGGCAGCGTAATTTTCCATATACGCTGCCAGATAGTCGCCCCATCAATCTGCGCTGCCTCATAAATCTCTGAATCCATACCCGTCACCGTTGCCAAATAAACCACAGAGCCATATCCCATACCCTTCCATGTATTAAAAAATATTAGAATATATCTCCATATCGGAACATTCGAATAGAAATCAAAACGTTCAAAACCTAGTTTTACAAGCACAGTATTAACAAATCCATAATTATAGTTCAGCATATTGTACACTACGCTACCAACAACAACCCACGAAATAAAGTATGGAATACAAATAAACATCTGCGTGACTTTTGTAAATCGTCTCATCGTAATTTCAGAAAAAAGAATTGCTAATAAAATCTGCACAAACATTCCTATCACAAGAAAAAGAAAGTTGATAGAAACCGTATTCCACAGCAGTTTTCCTAATCTTCCGCTCCGAAAAATAAATTCGAAATTTTCCAAACCACACCATGGGCTTTCTAAGATGCCCAAAGAGAAATTGTATCTCTTAAAAGCCATAACGATTCCGGCCATCGGGGCATATTCAAATACTGCAAACCAAACAAGTGTCGGTAGAAACATCAAAAGTAATATTCTATATTTTTTTAAATCATAAAGAAAACCCTGTTTTTTCAACCAGCACACCCCCATCAATTCTTTAGAAATTCTTCTGCTTGTTTCTGTACCTCGGCCATAAACTTATCTAATCCCGCAGTTTCCAATGCGTTTATGAGATTTTTGTAATATGTGTCCACATCTGCCACCATTCCAAATTCCAATGCATTGGCATATCGACTGATCTCAGACCATATCACCGCTTTTTCTGTAGGAATAACTTCTGAATTGAAGATCATCTTCGTAAGCGGATGAACGATACCTTCTTCCTGAGCCTTATTGAAAATTTCATTCACACCGGTATAATTCTCTATGTTTCTGCGCTCAAAATCTTTGTTAATCAGATTCCATGTAGCATACCAGTTACCCTTGTACTGCTCAGTCTCCGGCAAATTACCATCCAGATCACGATAGTAACCCTCTCCGGCATCTTCCCAGTTTTCGCCTTCAAATCCTAACTGTATCAAGTTATAATATTCTTCATCAAACATGAACAGATCCAGCACCTGTAAAGCTGATTCTAAATGTTCTGAATTTGGATTAAACACCATAGTGCTTGCTGAAGGAGAGGATGCTACATCACCGCAATCACCAAATCTATATATTTCCACATTCCATTCTTCCGGCATATTCTGAGCCCTCATTCCACAGGTATCTACATTGTGAAAATAAGCAGCTGTTAGACCACTCTCAAACAAATCTTCAGCACTTCTTGAATCATTAATAGCATCCGTCGACCAGCAACCCGCTTCTTTCAGTTCGCGGCACAACAATGCATAATTATAATACTCTTCCGTTGTATATTTCATAAACAAGTTACATTCCTCTGTCGCATCAAATAACACATAATTGTCGGTACCGGTAAGTGCTCCCCAACTTACGTCACCCTGGTAATAAAAGCTCCACAATGCCAGCGACTTCTGCAATCCCATCATGCCGGACTCATTGGCAACAATTACCTTTATATATTCATAGATATCTTCCTTGCATGTTGGCACATCCAATCCATATTTTTCACGCAAATCACCACGAATAGCCACACAAGAGTTGCTAATATTAGTCTTCATCATAGGTATTGCATACTGTACCCCATCAACTTTTCCGCCTTCAATTCTAGTCGGGTCTATCTCCAAAGCTTTCATCATCAACGGCATATTCTCCTGCAACAACTCGTCTGTCAATTCTGCAAAAGCAAATCGGGGTGCTAATTGAGCAAGCAGACTCCCCCCCATCTTCATCATTTCAAAATCGTTTGTTCCTGATGCAAGTCGTAACTGCTTCTGATTATCAGGATTTGTGTATCCTAAAAATTCAAGCTCTACCTGTACGTTCAGATCTTCTAACAGCATCTCGTTTACTTTTTTCCACACCTTATCATACTGCTCTGATGTTGGTTCATCACCTTCCATAACCCATACTACAGTTACTGTATCATCGTTAAGTCCTGTTTTTTTACTTTCTCCACAGCCCACTAAAGCAAATATCGTAGATAATACTATTATTATGGCGATTATAGATTTTATTTTCTTTCTCATCATAACTTTGTCTCCTTCTTTATTTTGATTTCATATTAAAGCTTAATTTCCGTGTAACCTAGATACTTGGAAAGTCCTTCCCTTATTCTTCTGGTATGGTCTCCTGTTGTAATGGCAACATGATGACGGAAGCCCTCCTCTGCCATGTGACGAAGCTTCGTCTGTAATCCAGGGATCTCAACAACACCATAAGTTCCAAAAAATCTCTTATCTACTTCGATATCAAGTACTTCTGCCTTCTCTACGAAGTAACGATGCTGTCCATTCTCTGTTCTCATACCGCATAATGTAACAATGCCAGGCTTTATCCTTCCTACATTCACACCCCAGGAGCAATTCTGCCCCTGGGTTTTCACAAACATCTTGTGTTCTTCCATGTGTCCTTTCCCATTCATAAGGTCTGCCGGCAAGGGACCGCAATGGAACAAAATGCATTTATCCTCATCCGTACCGTAATTATTATTTACATCCAGACAACCCACTCCTGCACCGGAAGCAAGCGTCAGAGCCATCATTGCCGGGGCATTTGTCACATCTGTCTCGCACACCACCGGTATTTGTCTATGATTTAGGATTCCCATAACGGTACATGGGGTAATCTTGTATTCATACTGCATTTCACTCCAACAACGGATTGCTAAAGTGTCCAGAGCCATTTCTTCTATGATTTCTTCCAGTGCCACACCTAATTTGCACTGATTTAGGATCGCATATGCCGGGGTATCACAGGTATCAGAAGCCGCTTTAATCTCTGTTTCCCATTCAGCCAGCCGTACATCATCTTCTGCAATCGCCTGCATCTTCGCAAAAACCTGTGTCAAATCCAAACTTTCGACATCCACGCCTCTGCTCTCCATAGCTGCCTCGTCATAGCGGACACTCTTAAATGCTGTCGTTCTCGCTCCCAATACACCCACACGCATACCTTTCATTCTCTTCACAATACGGCAGATTGCCACAAAATCTGTCATTTCCCTGTGAAACTCCTCGCTTAGCGGGTGCATTACAAAAGGCTCTCCCGATACAAATGGTTTCTTCATTTGCTTAAGAACCGCACACAGCCCCAGTTTGCCGCAGAATGCATCTCTACGGTTTGCAAAATCCAGCTTATCTAACTCATCCGGATATGCCTGTAGCAAAATTGGAACTCTGACATCTTTGATCGCCTCCTTGATTCCATTCTCGTCTCCAAAGTTCGGCAAACTGATGATCAGTCCATCATACCTGCCGGAATGCTCTGCAAGAAAATCCGCATAAATCTTTCCATCTGCGTAGGTCTCTACTGCACCATAACGGGTAAGATCAGAATCCATTACCAGAACTTCCACTCCTGCTCGCTCTGCTGCCTGAATCATGTCTGCTCTAGCTGATTCAATAACTGTACTTGGGAAAAAACCACGGTTGGATATTAATAACGCTAGTTTCATTACTCATTCCCCTCATTCATTTTTTTCTTTTTTGCAAGGATGAAGACCAAAGCACCTGCACACGCTATGATCACAATCAATCCTGCCAGAGCGCCGATGTAAAGACCAAGATTACTATTCTCCGGCTCTTCAGTTTTATCAACTTTCGTAGTTGGACCACCCGATGTTCCATTACCATTTGTCTGATTACCCATAGTGTCCGTCTCTCCACTTGCATACGTAAATCCTGTATTATCAAATGGCACCACGCTATGTCCGTAAGTTGCTATCATAGTGTCCGAGGTTGCTTTGTCCTTCACACGATTAGGCCCAATATTCCAGCCAATCCATGAGCCGTCACCTTCAGAAAAATCTGCATTCTTCAAAAGATTCACTGTGCCGCCAACTTCCTTGAAGCACACATTCCACACATATCCAATGGCACCCGGATTCATCGCTATGATGGTCCTAACTTTCTTTACTCCCTCTGCCACTTTACAGGTCATGGTCAGCGTGCCGACTCTTCCCGCCTCTGCAGGAGCTGTTGCTAACAAAACCCCACCTTCATCATTCTTAATGGATCCGTTCAAAGCTTTTTCCTTTTCCACATAGTAGTTAAAACTAAATTCATAAGTCTTGCCTGCCTCAACATCTATTGCCTGTAATACTTCCACATACTTATGTTCTACTCCAGTTTCATCAATCCATTTACCAAGTAATTTTGCCATATACTTAGGATCTCCAGTTGGAATCGCTGAAGTGCCTGTTCCCGAGCCATTTCCACCCGAACCGCTTCCGGCAAAAAGTGTTTTATTATATTTCATAACTTTAAATCCGAATTGCGCCGTCAATTCATTAGACTTCTCTGGGGTTGTCGCTTTCTGACCACGTATGCTCCAGCCAATCCATGAACCGTTCCCTTCTGAAAAGTCTGCATTTGTCAAAAGGTTTTTTGTTCCTCCGACTTCTTTGAAACACAGATTCCAAACATATGCTGTTCCGCTTGGATTCAAAGAAACTATTGTTCTAAGCCTTGTTACTCCGTTTGCCACTTTATAGGTAACTTTCATGGTTTGAATTTTCCCAACCTCTGTAGAAGAACTCGTTGCAAGTAAAGTTCCTCCCACGTCATTCTTCAAGGTTCCTGTTACTGTGGTCGATTCCTCTGCATAATATTTGAAACTGAATTCATAAGTCTTGCCTGCCTCAACATCTATTGCCTGTAATAATTCCACATACTTATATTCCATTCCATTAGCATCCGTATGTTTACCCGGTAATTTTGCCATATACTTAGGATCTCCTGACGGAATCGCTGAACTGCTTCCGCCCGAGTTGCTTCCACCTGAACCGTTTCCACCCGAACTGTTTCCGGCAAAAAGTGTTTTGTCATATTTCATAACTGTAAATCCAAATTGCGCTGTCAGTTCATCAGACTTCTCTGGGGTTGTCGCCTTCTGACCACGTATGCTCCAGCCAATCCATGAACCGTTCCCTTCTGAAAAGTCTGCATTTGTCAAAAGGTTTTCTGTTCCACCGACTTCATTGAAGCACAGATTCCAGATATATGCAGTTCCGCTCGGATTCAAAGAAACTATTGTTCTAAGCTTCGTCACTCCGTCTGCCACCGTATAGGTAACCTTCATGGTTTGAATTTCTGTAACCTCTGTAGAAGAACTCGTTGCAAGTAAAGTTCCTCCCACGTCATTCTTCAAAGTTCCTGTTACTGTGGTCGATTCCTCTGCATAGTATTTGAAACTGAATTCATAAGTCTTGCCTGCTTCAACATCTATTGCCTGTAATAATTCCACATACTTATATTCCGTTCCATGGGCATCCGTATGTTTACCCGGTAATTTTGCCATATACGTAGGGTCTCCTGACGGAATCGCCGAACCGCTTCCACCTGTGCCGCCTTGGTCTGAATCACTTCCGCCTGTGCCGCCTTGACCCGAATCACTTCCGCCTGTGCCACCTTGACCCGAATCACTTCCGCCTGTACTGCTTCCAGCAAAAAGCGTTCCATCATAGTTCATAACTGTAAATCCAAATTGCGCTGTCAGTTCATCAGACTTCTCTGGGGTTGTCGCCTTCTGACCACGTATGCTCCAGCCAATCCATGAACCGTTCCCTTCTGAAAAGTCTGCATTTG
>JAFQRJ010000026.1 GCA_017410145.1 Tyzzerella sp.
AGTCCCTAAAAATAAAAAAGGGTGGGTAGTGGGACTCGAACCCACGACATCCAGAACCACAATCTGGCGCGCTAACCAACTGCACCATACCCACCATATTTCGCGTATTTACAAGGTTTCTAACCTGACGCGTCAGATTTTTATAACTTCAGTTTAAAAACTGAAACGAGCCCGGGGGGATTCGAACCCTCGACCTACGGCTTAGAAGGCCGTTGCTCTATCCAGCTGAGCTACGGACTCATTTAAGACTTTTGTCTTAAAAAGCGGGTGATGGGAATCGAACCCACGTATCTAGCTTGGAAGGCTAGTGTTCTACCATTGAACTACACCCGCACAATCGGGGTGACAGGATTCGAACCTGCGACCTCCTGGTCCCAAACCAGGCGCTCTAGCCAAGCTGAGCCACACCCCGCAATGTCCATTTTTTGTCGTCCGCCCCGTGACGCAATAGTTATTATATAGTGCGTCTATCAAATTGTCAACAACTTTTTTTATTTTTTTTATATTTTCCCTTTTATACAATTTTCAACTCAAAACTTGCATTTCCATTGGCATTTATCTCCATAACAACATAAGTCGCTTGACGCCCTTCTTGCCTTGGATAGGAAAGACTTCCGGGATTAATCACCTTTAAATCCCCCTCCACATCCATATATGGCTTGTGTGTATGCCCAAAGAAAACAATATCCACACCTCTTCTATTTGCTTCCTCTCTTAAGCGCTTTGTATTCATAGACACATAATATCCATGCCCATGGGTCAGAAGCACCCGGTACTTGCCAATCTTGATTTCTTTCTCTCCCGGAAGATAGGAAAAGTAATCATTGTTCCCTGAAAGCAAATGAAGAGGACAGTCTAAAACTGCTTCTATATAATGTTCTCCATCCTCGATATCTCCCAGATGAAGCAACATATCAATCTTTCCCTCTCGCTCCAAAACCTCATCCAGATTCCCATGTCGACCATGAGTATCACTGACAATCAGTATTTTCATGCTCTTTTCTCCATAATCTCACGCATTGCGCGCAGTGCTTTTCCACGATGACTTAATTCGTTCTTTTTTTCCGGTGATAATTGGGCGGTGGTGCATCCGTATTCCGGCAGATAGAAAATCGGGTCATACCCAAAGCCATGTTCTCCAATAATCTCGTGACCGATAATCCCTTCAATGGTTCCTCTCACTACCTCTGTACTTCCGTCTGGAAATGCTGCCGCCACTGCACAGACGAAACGTGCGGTACGCTTCTCATCCGGCACACCTTCCAAACGCTCTAAAAGAAGACCGTTTTTAATATCATATGACGTATCTACACCTGCATATCTTGCTGAATAGATGCCAGGTTCCTTATTCAGATAATCAATTTCAAGGCCGGAGTCATCCGCAAGCACGATGCTGTTCTCGGTTAATTTCGCAATCTCTGTAGCCTTAATCAAAGCATTTTCTTCAAAGCTGGTACCATCCTCTACCACGTCAACATCAATACCGGCTTCTTTCATTGATAAAATAGGCATGCCCAAATCTGCCAAAATCATACGGATTTCTTTCATTTTATTTTCATTACCTGTTGCAAATATAATCTTCTTTTCCATTACGCTTCCTCTTTTTTGTCTGTTCTTTTCGGCGGTTTCGGACCGTTAAATTGATAAAAGTATGTTTTTAACATCCCATTATAAATCTTTCGATTCTTGTCCGCCTTTCTTCCAAAATATCTCTCTGTATCTTCAAAACTGGTAATCATAAATGCCGACCAACTATCTAATTTTTTAAAACTTTCACCAAAGGTTTTGTAAAGTGACGGCAGATTTTTCTTTTCTTCTATACGCTCACCGTATGGTGGATTCGTAACAATAAATCCATATTTTTTCGGATGGCGCAAATCCTTCACATCACGTTCTTGGAAATGTATCAGATGGTCAACACCTGCTTCTTTTGCATTTTGTCGTGCAGCCCGAATCACATCCCCATCAATGTCATATCCCTGAATATCTACTTCTATATCATCCCTTACCATTTCATTGGCTTCATCAATGGTATCATACCAAAGTTTTTTCGGAATTAGATTGGTCCACTCTTCTGCTAAAAAGGACCGGTTCATGCCAGGTGCAATATTTGCCGCTATCATAGCCGCCTCAATTGGAAATGTACCGCTTCCGCAGAAAGGGTCTACAAAGATACGGTCTTTTTTCCAAGGTGTCAGCATAATAAGTGCTGCTGCTAAAGTTTCCGTAATTGGTGCTTTACTTGACAGTTGACGATATCCCCTCTTATGAAGAGAAACTCCCGAAGTATCAATGCCAATGGTAACCATATCTTTCATCAGAAAAACACGCACCGGATAGGAAGCACCTGTTTCTTCAAACCATTCCACATCGTAGTGCTCTTTCATTCGCTCTACCATGGCCTTTTTCATAATGGATTGAATATCAGAAGGACTAAACAACTTACTCTTTACAGATGCAGCCTTCGCCACCCAGAATTTACCATCCTTCGGAATATATTTCTCCCATGGAAGTGCCTTTGTTTTTTCAAACAACTCATCATATGTAATTGCCTGAAAACTTCCTACCTTTAATAAGACACGTTCTGCGGTACGCAAAAATACATTCGCCCTGCATATAGCCTCTGCATCTCCCCAAAACATTACTCTTCCATCTTCCACAGATGAAACGTCATATCCCAAATCAATAATTTCTCTTTTTAATACAGCTTCCAAACCAAAATGGCATGGAGCAATCAGTTCTATTCTCTTCATGTTCATTCTCCTCTTATTCTCTTCTTTATATTAAGTGGTGAGCAACTTCCTGTCAATAAGAGTTTAAAAGCAAAAGAGACCGCAAACGCGGTCCCTTACAGAATTAGTAGTTGTTTTTTGAGTTGTTGTTGTTTGAGTTATTTTGTGAGTTGTTGTTAGCATTTCTGCTTGCATTGTTGTTTGAGTTGTTGTTGTTAGCATTTTTGCTTGAGTTGTTTTGTGAATTGTTTTGTGAATAGTTTTTATTATTGTTTTTGTCCATTTTTATATCCTCCTAAGATTTATTTGGTACACTTTTATTGTGTCTCAACTCTCTTTTTTTATACATTTTAAGATTTTTTAATTTTTTGTCTTGCATTTTTTTTCCAATTATATTATACTGACCTTTGTAGAAAGCGATTTCTACAACCCCTTATTAATTATTTATACTCCCCTCAAAAAGACCGATGGCTCCCCCATTGGTCTTTTTACCGTTTAGAAACCAAAAAGAACTTCGCAAAAAAACTGCGAAGTTCTTGTCTTATTATACCTCAAATAACAAATCTCCATACGATGGCATTGGCCACATTTCTTTGTTGACAATCATTTCTAATTTATCAACCGGAGTCCTTAAGTCATTCATAACCGGAACTACTTCTCGAAGGAAATATTCCGCTTTTTCCCGTCCATGTGGCATCTCAGCTGCTCTATCCACTCTCTCTGTTAACAACTTTAATGCATCTCTGGTATCAGAGAGCAATTCCGAAGATTCTGCAAGTAATTCATTCTGAACATCCACACACACTGCACCACATGCTTCTTTCACCTGATTAATAGAAGTTGCCAGCGAAGTAATATACTTGATAACAGCAGGAATAATATGCTTACTTGCAATGTCTATCATCGCTCTTGCTTCTATATTAATTGCCTTTGCGTAGGTCTCATAATTAATCTCTGCACGAGATTCTAATTCTGCTCTCGTAAACACACCAAATTTTTCAAATAAATTTACGGTCTTATCTGTAACCAAATGAGGGATAGCCTCAACCATGGTCTTGATATTCGGAAGTCCGCGTCTTTCAGCTTCTTCTACCCACTCCTGCGAATAACCGTTTCCGCTAAATACAATTCGCTCATGCTCCGCAGCATACTTCTTAATCAAGTCATGAACAGCCAACTCGAAATTGTCTGCAGACTCCAATACGTCACATGCTTCGCTGAACGCATCGGCAACGATGGTATTGAGAACTATCGTAGATGCAGCAACAGAGTCCCTGGAGCCGACCATACGGAACTCAAATTTATTTCCGGTAAACGCAAGCGGTGCCGTTCTGTTACGGTCTGTGGCATCCTTCGCGAAATCCGGGAGCGCACGCACACCCGTATCTAATTTCTCACGCTTGATACTACTTGTTGCAGAACCGGTATTAATTAATTGTGTCAGCACGTCTTCTAATTGTGCTCCGAGATATACGGAGATGATAGCCGGCGGTGCTTCATTTGCTCCAAGTCTATGGTCATTTCCAACATCCGCAGCTGATTCTCGCAGTAATTCTGCATGCTTATCTACTGCTTTCAACACACAAGTCAATATAAGTAAAAACTGAATATTCTGATGCGGTGTTTTACCTGGGTCCAAAAGATTAATACCATCATCGGTTGTAAGAGACCAATTGTTGTGTTTACCTGAACCATTGACACCTGCAAATGGTTTCTCATGTAGCACACACTGTAAGTTATGACGATAAGCCACTTGTTTTAATGTTTCCATAATTAATTGATTATGGTCAACAGCCACGTTGCACTGTGCATAAATCGGCGCAAGTTCGTGCTGAGCCGGAGCCGCCTCATTGTGCTGTGTCTTTGCTGATACTCCCAGTTTCCAAAGTTCTTCATTTACGTCTTTCATGAAAAGCGCAATACGTTCACGAATCGCCCCAAAATAATGGTCATCCAATTCTTGACCTTTTGGCGGCATTGCGCCAAACAATGTACGACCGGTAAATACAAGGTCTTTTCTCTTTAAATACTTATCTCTGTCCACCAGGAAATATTCCTGTTCTGCCCCCACGGAAGGTGTCACCTTCTGGGAACTTGTATTTCCAAACAGACGAATCAAACGCATCGCTTGTTTATCTATCGCTTCCATAGAACGAAGGAGTGGTGTCTTTTGGTCGAGAGCCTCCCCTGTATATGAACAAAACGCAGTCGGAATGTAGAGAATCGCACCTGTACCTGTCGCATCCTTTTTAATAAAGGCCGGCGAGGTCGGGTCCCATGCAGTATAGCCTCTGGCTTCAAATGTAGCACGTAGCCCACCTGAAGGGAATGAGGAAGCATCAGATTCACCTTTAATTAGGGCTTTTCCGGAAAACTCCATCAACACTTTTCCCTCTTCTGTCGGAGTCGAAATAAAGGCATCGTGTTTTTCAGCTGTTGCGCCTGTAAGTGGTTGGAACCAATGGGAATAATGCGTTGCACCCTTTTCAATCGCCCATTCTTTCATTTTCTCTGCAACTACATCAGCTGTAGAACGTTGGAGTTCTTTTCCTTCCTGAATGGTACGCTTTAATTCCTTATATATATCTTTCGGCAAACGTTCCTGCATCACTGCATCATTAAATACATTTTCACCAAAGATTTCTGCCACGTTCATAAATTCGCTCATGATTTTATCCTTTCCGTAATATCAAAATATACTCTTATAAAATACTCCAATTCTATCGAAATTGCAAGGTGTTTTCATTGGAAATAAAAAAGGTAGTGGAATAAAAATTCCACCACCCTATTCATTGAATCTACACTGCTTACGCCTTGTTAACAGAACCAAATAATTCCATTTTTTCTTTTACAGTTGCTTTGATTGCTTCAAAACCTGGAGCTAATAACTTACGTGGGTCAAATCCTTTACCTTGTAAATCTTTTCCAGCTTCGATATATTCACGTGTTGCAGCTGCAAATGATAATTGACATTCTGTGTTAACGTTAATCTTAGCTACACCTAAGTCAATTGCTTTCTTAATCATATCTTCAGGAATACCTGTACCACCGTGAAGAACTAATGGCATATCTCCTGTTAATTGTTGGATAGCATCTAACGTTTCAAAGCTTAATCCTTCCCAATTTGCAGGGTATTTTCCGTGGATGTTACCGATACCAGCTGCTAACATATCAACACCTAAATCAGCGATTGCTTTACATTCGTTAGGATCTGCACATTCACCTCTACCAACTACACCGTCTTCTTCTCCACCGATTGAACCAACTTCAGCTTCCAAAGACATTCCTTTTTCTGCACAAATTGCAACTAATTCTTTTGTCTTAGCAACGTTTTCTTCGATTGGATAGTGTGAACCATCGAACATGATTGAAGAAAATCCTGCTTCGATACATTTCATACATCCTTCGTAGCTACCGTGGTCTAAGTGAATTGCTACAGGAACTGTGATGTTAAGTTCTTCTAACATTCCTTTTACCATACCTACAACTGTCTTGAAACCAGTCATATATTTTCCGGCACCTTCAGAAACACCAAGGATAACCGGTGAATTATTCTCTTGTGCTGTAAGTAAAATTGCTTTTGTCCATTCTAAGTTATTGATATTGAATTGACCAACTGCATAATGACCTGCTTTTGCTTTTTGAAGCATTTCTTTTGCTGATACTAACATAATAATACCTCCATAGTATGTAAATAATTTCGTATGAAGAACGGAGCCTATCCGTTCCAAATGACCCGTAGGGGAATCGAACCCCTGATTCCAGCGTGAGAGGCTAGCGTCTTGACCGCTTGACCAACGGGCCTTACACTTGTACATTGTAGAACATTTTCGCACAATATACAAGTACTTTTTTATTCTTTATTCTTAGAACATAGTCACATATGCCTGTATTGTGATGTAGAGAATCACAAGCGGCAAAACAAAGGTAAGATAGAATCTATATCCTTTCGCAGTCGGAAACTTCATACCCGTTCCGGTATTAGCTTCTTTGATGAATTTATCCCATCCCCAGCCATATCTTGTAGTACAGAACAGCAAATACACAACTGAACCTAATGGGAGGAGATTGTTGCTCACCGCAAAGTCCTCTAAATCCATGATTCCCTTTCCGGCAATCTGGAAGTTAGACCAATCTGTTTTCCCTAAGATACACGGAAATGCCAAAGCAATTAACAGTATTCCATTGATAACAGTAGCCTTTTTCTGAGACCATCCTAAAATTTCTCTGGTACAAGCGATAATATTCTGGAACACAGCAATCACCGTTGACAAGGCCGCAAATGTCATAAATAGAAAGAACAAGCTTCCCCACAAGCGACTTCCTGCCATCTCGTTAAATACATTTGGCAGAGTCACAAACACAAGCCCCGGACCTTCTCCCGGATTGATTCCGAACGCAAAACACGCCGGGAAAATAATAAGACCTGACATAATCGCAACCGATGTATCAAGCGCCATAACGCTAATAGCCTCTCCTGTGAGAGAGCGTTCCTTCCCGATATAGCTTCCAAAGATAGAGAGGGAACCTATTCCTATGCTAAGGGTAAAGAAAGCTTGTCCCATCGCCGCGAATATCACTTCTCCAATTCCCGCCTCCTTGATTTTGGAAACATCCGGCTTTAAGTAAAACCTTAAACCTTCCATCGCATTATCAAGGGTAAGTGCGCGAACTACAAGAACCAGCATAATTCCAAACAAACACAGCATCATTGGCTTTGTAATCTTTTCAACACCTTTTTCCAAACCAAAAGAACAAATAATCAATCCAATGACGGATACCAGCATCATCCAGATAATCATTTCATTGCGGTTCGCGGTTAATCCATCAAAGGTTTCTTTGATTTTTGTAGCGTTAGCACCTACAAAGTCACCCTTCACCATTTTATAGAAATATGCAAGCATCCAACCTGCAACAGTGGTATAAAACATCATCAGCAAATAATTGCCTGCAATTGCGAAATATTTATGCCAATGCCATTTACTCCCTTTCGGCTCTAAGGTTTCGTAGGACTTGCCCACACTTTTCTGACTGGCACGACCCATTGCGAACTCCATAACTACCACCGGAAGCCCCATTGCAATTAGGAAAAACAAATAAATTAATACAAAAATTCCTCCGCCATATTGTCCGGTAATATACGGAAATCTCCATACATTTCCAAGTCCGATTGCACAGCCTGCCGAAATCAAAATAAATCCCAATCGGGATGAAAACTTTTCTCTTTTCTCCATTTAACTAGTCCTCTTTATCTCTCTTTTGTACCATAATCTGTAATGCTTTTTTCTTATTTTCAATATGCACCTTGTTGTGCTGGCCTCCAAACTCTCCGTCCAAAGTCCATGGTATCTCCTCATCTGATTCCAGCAGAAGATTTCCACTCTTAAAAGTATACATATGCTTTGTATCAAAGCTTTCTACTAATAAGGAAGTAATAATCTCATTTAGTTCTGCCAAATTCTTTGGTTTCTTAATCAAAGTAACTTCAAATTCCCCGTCATCAAATTTCACTTCTTTACCCGTAATATTACGGAACCCTGCTACGGATTTGGAATTTGTTATCATGCCAATCATAAACTCATCTTCAATCACTTGATTACCATTGGTAACTTTAATACGATAAGAAGGAATGCTGGCTAAACGCTTCACGCCTTCCAAGACATAGGCCGCGTGTCCTAATGCACTTTTCAATTTCTGATCTGTCTGGTAAGGAACATCTGTGAATAGCCCAAATGCCGCAACATAAACAAAAACGTCTTTATTAAACTTCCCTATATCACAAGCAAATGGTTCCCCGTGAACAGTGGCATCTGCCGCTTCCATAATATCCCGAGAAATGTGCAGACTGCTTGCGAAATCGTTGGTTGTGCCGGTTGGAATATAACCAATTGGAATTCTGTGTTTCTTTTCCCGCTTCATCATCCCGGTAACCACTTCGTCTAAGGTGCCGTCTCCACCACTACATACTACCAAATCGAAATCATCATCCATGTGAACAATCTTGTAATAAGCATCTTTATAACTTTGAGTCGGATATACATTGAGTTCATATCCTGCTTTCACAAATAAATCTAAAACATCGGATAATTTCGCTTTCAAAAGACCTTTTCCGGCATTCGGATTATAGATAAATAACATTTTTTTCATGGACATACCCTCCTTTCATAATAAGAGTTTGTCTATTAGACCTCTTATTACATGAAAAGAGCATATCTTGCAATACGCTCTTTTACCTCTAGTCTATATTATTGTGCCATTAAATATGATTCAATCTCGTTCGCTGCTGCAACTTCGTCTGTTCCTTCTGTTACAACAATCACTTCATCGCCATTACCAACACTTAATGACATCATACCCATGATACTTTTCGCATTGATACATTTTGTTCCAACTTCGATATGTACCTGACTCGAAAATTGGCTGGCTTTTTGTACTAACATTGCTATCGGACGTGCTTCCAAACCTGATTCACGTTTCACTGTTACCGTCTTCTTTACCATTTTGCTTCCTCCTTGCTTATTACTTGTTTCTTATATCCTCTGCTATTTCACTAAGTTTTCTCAAACGATGATTGACTCCTGATTTCCCAAGTGGTTCCGTGAGTAAATCTCCCAGTTCCTTCAAGGTGGCATCTGGATACGCCAATCTTAATTCTGCAATCTCCTGCAAGCCCTCCGGCAATTTATCAAGCCCCATCTCTTCGTGAATCAACCGAATGTCGTCTGCCTGCTTTGTGGCTGCTGAAACTGTCTTATTAATATTAGCGGTTTCACAGTTTACTTTTCTGTTTACCGAATTTCTCATCTCTTTTAGAATTCGTACATTCTCCATCTCCATCAAAGCAATCGGTGCTTCCATGATATTAAGCAAGTCCACAATCTGGGAACCTTCTTTGAGATAAACCACATACGACCTCTTTCGCAAAATCACTTTTGCATCCAATCCAAAACTGTTAATCAGCTTCTGTATCTGCTCTGCCTTCGCCTGAGATGCACACACCATCTCAATATGGTATGATTTCTCCGGGTGACTCATAGACCCTGATGCCAAAAACGCACCTCGAAGGAATGCACGCTTACAACCACCATTCGCATCCACTAACTTCATCGCCTGTAACAGCCTCATCGCATCTTCATGCTGCTTAACAATGACTGTATAAGTAATATTTCCCCTGCTTTTATTCATACTAACAAGGGACTCAGCCTCTATATTAAATGTTTTTTCCAATAATGTAAAGCATTTTCTTGCTACAGAAATATTTTCCGTTCGTACTTTTACCGCATAGCGGTCTCGGCTGTCGATAGTAACCTTGCCACACATGCTAATAATAGCGGTAATTTCTGCAATTTGACAATGTTTCGATGTGCTCCAATGTTTTGCCAATTCTTCCTTTACTTTTCCGGAAAAGGTTAATTCCTGCTTCATATCCTAAAACTCTCCCAAAGTCTTCACTTCCGGCTCCAGCTTCACACCAAACTCCTGCATTACCTTAGCTGATACCTGTCGCATCAGTTCCAAGATGTCCGCCGCTGTCGCTTGGTCTTTATTAATCACAAATCCACAATGCTTCTCAGACACTTCAGCGCCTCCTACCCGGAAACCACGAAGCCCCGCATCATGAATGAGTTTTCCAGCGAAGTATCCTTCCGGCCTCTTAAAGGTACTGCCTGCACTTGGGTATTCCAACGGCTGTTTCGTCACACGCTGCACCTTTAGTTCATCCATTCTGGCACGGATAGCTTCTTTGTCACCTTTTTGTAACTGGTACTCAGCCTCAAGTACTACATATCCCCTCTTTGCAATCACGCTGGTACGGTATCCCAGTTCTAAATCTTCCTTATTAATAGTAATAATGTCTCCATCCTGTGTCAGCACGGTTGCGCTGGCAATAATGTCTTTCATCTCACCGCCGTAAGCTCCCGCATTCATAACCACAGCGCCCCCTACCGTTCCCGGTATCCCGGCTGCAAATTCAAACCCGGTAAGTTCTGCCTCCAATGTAGCGGTTCCTACACGAGATAACAATGCACCGGCTTGGGCTGCCACCCTGTCACCTTCTATCCGAATGTCATTCATTTCTTTATAAATCTGAATAATAACACCACGATAGCCTTTATCTCCTACTAAGAGGTTGCTTCCATTTCCCAAAATATAATATGGCATTTGAGCCTCTTTACATAGGGCAACTATATTCTTCACTTCTTCTGCACTCTGTGGCATCACAAAATAATCCGCATTTCCACCCACACGAAATGTGGTATGCTTTTTCATAGGTTCATCCACAAGCACACGTTCTTTATCTATACAATTAATCAACTGATTATAAAAATTCAAGTTCATTGATACACTCCAAATCTAAAATCTTCCTATTTAATAGTGTTCTAAAATTCATCATACAACAAAGTACGGTTAAATTCAACGGGCTCTTGCAAATTTACATAAAATGGGTTATAGTATTCTGGTATATGTGTATACAAATATTTTATTTAAAAAGGAGTGATGTATCAGTGGACCCTAGTGCCGCCATACAGATTGTAGTATTATTGATACTACTGGGACTATCTGCATTTTTCTCATCTGCAGAAACAGCTTTGACAACCGTAAACAGAATTCGAATGCGTTCTTTAGCAGACGAAGGTAACAAGCGAGCCAAGATGGTGCTTAAGATTACCGATAACTCAAGTAAAATGCTGAGTGCTATCCTAATCGGTAACAACATCGTTAATCTTTCCGCTTCATCTTTGACAACTACCATTGCCATATCATTTGGTGCTCCAATGGCAGTTGCAATTGCAACAGGTATTATTACCGTACTCATTCTGATTTTTGGTGAAATCACACCAAAGACAGTTGCTACAATTAATTCGGAAAAGCTTTCTTTATTATATGCTTATCCAATTCATTTTATTATGACAATTGTAACGCCAATCAGTATTGTGATTAACTTGCTTGCCCGCGTTATTTTCTTCATTCTTCGCGTGGATCCAAATGCGAAACCGGATGCCATCACCGAAGAAGAACTCCGTACCATTGTGGATGTAAGCCATGAAAGCGGTGTTATTGAAGAAGAAGAACGAGAAATGATCAAAAACGTGTTCGACCTTGGCGATGCAAAAGCCAAAGATGTTATGGTTCCTCGTGTCAATGTGATTTTTGCTGATGTAGACAGCACCTATAAAGAATTGATTGAGCTTTTCCGTGAACACAAATTCACACGTCTTCCGGTTTATGAGGAGACAACGGATAACGTAATCGGTACAATCAATATGAAGGATCTGCTTTTATATGATAATACAGCGGAATTCCACATTCGTGAATTCCTACGTGATGCGTATTTTACTTATGAACACAAGAACATCTCTGAGCTTCTTGTGGAAATGCGTGAAGCATCCTATAATATCGCTATTGTTCTTGACGAATACGGCGAGACAGCCGGCCTAATCACTTTGGAAGATATTCTGGAGGAGATTGTCGGCGAAATCCATGATGAATACGACGAATATGAAGAGGACGAGCTTCTGACCCGCGTTAATGATTTTGAGTATATTTTGGAAGGCTCTATTAGTCTTGATGACTTAGATGACCGTCTGGAACTCAAATTAGAGTCTGAAGAATATGATTCTCTCGGCGGATTCATTATCGAAAGATTAGACCGTCACCCTGAGGTTGGTGATGAGATTGTAACAGAAAATGGTCTGCGATTGGTCGTAGATTCTTTAGATAAGAACCGTGTAGAAAAGGTTCACATCTACATCCCGGAAGACTTCTATGAGGAAGATGATGACGAGGATGAGGATGAAGAATAGGTAGATGAGTAAAACCCTCCTGGCAGACCAGGAGGGTTTCGTTTATTCGGCCCTGCGACAAATGTTGGGGTATGGCCGTTTATTCTTCTATAATAAGTTCTGAATTCTCAGCAAAATGCTTTAACATCACAATCGGCTCTGTTGCAGAAGTATTGGTAATTACAATACCTTCTTTTGCAGCTTTTTCTGTTACGAAAAATTCATCGTTCGTCAATTCACCGTAACGAATCAATGTTGGAGTTTCAATTTCCCATACACCAAATTTACCTTTTCCTTGTAACAAGATAAATCCGTATGCCGCAGCATCTTTGATTGTCACTGTTTTTCCTGGCTCTATCGTAAGTCTCTTTGCACTTACTTCTTTACATTTATAGCAAATCCATTCTTCTGTGTAATCTTCATTTTGTGTGATTACCTTTGGCGCCATAAAGCGATTCTTGTGGAAATCAGGGTCTACGTTCTTATCCCAGTCGATAACTTCAACCAAGTAATCGAAGTTCCCTTTTTCTTCTTCCGGACAGTTCTTCCAAAGCAAATCAGATGGTACTGCATGTTCGTAGTAAAGTACTGACTGATACATTGCATAAACGTCACTTGCAAACTGTGGTTCATAGGTACATAAACTTGCCGGTGCATGAAGTACTCCAGGAGGTACATCCCATCCTGTATCCAGTGTAATCTTATATGCCTGTGATATATCTAATAATTTGTTATCACCTTTTGTGAAGTTTTCCAAACATTCTTTTACTTGTTCTTTGGTTGTCTCCGGATTTAATCCAAAGAATGTGAATGGAAATTCACCGCCGTGATTGTTGCATTGAGATGGAAAGAAATACATTTCCGGTTTTCCGTCTGCTCCCACTCTATTTGCATGTTCATCTCTATGATGAATGTGATGTGGCAATGGTCCTAAGTTATCAAAGAATTTTGAGAACATTGGCCATTTGTGGTATTTGTTCCAAAGGTCATCACCGATAACTTCACCTTTTAACTCATCCACTGCATCACGTAATAACACACGTTCTGTACCGTCTGCTGAAACAATATAACTTAACCCTTCGTCATCCGGTGTCAACGGCCCATTCTCTGCCCATGTAGTAGATGCGAACCAACGTTCATCAATTCCTCCTCTTTCAAGCCCCAATACATAGTAATCATCCGGATGAAGTTTGATGCGCTTTCCTGGTCTACAGAATGAACGAGGCACCCATGTTGGTGCAAGACGGTATACGCCTTTGCCTTCTTCTAATAATTTCTTTGCTACTGACATTTTGTTTTCCTCCTTTATTGAAATTTAATTTCATACATCGCAAACATATCGAGTGCAGTGACAGCAAACGTGACTTTTCCATCTTCATATTGGAAAGGAATCTCTATCTTGTCCGGAATCAGAATCACTGCTTTCGGAACTTCACTACATTTCACGGACACTTGGAAATCTTCTACTTTTCTGGCTTTCTCATGCTCATTCAACAGAACTGCGCAAATCTGAGTTCCTTTTTCCTCCTGGTATCCTGTCACTTCCACATCATATGGCGCATCCGAGCTAATAGTTTGTTCCAGATTCAGTTCTTGTTTCAAAAGTTCATAGAACAGATTTTTATACGCCATATTCTGCATCGTTTCTATTGGGAATGCAGACCAAAGCACCTTTCCTTTTCCATAAGAAGTCACCGCCATTGCCGGTATCTCTGTCGAAATTCCCGGCGGATTGGAATGGATCGATGCAAACTCGATTACATCCTGTGGGGTATATGGTAATGTTATCCTTGCAATAACATCATCTTCTTTGATACCGGAAAGTATTGGTGCGAAACTATCAAAATGCAATGGATATTTCTTATTAAACCTGCCAAACGCACTGAGGGCTCTGTCTTCCGGTGCAATATACACGATGGTTTCCCTTGTCTGTCCCTCGTACTTCGCTCCAAAAAATTCTTCCATAAGTTCCATGTTTGCCGCGCCGCTGATATAAAGATTTCCACCATTCTTCACATACTCTATGAAACGGGAGTTTTCTTTGCTGTCCGATTCAATCAGCATCGGTGCAACAAATGTTCTAAATCTGGAAATATCACAGCCGGTACCCACAACGCCATAACTCACATGCTTTTGTACAAATGTTTCTCCTGCCACAACTGCGCTCAAATGATTTGTATACTGGTATTTACTGATATCTTTGTTGAGGGAATAAAAGATTCCCACATCTTCAATCGGTTTTCCTTTATCCATATACGGCTCATACGGAATTTGTTTCTCAAACACATTCCCAATCTGCTCATATACTCTTGCATCAATGGTTCCTACCGGGTCAATCGCATCAATAATCATCATAGCTCCATGATGTGCAACTGTTAAGTACATTTCACTTGCCATCATATCCTCTGACTTCAGTGTCGTATGTACATACAAACTCGGGTCACATCTGCTGGTCATGTATTCAAATGGCTGATTCTTTGTCACGCTTCTGTAATATTTACATGCGAAACTGTGACTGTAGGCATTTAAGTACAAATCACCGCCGGTGTAATCAGAATACTCACAAACACCTGTGTCAATAATCATTCCCGAAGGTGTCATAGAAGCTGAATAATTGTGTTCTACCGTAACATGCGGTGCAATCTTTTTTGTCTCATCGGTTAAGAACTTAGCAAACTCTCCCATCCACTCTTTCAGTTTCAAGTCGTACTCATGCCAGTTGTCATCCCCTCTGACCGGTCTCGGTTTTCCAACCTCTGTTTCCGTCTCCCAACGCTTCCTACATTCCTCGCAATAACATGGGTGAGTCCAGAACAGCATGTCATAGAACATACCATCCACCTCAAAGTATTCCAACATTTCTCGTATTTGCTCTTTTACAAACTCACGATATTCCATGTTATTCGGACAACAATATCCATATCGGTTTAATCCCTTAGAACCAAAGCTCAAATGCTGTTCTACAGCCTCTACTCTTTCTGACTTTCCTTCTTCATTCAAAACACGCCACTCAGGATGTCGGTCATGCTCAACATTATTATAAATGACACTGTAATATCCGATAACAGCGATTCCCGCTTCATGACACAAATCCACCACCCGCTTCATCATGTCCTCTTTTCCTACGAAAGCCTTATGCATTTTACCTATTTTTGTAGGAAAATAACACAAACCAACATGAGATTGAAAATAAAGCATCGCACTCTGTACATTTGCGCGTTTTAAATTCTCAACATATTCCTCTGGGTCAAATTCCGAAAGGAATTCCGGACTCCAGTCCTCGATATGCATATCACACAAATGGCGTCGCCACGCCTTTTCATACCACATATGCATTCCTCCTTTGACAAATGGTATGTAATAGCATTTTTTCTTGATTATATCATCCAAATTTGCTACTATTATAGAAATAATCGACTTCGTTATAGCATTTTTCAACATTTTGTAGGAGGCAATTTTATGGAATCTCAACAAAACAACGAACTCATGACATTGGTACGGAATTTCGGTACAATCAGCAATGCAACTATCGCAATTTTTGATGCCAATCGTAACCTTTTAGCATCCTATCCGGATTCTTCAATTCCATTTTGTGGGATCATTCGCAAAAATGAGGATATCAACGAAAAATGCACCCATTGCGATATTCTGGGACTCTCAAAATGCTACGCTGCAAAAAAACCATATTTATATCATTGTCATATGGGACTTGTAGAAATCGCATCACCAATTATGTACGGAGACACGTTACTTGGCTACATATTAATCGGACAGTTCACTGACAATCCTGACAAAGAACAGATTCGCAGAAATGTAATGAAGGCCGCCAAACAGTATAGATTTTCTGCCTCCGAACCCCTCAAAGAATTAGATAACATCGTGTATCTAGATAGCCAATATACCACCGCTTTGACACAATTAATAGAAATGTGTTCCAACTATATCTGGTTGAATCGCATTGTAAAACTAAATAACTCTGATTTGGGTCAGGAAATTCGTCTGTATATCGCAACCCATCTCACAGAGAACCTTTCCGTTGATACGATTTGTTCCAAGTATAATATTTCTCCGAGTGGGCTCTATCAGCTTTTTCAAAAAGTGTTTGGATGCGGAGTGGTAAAAATCATCCGTGAAGAGCGAATAAAAAGAGCCAAGGAGTTGCTCCTTGACTCAAATTTTAGTATCAGTGATATTGCATCACAGGTCGGCATATTAGATGCCAATTATTTCATACGTGTGTTTAAAGCTGAAACTGGTATGACACCTGGTGAATATCGAAAGCTACAAGGTAAATAGGGCAGTGAGAATTCTATACTTTTCCACACTCTGTGGATAACTTTTCTATTTTGTTGATAACTACATTTCTTGATTGTAAATGTAGTTATCTCATGATATGATTTTTACACATCAAAATTCGGACATAGTTTTCCAAACAATACTTGTCCATTGCGTTTCAAAACGCAAGAAACTATTTAAAGAAGATGAAAGAGGGCGCGAGACGATGTGTGAATTGGTTGAAAACTATGCAAAAAAGAGAGAGAAGGAAAGCGCTTTAAGGCTGTTTCAGAATGGCGCGAGTTATGAATTAGTTAGAACCTCTATCACCTCATTAACAGATGAGGAATTACAGGAAATCTATCAAAATGCAACGAAAAGTTAAAAGAATAAAATCCAATGGCACGTCAATTCGGCGTGCCATCTTTCTTTCATTTCACAGCCTATTAAATAGTAGTTTTGACAAATAATACACCGGTATTGCAGACCATCCATGACACAGGCTTCCTGCACCTGCAAAATCTTCCCATCCTTTTTCCGTCTCCCAGAAAGTAGTAGCCCCTTGCCCTATCATTTTGCCGTATTTCCTCTTAATGTCATCTATTACAAAAGTGCTATACTTGTCACTAACAGACAACAAGGCATCATAATAGAAAGTATTCATGGATAATGTGACCGGTATCAGACTGTTATCTGTCACGATTCTATCAGCTATATCTGCATCTCCTAGCCCAGCTAAGATCGCCACGCTATTTCCAAGCTGACTATAAGCTTCTCCGTTTGTGCTCAATTTGTATAAACCTTTTTTTTGATTGTAAAAGGTATTATGGATTGCCCCAAGCATGCTCTCTGTATTTATCTTATCACCATATAACCTTTCATAAACGTTGCAAGCCATAACATACATACAATTTAATATAAAATCATACTGAAGTACGTATTTATCTTCCTTTGTTCTCCTTGTCTCCGGCTCATTGTTGCTAGCTTCACTCCACTCATAGAAATTCCAGCATGGATATGGAAAATTAGGAATGAGTCCTGTCTCATCTATTCTCTCTTCAAATGCTCTTCGTATCCTATCCAACACCGATTTTACTTTCAGCAAAACAGATGCATCTCCTGTATACTGAACATATTCTGCAACTTGCAAAAAATACGCCAGCGAGAAAAATGGAATCGGAATATCTATACCAGCCGGAAAGCAAAGACTCATAAGTCCATCCGCTCTTTGTCCCTTTGCAATAAACAGAAGATTTTCCCGTTGATAACTATATCCCTTAAAAGCATAATATCCACACAGCATCTGATTTCGGCTGTCCAATATGTACATTGCCTGCTCGCGCCAAGGGCAATCCTCATAATGTTCGTGCATACATTTCTTTAATGTATTCACAGACACATCATAGATTTTCTGCAACAATGGGTCTTCAAAGTTTTTCTTGTTCGCAATGACTCTTCTGTCTGTAGGTCGAATACCAATATATGATACCTCTAATGGGAATTCACATTCCACCTGCAAATATCTTCCGGCCAAACGTCGGAATGGATTCAAGTAATGATTTTCACCTTGTCTTGCGCGAAATCCTACGCTAAAATCCCGTTCTTCGATGATTCTCGGCACACTTCCATCTAACAGATGTTCTCCATAGGAAATGAGGACTTCCTGTTCTGTCGGGCTTACAAACTCCAAATCACAAAAACCAACCGTTTCTTCTCCCAAATCAATAAGATATCCATTTTCCAACTTAACGCAATTAGCTTTTACTCGTTTTCCCAGTTTGATTTCTCCGGTTTTTCTTAAATACAACTTTTCTATGACTTTGCGTTCCACACTCTGCTGATGCGGCATTTGATTTTCTATGGTATTGTCATAGAAAAAACTAAATCCTAACTGAGTTGTAATATTTTTACAATAACCATTTTTATAATTACAATTCATTCGAGCTAAAATATGTGTTCCGCTCTCCAGCAGCACATTTCCCATCTGTTCAACAGAGAAGAATAATCCGGGCTCATCTTTGATGTAAGTTGAACTGTCTCTTCCCGGATACCACACGAGAATTTTTAGTTCATTCTCTTCCTTGCAAAATAGCGAAATATCCTTTTTCTGATACTGCTTGTACCACGGATAATCGGCAGATGCGCCGAAAAAGACTAACTGATCATTTAGGTAAACTGCAAAGTGTCCTTCGCAGGCAATCTTTAAGACCACTTTTCCTTCCTCTGTTTTCTGAAAACCACCGAGAAATTCTGCATAGGTATCCTCGTCGTTTCTTTCGTTAATCCAAATTGTTTTTTTATTAGAAATCATAACTTTCACCTCATCAAATGGCGGTCTATTACAAATCAAGGAGTATTTCATATCCGATTTTCCCTTTTAATATGCTAGGTTCATGAAATAGCAACGGGATATCATGTACCCCACTATATTCCTGCAAAAAACGTCTACTAACTTCTGGACGAGTACTTACACCTGTAGGAAGTTGTCTGTCAAAGCAGGCCTTTACATAACATTCATCCCCACATAAAATATAGTTTTTTTCTCCTAGCTGGCAAATGACAATAGAAGAACCATAACTATGACCTCCAATATTTCTGACGACTACATTATCACAAAGCATAAATTCATTGTCAAAAGTATGTACTTTAAAAGTAGATGGAATATATTCTTTTCCTACTTCATATTCTCCCTCTTGAATATGAATAACCGCGTTAGAATAATAAGCCACTGCGGCTATGTGATCATGATGTGCGTGCGTAATAACTACATCAGTAATATCTGATGCCTTCAGGCCATAGTCTTCTAGTACAAGAACAGGCAACTGGAATATTGACATTGTAAATCCTGCACCATCATCACAACCCACGTCAACTAAAATCTTTTTATCCTCTGTTTCAATTAA
Organism: Tyzzerella sp.; assembly: GCA_017410145.1. Taxonomy (GTDB): domain Bacteria; phylum Bacillota; class Clostridia; order Lachnospirales; family Lachnospiraceae; genus Faecalimonas. Next base: position 19,696 of record JAFQRJ010000026.1, read on the forward strand.
ATAAAACACAAAAGAGATCGGAAGCAGTACATCCGGTCTTCCACCTCTAAAAATATGCTTCTCTTCAAAAACAGATTCGCCGTATTTCAAAACAGTAATTTTCATAACTGAGTCCTCTCTATCATTACCTTCCAAAATTGCCTGAAGTTACTTGATGTTAGCAAGACGTTATGAAAAATGTCAATATTCTGTTACAAAACAGACAGTAAAACACATATAAAACAGCAGATTTGTTTCTTTTTAAGGAAGTTTAACGCATTGAGATGCAACTTCCATCATGTTAAAATTATATCTACATGAAAAACATGAAAAAGATATGGAGGAATTCGGATATGTCATACAAAAAAATAGCATAATATTTTTAAGGCTTTCAATTTCCATACTCCTTTTATAATAGCCCCTGCGCCTGCTCTCCCTTTTCTGAAGCTGCAAGAATCTGTTCACATAACATGAGACAGCGTGGCAAATGATATGGTCCTTTCCATAAAGAACCTTTTTGTTCATGAGAAACAGTGCCATCTCTATGAAGGTATCCATACCACTCTCCATATTCTTTATCTGAGAAATGACTGAATACATAATCATGCAATTTTTCATACCACTCGTCAAAATATGTATCGCCGGTTAAATTAGATGCCAACAATGTTGCAATCAAAGCTTCATTATGAACCCACCACAGTTTCATGTCATGCTCTAACTGTTCGCATGGACGACCATAGACATCTCTAAAGTAATAAATTCCGCCATTTTCTTCATCCCATCCCAGTTCAAGATGCCAGCGCAGAATGTTTAACGCCTTTTCAAGCAGTTCTTTATCGCCTGTGCTCTGTGCATAATTCATTAAAAACCAAGAGTTTTCAATAGAATGTCCCGGATTGATAGTTCTTCCTGCCGGATTATCTAAAATACTTCCATCCATACAAACATTTTCAAGCACACATTTTAAATCTTCTTTATAATGCAGACCAATCATGTCATTGATAACGTCACCAATCACTTGGTCGTAGTATTCTTCTCTTGCCGGATTCGCACGTCTCAATGTCTGTGCAGAACTTACCAATACCATCGGATTCGCATTGGAATGAAGGCTTCTTACCTCGCTATTTTCCTTTGGTGTGATCTTAAATGGATCCGCTGATGCATCCTTGTAAATGCGGTACATCAAATCAAAGTATTTCTCTGCCAGTTCCAAATCCCTCTTGTCCCCACGGAGAAGATAATACTCTGCAAATCCAACTACAAGAAAGCTTTCAGAGAAAAAGTAGCGGCGTTTACGAAGCGTCTTTCCGTCTCTGGTCACGGCAAAATACATTCTGCCGTCTTTTTCGTCGATACAATATTTCTTTATAAATTCAGCACCTCTGTCAGCCGCCTCTGCCCACTCTTGCTGAATGCCGTATGTGTTACAAAGTTTCGAAAATGTCCAGAGACATCTTCCCTGAAACCATACACTCTTGTCATCGTTATAACTTCTTCCCGCTCTGTCCACACTTGTAATGAATCCGCCATATTCCTTGTCAATCAAGTCTGATTGTGTCCAAAAAGGTACGATATCTTTTAATAACGTATCATGATAGAATTCTTTTAGTTCTGTAATTCTTTTTTGTTCCATTTTTTATATCTCCCCTACAAATTTTCACCATTCAAATAATGACGTTTATACAGGTTGTTTAAGTTTCTCGCTGAAGGATAAATAGACTGAGGACTTAAGAAATGCGAGAATTCAAATGTAATCATTTTCTCAGCATATTCCTTGTGCATTTCTATTTTGCGCTTCAAGATAGGAAACGGGATTGGGTAGAACTGACTTCTTACATCACGTTCAAAAGTCTCTACATTTACCCAATGACTAATGGAATGTTTCTTACACACTTCCGCAGTCGCTCTGTACCACTCAGCCATCTGAGACATCGGCGCGGTTCCATCCTGGAATGCACAAATATCAATGTCCTTTCCTGCTTTCGTAAACATTCTATCCCACTCTTCGTAGTGACGTTCTGGGTTAAATGGTGTCTGTGGATACGGTGGTCTTGCTCTGAAGAACGGACTGATAAAGACTTTTGTATCCGGTGCTTTGTCTTTACACAGCGCAGATAACCCGCTCATGATATCGCATATATTATATATTTCAAAACTTGTTTCCTGCGGAATATACCAACCCTTGAACGATGGAATATGTCCGTAACGTAACCAAATTTCATCAATAAATGGTTTGTTTCTTCTAATTTCCTGCATTGCATTTCCTTGGTCCCACTCTAGATTTGAGCAGTAAAGTCCGAAAAATACATCCATATTTCTCTTTGCAGCTTCTTCCAAAATCAAACCCGCAAAATCATAGGTGTACTCCGTGCCGAAAACTTTGGAAGGGAAAATGGTCTTATCTTCAAATCCCCCACGCATAATAACGAGAGTATCAATTCCTATTTCCGCCATATAATCCATGTCTTGTTCCCACTGTTCCGGAGACCAATTAGACGAAGGTATATCATATGTAATCTCGTCAATAAAAGTTGCTGTAATAGGTCCTTTTTTTATCATAAATTTCTCTCTCTTTCTTTAATTTGTTTATTAATTATCCTAATTTAAAAGGGATAGCAAATTCATTTTTTCCCACTTTCAAAGCATATTTCTTTCCCGCAAATTCAAGCGTTCCTTCTATTCCTTCAGGAAGCACTACACGATAAGTTTCCATATCCCAACTAATCTCTATCTTTCCTTCATCAAACTGATGCCAGAATGAAAATTTTTTCATTCCTTTCGGGAAATATGGCTTTAAATATATTTGTTGCAATTCTGCTTTTCCTAGATTGAAATTAAGCCCCGACAAAGATTCCTGAATAAATCCATCAACTGCAGTATACATATGATGATCCAAAGACGAACTTCCATTCCACTGCTCTGCCATAGCACCGTGGCATTTATTCATCATATAAATCCATCCCGGATAATCTTCTTTACATACCATCTCCCAGGCAATATCAAAATATCCATAATCACGAAGAACACACGGTACAATATACGCGCCGAAAATACCGGCTTCGATATGTCCTCCTGCCTGTTGTACTACTTCTGCAAGCCATTTTGCCGCTTGCTTTTTATCATCCACCATGTCAAAATAAACAAGTGCCGCATAGTAGGTCTGACAAGGTGCATGTTTTCCTAAAAACTCATTTCGAAATGCTGCTCTGATTTCTGCAGCCCTCCTGCTTGCATACATTTTCTTTTCTTCAAATCCCAGAAGTTCTGACATCTGCGCAAACAAATCAAATACATGCTTCGCATAGCAAGTTAGTAATGCACGCCCGTCGCAAGTCACAGTTTTCAGCGGTGGATTCCAATCGCCCAAACCAATGGTAAATATATCGTTGTCTGATTGGGTTTCTAAAAATCCTAGGTATCGTTCCATTGCAGGGTAAAATCTCTCAATGATGGAAATGTCTCCTGTAAAACGATAAATATTCCAAGGAATCACAAAAAGCGTAGCATCCCAAGTAACACCGCTTCCCCACTGGTATCCCCAAAGTGAAGTAGGTGCAATACATGGAATTTGTCCATTTGGTCTCTGACAATCCACAATATCATCCAACCATTTTTGGTAAGATTCTTTCATGTCCAGATTGTAGAGTGCCTGAAAGGATGATAGCATCGCATCTGCAGTCCATCCATTTTTCTCACGTTGCGGACAATCCATAGGAATATGTACATAATTGGTAAGAAGTGCACGCACGCAAGCCTTATGCAATCTGTTTATGTTCTCATTGTCACAATGGTAATCTCCCATCGCCACAAGATCCGTGTGAACATCTCGCGCCATAACAGAAAGAATCTTCACAGTAGGCGCATGTCGTAATTGCACGTATCGAAATCCGTGGAAAGAAAAATCTCCATGCCAGATTTCCTCCCCATCTCCCTTTAAGATATAATCATCCTGAGCGAAACGCATTGAATGCACATGTTGCATTATGTTTTCTCGGTCAATGGTTTCGTCATCACGAAGTCGTTCACTGTAAAGAATAGTAACAATATCACCCGGATTTCCCTGAACCTTTATTTCCACATTTCCAGTGATACTCTGCCCAAAATCAAAAATATATGGGAAGACTTCTTTCCCCTCGTATTTACCCTGCAGTTTTACTGCTGGCATGGTCTGTTTTTCTAAAATACCACCTGGGCCTTTGGCGATATCCACTCGGTGAAATCCTTGGATATCGATTGTGGCATCGTAAGAATCTCCCAAACGATGCGAATTAAAATAAGTTCTGCTCTTTGCGGACACCCACGTACTATCCGACACCAGAAAACAATTGCCATCCACATTCACTTGGCATATCATCTGAGGTGCTGATTTCCACACGGCATGCTGAAATATCCAGTCATCCGCTTCTTTCTGATTGAACCAACCATTTCCACAAGTCACTTCTATGACATTCTCTCCTGTCACAATATTGTTCGTAATATCATAGACTTGATAAAGTACCTTCTTGTCATATGTAGTAAAAGGCGGTGTTAGGAGCTCATCAGCCACCCTCTTCCCATTCACTTCAAGCACATAAAACCCCAAACCACAGATTGCAATCTCTACCTGCTCTGCTTCTTTTAATTGAAATTTTTTTCTAAAGACTGGTGCCCACTCATTTGGGCAACCTTGGTTCTCAATCCATTTTGCCTTTTCAAACATTAACATTCCTCCTACATTTCATACCATCTGAAAATTTCATATATTTATCATAACCTATGATTATATAATAGCGTCTTAATCTGCTTCATCACACAGATAGATATGCGGATTTACGATAGAACCATCTTCCTCTGATAGTTCAAAAACTGTACCTCCAACTACTGGTGTTAGATTTTTACAGGCAGCGCTAATAATCTCGCCATTCTGGATATAATTTATGTGGTCATATGTACTGGATTTCTGCACAAACTGACAACGAATTCCATCATATACAACACTTGCACTGTTACAGTGTTCATGCCCCACTAATACAGAGTCTACGCCAAGCTCTTTAAAGCTGTTCCAAACAATGTTTTGTGTATCCCATGATGCTGCAAAGCCTTGTCCCAAATAACCAAAATCACCTTCTTTTTTGTCTGAATACGTATCTATGTCAATTGGATTCTTCAGTGGAATCCATTTTTCGAGTCCATAGTATTCATACGCCTGTAAAAAGGCATTGGGCTGAATATGAAATGCAAATGTATATTTTGTTTCGGGAGAAAGTTCTTTGATTTCTTTTGCCACCTCTGTATACCACGTTATTTGGTCGGTCCCAAACCCAACGGAAGGTACAGTATGTCCATTTGCTAAAGATTCTTTACTTATGTTTTGGCAACCATTTGAATCCATCATGAAAAATACTCTTTTTAATTTTCCACCTTGTGATATTCCTACCGTATAATTTCCATTTCCTGTCAATTCACGTTGCTTAAACAAACAATTTTTTGCATTCAAAAACTGTTCACATTGCCAATCAACACCCTTTTTACTTTCATTATCATGATTGCCGAAAACAGGTGCCCATGGGATACCGAAACTATCCATGAATTTCACAAACGATTTCATAGCACTTCCTGAGTCATCAAATTCTCCGTATATAATATCTCCTACTATTAAGATTAAATCCGGATGAGTCTTTGCAATAACATCTTCTAAATAATTGTAACATTGTTCTTCCACTTGGTCGGTAGCCCAAAACTGTTGTTCCACTAGGTTAAGACGATCCGGTGTTCTCTGTTGTCCGGCATCAATAATCTGAGGATCTGCCAACTGCAATACAATCGGTTCACGCCCCTCTTCCACCTCTACTATAAAATCCACTTTATCCATAACTTTTTTTCCCTTTCCCATACTACAACCTGTAGCGCAAAGACATAGGATACACAAAAGTATCCCTATTTTTTTCATATAAATATCCTCCCAACTTTAATATCTTAACTATTAAATATAACTATATAACAACAGGTATTTATCCTATGAAATAAGAAGGTCACATATTGTGACCTTCTTAGACCTTATGATTCTCTTTTGCGTTGAAACAGCATATAAACTCCAGTCGCAACTGCCATAAGGCCTGCTGCACTAAGTAGACAAACTTTTCCAACCTTAAACGAATCACCTGTAAACGGTTCTGCTTCTTTGCTGCCTCCCACTGCAAATTCTGCTTTGTGTCCTGTCAAAAGAGTCTTTTCCCAATCTTTAGTTAAATGATATACCGAATAGTCAAATCCTCGCAGCAATGCTGGAATAGAACGAATTGCTATCGAATTGTCCTCTCCTACACAGTCAAATCCGAACTGTTTCCCCAGACCAGATGCTTTATTGAGAATGGTACTGAATTCTTCTTTATAAAGTACTCCATTAAACCAAACACCCAGTTCAATATCATCTTTTTCTCCATCTTCATCGGCATCCAATATTTCTATACTAATCATCAGATTCAACCACTCACCCATTAAAGTAGACCCTGCTGTGGCATCATCATAAACTTCAATGATTTGCAAGCCTTCGTCGTCAACCCAACAAAGCACAATCGTTCCGTTTTCCTGCGTAATGAATCTAAAACCATACCATATGTTTGTTTTTCCGCCTAGCATTAAATGAATAGGTCCTTTTCCTTCTAAAAGAATATCGCCACAGAGTACTTTTTGATCAAGGCTTTCATTCCCTTTTGCTTCGTATGTCGGAGCAACAGTTCCATCGCATTTGTATATTGCATCTTTTAAGCCAAAATAATCAAACGTAACTTTTTCGAAGGTTTCATTTGGTTGCGTTGGTGGTGCCGGTGGTGGCAGTAACTCAGAAATAGAACCAACTTTAACTGACGCATTTTCATCTGAACAATATGCTCCAAAACGGTTCCCAAGTTCATCTGCACAGTCAGTAATCAGAATGTATTGATTTCCATAAAGGACATCATTGAACCATGCTCCAACTTGAATATCATTACCTTTCACTTCTATACTAAGCTTTAAATTAAATTCCTCATTAGTAAAACTAATGCCAGCTTGTTTTGCGTTAAAACTTGTGATGTGTGTTCCGTCAAAACCTTGATACCAATATACATGCATATTATCTGCATCATACATAATCAAGCGTAGACCATCCCAAATATTATCCTTTCCACCAAATAATAGTTGGTAACTACCTTCTCCTTCTAATAAAATATCTCCGCAAATCAAAGTCTTATCAAGTGTATCATGTCCTTTCAAAATGCCTTGCGCCACAATATCTCCATTATATGAATATGCTCCATCTTTGATATTAAAGTGAGCAAATGTTATTTTTTCCAAACTTTCATTCGGCTGCTGTGGTTCTGTTGGCACATCCGGAACATCCGGTGTATCTGGAATCTCTTCCCCAACTGAACGCAATTTTATGCTCTGCTCAGCTTCACGATATACTTTCATGTATTTACCAAAAGCACTCATGTCACAATTTGTAACTATATAAGTGTCATAATAAATACCATTGAGATAAATACCAATCTCCAAATCTGCTTTATTCTGACCATTTGCTTCACCAAATAAAAAACTTAATTGCAACAAAAATTCGTTGCCCGTAAATTTTGATACTGTTGTGTCCCCTTTGTTAATAATAATACTACCATCAGTTGCGCTGTCGTAAATATTTCCAATAGAAAGCGTACTTCCATCTGCACTAGGACGTACCGTAATACCCTGCCATTCTCCTGCTCCTGCTATGTCAAGACGGGTACCCCAATCTTTGGTAGCGGTAAACTCTACATACATAGACAACAATTTCTTATTAAAGCTATCATGGTCTTTTAGTAAAAACATATCCAACGGACTATTAGAGGCATCGTAGATTGTGCTCTGCATACGATTTCCTGTCTTGTCTACAAAATCTTTCACCGTCACATCTACGAACCCTTCCAACTGAACAGGTGTAATTACCTCCGGTGTATCAGGTTCCTCCTCTATAACAGAAATATTATCTATGAAAATGCTCTTTCCATCATCCTGTCGATATAGAGCAAATACTGCTCCCGTCGCTGATGTGTTACATTTTGCAATCGTAAATACTTCATTTTTGTACAATTTGCCATTGATATAGATACCTAACTTCAAATCAGCCTGGTCATTAACAACTTCTCCATATTCAAAGCTTAACTGTAATATAAATTCTTCATTGATAAATGACTTCACGCCCGCATCACTTGCATTCAAGATAGGAGTCTCTGATGTAGTGACAGCATCTCCCCATGTCTTTCCTACCTTAAGCTGTGTACCATCATTACTCGGGTGGATATTAAATCCTTGCCAGCTAGATGCTCCAGCGAGAATAAGGCTGTTCTGGTAACCACCCGCTTCGAAT
>JAFQRJ010000027.1 GCA_017410145.1 Tyzzerella sp.
AGAAAGAATATGTATACACAGAAGGTATCGGAACTTGCTTAGGTGCAGAACCAGATAATGTACTTGTTATGGAAGATATGACAGAAGTGACATATCCGACAACAATTACTAACGGAACAACCTACATGTATTCTTTTGAAACAAAGAATGATGCGACAGGAAGTGATTTCACATTTGGTTTTGGAGCTGGGGAAAATGCAATTTGGAGTGGCACAAGTGGTACACAAGCCGCAACAGATTGGACAACGGTTTCCGGTATGTTTACAGCGACATCAGATGCTTCAACTATTAAGTTTACACGTACAGGTGAAGGAAAAGTATATATTGATGATGTGTCTGTAAAAGAAATTTCTACGGATATCACTCCGGAAATTGTGGTAGAAGATAATACTCCAAACGCAAATAACATGCCAAGTGGTAAAGAAAATATGATTAGTGGTGGTGATTTTACTACTGATCAGAGTGCGACATTTGCTGTGCAAAATGCTGAGTTTACAAATGGTTATGTAAAAATAAGTAAACCAAGTGGTGAGGAGAGAGCATTTTTAAGAACACCTGCGCTGACTTTTGTTAAAGATCATTCTTATACAATTTCATATTATGTGAATATTACAGAAGCAACAGGGTTAACTTTAGATATGTTGTATGAAAGTTCTAGCAATACGAGTGGATTTGACTCAAGTGAAGCATGGGGAAAGAATTTTATGCTTGCGCAATATACAGGTGGAACGGATGTTTCTTATAGATATAATGATGTAACTACGACACCAGCATCTATAACTACTACTACTGATGATTGGGCTAAGATTGAATTCACATGGACTGCGGAGCAAAACGATACAGCTTATATTTATCTTATGGCATTCTACGGGCAAGCAACAATTTATGCGGACGACCTTGTAGTATATGATAATACAGTGAAGCAGACTGTTGAAATCACACCTTCAAAAGCTTACCCTGACACTGACAATAGTTGGTATATTGGAATTGACGATATTTCAAAAGCAACATCATCTTACTACAAAATGACAATGAAGGTGGATGGAAAAGATGCAACTGTACCAGTAGGAATATACGATGGTAAATTTGTTATATGGCATAACTTCTTCCCTGCTATTGATGGAACAAAAATTCCAAGTGAGAGTTTTGTGATTCCAAAAGATACCATTTTGTATCCGATTGATCCAGATAATACGGGATGGACTACGGAAATTGATGCAAACCGTTTAATTACGACACAGGAATTAGCTGTCTATGCAATTGGTTCCGGTTGGGGCACATACTCAGAAGAACATGATACAAGTGCTACACCAATCTATTATTGTATCGATAACAATATGAGTTACATGGTAACTTCAAGTGCCGGCGCATATGAGATTACAAAAGATGGTGTGGAGGTGACTGCTACAGAACTAACAGAAGTAGGTACATATGACATTACACGTATTGAACAAGATACTAAATTTGTTCAAAAGGTTGTTCTATACAAGTCAGGTGATGCTCATGCAGATGCAACAAACACAATTACTTCTAAAGATCTTGTTGCAGTAAAAAAAGCAGCACTAGCAGAAAACACAAATACGCTCGGTGAACAGTTTGCAGCAGATGTTAACCGAAGTGGAAGTGTAGATGCATTCGATGCAAAGGTTATGAGAAGAGCACTTGTAAGTGATGATGCAGTTACTTACCTTAGTAAAGTGAAAGGTAACACATCTTTAAATGGAGAAATGCCGATTATCGGTTTTGATGGACCGGATACAAAGTTTTTAAATGGAAAAAATGCTGATACAATTTATTCCATGATAAAAGAACTTGGATTTAACACCGTTTTATTGAATCGAGATGAAATTGGTACAAATTATGCATGGTCTAGTTCACAACTCTCCGTTGCAGAAAAATATGGTTTAAAATTGTATTTGAATGACGGTTATATTAATGATGAATCAAATGTAGATGGAATTGGCTCTAACCTTGGAGACAGTGCAAAGACAAAACTGTCCAATATAACATCAAAATACGAAGGATACTCGTCGTTTGGAGGATATTTCATTGAAGACGAACCAATGTATAATGCCGTTTATAATAACAAAAAACCAATTGATAATTTTGATGTGCCACTAACTAGCTTAAAGGGATATACCAATATACATAGTTATTTGAATTTAGCACCATATATAGCTGGTCAAATCAATAAACAACTTGGTGGTTCGTCATCGGCTCCTATGACATATCAAAATTATAAAAAATATATTGATGCGTCATCGACAGCTGGAGTAGAAGCATTGTCATATGATATGTATTTGCGTGGAAATGGAATTACTACTGGCGCGTGGTTCTGGGAAAATACATCATATAAGATTCATACGGAAGACTTTTGGACTAACTTAGATTGGATGAGTAAGATTGCTAAAGCTGACAGTAACAAAAATCCATTCTATGCGTTTGTTCAGGTTGGAAATGATTTTAGCGATGAAAATAAAAATGCTACAGCTACAGCCAACCTTACCACCATACAAGAAATGTATTTTGAAGCGAATGCAGCTCTTGCAATGGGTGCAAAAGGAATCAATTACTATTCTTTGGTGCAACCGCAAGAATATGTTACCAGTGAAGATAATTCAACCGATTATACTCGTTCCGGTTTGATTAACTATTTGGGCGAAGCCAATAACGGCGGTTCTCATGGTGCTAATTATCAATATTATAACGCTGCCAAGAAGATTAATGCATACATCAAAGCTGTAGATGAAGTGTTGATGAACGCAACAAGTGAAGCAGTTATTACAACAAATTCTACTGTAGCTGGCTATCTGGAAAATGAGGTGAGCAGTTATGGTTCTATAGCAAGCATTAATAATACGGAAGTACTTGTTGGATGCTTCGATTACTATGGACAGGAAGCATTTATGGTAGTTAACATCACACCAGATGTAGGCAATTCAGGTTCGGCGCAAAATGTTACATTAACATTTGATGGTGCACAGTCAGGACAGTATATAGATATGGATGATACTGCATGGCAAACAATGACTGCATCAAGCACGCTTGCACTTACTATTCCGGCAGGTGAAGCAGTGGTTATCGTTTTAGATTAAAGCATACATGATATTAATTGAACAGAAGGGAGTCGGAATTCGGATTCCCTTCTGGATGATTGAAATTTGGAGGAAGCGATAATGGATTATTGGAAAGAAGATAATTATGTTTATTGTAAAGAAAAGATACTTCCGATATCAATTAAAGATTCAAAAGATGTAGATAATGTAAATGAACTCTTAAAAGAAAAAGAAGCCAGTGTTTCTTTTGAGACCACACAAGTATCCACTTTTGCAAAAAAAGGGGCTTATGTAGTTCTTGATTTTGGAAAGGAATTATGTGGTGGCCTTCGCTTTATTACACGTGCCATAGAAAGAGACGATGTTGATTTACGCATTACGCTTGGAGAATCACTATCAGAAGCATGTTCTAATCTTGGTGAGAAAAATGCTACCAATGATCATTCGCCACGAGATTTTAATGTACGGATTTCCAATATGTCTGATTTGACATTTGGAATGAGCGGTTTTCGTTTCGCACGGATAGAATTATTAACAGATTCATTTGTCTTGTTCCGTAATATCATTGCAGTAAATACTTTACCAGTGTTTGAAAAAGAGGGCTACATAAGGACAAGCGATGAACAATTAAATAAGATTATTGATACTGCAATTTATACATTAAAACTAAATTTTCAAAATGGTTATATATGGGATGGAATTAAACGAGATCGTCTGGTTTGGAGTGGTGATCTCAATCAGGAGATTATTACATCCATTTATCTGTTCGGTGACAATAAAAATATAACAAATTCACTTTCTTTCTTACGAAAAGAAACACCGGAAACAGAATGGATTAATACAATTCCAATATACTCTGCATGGTGGGTAATTAATTTATGTGATTACTGTCGACTTTCAGGGAATCGGGTATATTTTGAAGAAAATAAGGAATATGCAAAAAAAGTTTTGAAGAAAATAAATAGTTGTATTTCAGATGATGGCGTGATGGATTTTAATCTTCCACCGGATGCAATGTCCTTTTATCTTGACTGGCCTACATATGAGACGGCAGATGCAATGATAGGTACAGCTTGTCTTTTTATCTACGCAGCTAAAAGGTATCTTGCAATAGAAGAAAGTGAAAATGCACGGGCTATTATTAAAAAACTTGTAGTGTATTTAGAAATGTCCTGCGAGTTTAAGCAAACGCGTGCATTCCAGATTTTAGCCGGAAGAAATGCGTGTTGCGAGGATCTCTTTTTAGAAAAAAATGGAGCAAGTGGATTTTCGACTTTTATGTCTTACTACATATTGCTGGCGGATGCACTTGCGGAGGGTAAAAATATGCTCTCAATAATAAAAGAATATTTTGGAGGCATGCTTTCTCGTGGAGCAACCACCTTTTGGGAAGATTTTAATATAGAATGGCTTGATGGAAGCGGACGTATTGATGAATTTCCCAAAGAAGGAGAAAAAGATATTCATGGCGATTATGGCGCATTTTGTTACAAAGGATTTCGTCATTCACTTTGTCACGGTTGGGCAAGTGGAGTCCTTGCATTTATCATCGAATATATTTTAGGATTACAACTTCAAGATGGAGGCGATACATATGAAATTATGCCACATACAAGGGGGATTCGTGAAATAGAAGCAAAGCTTCCATTAAAAAAAGGATGGTTATCTATTCAAGTAATAAATGGGAAACTAACGTCGAAGTTAGAAGCAAATTAGATTTTAGTGCGAGTTCGAAAGGAGGAAGAACGAGTGAGGTATGAAGAACCTGAAATGGAAATAGTTGAATTTAGAAACAAACAAGATGTGGTTACGGGATCGACGATAGATAATAGACCAGGTGATCCGGATATTATCTGGTAAGGCCAACTGGAAAGGAGGAAAAAGGTTATGAAAAATAAAGTATTAAAAAATGTGAGAGTAATTGCCTTATCAGTAGCTGCAGTTGCTATGGTAGTGGCAGGAATTCTAGGTACAGGAGTTGGAGCGAATGCCGCCAAAACTACAGAACAAACAGATGTCGTAAAATATGTAGAGTTTACTGAAGATATTACATCTTATTTAAATGACAATACCGCACCTGAATATCCAACAAGCGAACCAATAGGATATGGTTATCTGTTTGGCGGATGGTATGATAAGAATGGAGATGTCTATACTGAAATTAAGGATACGACAGATTTGGCGAACAAAACTGGTACTGTAGTTGCTAAATTTGTTCCGGCACAGACATTAAGTGTAAAATGTCAGAACTGGGCAGGAACAAAGGAAGGCGACAGTGATGTTATTGTCAGAGTGATATCGGCAACAGATTCAACCAATTATAGTAATTTCGGATTTATCGTATCAAGAATTGATGAAGCTGGTAAGGAAACTGTACTTACACAGGAACCATTCACAACAACAGATGTGTATTCTAAGTTTAATTATTATAAAGATGCAGAGGCTACTGAACCGACTGCAACATTTGAACCGGATGATTTGTTTGGAAAAGCGGCAAAGCATTTTACAACTTGTACGGTGGGAAAGATTCCGGCAACGGCACATGGTACAATTATCTGTATCAAACCGTTTTGGGTAACTTTGGATGGAACAACAGTATATGGACTTAGCAAGTTTGCACATGTGGAAGATGGATATCTTGGTTACGTGAATGTACCGGTAAACTTAAACATTCTGAGTGCAGATAATGCATCATCAGCAGGAATCTTAAGTGTAAAATCAGATGATGGTTTAACATTTGTTGGAACAGATGAAATTGAGTGTGGAAAAGTATTTGATGAAATGGAATTTAATGTACTGAGTGATGGTACAATTAAATGTGCCGGTAACACAAGTGACATTTCTGAAAAAAGTGAAATGGATATTTATATCAACCTAAAATTCTTAAGAAAAGACATAGACACGGATGCTCCGATAGCAAATGAGTTCTATACATTTACTGTTACAGGAGAAGATTTCTGTAATGAAAAAGAAGTTTTTCTTGAAGAGATGGATGTTTGGAATGTTATATACTAAAATAGGAGTATTTGAACATGAAAAAAATGCTAAAAAATAAGAAACTGTATATAACGATTATTATTATCTGTATTTTAATTTTGGTAGGGTGGATAATTGGTATTGTTATGAACCAAGGCAAGGAAACATCGGGCAAAAATGATTCAGAACAAGACGTGATTGTTCATGAAACAGATGAAAATACAGTAGAGGAAAAAGCGGAAGAAGGCTTGAAAGAATCTGATTCTGAGGATGGCCCAGTTTTAAACGAAGACAACATGATTGACTTTAACGGTAGTGATGCGAAAAGTGATAATAATGAGTCTGAAGGAAACGATGTCGATGATAGCAAAACGGATGACAAGCAGGGTAATGACAGTGAAGACAATGAGGATACAAATGTCACTGAACCATCCGATGATGAGCAGAAAGAAGATGATGAAAATTCGGATGATACTGGCTCATGGGGCATATTTTATTAAAAAATTTTTTTCAAAATAAAATTTACGAAAATTTATAAAATAAAATTTTAGGAAATGGTTGACGAATGGGAAAAATATGATATAATATCATCTAGTGCAAATAAAAATACCCGTACAGTCGTATGACGCACAATATAGGGCTGGAGGGGAGGTTAGGTGTGAGACTATGTCAAATGTAATCGTTAAAGAGAACGAAACGTTAGATAGCGCTTTACGCAGATTCAAAAGAAACTGTGCAAAAGCTGGTATTCAACAAGAAATTCGTAAAAGAGAACATTACGAAAAACCAAGCGTAAGACGTAAAAAGAAATCAGAAGCTGCTAGAAAACGTAAGTTTAACTAATATGTGCAGAATAAAGGGAAGTGTGAAAACACTTCTCTTTTTTTATGTTTTGGTGTATGATAAATGAAGGGTGTTAATAGCAAAAGAGGTATGTAAAACAATGAAAAAATATATTGGGTTAGAAGAAATGAAAAATGTCAACTGTTCCAGCGTGTTAGGTGTTATCTGCAATTGTGGTGAAGTATCGCGCAAGCAGATTACGGATATCACAGGGTTAAGTTGGGGCGGTATGACAAAAATTGTCAACAAGTTATTTGAACATGGTTATATAGAGGAAGCAAAATGTGAAAAAGTATCGGGAGTTAAACGAACACCCAATATAATTCGTGTATGTAGGGATAAACACTTCGTAATCGGGCTCGATATCAATCGAGTTGGTTTTGGTGCTTATGTTATGAATCTAGCAGGGGATATTATCAAAGAGTATTCTTCTGACCTCTCTTATTGTGATAAGGAAGAACTATTACAAGCAATTTTTGATTTTATTGGGCAAATTGCAGATGAGTTCAAAGAAAAAAAACTTCTAGCCATGGGTGTGGCGATGCAAGGCATTTTAGATGTGGAAAATGGTATTTCAGTAAGATTTCCACATTGCCCAGATTGGAAAAACATTCCAATTAAAGATATTTTGAAAGAAGAGTTTGGAGTGGAAGTATTCATAGAGCATGATCCAAATTGTATGCTATATTCTAGTCAGCATGAGGAAGAAAGTGAAAATATGTTATTACTTCGTATGGATAACAGTGTGGGAATGGCAGCATCTGTAAATGGAAGAATTATCAGAGGAAACGGTCTTTTGGAAGTTGCTCATTGTATTGTAGTACCACAAGGAAAGGAATGCAGATGTGGGGAAAAAGGATGTTTGGAAGCATATGTTGCACCATGTCTTTCAAAGAACGGAGTAAATAAACAGGCTGTCTATGAACTAGTAGAACCGCTTGCAATCTTTATGAATAATATGGTTCGTATTTTTCACTCTGATACAATCATTCTGACTGGAAAATTGGCAAAGTATCATGAGATTTTTGAAAAGGAATTACTTGAGAAATTTCATCAGTTTTATGATGGAGAAGAGATTTCTGTAAGATTTGTGGAAGAGGAGGAACGGGCAGTTCGCGGTGCGACGTTAATCGCAGTGCAGGGTGCAATTGAACGGCTTAGAATATAACAAGAGAACAGAATTATATACAATATGTCATTAATTGATAAAAAAGAGTAGCTTCATTTGTTTGAAAGCTACTCTTTTTGATTTACAATATATAACATTCTCCGGGTACGAACATATGGAATTTCTGCATAGGATTGATAGTGTACAGAATGTCAACAAAATGAGCTGGGTTAACACAATTTACAGAATACAAATCATAATGCATTGGCACCATCATTCCCGCATTTGTTTTATTGGCGAGGATAACCGCTTCTTCAGCAGTCATGTTTCCAATAATATCATCGTCATAGACTTTGAAATAACTACGCCCATTTATTGGAAGCATCAGTACATCTGTATTCATTAATCGTTCAACGAGTCCGTCATATACGCAACAATCCCCTGCGTGATAAATAGAAATATCACCTACTGTAATTTTATAGCCTAATTCCATATAGTTACCATTTTCATCCATATGTAATTCTTCATGTGCAGATGGAACAGGAGTAATGGTACAGCCATTAAGTTCAAGCATTTCATCAGCAATTGCACCAATCATACGATCTGGCGTAATGCCATAAGATAGTATGGTTTCTTTAATTGGTTCAGGGGCAATAAAAATGGCTTTCGAATTATATTTTGCCAGAGTGCCTAATGTATATGGATCTGCATGGTCATAATGTGCATGCGTACAAAGCACATAATCTACAAAATCCAATTCCGCTGCTTCGATTGGAGCAGGATAGTTTCGTACCCATTTCACGGTCTTAGAACAACAATTTTGATCCACATAATCAGAAAGGTAGGGGTCAATTAATATGTATTTTTTTCTATGTTTTATTAAGAAACCTTCTTGTCCCAGATAAAAAAGCGCTACTTGATTGTCGGTAAGTTTGGTTTCCATAATCGTATTTTTATTCATGTCATTTATTCCTTTTTTATTTGTAATATTTTAATTTACTTGAATAGTATATCACGGTGTGATATTATTATCAAGTAGAATAACATAATTCGATTATACATCAAGGAGGATACCATATGAAAGCAGTAGTTATCAAAGAGCCAGGAAAAGTCTCTTTAGAGCAAGTAAATATACCGAATCCGCCAGCCGGCTTTGTGCGTGTAAAAGTAAAAGCGGCAGCAATTTGCGCAACAGATTTAGAAGTGTTAGATGGCAATATACCGGCAAACTATCCGTTGACACCGGGGCACGAATGGAGCGGAATTGTAGATGCAGTAGGAAGTGATGAGGATGCACATTGGATTGGCAAACGTGTAATCGGAAGTAATGATGTGGTTTGTTTAAAATGCGAAGCTTGCAGAAGTGGTGATTGGAGATATTGTAAGGATTTTGAAGAGATTGGATTTAAAAGAAACGGAGCATATGCTGAATATGTAATTGTCCCGACATATGGTCTCTGTGAGTTGCCTGAAAATGTATCTTTTGTACATGGTGCTTTATGTGAACCACTTGGTGTGGCACTTGGAACATTGGAAAAGGCAGGAGCTAAATTTAGTGATACTTGTCTCATTATGGGAGCTGGTTCTATTGGACTATGTATCTTAGCAGCAGCAAAAGCAATGGGAATGAAGAAAATTGTAGTTTGCGCAACCACAGAAAAACGTTTAAAAATAGCGAAGAAAATGGGGGCTTCATACACCATTGCAACCAAGGAGCAAAATCTCATTGAAGAAATGAAAAAGATTCATCCGAACGGAACGGATGTTGTCATCGATGCTACCGGCATTGAAGAATGTATCCAACAAAGTCTGAAACTTGCAAGAAAAGGCGGAACGGTAGCGTTGGCAGGATACGGTCGTGGGAAAATGATGAACATCCGTATTGATGATATTCATGTGAATAATTTGCGTGTAGTTGGTGCAGGTAACAACTGGAATCAGCACAAGAAGGCTGTAACACTAATGGCAGATGGCTTGGTGGACATTGAACATTTTGCAACAGATTTAATTCAGATTGAAGAATATGAAAAAGGGTTAGATTTAGCCAGAAGACGTCCGGAAGGATTTTTGAAAGCGGTTTTTTGTTATGAATAAGATGAAAAATATACTTGGCATTGATTTAGGCACATCTTCTGTGAAGATACTTCAAAGGTTTGAAGATGGCACAATAGTAAAGACAAAATCCGCTTATGATGAAATTAGTCCAATGGGCTGGTGGAAAGCAATAAAACAGGCTCTTTCTCAATTAGAATTGATAAACGTATCTGCTATCGGCTTATCTTCGCAAGTTGGAACATACATAGTAGACGGAAAAGAAGTAATCAGCTGGAACACTGGAATCGGTACAGAGGAACTAAGACATATAAAAGAAAAGTTTAGTGCAAAGGATTTTTTGGATGAAATCTCGATGCCGCATCCTAATATTGCGTCCTATCCGATTCCAAGGCTTCTTTATATCAAGAAGAATTATCCTGAGGTACAGAAGATTTGTCAACCAAAGGACTTTATCTGTGAAATGTTAACAGGAAATTTGGTGACAGATCCTTACTCGTGGAGAGGACTTGCTAACCTAAGAACCAAACAATATAGCCACAAATGTTTAGGCGTTACTGGTATTTGTGAAAAACAATTACCTATCATAATCGACTATACAGAAATTGCAGGATATACGAAAGAAATTCAATTAGAAGAAACTGTTTTACCGGAGGGCATTCCTGTTTATGTAGGACTGAATGATTATTATGCATCTCTATTGGGTATGGGAATACAAAATTTAGGTGATATGTTTGATATTTCGGGAACAAGCGAACATTTAGGTGTTATCGAAGAATTGATGGATTTAGACACCCAAATGGTAAGTGGACCTTATCTAAAACATAACGTACACTATGGTGTAACAGCTTCCAGTGGTGCGTCTTTGGATTTTGGTTTGCAGATTCATAAGGATGGACTGGTTCAACTTGAAAAAGTGAGTAAACATCAGCCACCGATTTTCCTTCCATATTTGAATGGAGAACGTGCACCAATTTGGGATGCGGAAGCAAGAGGCATGTTTTTTGGAATTTCATCGGGCTGTACGAAAGAAGATATGTTTTATGCAGTTATGGAGGGCGTTGTATTTAGTCTGTATCACATATACGAAAGTATGGGGAAACCAAAAACAACAATTATGAAGATTTCCGGAGGTGCAGCGGTAAATCCAGTGCTCAATCAATTAAAGGCAGAGATGTTCCAAATTCCTGTTGCAGTATTGGAGGAAAATGACACCTCAGCATTAGGTGCAGTTATGGTTGCGGCAGTAGGAGCAGGCTGGTATGAAAGTATAGAAGATGCCATTCTGAATATATGTCATATAAAAGAACAGACAGAGCCAGTCGGAAAGTATAACACATGGTTAGAAGAACGTTATTCTATCTATAAAAAGTTATATCCGGCTGTAAGAGAACAATATAAGGAATTAAGGAGGATATCACAATGAAATGTGTAATGATGGGTGCAGGTAAAATTGCCAGAGGATTTATAGGACATTTATTATATCTTAACGAGATTCCGTTTACTTTTGTGGAAAAGTTCGACGGACTTGTGGATTTGATTAATGAACGTGGTCAATATACCGTTAATATTCTCGGCAATAGCGACAAGAACTGTGTTGTAAAAGGAGTAAAGGCTATTCGCTTTTCTGATGTAGAAAAAGTAGCGGAAGCTATTGCAGATGCAGATGCAGTGTTTACTTCTGTGGGTGGAAAGAATTTAGGAGACTTGGTTCCGCTTCTCACAAAGGGAATCGAAAAGAAAGCAGAAAAAGGTGGCAATTTAAATATTGTTACTTGTGAAAACTGGAAACTTCCAGCCACCATTCTGAGAAATGGTATTGAGAAATCTATTTGTGAGAGTGCAAAAGAATATTTTAATGACAATGTTGGCATCACTGAGGCTGTTATCATGCGTTCTGCAATCGAATCAGATGCAGAATTATTGAAAATGGATCCGTTGGTTGTCAACGTACAGGATTTCTGGGAACTTCCGGTAGATGCGTCTCGTATTGTGGGTGAATTTCCACCGATTAAGGAATTGAAACTGATTCATGAATTCACAGGATTTTTAGAAAGAAAATTCTATACATATAATGCCGCAAATGGCACTACGTCTTATGTGGGAGCACTTCTTGGTTTTGAAAAGATTGCTGACGCTGCTCATGATGAACGAATTTTAAAGGTATTAGACGGAGTATATCAGGAAACTGCACAAGCATTGTCTAAGAAGCACAATTTTCCATTGGATGAACAGTTAGCATTTACACTGACTTCTAAGAGAAAGTTGCAAGATTATACTATCGTAGACTTTATTGAGAGAAATGCGAGAGATCCAATTCGCAAGCTTGGTCCCGATGACCGTTTGGTGGGTTCTGCACGTTTGGTATTAGAGTATGGTATCAAACCGGAAAACTTATGTATTGCAATTGCATCAGCAATTTATTATGTGAGCGAAGGCGATGAATTTGCCAGAGAATTAGTTCGCATGAGGACAGAAGAAGGTATTGATGCTGTAATAGAAAAGGTATGTAAACTTGATCCAAATGGAGAACTTGGCATGTTAATTAAAGAGAAGATAGAACTTTTGAAAGAATGGGGATGGATTCATGAGTAAAGTTGTAGTTGTAGGTGCCGGAAAGACTGGCCGAGGCTTTATTGCAAGATTGTTGCAGGAAGAGCAGCAGGAAGTCATTTTCATTGATAAGAACGCAGAATTAGTTGATAAATTAAATGCAGACAAGTCATTTAAAATCAGTTTTTTCGGCAATGTGAGAGAACCTTATGTTGTAAATAACTTCAAGGCATATACATGGGAAAATGCGTCTCTGGAAGATGCAGAGTTGATAATTGTATCAGTCGGTGGACAAAATTTGAGAGATGTGGGTGAGAGTCTTGCGAAGATTTTAGAAGCAGATAAGCACTATTACATTATCACAGGTGAGAATGCATCTCATCCTTCAAAAACACTTCGCGAAGCAATTGGAAAAGATAATATATCTGTAAGTGAAGCAACAGTATTTTGCACCACGATAGAGGATGGTGGCTTAGATATTAACTCAGAAAACTATCCATATTTGCAGTGTGATGCAGATTTATTGGAAGGATATACGCCGGAAGCAAAAACGATAAAGCCAATAGGGGAATTTTCTAACTTTCTTACCAGAAAGCTTTTCACATACAATGCGGCAAGCTGTGTCATTGCTTATCTGGGATGGAAAATGGGATATAGTAATTACGCGGATGCGGCAAATGATGAAAAGATTTTGGAGATGCTAGATGCGAATTATGCGGTAACCAACAAAGTGCTTTGTGCAGAGTTTGGATACGAAAAAGCAGATCAGGAAGAATTTGCGGCACTTTCTAAAACCAAATTCTGTGACCGTACCATTATAGATACAGTGGCAAGGAATGCCAGAGATCCGCAGCGAAAACTGGGGGCGAATGAGAGAATTATTGGACCAATCAAGTTGTTGCATAAGTACGGAAAAGATGCTTCTATATTAGAGCAAACAGCAGCGGCAGCCATTTTATACGACAATGATGGGGAAGATGCTTGGCGAGCAATCAAAGCAGAAAAAAGTTATGCACAGATTTTAACAGATATCTGTGGATTAGAAGAAGATAGTTTGATTTTCAAAAATATTATGAATTACATTGAGTCGGAGTAATCCGGCTCTTTTGTATTTGAGAATCTTATGTAATTATGACTATTAATTTACTTGTAAATTCTTGCAAAAGATTATATAATCTAAAGGAATTTGAAAATAGGAGGCGTTCATGATAAAGTGGCTTATTCTAATTGGTGTGATAGTTTTTATATGCATTATAGAATGGATACGAGAGATTGTAACGTTCAAAGTCACACACTACGATATAAGATCAGACAAATTTAAAGAATTACAGCATGAACGTAAAGTTGTTTTTTTGAGTGATTTACATAACAATCGTTATGGCAAAAACAACGAAAAACTTTTATCAGCTATAAAAGAACAAAATCCTGATTTAATTCTAATTGGTGGAGACATGTTAATTGGCAAGTCAAATGTTTCATCAAAGGTTGCAGAAGACTTCGTTTCTAAACTTACAGGAATATGTCCTATATATTATGCTAATGGAAATCATGAGCAGCGGATGAAAGTTTATTCTGAATACGGAACAATGTTTCAAGAGTATAAGGACATACTTGAGAGCAGTGGCGTAACATTTATTGAGAATGAATGTGTTGACGTGAGTTGGGATAAATGTCAGGTGAAAATCTATGGTTTGGAAATTCCAGTTGGTTACTACAAAAAGTTCCAGAAGCAAACCTTACCGGTTGACGTTGTAGAAGAACAGATTTGTGAGCCAAAAGCGGATTGCTATAACATTTTACTTGCCCATAATCCAACCTATACAGACACCTATTTGAAATGGGGAGCTGATATGGTTCTGTCAGGGCATTTTCATGGTGGAGTAGTACGTATTCCGAAACTTGGCGGAATCATAACGCCGCAATGGCATATGTTTCCGAAGTATTCCGGCGAGTTAACAGAAAAAAACGGGAAACATGTTGTCGTAAGCAAAGGCTTAGGAACGCATACGTTAAAAATACGATTTTTAAATCCGGCAGAGGTAATTGTTTTACACCTGAGCGGGAAATAGATGGAGGTACACATGGGAATCCCTGTGAAATTAGAAGCATTTGAAGGTCCTTTGGATTTACTGCTTCATTTGATTGAGAAAAATAAAGTTGATATCTATGATATTCCGATTGTAGAGATTACCAATCAGTACATGGAATATATCCGTGCTATGCAGGAAAAGGACTTAAATATCATGAGTGAGTTCCTTTTGATGGCAGCTACCCTTTTGGATATTAAGTGCAGAATGCTTCTTCCGGCTGAAGTGAATGAAGAAGGCGAGGAAGAGGACCCGAGAGCAGAACTGGTTGAACAGTTATTGCAGTATAAGATGTACAAATATATGTCTTATGAGCTGAAGGACAGACAGATGGACGGCGCACTTTTAATGTATAAGGAGCCTACCATTCCTGATGAGGTAAAAGCATATGAACCACCGGTGGATTTGGATGCATTGTTTGATGGTGTAACTTTGGCACAGTTGAATAATATCTTTAAAGATATGATGAAACGCCAAGTGGATAAAATTAACCCTGTGGGCAGTGCATTTGGTAAGATCGAAAAAGAAGAAGTAACGGTTGAAGATAAGTTGGAATATTTAAATGACTACATCACATCACATAAGAAGTTCAGTTTTCGTGATTTGATGAAGAAACAAAAATCCAAGACACAACTTGTAGTAACATTTTTAGCCATTTTAGAAATGATGAAGATGGGTAAAATCTGGGTAGAACAAGAGAAGACCTTTGATGATATTGTAATAACGTCAAAGGTATAGATGAGGTGCAAAAGTGGAGATTAAAAAGATTGAAAGTATTATAGAGGCGATTTTGTTTACAATGGGTGATTCCGTAGAAGCTAGCAGAATTGCAAAGGTAATAGAACAGGATACGGCGACAACCAAGAAAATCATTCGCAACATGATGATTCGATATGAAGAGGAAGATCGTGGCATTCGTATTCTGGAACTCGAAGATTCGTATCAAATGTGTACGAAGAAAGAGATGTATGAATATCTGATTCAGATTGCAAAGCAGCCAAGACGTTATCATTTGACTGATGTTGTGTTAGAAACTCTGTCTATCATTGCATACAAACAACCGGTAACAAGATTGGAAATTGAGAAAATCAGAGGCGTGAAATCTGATCATGCTGTAAACAAACTGATTGAATACGATTTGATTACAGAGGTGGGAAGATTGGATGCTCCAGGCCGTCCGATTTTATTCGGAACAACCGAAGAATTTTTGCGCCGCTTCAGCGTGCAGTCAGTTGACGAGCTTCCGAAGATTGCACCGGAAAAGATGGAAGATTTCAAGGCAGAAGTTGAAGATGAAATGCAACTCAAATTGGATTTAGAATAGCATGTGAAAACTACATGAAGCATATAATGTCAGAAACGAATAGTATGAGGAAATCATATGAAACGCTTTCTGGCATTTTTTGTGTCTTTTATACTGATATGTGGGTTTGACGTACAAGCAGAGGAACCTACCGGCTTGTATGCGAAGGCAGCTGTACTTATGGATGCAGACAGTGGGAGAGTTCTATTTAACAAGAATGGAGAAGAAGTTTTGGCAAATGCAAGTACGACAAAAATTTTAACTTGTATACTTGCGTTGGAAGAAGGAAATTTGGATGATATTGTGACAGTGTCAGACAATGCGGTTGTTCAACCAAGGGTGCATTTGGGAATGCAAAAGGGAGAAGAGTTTGTGTTAAGAGATTTACTGTATTCCCTTATGCTTGAGTCTCACAATGATTCTGCTGTAGCAATTGCCGAGCATATAGCAGGAACAACAGAAGAATTTGCAAAAAATATGAATAAAAAAGCAAAAAAAATTGGATGCAAAAATACATATTTTATTACACCAAACGGACTTGATGAAACAGATGAAAAAGGAAGTCATTCGACAACAGCCACAGACCTCGCAAAGATTATGAGTTATTGCATTATGGAGTCTGAACAAAAAGATATGTTTATCACCATAACGGGCACCCCAAACCATAGTTTTTCGAATGTGGCAGGTACACGTAATTTCAATTGCTCAAATCACAACTCATTTTTGAATATGATGGAGGGGGCATTCTCCGGAAAGACCGGATTCACAGGAAAGGCAGGGTATTGTTATGTTGGCGCATTGGAACGAGATGGAAGAACCTTTGTGGTAGCCCTTCTTGCATGTGGGTGGCCTAACAATAAAAACTATAAGTGGAGTGATACTAGAAAACTGATGGAATATGGGGTAGAGAATTACTCCTATCGCTCAGTAGAAGAAAAAATCGAGTTGCCGAGGATACCAGTAGAAAATGGAGTGCCATCCGGTGACAGTATTTTTGATGAAGTATATGTGGATTTGGAAGTTGACTATGGAACCGAAAATGATTTTTCTTTCTTGTTGCGAGATGATGAAAAAATAGAATTAAAAACCACTTATAAAGAAAAACTGACAGCACCTTTGAAGGCGGGGGAAGGTGTGGGTGAAATTAGTTATTATTTAGATGGAAATGTCTTGAAGGAGTACCCGATTATAGTTGCAGAGCATGTGGAGGAACGTAGTATTGCGTGGCTTTTTGAAAAGATTGTAGAAATGTATTTTAAATTATAACAAGGGCAACATTATATTGCCCTTGTGTATTTTTCTAGCCATTCTCGTTCATTATCACTTAGATAAGGCGAAACTGTATCGAATACGAGTTTGTGATATGCGTTTAGTTGTGCTTTTTCGTCATCCCGAAGGAGAGAAGAGTCAATCGCATCCAAGTCAAATGGAACATAGGTAATCACCTCAAAGTGCATGAATTGCCCATATTCATTTGCAATAGCTTTTCTGACAAGCAATTCGTTTTCCAAGCGAATGCCGTGGGAGCCTTCAATATAAATACCAGGTTCGTTGGTAATGACCATGCCATGTTCTAATTTCCAGGTAACTTCGTTGAGCCCCTGCCAATTAATGCGGGCAGATGTCTCGTGGATACTTAGCAGGTATCCTACGCCGTGACCGGTGCCATGTTTATAATCAAGGTTATTATTCCATAAATATTGTCTTGCGAGGATATCCACATTTTGACCAGTGCATCCATATAAGAATTTTGCGTTTGAAAGAGCAAGGTTTCCGCGAAGTACATTGGTATAATCCCGTTTTAAGGAAGCATTGATTTCACCAATTGCGTAGGTTCTGGTAATATCAGTAGAACCCTCCATATAATTTCCGCCGGTATCACTCAAATAAAGAAAACCTTCTTCTAATTCCACGTTCGTTTCTTCTGAAGAAGAATAGTGGCACATAGCGGCGTTAGGACCAAATGCGCTAATTGGATCAAAACTTGGCCAAAGGAAATTCTCTTGTTCTTTGCGAAGACTATATAGTTTATCTGATGCACTGAGTTCAGTAATTGATTCTTTGCCAATTGTATTTTTGAGCCAATACATAAATTTCGTGTGGGCAACCGCGTCTTTCACATGTGCTTTTTTGATATTTTCCACTTCCACATCATTTTTAACAGCCTTCATTAATATACACGGATTGAGCCCGGCTACACGTTTTACCGAGTTAGGGATGATGTTATATAATGCATAGTTTAATCTTGCAGGATCAAAGAGTACCACTTCGTCAGGAGACAAATTTTGTGTAAAGGTATATACATCATTGTATGGGTGCAAAAGAATGTTGTGTTCCTTGAAGTTGTCTTTGATTTCAGACGAAAGTTTTTCGGCGTTTATAAACAAATGCACACAGTCCAGCTTAACAATTGCATAGCAAAGTACAACCGGGGTGTATGCAATATCACTGCCGCGCATGTTTAACAACCATGCAATGTCATCCAAAGTGATTAATAAATGTGTAGTTGCTTTTGCTTTTTTCATTTCTTCACGAACACGTTCTAACTTGCTTGCAGTTGATTCGCCGGTGTATGCTTCGCCTAAAAGGAATACCGGTTTTTCGGACATAGCAGGACGATTGCTCCAGATTTCATCAATCAGGTCAATGTTTGCTTCAATCTGAACGTTCTTGTATGCAAATTTTTCTGCATATTCCTTTCCTTTTGACATGGCTATGACACGTCCATCAAACCCAAGCACACCGTTTTCCGGCAAAGCAGCTTCTAAATATTCCTCAACGGTTGGGACATCTGGATTCCCCATTTTATATAACTTCACGCCACTTCCGGCAAGCTCCTTTTCTGCCTGAATAAAATAGCGCCCATCTGTCCATAGTCCGGCTTCTGTTTGGGTAATAACAGCAGTGCCGGCAGAACCAGTAAAACCAGTAATAAATTCCCTTGCTTTAAAATAATCACCCACATATTCGCTTTGGTGATTATCTGAGGACGGCACAATATATGCATCTATATTTTTTTCCTTCATTAACTGCCGTAGGGCAGTAATACGTTGTTGAATGGTCATAAATTCCCCTCCTTTTTATACGGATTATACCACATAAATATTATATTGCAAAATTTAACGCAGATTTAACAAAAATTCGACAGAAAAATGTTTGCCTTAATTTGACAGTTGCATTATAATAGATAATGGCTGAAAATTTTTATTAAATATAAATGGAGGGCTTGAGTTATGAGCAATGCAACATCAAACAGCCTCGCAAGTACAAGAATTGCCGCTTTACTTGACGAGGGAAGCTTTGTTGAAATCGGTGGCGCTATTACAGCAAGAACAACGGATTTTAACATGCAACAAAAAGAGACTCCAGCAGACGGTGTTATTACCGGTTATGGAGTGATTGATGGCAACTTAGTGTATGTTTATAGCCAGGATGCAACTGTTTTAAAAGGTTCTATTGGTGAAATGCATGCGAAGAAGATTGCAAACATCTATGATATGGCAATGAAAATGGGAGCACCTGTTATTGGTTTGGTAGACTGTGCGGGACTCCGACTTCAGGAAGCAACAGATGCATTAAATGCGTTTGGTAGTGTTTACTGCAAACAAGCAATGGCATCAGGGGTGATTCCACAGATTACAGCGGTGTTTGGAAAATGCGGTGGTGGACTTGCAGTAGCATCTGCAATGACAGATTTTACATTTATGGAAGGTAAGAATGGAAAATTATTCTTAAATTCTCCAAATGCCATCGAAGGAAATGAAATTTCAAAATGTGATACTTCATCAGCGGCATTCCAAAGTGAAAAAGCAGGATTGGTTGATGTAGTTGGTACAGAAGCAGATATCATGGAAGAAATTCGTGCATTGGTAAGCATCTTACCTGCAAATAACGAGGATGATGCTTCTTATGATGAATGTTTGGACGATTTAAATCGTGCTTGTGAAGGGATTGAAAATGCAGCAGATGACACTGCATTAGTTGCAGCTATGATTTCTGACGACAACATGTTCTTCGAAACAAAAAGAGCTTATGCAAAAGATATGGTAACAGGTTTCGTTCGTTTGAACGGTATGACTGTTGGTGTGGTTGCAAACCGTTCAAAAGTTTACGATGAAGACGGAAATGTAGCAGAAGAATTTGATGGCACACTCTCAGAGGCGGGATGCAAGAAAGCTTCTGACTTTGTAGAATTTTGTGATGCATTCAACATTCCTGTTGTTTCATTTACAAATGTGACTGGTTTCAGAGCATGTGAATGTGCAGAAAAGAGATTGGCAAGAGAGATTGCGAAACTTACTTACGCATTTGCGAATGCAACAGTTCCAAAAGTTAACGTAGTAATCGGTAAAGCTTATGGAAGTGCATACATTACAATGAATAGCAAATCTATCGGTGCAGATATGGTATATGCATGGCCTAATTCTGAAATCGGTATGATGGATGCTAATCTTGCGGCTAAAATCATGTACGCAGACGCTGATGCTGCAACAATCAATGAAAAAGCTGCAGAGTATAAAGAATTACAGTCTAGCCCAATGGCAGCAGCTAGACGTGGATATGTAGATACAATCATTGCACCTGCTGATACAAGAAAGTACTTAATCGGTGCATTTGAAATGTTATTTACAAAGAGAGAAGAACGCCCGGCAAAGAAACACGGAACAATTTAGTGAGGTGAGGCAAGTGAAGAAAAAGATTAGTTTATTACTTTGTGTTCTTGTTATGGCCTTAAGTTTTGTGGGATGTTCAGAAGAAAAGGTGTCTAAGACAACAAGAGAGACATTGGAACAAAGTGCAGAAGTGTTTATCGGCAGCTTCTCACAGATGGCAGATGAGGACCTTGAAAGTTTCAAAACAGTTTCGGATTTTCAGTTAGATTACATTATGATGTCAAACTATCTTCCGGTAACTGGTGAGAATTTCTTAGCCATTATTAATTCATGGCAGGCTGCAGAAGCAGAATGCGGTGAGTATGTGAGCCATGGTGATTATGAAGTCACAGCAAAGAATGATGGATATGAAGTTTCTACAGAAGCAGAATATGAAGTCAGAAAAGCGACGATTCTTTTTGTTTTTGATGAAAAGATGAACGTTGAGTCGATGGATGTATCGGCTAAATTTTCCATGGGAGAAGTGCTTACAAAAGCAGGTTTGAACACCTTGTTAGGTATGGGAACTGTATTTGTAGTATTAATTTTCCTTGCTTTCTTAATTTCCTTGATGAAGTACATTCCTGTACTTATGAGTTTCTTTGACAAGAAGGAAAAGAAAGCAGAAGTGAAAGAAGCTGCTCAAACGGTAGCGGTTGATGATACAGTAGAAATGACAGATGATTTAGAACTGATTGCAGTTATTACAGCAGCAATTGCAGCTGGGGAAGGCACAAGTACAGATGGCTTTGTAGTACGTTCGATTAGAAGAAGAACATCAAATAATTGGTAATAATATTGGAGGAATAGATGATGAAAAGTTATACAATTACAGTAAACGGAAATGTATATGACGTAACAGTAGAAGAAAATGTTGGAGGAGCAGTAGCTCCGGCACCAAGAAAAGCAGCAGCTCCGGTTGCTCCAAAAGCAGCTCCGGCAGCACCTAAGGCTTCTGGCAATGCAGGTAGCATTCAAGTTACAGCAGGTGCAGCAGGTAAAGTGTTTAAGGTAGAAGCAAATGTAGGACAAAGCGTGAAAAAAGGTGATGCAGTTATCATTATTGAAGCAATGAAGATGGAAATTCCTGTAGTAGCTCCGGAAGATGGTACTGTTGCAAGTATTGATGTGGCAGTTGGTGATGCGGTAGAAGCAGGAGCAGTTTTAGCTACATTAAACTAATTAAGACATCGTAGTTTCACTACATTAGGAGGTTAAAAATGGAATATATTTTAAATACATTAGGAAACCTCGTAGAGCAGACCGCATTTTTGAATTTAACCTTTGGTAACTTCATTATGATCGGTGTTGCCTGCGTGTTCCTATATTTAGCAATCAGACATGGTTTTGAGCCATTGCTGCTTGTGCCAATTGCTTTTGGTATGCTTTTGGTTAATATTTTCCCAGATATTATGATATCGCCGGAAGAAGCAGAAAACGGTGTGGGTGGATTGCTTCATTATTTCTATGTTTTAGATGAATGGTCAATTTTACCGTCGCTGATTTTCTTGGGTGTTGGTGCGATGACAGACTTTGGTCCGCTAATTGCAAACCCAAAAAGCTTTCTTCTTGGTGCAGCAGCACAGTTTGGTATCTTTGCAGCATACCTTGGTGCGATGGCTTTGGGATTTTCAGACAAGGCAGCAGCAGCTATTTCAATTATCGGTGGAGCAGATGGTCCAACCTCTATCTTCCTTGCAGGTAAGTTGGAGCAGACGGCAATTATGGGGCCTATCGCGGTAGCGGCATATTCTTATATGTCATTGGTACCGGTTATTCAACCGCCAATTATGAAATTATTGACAACAGAAGAAGAACGTAAGATTAAAATGGAACAATTAAGACCAGTTTCTCAATTGGAAAAAATCTTATTCCCAATTATCATTACAATCGTTGTATGTTTGATTCTTCCTACAACAGCACCACTTGTTGGTATGTTGATGTTAGGTAACTTGTTCAGAGAATCAGGCGTGGTAAGACAGTTGACAGATACAGCATCCAATGCACTTATGTACATCGTAGTTATTTTACTTGGTACATCCGTAGGTGCAACCACAAGTGCAGAAGCATTTCTGAACTGGGATACAATTAAAATTGTATTGTTAGGATTGATTGCGTTTGCATTTGGTACGGCAGCGGGTGTAATCTTTGGTAAGATTATGTGTAAGGCGACCGGTGGAAAAATCAATCCACTCATTGGTTCGGCAGGTGTATCTGCGGTTCCTATGGCAGCCCGTGTATCGCAAAAGGTTGGTGCAGAGGCTGACCCTACAAACTTCTTATTAATGCATGCTATGGGACCAAACGTTGCAGGTGTTATCGGTACAGCAGTAGCTGCCGGTACATTTATGGCAATCTTTGGTGTGAAATAATTATGGAGGACAATAAAATGGCAGAAATCACAAAGAAACCGATTAAAATTACAGAAACAATTTTGCGTGATGCTCATCAGTCTCTGATTGCTACCAGAATGACAACAGAACAAATGCTTCCAATCGTTGAGAAGATGGATAAGGTTGGTTATCATTCAGTAGAATGCTGGGGTGGTGCTACATTTGACGCATCTCTTCGTTTCTTAAAAGAAGATCCATGGGAGAGACTTCGTAAATTCCGTGATGGATTCAAAAATACAAAATTACAAATGTTATTCCGTGGACAAAATATCTTAGGATATCGTCCATATGCAGACGACGTTGTAGAATACTTCGTACAAAAATCAGTTGCAAACGGAATGGATATCATCCGTATTTTCGACTGTTTAAACGATATGCGTAACCTTCAAACAGCTGTTAAGGCTGCAGTGAAAGAAGGCGCAGATGCACAGGTAGCTCTTTCTTATACATTGGGCGATGCATATACAATGGATTACTGGATGGATATTGCAAAGAGAATTGAAGACATGGGTGCTACATCTATTTGTTTAAAAGATATGGCTGGTCTTTTAGTTCCATACAAAGCAACAGAATTAATTTCAGCATTGAAAGATGTAACAGATCTTCCAATCCAACTTCATACACACTACACATCAGGTGTTGCTTCCATGACATATTTGAAAGCTGTTGAAGCAGGTGTTGATGTTATCGATACAGCGATGTCTCCATTTGCACTTGGAACATCTCAACCTGCAACAGAAGTTATGGTTGAAACATTTAAGGGAACACCATACGATTCTGGTTTGGATCAGAACTTATTGGCTGAAATTGCTGATTACTTCAGACCAATCCGCGACAATGCTTTGGAATCAGGACTCCTTAATCCAAAGAACATGGGTGTTAATATTAAGACATTGTTATATCAAGTACCGGGTGGTATGTTATCAAACTTAACGTCACAGTTAAAAGAACAAGGTGCTGAAGACAAATACTATGAAGTATTGGAAGAAGTACCAAAGGTACGTAAAGACCTTGGAGAACCACCTCTTGTAACTCCTTCTTCACAAATCGTTGGTACACAGGCTGTATTTAACGTACTTATGGGAGAACGTTACAAAATGGCTACAAAAGAAACAAAAGACGTATTAAGTGGAAAATACGGTGCAACAGTTAAGCCATTCAACGAAGAAGTTCAAAAGAAAGTTCTTGGAGAAAATCCGGAAGTAATCACATGTCGTCCAGCTGATTTAATTCCGGACGAGTTAGATACTCTTCGCGGGGAAATGGCTCAGTGGTCACAGCAGGAAGAAGACGTATTAACATACGCATTGTTCCCACAAGTTGCTACAGATTTCTTTAAATACAGAGAAGCACAGCAAACAAGAGTTGACCAGACAGTAGCTGATACAGAAAACGGAAGTTATCCGGTGTAAGAATGACAAGATATATCATGGCATTGGATGCCGGTACAACAAGTAATCGTTGTATTCTTTTTAATAAAAAAGGTGAAATCTGCAGCGTGGCGCAGAGAGAATTCACACAATATTTTCCACAACCAGGCTGGGTTGAGCATGATGCAGATGAAATCTGGGCAAGCATGCTTGGTGTAGCAGTGGAGGCTATGAATAAAATAGGTGCCTCTGCTGAGGAAATTGCAGCTATCGGTATTACCAATCAAAGAGAGACAGCGATTGTCTGGGATAAAAACACCGGTGAACCTGTTTATCATGCAATTGTATGGCAATGTAGAAGAACATCTGAATATTGTGACTTTTTAAAAGAAAAAGGGTTAACGGAACAATTCAGAAAGAAAACAGGACTTGTTATTGATGCATATTTTTCAGGTACGAAGATTAAATGGATTCTTGACAATGTAGCCGGTGCCAGAGAGAAGGCTGAAAAAGGAGAACTCTTATTTGGTACAGTTGAGACGTGGCTCATTTGGAAATTAACCAAAGGTGCTGTACATGTAACGGATTATTCCAATGCATCTCGTACGATGTTATTTAATATCAATACATTAGAGTGGGATGATGAGATTCTTTCTGAAATGAATATTCCGAAATGTATGCTTCCGGAAGCAAAGCCGTCTAGTTATATTTACGGATATTCTGATGCATCATTTTTAGGTGGTCAGATTCCAATTGCAGGTGCTGCGGGAGACCAACAAGCCGCATTGTTTGGACAGACTTGTTTTACTGCCGGAGAGGCGAAGAATACCTATGGAACAGGATGTTTCCTGCTTATGAATACTGGTGAAAAACCTGTTTTTTCAAATAATGGTCTTGTTACAACTATCGCATGGGGATTAGACGGGAAGGTAACATACGCCTTAGAAGGCTCTATCTTTGTAGCTGGTGCAGCAATACAATGGTTGCGTGACGAGATGCGGTTTATTGATTCCTCTGCTGAGTCAGAGATGATGGCTATGCAAGTGGAAGATACAAACGGATGTTATGTGGTACCTGCCTTTACGGGTCTTGGTGCACCACATTGGGACCAATATGCAAGAGGAACCATTGTTGGTTTGACACGAGGCGTAAACAAGTACCATATCATAAGAGCGACATTGGATTCCATTGCGTATCAGGTAAATGATGTACTTGCATCCATGAGAGCAGATTCGGGAATTACATTATCATCCTTGAAGGTAGATGGCGGTGCAAGTGCAAACAACTTCCTTATGCAAACTCAGGCAGATATTATTGATGCACCGGTCAATAGACCACAGTGCGTAGAGACAACTGCTATGGGTGCTGCGTATTTGGCTGGTCTTGCAGTTGGATACTGGAAAGACAAAGAGGAAGTTGTTAATAACTGGGCGGTTGACAAAACATTTACCTCTAGTATTAGCGCTGAAAAGAGAGAAAGAATGATAAAAGGCTGGAATAAGGCTGTAAAATATTCATATAATTGGGCGAAGGAAGATTAATATAAAAACATTGCTTAAAAACATGATTTTACCATGATTTAAGCAATGTTTTTTTAGTATAATATTGACAAATCAATGATTTTGCAGAGTTATATGAACAGATTGCCTTTCTTTACGAATAATTTTACTTGATGTTTTCTACCAAATATCGCATAATAAAAGAAATCGTTGTATTAAGAGAAAATGGGGACATGTAAATGATTAAGGTTCTTGTAGTAGGTGGCGGGGCGGCCGGTATGTTTGCGGCGATTTTTGCAGCCTACAATGGAAATGAAGTGCATATATTTGAGAAAAATGAAAAACTAGGGAAAAAGCTGTTTATCACAGGGAAAGGCCGATGTAATATTACCAATGCAAGTGATATGGAGACACTTTTTTCATCTGTGGTCACGAATTCCAAATTTCTGTACAGTAGTTTTTATGGCTATACGAATCAAGATGTGATTGAGTTTTTTGAACGAATTGGTGTAAATACTAAGATTGAACGTGGAAATCGTGTATTTCCGGTTTCAGACCATTCTTCTGACGTAATCGCAGGGCTGACACGAGAATTGCAGCAATTAGGTGTAGAGATTCATTTGCATACAGCGGTTAAGAAGGTTGTTGGAAAAGAACGTTTCGAGTACATCGAACTGCAGAAGGGAACAAGAATAGAAGGCGATGTTTGTATTGTCGCAACCGGTGGATTTTCCTACCAGACAACCGGTTCAACAGGAGATGGGTATCGATTCGCAAAGGAACTTGGTCATCAGGTGACAGGAATATTGCCGGCGTTAGTTCCACTGACCATCAAAGAATGGTATGCAAAAGAATTGCAGGGGCTATCCCTACGCAATGTGAAAGCAACCATCTATGACGAAAAAAAGAAGCTATATGATGATTTTGGAGAAATGCTGTTTACCCATTATGGTGTGAGTGGGCCGTTGATGCTGAGTGCAAGCAGTTATATAGGAAATATACTTAAAGAAAAAGAATTAAAATTGGTGATAGATTTGAAACCGGCTCTTACAAGCGAACAATTAGACCAGCGTGTATTGCGAGACTTTGAGGAAAACATGAATAAAAGTTTTAAAAATGCAATTGGAAAATTGTTCCCGACAAAATTGATTCCGATTATGTTAGAATTAAGTGGGATTGACCCGGATAAAAAAGTGAATTTGATTTCAAAAGAAGAAAGACAACAATTTGTTTTATTGATTAAGAATTTCACCATGACCATTACGGGACTTCGCGATTTTAATGAAGCAATTATCACAAAGGGCGGCATTTCGGTAAAAGAGGTAAACCCATCTACAATGGAATCAAAGTTGGTAAAAGGATTGTATTTCGCAGGAGAAGTTCTTGATTTGGATGCACTGACCGGTGGATTTAATCTGCAGATTGCATGGTCCACAGGCTATGCGGCTGGAAATAGTATCTGTGATTGGAATAAATAAATATAACGGAGGATAAGAAAATGGGATATAATGTAGCAATTGACGGACCTGCAGGTGCAGGAAAAAGTACAGTGGCAAAGAGGGTTGCAAAGGAATTAGGCTTTATTTACGTGGACACAGGTGCAATGTATCGTGCATTGGCAGTCTTCTTTTTGAAGAAAGGATTGAAACCAGAGGATACGAAAGAGATAGCGGAAGTATGCAAAGAAGCTGAAGTTTCCATTGGATATGAAGAAGGTATTCAACAGGTTTATTTAAATAGGGAAAATGTGACCTCCTTACTTCGCACAGAAGAAGTTGGGAATATGGCATCTGTAAGTTCTGCGGTAAGAGAAGTTCGTGCACAACTTTTGGAACTTCAAAGAGAACTTGCAAGAACCAAGGATGTGGTAATGGATGGTCGTGATATTGGAACCAATATTTTGCCAAACGCAGATGTGAAAGTATATTTGACTGCAAGTGTAGAAACACGTGCAAAAAGAAGATATCTTGAATTACAGGAAAAGGGTGTGGAATGTAATTTGGAGGATATTGCCCGGGACATCGAAGAACGCGATACCAGAGATATGAATCGTGAGATTGCACCACTTAAACAAGCGGAGGATGCGATACTAGTTGATAGCTCCGATATGACAATTGATGAAGTGGTGGATACAATCAAATCATTATGTAAGTAGGAAAAGGGAGAAGCATGGAAGTAAGACTGGCAAAGACAGCAGGATTTTGTTTTGGCGTAAAACGTGCAGTGGACACTGTTTATCAGCAGGTTGAGGAATGCAAGAATGAAAAAATATACACCTATGGGCCGATTATACACAACGAAGAGGTGGTAAAGGATTTAAGAAGCAAGGGTGTGGAGGTCATTGAAACGGAGGAGGAATTAAAGCAGCTAACATCAGGCGTTGTGATTATTCGTTCTCATGGTGTTTCGAAGCACATTTATAACATTCTGGAGGATCAAGGTTTAAAGTGTGTAGACGCAACCTGTCCTTTTGTGAAAAAAATCCACCGAATCGTGGAAAAAGAAAGCGGCGATGGTGCACATATTATTATCATAGGTGATGAAAAACATCCGGAAGTACAAGGAATTCAGGGGTGGTCCCATACACCTGTAACGATTATTAAAACTGAGGAGCAGGCAGTAAACTTTAAGATGCCTGAAAATACGAAAATTTGTATCGTTTCACAGACGACATTTAATTACAATAAATTCAAATATTTAGTTGAAATTATTTCAAAAAAGAAGTATAATGTAAATGTTTTAAATACAATTTGCAGTGCAACGAAAGAACGGCAGACTGAGGCACAGAATGTTGCTGACGAAGTCGATGTTATGATTGTGATTGGGGACAAGCACAGTTCCAACACGCAAAAGTTATTTGAAATATGCCGTAGTGCATGTGCCGATACGTACTATATACAGACACTTGACGATTTGAATATGAATCAATTAAAGTCGGTAAAAACGGTAGGTATTACAGCGGGCGCTTCGACGCCTAGCAATATAATTGAGGAGGTTCAAAATTATGTCAGATTTAACTTTTGAACAGATGTTAGAGGATTCATTCAAAACAATACGAAATGGAGAGGTTGTAGACGGTACAGTCATCGATGTAAAACCTGACGAGATCGTTTTAAATATAGGCTACAAAGCTGACGGTATCATTACACGCAGCGAATACACAAACGAAGCGAATGTGGATTTGACAACATTAGTATCTGTAGGAGATACAATGGCTGTGAAAGTATTGAAAGTGAATGACGGTGAAGGTCAAGTGCTGTTAACATACAAGAGATTGGCAGCAGAAAGAGGAAATGAAAGATTAAGAGAAGCTTTCGAAAACAAAGAAGTATTAAAAGCTACAGTAGCTCAGATTCTTGGTGGTGGATTAAGTGTTGTCGTGGATGAAGCAAGAGTTTTTATTCCTGCAAGCTTAGTTTCAGATGTATATGAAAAAGACCTTAGCAAATATCAAGGTCAAGAAATTGAATTTGTAATCAGCGAATTCAACCCAAGAAGAAACAGAGTTATTGGTGACAGAAGACAACTTTTGGTTGCTGAAAAGGCGGAATTACAAAAAGCTGTATTTGCAAAATTAAATGTTGGTGATACTGTTACAGGTACTGTTAAGAATGTAACTGATTTTGGTGCATTTATCGACCTTGGTGGTGTGGATGGATTATTACATATTTCTGAAATGTCATGGGGCAGAGTAGAAAGCCCGAAAAAAGTATTTAAAGTTGGTGAAGAAATCAACGTTCTTGTAAAAGAAATCAATGAAACGAAAGTTGCATTAAGTTTAAAATTCCCGGAAACAAATCCTTGGGTGAATGCAGCTGAAGTTTATGCTTTGGGTAATGAAGTAACAGGTAAAGTTGCAAGAATGACAGACTTTGGTGCGTTTGTTGAATTAGCACCGGGTGTGGATGCGTTATTGCATGTATCTCAAATTTCAAGAGCTCATGTTGAAAAACCGGCTGATGTATTATCTGTTGGTCAGGAAATCACAGCAAAAGTTGTTGAATTCAATGAAGAAGATAAGAAAATCAGTTTGAGCATGAAAGCATTAGAGCCGGTAGCAGTTCCAGTTGAGGAAGAAGCTACTGAAGAAGTTGTAGAAGAGGTTGCTGCTGAGGAAGTGGCAGAAGTGGCTGTGGAAGAAGTGGCTGTGGAAGAAGTGGCTGAGGAAGAAGTGGCTGCTGAGGAAGCTGTTACTGAAGAACCAGTGGAAGAAGTTGTTGAGGAAACAGCTGAATAATACGTATCACAGGAGACTGTAATTACAGTCTCCTCATTTTAGTTTGGAGGTACTGTATGTTATCGTATATAAGAGGTGAATTGATTGCCATAGAAGCGGATAAAGTTATCCTTGATGTCAACGGAGTAGGATTTGGGATATATATGCCTTTACAATCCATGAATTATCTTCCGCCAACTGGTGAAGAAGTTCGGTTACATACTTATATGAATGTTCGAGAAGATGCTATCCAATTATATGGTTTTTTGACAAGAGATGATTTGAAAGTATTTAAATTGATTATCGGTGTAAGTGGAATTGGTCCAAAAGGTGGTTTGAGTATTTTATCACAAATGTCACCGGATGATTTGCGGTTTGCCGTGATGGCAAATGATTCAAAAACCATTGCAAAAGCCCCTGGCATTGGAAAAAAGACAGCGGAGAAGTTAATTATTGAATTAAAAGATAAATTGGACATTGAAGATGTACTGAATAGAGATGTAGAAGATGTCAATGCTATTTCTTCAGTCAATACCTCCAATGGAATACAAGCAGAAGCGATTCAGGCGTTGGTTGCATTGGGATACGGTAGTACGGAAGCTACCAGAGCAGTGAAAAAGGTTTCTGTCACGGAAGATACCACGGTAGAGGATTTGCTGAAAGTGGCTCTTAAGAACATGATATAAGCCTTACACAGATAGGTGGGATAGGAAATGAAGAAAAGAATCATAACAACGGAAAATTTAGAAGAAGATATCAAGATAGAAAGCCATTTGCGTCCACAGTTATTAAAGGACTACATCGGACAGGAAAAGGCCAAACAGATGCTCAAGGTTTATATAGAAGCGGCAAAGTCAAGAAAAGAATCCTTGGACCATGTGTTGTTTTATGGCCCGCCTGGACTTGGAAAGACAACATTAGCCGGTATTATTGCAAATGAAATGGGTGTTAATATTAAAATTACATCCGGACCTGCAATTGAAAAGCCGGGTGAAATGGCTGCAATTTTAAATAACCTACAAGAAGGTGATGTTCTTTTTGTGGATGAGATTCATCGTTTGAATCGCCAGGTTGAGGAAGTTTTGTATCCGGCTATGGAAGACTTTGCCATTGACATTATGATTGGGAAGGGTGCAAATGCACGTTCCATTCGTTTGGAATTGCCGAAGTTTACTTTGGTTGGTGCCACAACAAGAGCAGGTATGCTAACTGCACCGCTTCGTGACAGATTTGGCGTTGTCAATCGTCTTGAGTACTATACAGAAGAAGAATTACAGACAATTATTATGCGTTCTTCGAAGGTTCTTGATGTTGAAATAGAGCCAAATGGAGCGCTTGAGATGGCAAAGCGTTCGAGAGGTACTCCGCGTTTGGCGAATAGACTGTTGAAACGTGTTCGCGATTTTGCGCAGGTGAAGTATGATGGAGTCATTACAGAAGAAGTGGCAAATTATGCATTGGATTTGTTAGATGTGGATAAATTTGGATTAGATCACAATGACCGTAACCTCTTACTTACAATTATTGAGAAATTTCAGGGTGGTCCGGTTGGCTTGGATACACTTGCTGCATCCGTAGGTGAAGATGCGGGAACCATTGAAGATGTATACGAACCATATCTTTTAAAGAATGGATTTATTCAAAGAACGCCGAAGGGAAGGATTGTTACAGAACACGCATATTATCATTTGGGAATTCCTTGCCAAAACGGATAAAAACGTATATAATGGACTAAGATTTAAGAAAAGTGAGGAGGATCCCTATGGCATCTTCAAAAAACTGCACAGAAGTTTTAATTGGCGGGAAAGTATTTACCTTAAGTGGATTTGAAAGTGAAGAATATTTACAACGAGTATCTACATATCTGAATCATAAGATTGCAGAATGTACAAGCATAGAGGGATATCAAAGACAAAGCGCGGAGACAAGAAGTACAATTTTGGCGCTTAATATTGCTGATGATTATTTTAAAGCTAAGAAGCAAGGTTCTGTTCTTGAAAATGATGTAGAACAGAAAGATAAAGAGATGTATGATTTAAAGCATGAGCTGATTTCTACACAAATTCGTTGTGAGAATTTGGAACAAGAGATTGTACGTTTAAAGGAAGAAAATCAGCAATTACAGATGAAGATTGTAAAATTAGAAACAGAAAATCAATGGAAATAGAATCTCGCATGCGAGGTTCTATTTTGTATAATCGGAAATTTTGAATATATAAAATGGAGACAAAATGAGGAACAACGTAGAAATTCTATCGCCGGCAGGTTCATATGAGAGTTTGAAAGCAGCCATTGCTGCAGGGGCTGATGCGGTCTATATAGGCGGCACTCGTTTTGGTGCGCGTGCATATGCAAATAATCTAACGGAAGAAGAACTTTTGGAAGCTATTGATTATGTACATCTACATGGAAGAAGAATTTATTTGACAGTTAATACGCTTTTGAAAGAGCAGGAATTGCAAAAGGAAT
This sequence comes from Tyzzerella sp., assembly GCA_017410145.1. Taxonomy (GTDB): domain Bacteria; phylum Bacillota; class Clostridia; order Lachnospirales; family Lachnospiraceae; genus Faecalimonas. The sequence goes on from JAFQRJ010000027.1 coordinate 32,578, forward strand.
TATATAAGTATTTGTTGCCTTATTATAGACAAGGAATAGATGCGGTTATTGTACAAGACATCGGTGTTCTTAAATTTATCAGGGAACAATTTCCGGATTTGCCGATTCATGCCAGTACGCAGATGACGGTTACAAATGTTTTGGGAGCAAAATTCTTACGTGATCTTGGCGTGGAACGCGTGGTTACTGCACGGGAGATGCAACTGTCAGAGATTAAAGACATCACAGAGCATACAGACATTGAAATTGAGAGTTTTGTACATGGTGCTTTGTGTTATTCTTACTCTGGCCAGTGCTTATATAGCAGTTTAATAGGGGGAAGAAGCGGAAACAGAGGACAATGTGCACAGCCATGTCGGTTGCCATATTGTGTAAATGATGAAAAAAATCCGCAATACGTATTAAGTCTAAAAGATATGTGTACCTTGGAATATATTCCGGAACTTGTGGAAGCTGGTATCTATTCGTTCAAGATAGAAGGGCGAATGAAAAAGCCGGAGTATGTTGCACTTGTAACGGCTATGTATCGTAAATATGTGGATTTGTATTTCAAGTACGGTAAACAGAAGTTTTTTGTTGAAGCAAAAGACCGGGAAATGCTAATGGACATATATAACAGAGGCGGTTCTCATGGTGGATATTATCACATCAAAAATGGCAGAGAAATGCTTTCCTTGAAACGTCCAAATCATGCAGGAGTACCGGCACTTCAAGTAGTGAAATATAGTGGCCGCAATATTACTGCGAAGGCGCTTGTAGACATTTGTAAGGGTGATGTAATAGAACTGCCGGATGGAGCTGAGAATTATACCTTTGCCAATGCTGCATCAAAAGGACAGACGATTACGTTTTCAACCCATAAACAACAAAAGTTCACAAAAAATCATATCTTAAACAGAACAAGAAATGAAAGTTTACTAGATTGGGTAAAAACAAATATTATTAACGCGAGACTGAAGGAAAAAATAAATGGGAAGTTGAGTCTTTCTACAAAAGAGGCATCAAAGCTCACCATAGAATACAACAATTTGATAGTAGAAATGCATGGTGAGACGGCCCAAGAAGCTGTAAATCAACCGATGGATAAAAAACGTGTGGAAACTCAGATGCGAAAAACCGGGAATACCCCTTTTGAATTTGATGATTTGCAGATAGAACTTGACGGAAATCTGTTTCTGCCAATGCAAGTGCTCAATGAACTTCGAAGAACAGCATTGGATTGTTTGGAAGATAAAATCTTGTCCTCATATCGACGGGAGGAAAAAGAGAAAATAATCCATGCATATCAAAGGAAACAAACAAAAAAACGCACAGCCATGTTTGTTTATGTGGAAACCTTTGAGCAATGGAAAGAAGCAGTGAAACATGAACGAGTAGAACGAATTTATCTTGATTGCAATGCGGTCGAGCGGATTTGGGATAATCTGCAAATTAGAGAAATTGTGATGGTGACACGGCAAGCAGGAAAACAAATCTATCTGGGAATGCCACATGTTTTTCGGGAACATACTATTCAAAAATATGAAGAAGGATATGAGCATATTTTTGGAATGTTATGGGACGGTGTGTTGATTCGAAATTATGAAAGCTATGCTTTCTTGCATAACCACGGATACAAAGGGAATATTGTTACGGATTATAATCTATATCAATTGAACCAATATGCAAAAGAATTCTGGCAGGAACAGAATGTCGAAGCAATGACTGCCCCGTTGGAACTGAATTTTAGAGAGTTAAAAGAACTTGGATTGGAAAACAGCGAACTTGTTGTTTATGGCTATTTTCCGATGATGATTTCAGCACAGTGTATAAAGAACACAACAGAAGGATGCAAAAAGCAAAAAGGCATGCTGACTCTCAAAGATAGATATAGCAAAATATTTGCAGTTAAAAACCAATGTGATTATTGCTATAATATTATTTATAATACAGCACCGGTTGTTTTAACAGACCAAAAAATGGAAATCATAGAATTAAGTCCAAAGGCATTGCGATTGCATTTTACTATAGAAAACGGACAAATGATGAGAAGAATTTTGGATTTGTATGACGAAGTGTTTTTCAGAGATGGTCAAGCGTTAGAGCCGGATTTTGAGTTTACCCGAGGACATTTTAAACGAGGGATTAAGTAGGTGAAAGATTGGCTAACATTATCGTAGGATGTGCAAAATACATGATGATTATCTTCATAGCCATATACACATATCAGTGTTTTGCTATATTTGGATATGAAGACCAGGCTGCAAAAAAAAGGATACAGAAGAATCAAAACCGTGTAATGTTTATGATTCATTTCATGGCATTTGCAGGCATGTATTTTAAAATAGGTGAAAATAAAATATTGATTTTTTATTTGGTGCAACTTGTGATTTTGATAGGGATACTCTTGCTGTATGGGAAGTTGCATCCAAAGGTTTCACGACTCATTGTCAACAACATGTGTATGTTGCTGACCATTGGTTTTATTATGCTTACCAGACTGTCATATGATAAGGCCGTGAAGCAAAGCATGATTGCGGCGGGAGCTGTGCTGATCAGTCTTGTTGTTCCTGTGATTATTCGTAAGGCTAAAGGACTTGCGGATTTGAGAATTTTATATGCCATTATAGGAATTATAGCATTGGCAGCGGTTGTTGTTATGGGACAGGTTTCGGGAGGCGCAAAATTAGGATTTACCATTGCAGGGATCGGAATACAGCCATCCGAGTTTGTGAAAATTTTATTCGTATTTTTTGTTGCATCTAGTTTTTATCGTTCCACAAAGTTTAAAAATGTTGTGATTACAACCATTGTGGCAGCTATGCATGTGTTGATTTTGGTTGTATCCAAAGATTTGGGTGCTGCATTGATTATTTTTGCTGTGTATTTGGTGATGCTGTATGTTGCCACAAGGAAGCCCATCTATGCATTTGCCGGGCTTGGGGCAGGCAGTGTTGCGGCGGTTTTGGCCTATCATTTGTTTTCTCATGTTCGTGTTCGTGTTCATGTTTGGAAAGATCCGTTCGCTGTATATCATAAAGGTGGGTATCAGGTTGCCCAATCTCTTTTTGCAATAGGAACGGGAAGCTGGTTTGGAACCGGATTGTTTCAAGGAAAAGCGGATGCAATACCTGTGGCAGATGAAGATTTTATTTTTTCTGCTATTTCTGAAGAAATGGGGCTGGTTTTTGCGTTATGTATGATTCTGATTTGTATCAGTTGCTATGTCATGTTTTTAAATATTGCCATGCAATTACGGAACCGCTTTTACAAACTGGTTGCACTAGGATTAGGAACATGCTACATTTTCCAAACATTTTTAAATATTGGAGGCGTGACCAAATTCATACCTTCCACGGGAGTTACATTGCCCCTTGTAAGTTATGGGGGCAGCTCTGTTGCAAGTACTTTGATTATGTTTGCAATTATTCAAGGATTATATATCTTAAAAGAAGATGAGGAAGAAAGTATTGAGAGAAAAAGACAGAAAAAACAAGCGGAGCAAGACGCCAGACAAAGAAATAGAAATCATACCACTAAATCTCGAACCGGAAATAACAAAGAGATCTCCTCAAACTCACAGAAACGAAAACAGAGAACGCCGGGAGAAAGAAACAAGCAATCGAGAGTTCGCTAAAGTCACTTATCTATTTGTTGCTATATTCTTGGCAATGATGGGATATCTGATATATTTTAACGTTGTGCAGAGTAAAGAAATTATTAATAGTCCCTATAATGTGAGATTGGATTCCATGGCAGACCGAGTGGTACGTGGGAAAATATTAGATAATGCAGGAAATGTTCTGGCAGAGACAAAAGTCAAAGAGGATGGTACGGAAACCAGAGTGTATCCATATAAAAACATGTTTGCGCATGTAGTGGGTTATGATACGAAAGGGAAATCGGGTCTAGAGTCTAATGCAAATTTTCACTTGCTTACTTCAAACGCGAATTTTATGGAGCAATTTATCCATGAATTACGGGAAGAAAAGAATATAGGAGACAATGTGATAACAACATTGGATATGACCTTGCAGGAAGCAGCATATCATGCATTAGGAAACTATAAAGGTGCTGTTGTAATAACAGAAGTCACAACCGGAAAAATCCTTGCAATGGTCTCTAAACCGGATTTTAATCCCAATACCATTGGTGAAGATTGGGGAGAAATAGCAAATAGCACGGACAGCTTGCTTTTAAATCGTGCAACCCAAGGAGCCTATGCTCCGGGATCTATTTTCAAACTAGTTACCACTCTTGAATATATAAGAGAGAATGCTGATTATAACAATTTCAGTCACAACTGCGAAGGGGAAATTGAGCATGAAGGGACTGTGATACACTGCGCGAAAAACAGAAAGCACGGGGAAGAAGATTTGGCAACTGCATTGGCCAATTCCTGTAATACTGCATTTACTAATATCGGTCTTTCCTTGCATATATCCAACTTACAAAAAACAGCAAAAGGCCTTTTGTTTAATTCAAAATTACCGGGTCAATTTCCATATTCTCAGAGTAAATTCCAATTGGCAAATGAAGATGCATCTTATGAGGTTATGATGACTGCTATCGGGCAAGGTAAAACACTGGTGAGCCCGTATCATATGGTGCTGATTGCTTCAGCTGTTGGAAATGGTGGCCTTTTAATGGAACCGTATCTTGTGGATCAAGTTGTGAGTTATACGGGTGCATCTGTTGAAAAAAATATGCCGAAAAAGTATGCGGAACTCATGAGTTCGGAGGAAGCAGCTGTTTTAAAGGATTATATGTTAAAGGTTGCGGAGAGTGGTACCGCAAGTGCATTGAAAAGTGAGAAATATACCATTGCCGGAAAAACCGGAACAGCCGAGTACAGTAGCAACAAAGAAAAAGCCCATTCTTGGTTTATGGGATTTACTAATCCGGACAATCCGGACTTGGCAATTAGTATTGTTGTGGAAAGTGCGGACAATTCAGGCATGAGTGCGGTTACTGTTGCAAAGAAAATACTGAATGCGTATTATTAAAGGTAGAGGATGAATTATGAAATACTATTATGCGCTTTATATGGACGAATATGCAAAAGAGAATCAAGCCGATATCATAAGGAAAATTGAAAATGACAAATGGCAGATGAATATTTATTTAGTTGCATTGACAAAAGGTGAAAAAAATCACATGGAAGTTTTTCATTCTGTTTTGTTGATACAAAAGGCATTATCAAAGGATGATTTATTTGTTGTGGGAATAGCAAATGGTTATTTTGAAGCGTTAGAATTGGTTGAAAAGATTACACAGGAAGTGTATGATGAGACTGGTGGAGTGGATATTCGAAATTATATCTTGCAGAAGCAACGAAAGCATGAAGAAGAAAGAGTATAGGTGTTAAAATGCTACATATACTATTTTTAATACTGAAAATAATAGGTATTATCTTGTTAATTTTATTAGGAATCACATTGGTGCTTGTGGGTGTTGTCTTGTTTGTGCCAATTCGTTATCGGATAAAAACAGAAACCACTAATGGCATGAAGGGACTGAGAACAGAAGGCAAAGCGACGTGGCTTTTACATTTAATATCAGCACATATAACCTACCAGGATGAAAAATGGGATTGGCATGTTCGAGTTGGGTGGAAAAAATTTCGAGCAAGTACAGAGGATGAGGAAACATGTGATGAGGAAACATGTGATGAGGATATGACCTCTCAAGTGAAGGAACCTTCCAATGAGGAGGATAATACCGGTAAGGAAGCAGGTACTAATAAAAAGCAGGATTCTGACAAGGGTGCGATTGAAAATCGTGGTAAAAAATCCGAAAAAAAAGAAAACTGGTTTCAAAAGATAAAATGTACATTCCAAGAAATTTGTGATAAGATAAAAAATATCAAAGAATATTTAATGGACGAAACGCACATTCAGGCATTTCTTCGATTGAAAAAAGAAATCACTTTCTTTGTTAAAAAAATAAAACCGGATGTCATAAAGGGATATCTTCGCATTGGCTTAGAAGACCCATATAATACAGGAAGAGTATTGGCGATTTTAAGTGTGCTGTATCCTTTTTACGGAGAACACTTTCAAGTGTATCCGAATTTTGAACAAGAGATACTCGAAGGCGATGTTTTTTTTAAGGGACGTATCCACCTTATGCATCTATTATTGGCGCTTGGCAGAATTTATTTTGATAAAGATGTAAAGACAGCATACAAACATTATAAAACAATAAAAGGCTAAAGGAATTTAGGAGGAAGTAAAAATGGAAGAAAACAAATTTAATTCAACAGTGTCAGCTTTGTTTAGCGGAATGGATAGTTTCATCTCATCAAAAACGGTAGTAGGTGATGCGATTCACGTTGGGGACACCATTATATTGCCATTGGTAGATGTTTCTTTTGCAGTGGGTGCAGGCGCATTCCATGCAGACAAAAAGGAAAGAGGCGCTGGAGGACTTGGTGGAAAAATCAGTCCAAGTGCAGTTCTGGTCATCCAAAATGGAAGAACAAAACTCGTAAATATTAAAAATCAAGATACGATTACAAAACTTCTCGACTTGGTTCCTGACGTAATCGACAGAGTGAAGGAAAAGAAAGAAGACAAAGTAACAGAAAAAGATGTCGATGAAATGTTAGATAAGGCAGAGAATAAATAAAGACAAGCATACAGCATATATTATAGTAAGTAAAAAAAATGGAGCAAAACATGAAGCGAGTAATGGGATTTGCAATCTTCTTTATTGCAGTAGGAATGGTGATATCAATGATGTTGCCGGGTACTTTTGTGGAAGTTTTGATTATTTTTATATGTTTGCTCCTGGGATACAATTTATTTTGTTGTTAGTATAAAAGTGCAACACAAAAAAAACGAGATGACTCCAAACATCTCGTTTTTTATTATGATTCTTTAAATTAAGCTCTTTCAACTTTTCCGGATCTTAAACAAGAAGTACATACGTACATTTTCTTAGATCCGCCTTCTGTTTTAACTTTTACAGATTTTACGTTTGATTTCCACATTTTTGGTGTTTTTCTATTAGAGTGACTTACATTGTTTCCGAAGTGAGCACCCTTTTCACAAATAGCACATTTAGCCATGATTGCACCTCCTAACGATATTAATAGTCATATCAGACTCACACAACAAAGGTATTTTATCAGAAAAAGAAAAAATATGCAAGTACAATTTTAAAAAAACTAAAAGTGTTGTAAAATGATGAAAAACAGAGTATAATAAATGCGTTAAGTACGTGTAAATGTATGAAACCTTTATAGAATTGGAGGTACAGATATGAAAGGAAGTATGACAACAGACTTAGGTGTAATTACAATTGATCCTGAAGTTGTTGCAAAATATGCAGGAACTGTTGCGGTGGAATGTTTTGGTATTGTCGGCATGGCAGCTGTCAGCATGAAGGATGGTCTTGTAAAATTACTCAAAAAAGAAAGCCTAACACATGGAATCCAAGTGGAAATTTCAGATGACAATAAACTTACAATTAATTTCCATGTTATTGTTTCATATGGCGTTAGCATTTCAACAGTATGTGAAAATTTAGTTGGGAATGTAAAATATAGAGTAGAAGAATTCACAGGTATGGAAGTGGATAAAATCAATATTTACGTTGAAGGCGTAAGAGTGATTGATTAAGGAGGACATGAGTGTGGCAACAAAAACAATTAATGCAGATATGCTTTCTAAGATGTTTCTGGCCGGTGCTGGGAATATTGAGGCAAAGAAAGAATATATTAATGAATTAAATGTTTTCCCTGTTCCGGATGGTGACACGGGAACAAACATGTCATTAACTATTATGGCAGCAGCAAAGGAAGTAGCTGCTCTTGACAATCCGAATATGGAGGCTTTGGCGAAAGCAATTTCTTCAGGTTCCCTTCGTGGAGCACGAGGTAATTCTGGTGTAATTTTATCACAATTGTTCCGTGGTTTTACGAAAGCAATTCGTGATACGAACGAAATAGATGTTCTGACCCTTGCGGCAGCATGCCAAAAGGCAAAAGAGACTGCGTATAAGGCTGTTATGAAACCAAAGGAAGGGACCATTCTTACGGTTGCAAGGGGAATTGCGGATAAGGCATTGGAACTTGCTGAGACAGTAGAAGATTTGGAAGAATTTATTCCGCAAGTCATTGCACATGCAGAAGAAGTATTGGCTCAGACACCGGAAATGCTTCCGGTATTAAAAGAAGCCGGAGTTTTGGATTCCGGAGGACAAGGCCTTATTGAGGTGCTAAAAGGAGCATATGATGCGTTCCAAGGCAAAGAGATTGACTATAGCAAGATTGCACCGAGCACATCTGTTAATGTAACGAAGGTAAGTGCAGATACCAATGCAGAGATTAAATTCGGTTACTGTACAGAATTTATTATTATGACAGAAAAGGCATTTACAGATAAAGACGAGAGAGATTTCAAAGCGTATCTGGAATCTATCGGTGATTCTATCGTTTGTGTGGCCGATGATGACATTGTGAAGATTCACGTTCACACAAATGATCCTGGTCTTGCAATTCAAAAAGCATTGACCTATGGTCAACTTACAAAGATGAAGATTGACAACATGCGTGAAGAACACGAAGAAAAGTTAATTCGTGAAGCTGAGAAGGTTGCAAAACAGGAGAAAGAAAAGGCAAAAGCGCAGCAGAAAGAGTTCGGATTTATTGCAGTTTCCATCGGGGAAGGATTGAATGAAATCTTCAGAGAATTGGGCGTTGATTACATTATTGAAGGTGGTCAGACTATGAACCCAAGTACGGATGATATGTTGAATGCCATTGATGAAGTAAATGCAAAACATGTATATATCTTCCCAAATAATAAAAATATCACTTTGGCTGCAAATCAGGCAAAATCGTTAGTGAAGGATAAAGAAGTAATTGTTATCCCTACAAAAACAGTACCGCAAGGCATTACGGCGATTATTAATTTTGTTCCTGATATGTCAGCGGAAGAAAATGAAGAGGCAATGCTTGAAGCAATCAAATATGTGAAGACAGGACAGGTAACATATGCGGTTCGTGATACACATATTGATGATAAAGAAATTCACAAGGATGATATCATGGGAATTGGTGATTCCGGTATTCTCTCTGTAGGTACAGACATTGCAGAAACAACAAAAGAGATGCTTGCTGAATTGGTAGATGATGAATCTGGTATGATTAGCATTTATTATGGTGCTGATGTTTCAGAAGAAGATGCTGAAAAATTAACAGCAGAAATTGAGGAATTATATCCAGATGTTGACGTTGATACACATTTGGGAGGACAGCCGATTTATTACTATGTAATTGCAGTAGAATAAGATTTATAAAGAGATTGCGTTTTCTGCAATCTCTTTTGAGTTACCAAAGTATTGGGAAGGAACTGCCAGTGGCAGGTCCTGTAGGTGAGTGGAGAAATCACGATGAACGAATATTCAAGAATGCGCGACTTAAAAGGCATTGGTGAAAAATCTGAAAAATTATTTCAAAAACTGAATATCAATACAGTTGGAGACTTGATACGTTTCTATCCGAGAAGCTACGATATTTATGAAACGTCCAAGCCCATAAGTGAAGTGGTGGAAGGTGAAATTGCTACCATAACCGGAACCATCTATGGAAAAGTACAGCTTAGTAATGCGAAGAACCTGCAGATTACAACCATTCATGTAAAGGATTTGACGGGTGTTATAAAAGTCACTTGGTTTCGTATGCCATTTTTAAAGAATACCCTTGGACGTGGCGGCGTGATTACGCTTCGCGGACGTATTGTCAATCGCAGAGGCGCCCTTTGTATGGAACAACCGGAAATATTCTTCCCAAGTTTGAAGTATAACGAAAAAGAAGATACGATGCAGCCGATTTATCCATTGACAAATGGTTTGACTAACAACATGATGATGAAGGCTGTAAAACAGGCATTGGAATATTTGGATTTGAAACGAGAATTCTTGCCAAACAGTATTCGCCTAGAGCATCATTTGGCAGAGTATAATTTTGCTATACGACAGATTCATTTTCCAAAGGATAAGGATTCCTTCTTTAAGGCAAGAGAACGTCTTGTATTTGAAGAATTCCTGATATTTATATTGGCACTTCGTCAAATGAAGGAAACCAATGAGAAAACACGAAATGCATTTGCATTACCAAAAACAGAGATGGTGGAACAATTGATCAAACAGCTTCCATATGAACTCACCCATGCACAGAAAAAAGTATGGCAAGAGATTCTTGCAGATATGCAGGGTGAACGCGTGATGTCACGTTTGGTACAGGGGGATGTTGGTTCCGGTAAAACAATTATCGCATTGCTGGGATTGGTTCTGGCTGGGGCAAATGGATATCAGGGCGCAATGATGGCACCTACAGAAGTTCTTGCAAAACAGCACTACGCATCCATAACAGACTTGTTTGCGCAGTATCAGATACCACTCAAGGTAGAGCTGCTTACAGGCTCCATGACTGCCAAAGAAAAGCGAGAAGCTTATGAGCGAATTGCATCCGGGGAGGCAGACATTATTGTAGGAACACATGCGCTTATTCAAGACAAGGTGCAGTATAAAAACTTGGCTTTGGTTGTGACAGATGAGCAGCATCGTTTTGGTGTAAAGCAGAGAGAAAAGTTAGCAGAAAAGGGACAGACACCTCATATCCTGGTGATGAGTGCGACGCCGATTCCGAGAACCCTGGCGATTATTTTATACGGCGACTTGGATATTTCTGTAATCGATGAACTTCCGGCGAACAGACTGCCGATTAAGAATTGTGTGGTTGATACCAGTTATCGAAATACTGCTTACACATTTATGAAGAAGCAGATTGCCGAAGGCAGACAGTGTTATGTTATCTGCCCGATGGTGGAAGACAGCGAATTTTTGGAGGCTGAAAATGTAATTGATTATGCAAGAATGCTTCAAGGCGAATTGGGAAACAGTATTAAAGTTGGCCATCTACACGGAAAAATGAAGCAGGCTGAAAAAGATGCAATTATGGAACGGTTTTCAAAAAATGAGATACAAATACTGGTGTCTACAACAGTTATTGAAGTTGGTATTAACGTGCCAAATGCAACTGTAATGATGGTCGAAAATGCAGAGCGATTTGGACTTGCCCAGTTACATCAGCTTCGTGGACGTGTAGGACGAGGTAAGCATCAGTCATATTGTATTTTTATGAGTGGTTCTAAGACGAATGATACGCAGGAGAGGTTATCGATTTTAAATAAGTCAAATGATGGATTTTACATAGCAAGTGAAGATTTGAAACTTCGTGGTCCGGGAGATTTGTTTGGAATCAGGCAAAGTGGAGTTTTGGATTTCAAACTTGCTGATGTATTTCAAGATGCAAAGGTCCTGCAGCGTGCCAGTGAGGCGGCGGCTCAGCTAATGAAACGTGACCCTCATTTGGAGATGGAAGAGAATCGGAATTTGAAAAATTATTTGAATTTTTACATCAAAGAAGGCATGCTAGAAACCACATTATAATGTTATTAAAAATGCAAGCATTTTGTGTCTGTTTTATAAAATTTTGCTTAGCTCTGAACAGTTTCAAAAAATGGTAAAACAAGAAACAACTTCTAGTGTATCTTTTTAATTTCCTCACATACTAAGGTTGTAACATAAAGTTACGAAAAAGTAATCTAAAGAATGAGGAGGAAACGAATATGTCAAGTCGTTCATCAAACAGAGCAGCAGTTCCAGAAGCAAAAGCTGCATTAGACAAATTTAAATATGAAGTAGCTAGTGAACTTGGAGTACCTTTAAAAGAAGGTTACAACGGAGATTTAACTTCTAGACAGAACGGTTCAGTTGGCGGTTATATGGTTAAGAAAATGATCGAACAACAAGAAAGACAAATGTCTGGTAAATAAGTAGAAGAGTAAGAAAAGAAAAAAGGTGCGATTCGTGTGAATCGTACCTTTTCTCTTTTCTTTATAAGACATTTGCATTTTGGCTCTTTTGTTTGCTAAACTCAAGAACGATATTGTTTCCGCACCTGCGAAGGCAAGAGCCCATAATGTGCTTTAAATCGACGGGTAAAATAATTGGAATCATTAAAGCCACAATGCCTAGCGATTTCACTTACATTGTATTCACGATTCTCAAGCATTTTGAGCGCTATTTCCAACCGATATATTTCCAAATATTTCATAGGTGCAAGTCCTGTAACTTCTTTGAACTTCCTGCTTAAATGCGCTTCGCTATATCCAAATTTCGTACAGAGTGAAGCGATTGAAAGTTCCTGTGCAAAATTTGCTTCAATATACAGTGCGATTTCTCTGACTATATCCTGTTTTGGCTCATTTTTGTAATCAACAACATGGTGTTCCAATAGATGAGCGAGCAGACAGTAAATCATACCGACAACTTCGAGAGAATCTTTTTCTGCATTTTCATAAATGGCGTCAAAACATCGTATTGTTTCTGATTTCTGAATAATCGTTTCGAATTGTACACGACCATCATAAATTGCTGGCAGGTGTGCTTTGCATATCTTGCTATCGTTATAAAAAGAACGCACATCAAACATTAACACATCATAGATCAATTCACAATCTCTGAAATTTCCTTTGTGAGGAACCCTTGGAGGTAAGAGAATTATTTCGCCTGCATGTAAGGTAACTGTATTTGAACCTAATTCAATAATCATCTCTCCTTGATGAACACGTATTAGTTCCATGCGTTCGTGCCAATGGGGATGGAAACAGATATCCCAACCTTTGGGAAGATCAAAATGTAATACCTTAATTGCTGTTGCAGTATAGACTGTCAATGTTGGTTCTTTTACATAATATGCCATGTTTTACACCTCAAAATATCAGAATAATGCTAATTTTCATAAGTTTCATACTATGAATAAGATAGGGTAAATACTATCATATAATTATGAAAAAATCAACAATGGGGGTGACATGTTGTGAAAAAATATTCGGTAATCATTATAGGTGCTGGTGGACGTGGAACCGATTATGCTCGTTATATGAAAATGATGCCCGAAAAATTTCAGGTTGTGGGTGTAGCTGATACCATCAAAGAACGTCGTGAAAATATTAAAAACATGTTTGGTTTAAAAGAAAATGAATGCTATAAAAGTTGGGTAGATATTTTAAGTAAACCGAAGATGGCAGATATTGCGGTGATTGCTACGATGGACGATGTGCATTATAAGCCTGCAATGAAAGCAAATGAACTAGGGTACAATCTTTTACTGGAGAAACCGGTAGCGCAGACTGCTCAGGAATGCATTGACATTGCAAATGCTGCAAAGGAGAAAGGTGTGGAGGTATTGGTTTGTCATGTGCTTCGTTATGCACCGTTCTTTAAGAAAGTCAAAGATATAGTCATGAACGGAATGATTGGTGAAGTTATGTCAGTGCTTCAGGTGGAGGCAGTGGGACATTTGCATCAGAGTCATAGTTATGTTCGCGGTGATTGGCATAGGGAAGATGAGACAACACCAATGCTTCTTGCAAAATGTTGTCATGACATAGACATAATTCAGTGGCTGATTGATAAGCCTTGTAAAAAAGTATCTTCTTTTGGAGAATTATCTCATTTTAAACCAGAGAATGCTCCGGCAGGTGCCCCTAAAAGATGTATTGATGGCGATTGTCCGGCTGGTGATACGTGTCCTTACAATTGCAGAAAACTATATGTAGATGACCATGACAACTGGATGCGAAGAGCTGTAGGACGAGGATTTTCAAAAGAATTTATGCCTACCGATGAAGAAGTTATAGAAGGATTAGTATATACGAATTTCGGGTCATGTGTTTATTATGCAAATAACGATGTTGTAGATCACCAAGTTGTGAACATGGAGTTTGAAGGCGGAGCTACAGCAAGTCTTACGATGAATGCATTTAATAAGGGTGGACGATACATACGAATTTTTGGAACAAAAGGTGAATTATATGCAAACGCATCTGATACGGAAATTACGTTATTCACCTTTGATAAGAAAGAAACTCAAAAAATACAAGTGGAAGAAACAGAAGAAAGCATTGCTGGTGGACATGGCGGTGGAGATTTTGGAATTGTCGAAGAACTGTATGATTACCTAAATGGAAATTATAAAGGTTACTGTGCTGCCAATATTGACATATCTGTTAAAAATCATTTAATCGGATTTGCAGCAGAAAAGGCAAGATGCAAAAACACTGTAGAGAATGTTGAAACATTTGGTAAAAAGCTTGGTTTCAAATAATTACCAATAATGAATATATTTCCCAGTAATTATGAGAAATTCGGGAATGTATAATAAAAAATGAAGAAAGAGGAGGAAAAAACATGAAAAAACAAATTAAAAAAACAATCACATTATTACTTGCAGTGATTATGGTGCTTAGCTTAGCAGGCTGCAGTGGCAAAAACGGAGGTTCTGCGGATGCCGGTGATAGAACTGTTGTTTATTATGCAGCATCTTATGTTACAGCGCAGGTAAGAGATTCTTATCTTGAACTAATAGAATCTTATAACAACGGGCAAGGTAAAGAAGATGGAGTATATGTTCAGATGACAGATAATGCAGGAGCTATTAGTGGTCTTGATTCAGCACTTCGCAGCAATTACATGTATGACGTGATTCAATTAAGCGATGGTGAGTACAAAGCGCTTGCTATGCAGGGCGGAAACTATTTCGTAGCATTGGATGAATATCTTACAGATGAAGTAAAGACGGCAATGCAATGGGAACAGATTCCAGAAAACTTAGTTAACCGTTTTCGTATGAATACCACTGCAGACAGCAACGGCTTATTTACTGCAGGTGAAGGAACAAGTCTTTTGGCACTTCCTAACGGAAGCAACCCACAGATGCTTTACTACAACAAGAAGATTTTAGAACAATGCGGAATCAATATCGTTTCCGTTCCTGAATCGGAATTAGCTACATACAATTCGGAAAATGGTGCTTCCTTAAAAGCACACGGTTATGCGGAATACAAAGAAGCTCCATACGTTGATGCAAAGAGCAGCAAAAATGAAACTGGTGAATTTGTATACAAAGTATTTAACGAATGTATCGCAATGAACTGGGAAGAATTAAGATGCGTTGCACGTGCTTTTCAAAAACAATACGGATATGAATACGGATACATGAGTGAATGGTGGTTTAACTATGGATTCTCAGTTGGTGGCGACTGCGTAGGCTGGGATGATGCAGCAGGACAATACAAATTTACTCTTACAGACAAACAGGCAAACTACTTAGCATTAACAGATATTACTGTAAACGGAAGAAACTACAGCAAGGGTGATGTCCTTTTTTATGAAGATAAAACATTCTTGAACAACAATGCATCAGAAAAATCAGCACTTAATGGGAAAATTTACGAGCTTCCATCTCAATATGATGCAATCTTAGAATTTAATCGTTTGGGTGTACCAGCAGACAAGCAAGCTGACACAGGTGTAATGGGATACGGAGTAGCACCAAGCACAACAGCTAACCGTACAGCAAGATTTACATCTGGTACAGACTGTCCGCTTCTTGTGGAAGACTTCTCACAGGCAGCATCATTTAAAGGAATTCTTGGTGATGCACTTGGAATGGCAATGCCAGCACAATATAGAGAATATGTAGGCGGAAGTACTTATACAAAAGGTGGAACGGAGTACTTGAAAGTAATCGGTGAAACATACAACGGAGCAGTTTACACAGGTGATTTACATATGGAAGGTGACACAGCAATTGTTGGTGAAGCTGCAACAGAAAGTGATGGAAAAGGACTTTTCATTCCTGCAAACACAAAGAATAAAATCTATGACGCAGCATTCAAGTTTGCAAGCTGGGTAGCAGGACCAAAAGGTCAGGCAATCCTTGCAAAAGGTAACTCGGCAGTTCCAAACCAGACATCATATGGTCTTGGAGAATATGCAACATCAGAAGACAGAATCATCTCGAATATGTGGGCAGGGGCCTACATGGCACAAAAAGCTGACATTGGTGACTACACATACTTCACAACTGTAACTTGGATTACAGAATGGTCTCAAACTTTCAACAGCGATGTACGTGAAGGTAAGATGACTCTTACAGATTTCATAAACGCAAAAATAGAAGTAGCAAACACCAGCCTTAAAGGTATGAGATTTAGAATTGTAGGAAGATAGTTCCAAAGTTAGGAGGTAGTTCGTATGCAGACGAAACCTGCAAATAAAAAGAAAAAACATTGGAGAACAGAATCCAAGATAGCCCTTGCAGTAGCGTGTATTCCGCTACTCGGGTTTATCATTTTTAACGGATTTCCACTCATCATTTCTTTTATTGGAATGTTCTGCAATGTGGATTTATATAACTTAACAAATATTCAATGGAATAATTTTGAAGGCTTTAAATCAGTGTTTATACCACGACACGCTTTTGACTTGTTTTATTTCGACTTGTCAAAATATTTTTACAAAGCAATTTATATTACAATTTGGATTGCTTCCACACAACTTGTAACATTGTTGATTGCATTGTTCATAGCAACGTTACTTCGTGAAAAGTTTGCCGGAAGCAAGATCTTCCAGATATTGTTTTTCATTCCATATATCTGTTCAACTGTTGCAGTAGCCCTTATGTGGAGATGGATATTTGACTGGGAAGGTGGTATTTTAAACAGTATGCTAGGAACCAATATTAAATGGCTGGAAGATCCGAAAACTATGACATGGTGTATTATCATTGCTACTATGTGGTCAGCACCAGGTTACGGTATTGTTATGTATAAAGCGGCATTTTCCAATATTAATAGTGCGTTATACGAAGCGGCTGCAGTGGACGGAGCGAATGCATGGCACAAGTTTCGTCATGTAACACTTCCAGGTATCAGTCCAACCACCTTCTACTTAATGCAGGCAGGTGTAGGTGCCGGACTTTTGACTTACGATTTGGCGCAACTAGTTATTCCAAATGCGTGGGGCGTTCCAGGGGGGAATGAATCCATGGGTCTTACTATGATGCGCTTGGTTTACTATTTAATCACAAACTCGACAACAACAGATGCAAACGGTATCAGCTATATGGTATCTTGCGCATGTGTTATCAGCTGGTTACTCTTTGTCGTGACAGGTGCAATCTCTATGGTGCTACTCCACTTTAGAGATAAGAGTGTTCAATAGGGGGCGGTGAGAGCAATGAAAACAAATACGAAAAAATTTCCGATAGGAAGAATATTGGTTTACATAGCACTGATACTTTATACCGTTTTCTTATTCTTTCCTATTATAACAGTTTTAGTAACCTCTTTTATTCCAACTGAGGAACTGGCAACAAGCACAGAGTTTTCATGGTGGTCAGCGAATGCGAATCTAGATGCGTATATTTCGATTTTTACGAATGACAGTTATATCATGACAACAGGATTACCGGGTCTGGTGCTTGGTTTTATTAATACTATGTGGATTACATTAGTTCCACTTCTTATGGGACTTATGACAGCCGGATTTTCAGCTTTTGCATTTTCGAAGATGGATTTTCCTGGCAAAGAAGGATTATTTAAATTCTCAATAATCATCAGAATGATTCCATTAGGTGCATTCGGAATTATCTCCTATGTGTTCTATTCGAACATCGGATGGACAGGAGATTTAGGATTCTTACCACTTGTAATTCCAGGAATGTTTGGTGGTATCGGAACCATGTTCTTTTTAAGATTGTTTTTTGATGGAATTCCAGATTCACTGATTGAAGCTGCAAGATTGGATGGGGCCGGATTTTTCCAAGTGTTCTTTAAGGTAATGGCGCCGCTTGGAAAACCTGCATTTATTTCGCAGTTTATCTTTGGATTTGTAGGTGGATATAACAATTATTTGGGACCACAGTTGTATTTACAAAATCAACCGAAGTTCGTAACGCTTCAGTTGTACTTAAGTCAGATACGAAGCTTGTTCCCAAATGCAGGAAGTGAAAATATCTATAGTGCAGCGGCTATTCTAGGAATGCTTCCTCTGATTGTAATTTACTGTTTCATGCAGAAATACTTCATTGAAGGTATTGCTGTAGGCGGTGTAAAAGAGTAGGAGAAGGAGGTAACATGATTTGAAACAAAGAAAAGCAATTTATGTAACAATAATCGGGTGCTTGCTTTCGGTTAGTATGTTGCTTGGTGGTTGTGTCAGTATAGGCGAAACACAATATGAAGTGGCGAGTTATCAAGGCGAATTGAAAGAGGGCGAGACAAAGACAGATTTTAATCATGAACTCTTTTATCGAAATGACAAGAAGACTACTGGGGCAGACCCGTTTGTATTCGATAACACAGAGAGAGATGGTTACTACTACCTATTTGCAACCACAGGCGCTTGCTTCTGTTATCGTTCAAAAGATATGTCAGATTGGAAAACGGTAGGCCATGCTCTGGATCTTCTTGCATACGGAGAAGATGGCGCTTACACAGAAGAACGTCAGGCAGCATGGACGGATATATGGGCACCGGAGATGGTCTATGATTCGGAAACAGAGCTTTACTATCTGTTTTTCAGTGCATCATCACGTGAAGACACCAATGTGAAGGAAGGAAACGGGGTAAAACCGGGGACAGCCATTTATCAGATGATGGTTGCAACTTCAAAATATCCGGATAGAGATTTTAAATTAGTAAACTTTATGGATGCAGAAAGTTGTGGAAAAGAAAATCTTCACGACTATGATACGAAAAAATATCCACACTACTATGCGAAATATTTTATACTTGATCCAAGTAAATATACAGCATTTACAAAAACGACGGGTAGTACGGATGAGGATTCTGGATTCGGTGGATATACATGTTCTATCGACCCACATCCATTTGTAGATGAAGATGGTACAAAGTATCTTTTCTGGACAGATAACATGGGAGAAAATCGTATAAATGCTGTTAAGATGGATAATTGGTTAAAACCAGATTGGAGTACAGCAACTGCTGTTGCTTATTGTAACTATTATACAGTAGAGGATAGAAATAATGCATTGACTGGTGCTGTAGTGAGTCAGGTTAGTTATGAGAACGGTACGGTAAATGAAGGACCAGTTGTAGTAAAGCATAATGATAAATATTATTTGACATTCTCTGTGAATGCCTATACAGACAGTTCATATCAGGTGGCACAGGCCGTTGCAGACAGTCCACTGGGGCCATATCGTAAGCTTACATTAGAGGAAGGAGGAGTACTTCTTTCCGGTGGTGTGGCTGGAAGTCAAAAGGTTTCTGGTTCCGGACATCACTCTTTTATTACAGTGGGAGAGCAAAGATTTATTGTCTATCATAAACACGATAGTTTTACAGTAGGTGGAAATCCAAGACATACCGCATTTGATGAGGTGAAGTGGATTACAGTCAAAGATAAAGATGGAAATGATTTGGATGTAATGTATGCAAATGGACCGACATGGTCAGTACAACCGAAGATTGAAGCTTTTAGTGAATACGAAAATATTGCGGATGAGGCTTCGATTAGTGGAGCAGAAAATACATCTTACTTGAATGATGGTTTGTTATCTATTTATAAATATGGGGATCCAACTTTTATGGAATATATTAAGGAAACTACCATTCACGAGACGACTACATTTACCTTCAATTTTGATGAGCCAAGAGCAGTGCGTGCAGTGATGGTTTACAATTCCAAGATGGAATTCGATTGTTTTCAGAAGATTTCTAGAGTAGAACTTGTATGCGAGGAAAATGGCGAAGAGGTTGTTCGTTATATAAAAGATATTGAATTCAGCGCAGAAAATCTCAAACTGAATGATATGGGTGGTGTGTTCTACGTGGACCCGGGAGCTGCGGCATATGCAGAGTTTGATGAACTCAATGTCAAAACAATTCGAATTACAATTGAAGTGCCGGAAGGACAAGAGCAAGTAGGCATTTCTGAAATAAGAATTTTAGGGAAATAGGAGGTGTCAGGAATGGAAAAAAAGAAAAAGTTGACCACTAAGAAGCTGATAGCGATTCTTGTAGTAGTTTTTGCAGCTTGTTGTGGTGCTTTAGGAATACTGGCATTTGCCCGCAATCACGTGAATGAGGTTGCTGCCGAGAAAAAGTATGAGTATTACAATCCGGACGAGACAAAAGCAGAGACGGATGAAGACTTTAATATAGATGGTGTTCTAGACGAGAAAATTTATCAGGATTGTACGTGGCTTTATGCACGTAATGTAAAGGGGGATGCATTTGTAGACCTTGCCATGACAAGCTATTATGGCGATAAAGGTGTGTATTATGTGTATGATGTTACAGAAAGTTCAACCATTTATGTGAATCCGGAACGTTCCAACTATTGTAACAGCGGTATTGAAATGTATCTGGCTCCGGATGAGGCATCAAACTTAAGATACAATAATACCTATGAAATGCATTTACTCCCAACAGGTGAAGTTGGAGTTTATAGAAGCAGCGGCACGGGTCGTTTTATCCGTGGTGAATCACAAGAGGAATTTATGCCTTACTTGGGTGCAACTACAAAGGGTGGAGCAGTGAATTCGCCTGATTGTCATGGATATTACCTGGAATTATTTATTCCATGGGAATATTTTGAAACACAAGACTCAGACCTTGAGGAAATAAAGAGTAATTTTATGTACATCAATCCTGCGCATATCACTTCCTACAATGAGAGTGGTTCGGATTTAAATGGTGACCGATTCTGGTACGCATTTGCAACACAGCTCGGAGGAGATGGTTGGAGTGATGTGACAAAATATTTTAAATTCGATGGTCAGGGATTGGTTGGTTCTGTGCCGATTACATATGAAAAAGAGGAACACTGTACCATTACCGGAAGTAAGACGATTATTCCGGGGATGAAAGCATACGTTACTATCACACCGGAAGAAGGATATGCACTCAGTTCCATCTTGGTAAATGGAGAGGAGCAGATTAAGAAAGTATCTTATAACGAGGATGGTTCTGTTACATTAGCGCTTAAGAGTAAAGGGGAACCAATCACAATCTCAGCTTCTGCAGAAAAGATTACCGAGGGCAATAAAACTTTACGTGGAATTGTTTATCCGCATAAGTTAGGTGGAGACAGCCTAAGTGGGGTAGAGATTAGTTATAAGGGTCCAAACGGTGAAAAACCGATTACACTAGACAAAAATGGTGCATTTGAATTAAAGGATTTGCAACAGGGATATTATACAATCACAGTTTCTAAAGCGGGATATCAGACTCTTGTTCGAAACATTAGTCTAAAACGAGATATTGAAACGGAATTATGGTTGGAATACGACCTGTTTGCAAAAGTGAGCGGTACCAGTTGGGATATTGAAGAACAGAATGATGGTATTTTGAATTCTATCGGAGGAAATGGCATTATCCTTACAAAAGATTCTTATAATAAATTTTCTGTAGAAGGTAATTTCCGTTTTGATGAAAGTATCAAGGACCTTGCAGAACATGATTATTATGAACAACAGCGTATCGGGTTAAGAATCAAATTTAGTAACGGAAAGTATTGGCATGTGGATGTCCTGCAACAGAAAGGAAAATATCTGGTGCAGTATGCTGAGCTTACCGGAAAAGATTCTATTTATAGCTGGACTACGATACATACCATGACAGATGAGGAGATAGCAAAATACAGGAGTGCAGAGGGTATCAATTTAAAAGTGGTACGAGATGGTCAGTATGCAAATGTGTATTTGGATAATAAATTCGTTGCGGCAGAAGATTTTGGTGCTGATTATAGCAAACTGACAGCACAATTAGGATTTGAATCCTATGCTGTATGTGATGGAATTTCAACTGTAAAATTTGATATTAAAACAAACAACGTGAAGGTTGAGAAAACTCCTTATTTCTCACGCAGTGGCGGATGGAATATTTCAAAACAATTTGAAGGGTTAGTAACTCTGCCAAACGGCGGATATAATGCGAAGTTAAAATTCAGTCAGAAATATACAGACATGGATTTGACCTTAACAGTAAGAGATTACGCAAAAGGGAAAGATGACACCATAACAGACTCTCCAAGAACGGATGTGAAGTTTGTATTTGAAAATGGAAAAGAACTGACATTTGGTGTTCTGCAGAGAAAGAATAACGGCAAAGTCGTGATTCAATCTATGGATGATAGTGATAAGACTATTACCGGATGGACAACACAGTATACATTTTCGGAGGAAGAAAAAGCACAGTTTAAAACGGAAGAAGGAATCGACTTTAGAATCGTTCGAATCGGAACAGAGTTTGCTCTTTACATCGGCGATAAGATGGTGAAGGTTTGCGATTTCGAAGGAAAGATAAAAGCAGATACCAAGGCAAATATCTACCTCAGACACTGGGGAGACGAAGGCGTTGATGTAGAGATTCCGTTTAGTATGAAGACAGACTTGAACAAAGTAACTATCAATGATGTAGGAAGTAAGAATGGTAAAGTGGTTGGTCAGAAGAAAACCTATCTGGTAGGAGATACCGTTGTTTTAGTCGGACAATCAGAGGCGTACTACTGTAATGCAATGAGCATAGATGGTCAGGCAGTTACCATGAATGATGATATAACCTACCGTTTTGTTGCAACGAAAAATAGTTACAACGTACAAGGAAACTTCGTTAAAAAAGTATTTGCGGATAATTATTCATGGAATTTGTTAAAGCAAAACGAAGGATTTATTACACTTCCTGGTGGCGGTGATAATTTTGGTTTAAAATTCTATGAAAAATATGTAGATATGGATTTGACTTTGACAGTAAAAGACCATCCGATTGGGGAAGATAATACAGCAACGGACTCTCCAAGAAACGATGTGAAATTCATTTTTGAAGATGGAAAAGAGTTAACATTTGGCGTTCTTCAAAGAAAAGATAATGGAAAGTGTATTATCCAATCTATGCAAGATAGTAAGAATACAATTACCGGATGGACAACGCAGTATACATTTACAGACGAAGAAAAAGCACAGTTTAAGTCCGAAGAGGGAATCAAATTTCGTATTGTTCGAATGGGTACAGAATTTACCCTTTACGTAGATAATAAGATTGTGAAAGTTTGCAATTATGCAGACAAAATCAAAGCAGATACAAAGGCAGAATTATATATCAGACACTGGGGAGACGAAGGTGTTGATATTGATATGCCATTCCACATGACTGCAAACCTGAACAAAGTAACCATCACAGATGCAGGTAGCAAAAATGGCAAGGTGGCTGCACAGAAGACATATCTTGTGGGAGATCAGGTTGTCCTTAAAGGAACAGGAGATGAGGGATACTACTGCTATGGAATGAAGGTGGATGGAAAAGAAGTTGAGCTAAATGCAAACGGTACATACACCTTTACAGCAGAAAAAGCAAACTATACAGTAGAAGGTCTCTTTGATAAGAAAGTGTTTGCAGACAATAGTTCATGGAATCTAGTAAAACAAAATGAAGGACTTATCACTCTTCCTGGTGGTGGAGACAACTTTGGACTTAAGTTCTATGACAAATATGCAGACATGGATTTGACTTTAACAGTAAAGAATGATCCAACGATTGCAGACAGTGCTACCGATGATACACCTAGAACAGACGTGAAGTTTGTCTTTGAAGACGGAAAAGAGCTTACTTTTGGTGTTCTTCAGAGAAAGAATAATGGAAATGTCGTGATTCAGTCTATGGCTGATAGTAATAAGACTATTACAGGATGGGAAACACAGTATACATTTACACCAGAAGAAAAAGCACAGTTCCAGTCAGAAGATGGAATTAAGTTCCGTATTGTTCGAATTGGAACAGAGTTTACACTTTATATCAATGGAAACATGGTAAAAGTTTGTGACTTTGAAGGAAAAATAGAGGAAGATGTAAAAGCGACTGTGTATCTCAGACATTGGGGTGACAAAGGCGTAGATATCGATATTCCTTTCAGTGTAAAAACAACATTCGATAAGGTAACAATCGAAAATGCGGATAACCAACATGGTAAGGTTGTAGGTCATAAAAAGACATACATATTGGGAGATAAGGTTGTTCTTAAAGGAAAAGGTAACGAAGGCTATTATTGCAGTGGCATGAAAGTAGATGGAGAAGATGTTTCACTCGGAATGGATGGAACATATACATTTACGGCAACCAAAGAAACGTATGTTGTAGAAGGTTTATTCCAGAAATCAATATTTGTAGATAATAGTGAATGGAATCTGGTTAAGCAAAACGAAGGACTAGTTACTTTGCTGGAAAGCACTACAGATGGAAAAAAATTAAAATTCCATGACAAGTATGAAACGATGGATTTGAAACTTACTGTTAAGGATAATGGTAGAACAGATGTATTCTTTGAATTTGCGAATGGAGAATCCGTGTCATTTGGAGTTCTAAATAATAATAATGATGGAAACACCTATATTGTGCAAACGCTGAACGATGGTTCTAGTTCATTGATTAATTATAATACAAGGCATTATACATTATCTTCAGATGAGATTGCGGATTATAAAGGTGAGGGAATTGAATTCCGTATTGTTCGTGAAGGAACAAAATTCTATGTATTTATTGAAGGTCATTTAATATCATACAAACATGCCACAAATCCAAATAATGGTATTTTTGATTTTACTAAAAAGATTGATGCAGATACGAAGATGAACGTAACAATCCGACATTACGCTTGGAGTGGTGAAGAAGCTGCGGTAGAGATTCCGTTTAGTGTAAGTCATACGTTGGATAAGAGTTTTACAAAATTTGTAGAGTATAAATCAGTTTCAGATAAGTTCACTACAAACGATGTGGTGCAGGATATGATTGATGATAGCAAAAACAAATTCGTGTACCAATCGAATTTCCAGTATGCAGGTTTATCATCAGCAGGAAATGATGATTCTAAAGCATGCGCTAGAGTTCTGTTTGATATGGCAATAGATGGAGATACTACTCCACCGGTATATCGTGTTGGATTATATAAAAATGCGGAAGGTTGTTACTTGAAAGCAGATATATATAGTGACAATTCTGATAGTGGCTTTACAGCACAGACAGTGGCATTAACAACGAAACAAATTGCAAAAATTGAGAGTACCGCCGGTTTGAATATCTTCTTTGTTCAGACTGGAGAAACTGCCTATACATTATTTGTGGAAGACGGAGAAACAAATACAGCGACGCAGGTGGCAAATAGTACATATTCATATAAGGGAGCAGACAGTATAGCAAGATATAGATCTGGTTCGCAAACTGGAGCATCTCCTACAATTGTGACAAACGGTTATTTTTATGGTTCTGGTTACATGACAGGAGAAGATGTGGCAAAAGTATTGTTAGCATCTGTTACAGTAACAAAGGATATAGCAAAAGGTGTAACTGTAACAGGCTTAAATGATGCGTATAAGATTGGCGATACAGTTTCCTTTAAGGCTGATTTGGAATTTGGTTATCTGGCAAAATTAGTGAAGGTGAATGGTGAAACATTAGAAGCAAATGCAGAAGG
>JAFQRJ010000028.1 GCA_017410145.1 Tyzzerella sp.
ACTGTAAGAATACCTTGAGCTGCTTTCATACCCATGATATCTTCCGGTGATGTTTCCAAACGAACAAGAACAACCTTTTCACCTTTTTCAGCCCATGCAACTGCATCATCAGCTGTAAATACAATTTTACCGCAAGCAGCACCCGGAGAAGCTCCGAGACCTTTACCCATTGGAGTAGCAGCCTTTAATGCTTTTGCATCAAATTGTGGATGTAACAATGTATCTAAGTTACGAGGGTCAATCATTGCAACAGCTTCTTCTTCTGTTCTCATTCCTTCGTCAACTAAATCACAAGCAATCTTAAGAGCAGCTTGAGCTGTTCTCTTACCATTACGTGTTTGAAGCATGAATAATTTACGGTCTTGAATTGTAAATTCCATGTCTTGCATATCTCTGTAGTGGTTTTCCAAAATACTGCAAACATTTGTAAATTGTTCGTAAACCTCTGGCATAACATCTTTCATCTCTGCGATTGGTTGTGGTGTACGAACACCGGCAACAACGTCTTCACCTTGAGCATTGATTAAGAATTCACCCATTAATTTCTTTTCACCTGTAGCTGGGTCACGAGTAAATGCAACACCTGTACCTGATTCATCTGACCAGTTACCAAATGCCATTTCCTGTACGTTAACAGCTGTTCCCCAAGAATATGGGATGTCGTTGTCACGACGATAAACATTTGCACGAGGGTTGTCCCAAGAACGGAATACCGCTTTTACAGCTCCCATTAATTGTTCCTTTGGATCATTCGGGAAGTCTTGTCCGATTTTTTCTTTGTATTCAGCCTTGAACTGATTTGCTAATTCTTTCAAGTCTTCTGCTGTAAGGTCAACGTCCTGAGTTACACCTTTTTCTTCTTTCATTTTGTCGATAAGTTCTTCGAAGTATTTCTTACCAACTTCCATAACTACGTCAGAATACATTTGAATAAATCTTCTGTAGCAGTCACGTGCCCATCTTTCGTTGCCTGTTTTCTTAGCAACTACTTCAACAACTTCTTCATTTAAACCAAGGTTCAAAATTGTATCCATCATACCCGGCATAGATGCTCTAGCACCTGAACGAACAGATACAAGTAACGGATTTTCTAAATCCCCAAATTTCTTTCCTGTGATTTTTTCCATCTTAACGATTGCTTCGTTAATCTGTGCTTGGATTTCATCATTAATCTGACGACCATCTTCATAATACTGTGTACAAGCTTCTGTCGAGATGGTAAATCCCTGTGGTACCGGAAGACCTAGCTTTGTCATCTCAGCAAGGTTAGCACCTTTTCCTCCAAGGAGGTTTCTCATGCTGGCGTCACCTTCGGTGAACATATAAACCCATTTTGTCATATTCTCTATGACCTCCCTCTAATAATATTTCATAATTACAAGACGACAAAAACACGACTTCTATCTGGAAGCCGTTATATGTAAATCTTGTATTATAAATGATGTCGTGTGGTTTGTAAAATCAACCACATATTTATTCTATCTGTTTTTCTTGTATCCGTCAAGAAATTTCCCTAACTTTTCCAACAATTAGAACAATTTTAGCAAAAATGGCATGATAAAACCATTTTTACCATGCCAAAACTGTTTATTTTTAATATTGATTTATTCCCCTATCAAAAACGCCTTATATCCTCTATACGCCTCATACACATCAGCTTTGCTTGTTACTTCCCATGGTGCATGCATGCAAAGCACTGCAACACCACTGTCAATAACGTCCATTCCGTAATTAGCAAGAATATATGCGATTGTTCCACCGCCACCGATGTCTACACGGCCAAGCTCTGCTGTCTGGAAGTTTACATTCTCTCTTTCGAAAATACGTCTCAAATATGCAATGTATTCTGCATTTGCATCATTTGATCCACTCTTTCCGCCACGACCTGTGTATTTATTAAACACCATACCATGTCCGAAATATGCAGTGTTCTTCTTTTCAAATACGCTTTCAAACATTGGGTCGTATGCTGCACTTACGTCAGAAGAAAGCATTTTTGAATTAGCAAGTGCTCTTCTCACCTTTATGTTTGAATCAACGCCCATTGCTAAGAGAAGCTCTGCAACTACATTTTCAAAGAAACGTGACTGCATACCAGTCGCACCAACGCTTCCGATTTCTTCTTTATCAACCAACAGACAGCATGCTGTCTTCTTTAAATCTTTTGCTTCAAGCATTGCTAAGAGTGAAGTGAATGCACATACTCTGTCGTCCTGTCCGTATGCGATAACCATGCTTCTATCCAAACCACAGTCACGTGCTTTTCCGGCTGGAACGATTTCCAATTCAGCTGATACGAAATCTTCTTCCTCGATATCGTATTTTTCTTTCAGAAGCTTCAACACATTTGCTTTTACTGCTTCTTTCTCTTCTCCATCAAGCGGCATATTTCCGATTAATAAATCTAATTTTTCGCCCTCGATTACCTTTGAGGCTTTTGCTTCTAATTGTTCATAAGCCAAATGAATCAAAAGGTCTGTAATGCAAAGTACTGGGTCCTTTTCATCTTCACCGATTACGATTTCAACTACAGAGCCGTCTTTTTTCGCAACTACACCGTGAATCGCCAACGGGATTGTCACCCATTGATATTTCTTTACACCACCGTAGTAGTGTGTGTCAAGATATGCCAATTCACCTGCTTCGTATAACGGATTTTGCTTCACGTCGATACGTGGTGAATCCACGTGCGCACCCAAAATGTTCATGCCATTTTCCAATGGTTCTTCCCCAATTTGGAACATTGCGATTGTCTTATCCATACATACAGCGTATACTCGGTCACCTTTTTTCAAGGTTTCTCCCTTGGCAATCACATCATTCAAATCTCTGTATCCTACTTCTTTAGCCATTTTCACAGCCTCAAGAATACATTCTCTCTCTGTTTTGCCGTTATCCAAATATACTTTATAACTTTCATTTACCTGTTGTAGCTCTTTTAACTGTTCTTCAGAATATGTCGTCCATAAATTTCTTGATTCCATGTTCGTTCTCCTTTCAGATACTTTTATTAGTATACCTTTTTTGCTCTCTACTTATAGAATTTTTTGAAAACAAATTCCGGTTTGTAAAACTCATTTCGGTCTTCTTCCCACGAACCACTAAATTCAAAATTCCACGGGCCAACTGACATACGGTGTCCTGGTATTGTATGATGTGGGCCCATTCGGTTGCGATTACTTAACACAAATGTAACCTCAATCTCATTTTCACCTTCTCTGGCAACACGAGAAATATCCAATTCCGTATCAAACAACATTTCCCCAGCCAATTCACCGTTTACTTTAACAAATGTCATATGATACTCACCTTCTATTTGCAGAAGAATATCTTTTGTATCAAATGTTACCCTCTGTTTCAGCGTCATTTCTCCTGCATGGAAAGGGAAACCTTCTGTCACTGGTTCTGCCTGAATGACTTTCGGTAATTCACCGATATAAAAATCAGTTCCCACAACGATTTGTGGTTCCGGATCTTCACCATACCCCGTCTTTGGATAAACACCAAAGGATCCTACCAATTCTATCGGTTGTAATTCCGTATCATACACAATACAGTTCTTAAGGGACTCTGTTACATTTTCACCAAACAATGCAAAGAAAACACTGTCATCCTCGTACCAGTTTACCTTTGCTATATATTCATTGGTTCCCAAATGAACGTGATTCGTAATATCATAATACAAGATATAATCATCCTCACCAGGAAGAGCCTCTGTCAAGCATTCTCCATTCAACCAAGCCGCAATGTCATTGCTTTTTTCTGCTCTGAGATAAATTTTCTCCGGAAGTGTTTCAATATCAAATTCATAACGAAGGAAAATCTCTCCACAATACTGTTCCTTTAACAGTTTGTTAAACAACGCCGGAATCGGCCAAGCTTTCGAATAGTCTTTTCCATCTTTCGAATAGCAGACAGAATCTACTACCAGATAATTTTCCTTCACCTTAATGTCTGCGTCCGCAAATTTCAAGACATACGGTGTTAACGCTTTCTGCTCCTGCACCTCATCTGATGCACAAAGCATCACATCCTCACCCGGTTTCAAAGTGACAGTTACTTCTTTTCCATTCGATGCAAAACAGAATGTCTGTGATTGTGTTTCTTGATCAGAACTATTCATCACATATAAATACTCTTTTCCTTCTGAAACTCGATAGGTACTATAAATATCCGTATCATAATCAGATACCGTGTATTTTTGAGCTTTGCAGATATCCTCTAATGTCACGTTACTTTCTAAATAGGAATAATCGTACTCTTCTGCTTCCAAATACGTCGGTTTTGCTCCAAGTAAAATAACCTTTCCACCTTGTTCCACAAACTTATGAAGCAATTCTTCCGTGGTCTTATCCATTGTATACATTTCCGGCAGAACAAGGTAATCATAAGCACACTTGCCGCATCCTATCTTTGCATCTTCTACAAATCCATACTTTGCAAGTAATGTTTCATCAAGAAGATGATAATCAATACCTCTGCCCGCTAAAAGTTTGCACGTACTAATCAGTTTCTGATCAAGGTCAGCAATACCAAAGCCTTTAGCCTCCAGTTCACGCTTATAGTCAAAATAAGCGCTCCTCATTGGATGCAACATTGCCACACTTACATACTGTTCGCTTTCTCCAAGAAAATATCCCAATTCTGTATAATAGTCATTGAATGTCTTGAAATCTTCTTTTACCCAAGGGTTAATGGTAGAATAGTGAGCCGGATAGTCGTATTTTCGATTTCCGCGTTCTGTATAAGGTATCAAATGATGACACATCATATTTACACCATTCACATACTGGAAGCTTGCAATTCTTCTAAGTTCAGACGGCTTTACATCCCATCCGCAACATCCAAATGTCTCTGTGAGCACTTGCTTTTTACCAAGTTGTGTTGCAACACTTCCAACCTGCTTAGCCGCAAGTGGATTATTGGTCCATTTACCCAGCCAATCTATCCCCGGTATATGCTCATACTCATAGAACGGCATGATTCCGCCACAGCACATAAGTTGATGGCCCATCGTGCCTTCTTCCACATAATGCCCGGTTAATTTCACTCCGTTTTCATCACACCACGTATAGACACGTTTTGCAAAATTCTCCAGCATCAAATGTTGCATAGCCTTCCAATAACGATAACGGAAAGTACGATAGCCTTCTTTTTCCACAAAAAGCAGTCCCATACCATCCAAAATATCCTCATCATACTGTTCCTTCCAGTAATCTGCAACTACATCCGTATATGGCGTATTCCAACGTTGATACTGTGGTTCATCTGTGAAGAATCCTTCTATATAATCTGTAAAAGTCTCTCCATATCGTTCTTTGTACTTGTCATGTGTCATGGTTACAAATTGTTCTACCACCTTTGGATTTAAAATATCTGCTGTTGAGACTGCTGTATGTATGTATAGGTTCAGATATTTCTCCCCTGCACTAGGCATATTTGTTTCAGACACACGTACCAATTTATCCCCAGTCATTAAATAACTGGCCGTGGCATCCTTATCATAATCGCCTTCTTCTGCCAAGATATACTTGTCCCGATTTTCCTCTTGCTCCAGAAGTTTTCCACCAACAAATCCACTCGGCCATCCATTCTCATCATAAAGCCAAGCTTTCATGTCTAATTCCTTCGCTTCATCAGCACAGGCTTCGATACACTGCATCCAGTCTTCTGATAAATATTCTGTCTGAAGTCCAGAACGAGCATGCATGAAAAATCCGCCAATACCATTATCATTCATCCAGCGGATTTGTTCAATTAATTTATCCCTTTCCAATTTGTCATTCCAAGACCAAAAAGGTATGGAACGATAGTCTTTCTTACTTGCCATAATCATTTGCCTCTCAATTTTAGTTTCTTTCTTATTTATACCATATTTTTCTAGTATAAATCAACGTTAAAATTCAATTGACTTCACCACTTTTATGCATTATAATAACATGTGTTATATATCACTTGTTATCATTTGTAAAGGAGATAAAAATCATGCCGCCAAAACCGAAGGTAAGCAAAGAAGACATTCTAAATTCTGCGCTGGAATTTATCCGTGAAAATGGTGTGGATACGTTAAATGCACGTTCGTTAGCTACATATTTAGGCTGTTCCACGCAACCCATTTTTTCAAATTTTACCTCCATGGAAGAGTTGAAAAACGGATTGCTTCTTGCCTCCTCAAAAATGTATCGCTCTTACCTAGAGCACGAAATAAAATTTCAGCGTTATCCGGAATACAAGGCAAGCGGAATGGCCTACATCCAATTCGCTCGTGAAGAAAAGGAACTATTCCGATTTCTTTTTATGCGCGACCGTTCTTGTGAAACCATTGATTATTTACAAGATGATTTTACTAACACAGTCTGCTTCATTCAAAAACAACTTGGAATTACTTATGAAGAGGCTCTGTTTTTCCACATGGAAATGTGGGCTTATGTCCACGGAATTGCAACGATGCTCGCAACTTCTTATTTAGATTTAAAAAACGAGCAAATCAGCGACATGCTGACAGATGCATTTCTCGGACTTAAAATGCGATATGCTTCCAAGAAAGGAGATTCTTAATATGGAAAACATTATAGAAATCAAACACTTAAGTAAAAGTTTCGGCGAAGTCAAAGCCGTCCAGGACATTAGTTTTCAAGTAAAAGAAGGTGAACTATTTGCATTTCTGGGTGTGAATGGTGCCGGAAAATCTACGACCATTAGTATCATTTGCGGGCAACTGAAGAAAGACTTCGGAACTGTGATTATTGACGGGCAATCCCTTGATGGAAATATAGATAAGATCAAGAATGAGATTGGTGTTGTTTTTCAGGACTCTGTGTTAGACAAAGCATTGTCTGTTCGTGACAATCTGCAAAGCCGTGCAGCTCTTTATGACATCACAGGTGAGGCTTTCAGAAAACGATTGTGCGAATTGATGAAGCTTCTGGAATTTGAGGATTTATTAAAACGACCGGTTGGAAAATTATCCGGCGGACAACGCCGTAGAATCGACATTGCACGAGCCCTACTCAATGAGCCAAAAATTTTAATCCTAGATGAACCCACAACCGGCCTTGATCCACAAACGCGTAAAACCCTTTGGGACGTCATTTCAACACTTCGCAAAGAGAAAAATATGACTGTCTTTCTAACCACCCATTACATGGAAGAGGCTGCAGACGCTGATTACGTGGTGATTTTGGACAGTGGAAAAATTTCCGCACAGGGCACACCTTTGGAATTAAAGAATACATACACTGGAGACTTTATTACTATTTATGGAGTTTCTGAAGAACAAGTGCAGGTCTTAGGCAGACCATACGAAGCTATCCGTGATGCCTACCGCGTGTCAGTACCGAATACTTCTGACGCAACAGAATTGATTATAAAGCACGCTGATATGTTCAATGATTATGAAATTACAAAAGGGAAAATGGATGACGTGTTCCTTACTGTGACTGGAAAAAAACTAAACGGAGGTGAAAAAGAATGATTGGGTTGGGTTCTCTCATTAAAAGAAATACAAAATTATTTTTTAAAGATAAGGGCTTATTCTTTACCTCACTCATCACCCCACTTATCTTGCTGGTTTTATATGCTACATTTTTAGGAAATGTATACCATGACAGCTTTGCAATGTCATTTCCGGAAGGCATGGAGGTGCCGGAAAAACTATTGGATGCTGCTGTTGGAGGCCAATTAGTTTCTTCTCTTCTTGCTGTTTGCTGCGTGACGGTTGCATTTTGCTCCAACATGCTAATGGTTCAAGACAAGGTGAACGGTACACGAAAGGATTTGACGATTACTCCGGTAAAGGGTACAACCATGGCCCTTGGATACTATATTGCTACATTGATATCCACACTATTGATTTGTCTTCTAGCTGCCGGAGCGGGATTTCTCTATCTTGGAAAGGTTGGCTGGTATCTTTCAGGTAAAGATGTGATGCTGATTTTATTTGACGTATTTTTACTGGTAATGTTTGGAGTTGCACTTTCTTCTATTATTAATTTTTTCATGTCCACACAAGGACAAATCTCTGCTGTAGGAAGTATCGTAAGTTCCATGTATGGATTTATCTGTGGTGCATATATGCCGATTTCGCAATTTAGCGAAGGACTGCAAAAGGCTCTATCCTTCCTACCCGGAACCTATGCTACTTCGCTTCTTAGAAATCATGCAATGCAAGGTGTGTTTGCCGAAATGAAGGCTGATGGATATCCAAAGGAAATTATTAATGGGCTAAGAGATGTAATTGACTGCAATGTATACTTTTTTGATCAAAAAGTGGAACTATCCACTATGTATTTGATACTGAGCGGAAGTGTGGTTGTCTTGATTGGAATTTATGTTGTGATGAATATGATGAAAAGAAAGTAGATGATTTGAAAAGGCGCAAGTTCTTGCTTGCGCCTTGATTTTTAACTTTTCTTTGCCTCTATTAGATTATAAACTGTAGCTGAACCAACCACTAGGATTGCACCTACAATCGCCACAACTCCAACTTTCTCCCCATAAAATGCAGCCACAAGAAGTGGATTTAAGATAGGTTCAATGGTAGAAGTGAGGGATGCGGTGACCGGTGACACATAATCCAAACCTTTGGATAGTAAAACATAAGAAAGACCACACTGCACAGCACCAAGTAAAATGATACAACTCCAAATAATCG
The DNA here is from genome assembly GCA_017410145.1 of Tyzzerella sp. Lineage (GTDB taxonomy): Bacteria > Bacillota > Clostridia > Lachnospirales > Lachnospiraceae > Faecalimonas. The sequence goes on from JAFQRJ010000028.1 coordinate 8,654, forward strand.
GTGTACTTGTGGTTTCACTCATATATGCCGGTATTGCAAACACCACACTCATGGCATTTGAAAGCAAAATGGAGGATTCAAAATCAGCTCCCGGAAAGCGTTTCATCATAAAGACCAGCGCATAGAAAAATCCTGACACTATCGCCAACACATTTCCCGTCATTCCTCCAATATGCAAAGACTCAAAGAAGAAACACAAAATTCCACTAAACACAAGTGCACATGTCACTACCGCTTCTTTTCTTGGTCTCTTTTTATAAATAATCCACATCAATAAGATAGCAAAAATCGGTTCCGTAAACTGAAGCACGATTGCATTTGCTGCCGTGGTAAGTTTTGTTGCTGCCACAAAGGTAAATGCCATTACCATATTGCAAATTGCGCCAAAGAGCACAGACTTATTAAATACAAATTTATGCTTTGTATAATACATGTAACCGCCGATAACAACAGATGAAAATATACTACGTACCCCTTGAATTGTCGTTGATGACCATGGGATAAATTTAATTAACACACCACCCAAAGCAAAGCAGATTGCTGAGAGTAGCACGTATATGGTTCCTGTTAAACTGTTTTTCAAAGGATCTTCCTCCTCTTTCATATTCTACCTCATTGTTTGGAATACAACTGACTTCAGCACATAATAAAACAGAGAGCACAAAACTCTCTGTTTTTAATGGACCTGGCGGGAATCGAACCCGCGTCCGAAAGCCCATCCATCAAGGCATCTCCCATCACAGTCATTATTTTGACATTCCCTCCATCATTCGCCTAATGACAGGCTAATAACTTTAGTAGCTTCATAAATTCTTCCATCTCCTCAAAGCTTTGGAAACGAAGTGCCTCACCTCGTTGAAGCCGGTTGCTTAAGCAGTGAGCGACCTAAGACCGACTACTGCCACTAGGCAGCGTACGCTAAATTTTCGTTTGCGTTTAATTTTAAAGTACGGATTGTTACGCGGTCCCGTCCCGCGGATGGCTTCCTCAACTTCAAAACCCCCGTCGAAACCAGTACAAGCCCTAAAATTGGTGTCTGGTTCGCAAACGTATTTGAATTATATATTATCAATATGGGAATGTCAAGGCTTTCAAATTGACAAATTTTGTCTTACATACTATCAATATACTCTTCTGCATACTTGGATGCAACTGCACCATCTGCCACAGCGGTTACAATCTGTCTGAGTGGTTTGCTTCTCATATCACCAACCGCAAACACGCCTGGGATATTGGTTCTGGTGGTTTCATCTGCAGGTACATACCCGGATTCGTCTAATTCCACCTGACCTTTGATTAATTCTGTATTTGGTACATTACCAATTGCGACAAAGATACCATCACAGGCAAGCATGCGGATAGAATCATCCTTGCGACTCTTCACCTTCACACCTGTGACAAATTCATCTGCCAGAATTTCCACCACTTCGGAACTCCAGACAAATTCAATATTCGCTGTTTTTTCCAAGGATTCCATATATGTTTTGGATGCACGAAGCTCATCCCTACGATGTACTAAGTATACTTTTTTGCAAATCTTTGCAAGAAAAATTGCATCAGCCACTGCTGTGTTTCCACCACCGACAATCACAACTGTTTTGTCTTTATAGAACATGCCATCGCAGGTTGCGCAGTAAGATACCCCACGACCTCTCAAGTTTCTTTCATTTGGAAGCCCTAGTTCTCTTGGATATGCACCCAATGCCAAGATTATGGTCTTTGCCTGGAATGTATCTTTGGAAGTATGAATCAGTTTCGGATTCTGATCTAATTCCACACTCTTTACTTCTGCAAGCTTGGTTTTTACTCCAAAACGCTCTGCGCCCTTTTTCATCTGCATTCCAAGTTCAAATCCATTGATACCCTCTACAAATCCTGGATAGTTCTCCACGATTTCCGTTGTGGCCATTTGACCACCCGGCGCAAACTTCTCAATAACCATAGCGGTTAGATTAGCCCTTGCAGCATAAAGTGCTGCCGTGTACCCGGCCGGACCTCCACCGATTATAATCACGTCAAAACAATTATTTTCCATCTTTTGTCTCCTACTCTACTCCGTTTTCTGCGAGCCATTCTTCTAATTCTTCCTGTGACATGGCACCCACAAACGTGGCTCTTGGTTCTGCTTCTCCTGTGAACAATTTGATTGTTGGAATACTCATAACGCGATACTTCTGAGCCAATTCCACCGCTTCATCAATATCCACTTTTACGATTTTTAATCTGTTTCCATAGGTTTCCGCCACTTCGTCAAGGACAGGTGCAAACATTTTACATGGCATACACCAGTTTGCGAAGAAATCTACCAACACCGGTGTCTTTGCATTTAAAACTTCCTGTTCAAAATTTGCTTTTGTTACCATCATCATAACTATTTCCTCCTTTAACCTTCTAACATTTTCAGGAACTCTTCCTCTGTGATAATCGGAATACCAAGCTCCTTGGCCTTTTTATTTTTTGATGATGTAGAATTTACATCATTGTTAATTAGATAATCCGTCTTGGAAGTTACCGAGCCAGTCACCTTACCGCCCTTAGCCTCTATCACTTCCTTAACCTCATTTCGATTTGCGAAATGTTCTACACTTCCTGTAATGACAAATACTTTGTTTTCAAAGATTTGTTCCTCTGTATTCACCTGTTCCTCTGGAATAATAAGTTCTCCAAGTAAACGTTTTACTTCTTCCACATTTTTTTCTTTTGAGAAATACGCCACAAATGCATTTGCGAGTACTGGTCCAATACCTGATACGGCCGCCAGCTCTTCTTCTGTCAGCTGTATCATTTTTTCCATATCATAATGGAATTCTTTGCAGAGCACTTTTGCATTTGCAAGTCCGATTCCAGCAATTCCAAGTCCATAAATCAGACGTGGCAGTGTTGTAGTTCTTGCTGTTTCAATACTCTTTTGCAGGTTCTCGTAAGACCTTTCTCCAAAGCCTTCCATGGACTTGATTTCCTCTGCATACTGGTCCAAGTGGAACATGTCAGAGTACACATGGATAAAGCCTTTCGCAATGAATTTCTCCAGCGTCGCTTCTGAAAGCCCATCAATATTCAGCGCATCACGGCTTACAAATAATGCAAATGATTTCAAATGCTTGGCTGAGCAGTCTTCATTCGTACAATACAATGCCTTTGCGTCACTCACCTGACGAATCTCCGTCTTTCCACCACACGCAGGACATGCTGACGGAATATCCTTCACTCCGCTTTTGGTTAGGTTGGATGCAATCTGCGGAATAATCATATTGGCTTTGTATACTTCTATCTTATCCCCAATTCCCAGTTCCAATTCCTCCATGATACTAATATTATGAACGCTGGCCCTGCTGACTGTGGTCCCTTCCAATTCCACCGGTTTGAAAATCGCAACCGGATTAATCAGTCCTGTCCTTGATGGGCTCCACTCTATTTCTAACAGTTCGGTCTCGCGAATCTCATCTGCCCATTTAAATGCAAAAGAATCTCTCGGGAACTTCGAAGTTCGTCCAAGTGACTGACCGTATGCGATGTCATCATACACAAGCACCAATCCATCCGACGGAAAATCGTTATTTTTAATCTCTTCTGCAAAATATGCAACTTGTGTCTCAATGGTGTCGGCTGTCACCTCGTAACCCTCTACCACTGCAAAACCTTGTTCTTTTAGCCATTCTAACTGGCAAATTCTTGAATTTTCAAAATCCACATCATCTGCCTTCACAAGAGAAAATGCGAAAAATTGCACGTTACGTTTGGCTGTGATTTCGTTATTTAACTGGCGCACAGATCCGCTGCAAAGATTTCTTGGATTCTTATATTTTGCATCCACGTCTTCGATCTCTGCATTGATTTTCTCAAAATCCTGATAGCCGATGACTGCCTCTCCGCGCAGAATTAATTCTCCTTGGTAAGCAATCTTTAGTGGGAGATTTTTAAAGGTCTTTGCGTTATTTGTAATAACCTCTCCCTCTTCTCCATTTCCTCTGGTAACTGCTTTTTCCAGTTCTCCATTTCTATAAGTAAGCACAATCGTAAGCCCATCTAGTTTCCATGAGATAAACGCCTTCTGATTTCCAAGAAATTCTTTTAACCTAGAAATCTCCTTTGTTTTATCCAGGGAAAGCATTGGTTTCTCATGACGTTCTTTCGGAAGCTCGCTTAATACCTCGTAACCAACATTGGCTGTTGGGCTGTTTGCCATCACGATTCCTAATTCTGCTTCTAATGCAAGCAGCTCATCGTACAGCTTATCATACTCAAAGTTACTCATAATCTCAGTAGCTTCCTGATAATAGGCTTTGGATGCTTTATTCAATAATTCCACTAATTCCTGCATGCGCTGTTTTTTCTGTTCCATTTAAATTTCCTCAACTTTCACGGTCTCGTTGGAAGAGTCTTTAATCAAATCATATAATTCTGCAATCTCATCATCCGTCACCTTACGGTACTCACCAGGCTTCAAATTGCCAAGCTCAATATTCATAACACGAACCCGTTTCAGTTCCGTTACCTTATAGCCAAGATACTCACACATCCGGCGAATCTGTCGGTTTAACCCCTGGGTCAAAATAATGCGAAACTTGTATTTTCCTATCATTTCCACCTTGCACTTACGAGTCACTGTATCCAGAATCGGCACACCATTTGCCATCTGCTCAATAAACTCAGGCGTAATTGGTTTATTTACTGTTACTTTGTATTCCTTCTCATGCTGGTTTCCGGAACGCATCATCTTATTGATAATATCACCATTATTCGTCATCAGCAGTAACCCTTCCGATTCCTTATCCAGCCTTCCGATATAAGTAACTCTCGTTGGATATTTAAGAAAATTGATAATATTATTTTTCTCGCGTTTCTCTTCGGTACAGACAATCCCAACTGGTTTGTTCACTGCCAGAAGTACCATCTCATTTTTTGGACGAATTTCTTTTTTCCCTACACGAACCACTTGGGAGTCCGTAATCTTCATCCCCATTTCTGCGCGTTTACCATCGACTGTCACCTTCCCACTTTCAATCAAGCGGTCTGCTTCTCGTCTGGAACAAACGCCTGCCTCACTTAAAAATTTATTCAAACGTATTTCCATAACGTCTCCTATAATCTGAAATAAGCTCCGATAAAGTCAACTAAACTTTCGTAATCCTTCACACCCATGGTCTCTCGGCTGGAATGCATAGCAAGAAGCGGCACGCCAATATCTACCGTGCGAACAGGTAGCATAGCCGAAGATATTGCCCCGATTGTTCCGCCGCCAACGGAATCCGAATGATTGACAAATTTCTGATATGCAATGTCCTCTTTTTCGCAAATCTGCTGTACTATGGCAATTGCCTCACTATCCGTAGCATAGCTCTGGGAAGCCGCTTGCTTAATCGCAAATCCTTGATTTAAAATATGCTTATTCGTCACATCATATTTTCCAGCATAGTTTGGATGGTAGGCGTGACTTACATCTACTGACATAAATAAGCTGTCTTCTAGTGCATTTGTGAAATCTACAGTTTCCATACCAAGGGATAGATAGATTTTCTCCAATACAGTCGATAATAATGTGGAGGCTGCTCCTTGCTTGGAACGGCTTCCGATTTCCTCATGGTCAAATACAATCATCATGTTTAAACCATTTTTGCGTGAACTCTGAGTAATTCCCTCTACAATCGCCTGTGTAGAAGTCAGGTTGTCAAGTCTAGGTGCAGACACAAACTCATCTTTTAAGCCAACGTAACTTGGCTTATCCACATTATAAATCATTAATTCATAATCCAAGATATCCTCTTTGTTTACATTTAATTTTTCCGCAAGTGCAACTAAAAATGCCTCTTTTGTCATTTCTTCAGATGCTGTTCCATAGATTGGAAGCATCTCCACCTGTTTGCGAAGTTCCATTCCCTTGTTCATCTCTCGGTTAAAATGAATCGCCAGATTTGGAATAATTAAAACCGGCTTCTTCATATCAATAAAACGAACCTCCGGCTTAAACACATCGTCAGATTTTATCACCACTCGCCCTGCAACAGAAAGTGGTCTGTCCAGCCAAGTAGACAGAATTGCCCCTCCATATCCTTCCGTATTAAGCTGCAAGTATCCGTTCACTTCCATTCCTGCGTTTGGTTTTATACGAAATCCCGGAAAATCACCGTGGGATGCAGCAATGCGGAAACCATCTTCTGCTCTAAAATCTGTTCCTACAGTAAAAGCAAAAATGGTAGACCCATGGTGTGTAAACATGTATTTCCCACCTTTTTGAAGGTTCCAATTATCATGCAATGCCAGCTCTTCAAACCCTGCCTCCAACAATTGCTCTTTCACAGCTAATGCAGTGTGAAATTGCGAAGTTGCATTTTCTAATAAATGAAATAATTTCTCTATACGATTCATAGACTAATCTCCTTTTTCCTTACCTTTTTATGATACTGTTTCCCTCATCAAAAGTCAACTTTTCCCAAAAAGAGAATGTAATTTTTAAAGGTATCTGATATACTATAGGTTGTACTGGAATTTTCTATTTACAAGGAGTAGTTTATGCAAACAAACAGTTTATTAACAGAATCTGTTTCAAAAATATTTTTTCGTTACCTAATCCCTGCTATTTTGGCAAACATGGTAACCTCTATTTATATATTAGCCGACACCATTATTATTGGAAAAGGTATTGGCACACTTGCAATGGCGGCTCTCAATATTATCCTTCCATTATTTAATATTTTCTTTGGAGTGGGACTTTTATTTGGAGTCGGTGGTTCAGTTCTAATGTCCATCGCTCGTGGACGTGGCGACGAACAGTTGGGGAAATGTTATTTCACCCTGGCTGTGATTTTAAACGCTGTAACCTGCCTTGCTTTAACTGTTCTGTTATGGACTTTCATGGAACCAATTGCCAGATTTTTGGGAGCAACAGACTCTACTATGCCATACATTATGGACTATGCACCATATGTAATTGGTGGTTTGAGTGCATTTGCTTTCTCATCCCTATTGCAGACGTTTGTAAGAAATGATGGTGCACCAAAACTTGCTATGATTGCAGTTATTTCAGGTGGTGTTTTAAACGTTATCTTAGACATTATTTTCGTATTCCCATTGCAAATGGAAATGGCCGGTGCTGCGATTGCAAGCGTGATTGGCTCATTATGCACTGTATTCATTTTATTATTGCACTTTTTATCTAAGGCAAACGGCCTGAAATTCTCATTAAAGGCATTTTCTTTCTCATGCATTGGACGAGTATTCCAGAACGGATTTACCAGTTTTCTGGTAGAAGTCACTGCAGGAATCGTGATGTTTATCTTTAATGTAGAGATTTTGGAATATGCCGGAGATAACGGAGTCAGCATGTATGGTGTTATTTGCAATACTGCAATTATTGTAACCTGTCTTTGCAACGGAATTAATCAGGCTGCTCAACCGATTCTTTCGACTAACTATGGTGCAGGTTTTGGGGAACGTATTAGGCAGGTTCGTAAACTAGGAATGACAACAGCTCTTGTAATCTGCTCCATCCCTGCAATTTTAGGGCTTGTGTTGCCAAATATGTTCACCTATATTTTCCTAAATCCGAACGAAGAAATCCTTGTCATGTCACCAACTGCTATTCGTATATATTTCATCGGCTTCTTCGTTATGGGAATTAATATGTTTGCAGTGGGTTATTTTCAGTCTACTGCAAAACCGAAGCTATCGCTTCTTATCTGCCTTTTACGAGGTTGCGTACTTAGTATCATTTTTGTCACAATCCTCGCGCCGATATTGGGCATCAACGGAATTTGGGCATCCGTACCACTCGCAGAATTTGTAACGTTATTGATATCGATTTATTTTCTGGTTGGAAAATCTATGCGCCAGACAAATATAAAGGAGGAAATCGCATGATTGCTTTATCATTAACCGAAGTAAAACAATGTATGTCAAAATTGTTGTTATCAGAAACCTTCGATTCATTTCTATTTATTGAAGGTGAAATTATGACTTTTTCAACATTTAGTATGGATGGATATTTAAAGAAGGATTTCTTTGAAGAAGGAACTGTCCCTGACAGAGAATACGCTCTCTGGAAAGAAATGCGTGAATACTGCTTCTCTCTCATTAAGGGGAAACATACACCTCTTGGATTTAAATTTGTCTTGGGATTGTCTGCTTCCAATATTCAGAAATTAATTAGTCAACAGGGATTGGATTATGAATTAGAAGATGTACGTGGGCTCTACATAAACTTGAAATACGATGGTCAGAAACTGCAATGCGTAACGGGCACAGCTATGAATTTATTTACAATGGATAAGTCGCTGGAACAGGCATGGGATATGATGGTTCAAAAGTTCTTTACACAGAAAGAGATTGCGTATGAAGTGGTGTAGCAAAAAACGGTGCAAAACATGTAATACATGTTCTGCACCGTAAAATCATATATACCACTTTATTGTTTCTTAATACAATCTCAATTTTCTTGCCACTTGCACACCATCCACTCTGATGTAACTATGTGCCACTCCATCAAATCCTGCCTGGAATACATGTCCATCCATTTGTGCGGTAAGGGCATGTGCTGTTTCCATCAACATCTCCACATCCGCATATACATATCCATCAATCACTAGTTCATTGATTCGTTTCACACGGCGATAGCAAATATGATGCCCTGCTGCATCTGCTTCCAAAAGAATGCGACTTTTTACAGCAGTATCAGCCATTCTTAAAATAGGGCTGTGCATCACTTCTTCCCCGTCTATGGAAGGTGCAACCTGTTCCAGTTCAATATCATTTACCGGCTCCTCCGGCATGTTTTTTAACTGTTTTCCATACTTCACACCCATGATTAAGTAATAAAGTACCCATATATGTATCACTACATCTAGAATTCCTGATATTTCGCCCATGCCCAGATACATGCCAATCATCGCCAACGTATCTATGATAAACAGCACCAATGCTGCAATCATCCAACCATAATGGTCTTTACTTAAAATCCAACATAATAGATACAGAATCAAAATAGCTACTGCAATGCATGCACAGAATATGAAAAACATCTGACTTCCTGAAACACTACCTATAATTATTCCAAAATAAGGAATCGTTGCCGAAAACAGCATCATTGTGTCCGAACCGGTCATATATAAAATAATATTAACAACTGTCAAAATCAGCATCAATAGCAAGTTGTTCCGTGCTGTTTTATATTTTTGTTGAATCATGTCTTTCGTGCTCATATCATTTATCCCCCTAAAGTTTTTATGTTAAATCTATTTTATCACAAAACAAAAAAGAAAGCATCAATTCTTTTGAATCAATGCTTCCCTCTCATATTTTTATTTTGCAAGCAACATCATAATCTCGTTGCTTCTCTTAATAAACTCTGTCATTTGCTCTGGATTAAGTGGCTTGTTGCTAAGCAGCGCCAAGTCATACAATTGCTTGCAGAACAATGCAGTGTTTTCACCTTCTCCATTATTAAGCACATATTGTACCAACGGATGATTTGCATTGAGAACTAAAGTTACGTCATTGCCAAACATACTTGGATCCATACCCATCATGCCGTACATTTTCATCATTTCCTGCATACGGCGAGATTCTTCTGAAAGTGTCATCATAGAAGCCACATTTTCATTTTTCAGTTTTTCCACTTTCACATCCAACTTATCGTTTCCTAATGCTTTGCGGAAAATGTCCGTCAATGTTTCTGTATTTGCCTTGAACGTTTCTTCCTCGTCTGCTGCAACTTCCTGCTTAAAGGTATCTGTCAAATCTGCATCAATGCGCTCAAACTTCACATTTTCATTGCGTTGCTCTAACTGGGTAATGAATGGTGAGTCAATGTTATGTGTCAAAATGACTGCATCCATTCCCTCGGCCTTAAACATGTTGATGTACTGGCTCTGTTGCTGTTCGTCTGTTACATAGTAGATTGTAACTTTTTCTTCTTTCTTCTCGTCAGAGCCTGCTTCCCCAGCACCTGCCTCGATTGTTTCACCTTCTGCTGTTTCCACTTCCACAGCCTCTTCCGTAGCAGGTTTGTTATTTTCAATACATTCTTTAAGTGTCAAATATTTATGATCAAGATTCTTGAATAACATATAATCGCTCATCTTATCACAGAACTTATCATCTTTGAGGCAACCGAATTTGATAAATGGGCTGATGTCATCCCAGTAGCTTTCATATGTCTCTTTATCTGTCTTGCACATTCCGGAAAGCTTGTCTGCCACCTTCTTAGAAATGTATTCAGAAATCTTGTTGACAAATCCGTCATTCTGAAGTGCACTACGAGATACATTGAGTGGTAAATCCGGGCAATCAATAACACCCTTTAATACCATCAAGAACTCCGGAATGACTTCTTTGATATTATCTGCAATAAATACTTGGTTGTTATATAATTTAATCTTTCCTTCTACGGAATCATATTCTGTATTGATTTTCGGGAAATACAAAATACCTTTCAAGTTAAAAGGATAATCCATGTTCAGATGAATCCAGAACAATGGCTCCTTGTAATCCATAAACACCTTGCGATAAAATGCAATATAGTCATCTTTTTCACATTCGTTTGGATGTTTCGCCCAAAGTGGTGTTGTGTCATTCAAAGCTACCGGACGCTTGTTTATTTTTATTTTATCCTTCGCTGGTGATACTTCCACCATCTCCTTGGTGCCGTCTTCATTTTCTTTTTCTTCCATCTTGGCTTCTTCGTGAATATGTTCTACAACCACGTCGTCCTCTTTGAGTTCGTCTGCCATGATAGTTTCATATTCCTGCTCTGCATTTTCCTTTGATAAATAAATCGGAACCGGCATAAATGAGCAATATTTTTCAATGACTTCTCTTACGCGGTATTCATTCGCAAATTCCAAACTGTCTTCATTGAGGAATAAGGTAATCTCTGTTCCGACTTCTGTCTTGTTACCATCTTCCATGTCGTACTCGGTACCGCCATCGCAAGTCCAATGTACAGGAGTTGCACCCTCTTTATAAGAAAGGGTATCGATTTGCACTTCATCTGCTACCATAAATGCAGAATAGAATCCAAGACCAAAATGACCAATCATGTCATCTTCTGTTGTCTTGTCTTTGTATTTCTCTAAAAATTCTGTAGCACCGGAAAACGCAATCTGTGTAATATATTCCTCTACTTCTTCCGCTGTCATGCCAAGACCGGTATCGATAAATTTCATAGTCTTTTCTTCCGGATTCACAACCACCTGAATGCTTGGCTTATAATCATCCGGTATCTGATATTCGCCCATCATATCTAATTTTTTCAGTTTCGTGATTGCATCACAGCCATTTGAAATCAACTCACGTACAAAAATGTCGTGGTCTGAATACATCCATTTTTTAATAATTGGAAAAATATTTTCGCTATTAATAGAAAGATTTCCGTGTTTTGTTGCCATATTAAGCATCTCCTTTTCCGTCTAAAGTTTACCTAAAACATATATTAATACTCATTAAATCAAATGTCAATACGAAATTAGCACTCTCAAGCAAAGAGTGCTAATAATTTTATGAAATTTATAAAATTCTAATAAAATTTTTTACATATTACAGTTTCCATGATACAATGCAAATATTAAAGTATGATTATCTTTTAAGTAAAAGGAGCATTTACAATATGGAGAATCTAAGAATTATGCCTGTTACAAATATGGAGCTTGTCTATTCGGTGTATGCAGTTGCAGATGCAATCTGGCATCAACATTACACACCGATTCTTGGTGAAGAACAGGTTGACTATATGGTAGAGAAATTTTTATCACCGGAGGCATTGGTTGAACAAATCAACTCTGGCTACGAATATTTTCTTTTTTCCTATGATTACACATTTGCTGGATTTGCCGGCATTCATGAAGAAGATGGTAAATTATTCTTGAGCAAGCTATATGTAGATGAAGAATTTCGTGGAAAAGGAATTGCATCTCACATGTTCCAGAAATTCATTGAAATTTGTAAAATGAGAAACTTGAAGGGGATTTGGCTGACTTGCAATCGCCACAACACAAACACCCTGGCGGTGTACGAGCATCTTGGCTTTTTGAAAGTACGGGAAGAAGTAACTGATATCGGAAATGGCTTTGTGATGGATGATTACATATTAGAATATGAAATAAAATAGATAAACTTTTACGGGGAGTATGAACTACTCCCCGCTATTTATTGCTACAATATCTAACACCTGACTCAAATCGCTGATTTCATAATCGATGTGTAGCCCTAGGTCATTTGTTTTTCCCAATGGATTAAACCAGCAAGTAACGATACCTGCATTATTTCCACCTTGTATATCACTGGTAAGGGAATCTCCTACAATGAGAATCTCTGATTTGTCATATTCACCGATTGCTTTAAACACCTGATCAAAGAATCCAATTGCCGGCTTTTCTATCCCTATCTCATCTGATATGAACACTCCATCGAACAAATCAATGAGTCCAGAATTTCGAAGTTTCCTATCCTGTGCTACCTTTGTTCCATTGGTAACTGCATATTGTGGAACTTTGCCCTTACACATTTTTACTGTCTCTAAGCCATTCCTATTGAAACAAATGGTATCCCCCAAGCGAACCTGGTACTCAGCGTTAACCTGTGGTGCAACAGATGTATCCAGACCATATTTCTCAAGCAGGTCATAAAAACGTGCTACCAAAGCGTCTTTTTTACTGATATCGCCTCTCTCCAAACGTTTCCAGTACTCTCTATTAATCGTTTGATATGTTGTAAGCATTTCATTCGTGCACTCGCCCAACTCAAAAGACGAAAAACATTGTCGAATTGCAGCCTTTTCCGCTGCTTCAAAATCCAAAAGTGTACCATCTATATCCCATAAAATAACTTTCATTTTGACATTCCTCTCAGCCTTAAATTAAATTTTGTAATAGGAAACACTGAAGTAACCCTATTTTGACACTTAGGTGATAAAAAAAGAAAGTGCCGAAACCCTTGTAAAATCAAGAACCTTAGCACCTTCAATCGGAGTGACAGGATTCGAACCTGCGGCCTCTACGTCCCGAACGTAGCGCTCTACCAAGCTGAGCCACACTCCGTCATCTTTTAGATAAAAAAACTACGGAAAAGGGATTCGAACCCCTACTAACAGAGTCAGAGTCTGCTGTGCTACCATTACACCATTCCGCATTAATATTTATCGAACAAAATACATTATATCATTTTTTTTTGAAAAATCAACCATTTTCTCACAAAAAATCATTACACTATAAACTACGATTTTATTAACCCTAACTTATTAATATTTTTTAAAAATAAGTATTACTAATCTTAAAAAAAATATTGTAAAACAACATATTTTGTGATAAAAAAATTATGTGAGATGTTTTTAGTCTCCTTACTAATTGATTCAGAAAGAGAGAGGAAATCGAAAATGGAAAAAATTTATACAGGTAAAACAAAAGATGTGTACAAACTTGACAATGGAAATGTAATGTTAAAATTCAAAGACGACTGTACCGGAAAAGACGGCGTATTTGATCCAGGCGAAAACTCTGTTGGTTTAACAATTGAAGGAATTGGTAAAGCAAACCTAGAAACATCTATCCACTACTTCGAATTATTAAAAGAAGCTGGAATTAAAACACACTATGTAAGTGCTAACTTAGATGACGCTACTATGGAAGTGCTTCCAGCAACAGTATTTGGACATGGTCTTGAAGTAATTTGCCGTTTGGTAGCTACAGGAAGCTTCATCCGCAGATATGGTGAATATATTGAAAACGGTACTGTTTTAGAAGGTGGCTATGTTGAATGTACATTCAAAAATGATGAATTAGGTGATCCACTTGTAACAGGTGAAGGCCTTGCAGCATTAGGAATTATGACACCAGCTATGTTCGAAAGCATGAAGGAACAAACATTAGCAATTACTAAAATCGTTGCTGATGATTTGAAATCACTTGGTCTTGACCTTTGGGATATTAAATTTGAATTTGGTTACAACAACGACGAAGTTATCTTGATCGACGAAATTGCTTCTGGTAACATGCGTGTTTACAAAGACGGACAAATCGTTGACCCAGTTGAATTGACAAAGATTATCAACAACAGATAATGAAAGAAGCAAAATTTATGGCACTGAATTTTAACATTCAGTGCCACTTTTGTTGTCCCTTATTCTAATGTCGAAATCTGTACTTTGCCTAGTTGTATCTAGATTTCAATTTCTCCTTCAAAGGAAACTTCTGCAGGGCCGGTCATATAAACCTTATTCGCTTCTCTATCCCACTCAATCTGCAAATCGCCGCCAAGTAATTTCACAGTCACTTTATCTTCAGTCAATCCATTTAAGATACTTGCCACTGCTACTGCACAGGCGCCGGTACCACATGCGAGCGTTTCGCCCGAGCCACGCTCCCACACACGCATTTCAACTGTGTTTCTATCGATTACCCTTGCAAACTCTGTATTGATACGTTTTGGAAAGCGTTCATGGTTTTCGAACTTTGGTCCAATTTTTTCAATTTCCAACCCTTGCACATCATCAAGGTAAACAACCGTATGTGGATTTCCCATAGATACACCAGTCATGCGATACTCTTTTCCGTCCACAACGATTGGGGCATCAATAACTGAATCACCCTCTGCCACAATCGGGATATTGGACGGAACGAGTTCCGGACTTCCCATATCCACTTTTACAAGCTTTACCTTCCCATTTTCCACTGTGAAGTCCAGATACTTGATTCCACCTAAGGTCTCCACAGAAATACTTGTCTTGTCGGTCAAACCGTAATCATACACGTATTTCCCAACACAGCGAATCCCATTCCCGCACATTTCTCCACGAGAACCGTCTGCGTTATACATTTCCATCTCAAAATCAGCTACTTTGGATGGGTTAATCATAATCAGCCCGTCAGAACCAACCCCGAAGTTTCGGTTACTTACCTTGATTGCAACTTCACTTGGATTTTGTATTTTTTCTTGGAAACAGTTTACATACACGTAATCATTTCCAAGCCCTTGCATCTTTGTAAATTTCATCTTTGCTCCTCCCTAAAAACATTCTTTCAGAACTGCAAGAATATCTTCATGTGTCATTTTCTTATATCCGCCGCCTTCTTCCACCGAATAGGCGATTTTCTCAAGCATATCCTCTGTTGCGCCAAGTTCACGAAGTGTAGATGGAATTCCTATTTCTTTTGAAAAGTTCTCAAGTGCTGCGATGCCTTCTAACGCAATCTCATCGTCCGATTTGCCTTCCCCATTTACATCCCAAACATTTTTTGCAAAACGAACAAACTGGTGAAGTCCGTATTTGTAAATGTGTCTGTAATATGGCATAGATATAACCGAAAGGCCAAGCCCATGAGGACAGTCTGTATATGCTCCTAGTTGATGTTCAATTCCATGAACCTCCCAGTCCTGCGTTTTGGATAGACCGGTAATTCGGTTAAGGGCAACTGTTGCACACCACATAATATTGCTTCTCGCCTCATAATCCTCCGGATTTTGAATCGCAATCCGCGCACTATTAATTAGGGACTTCATCACAGCTTCAATCAGGTAATCCGTTGTATTATCATCATCACCTGAGAAATATTGTTCGCAAAGATGAGACATGATATCAAAAATCCCACTGACCATTTGAATCTTCGGAACGGAATACGTATATTCTGGATTCAGAATCGAGAATTTAGGATTTACTTCTGGCGGAAAGACTCTGCCTTCTTTAATTGTAACATCTTCGTTTGTAATAACAGAACCACCGTTCATTTCCGAACCAGTCCCTACCATCGTAAGAATAGAAGCAACTGGCACAATCTCGCTGTCTAATGGCTGAAATTCTATCCAATATTTCTGCCACGGGTCTCCTTCTGTATATGCCGAAACAGAGATTGCTTTTGCACAGTCAACAACGGAGCCACCCCCAACAGCCAAAATAAGGTCTACCTTATTTTCACGGACAAGCCTTGCACCTTCAAGAACCTGTGAGTAAGATGGATTCGGCTTGATGCCTCCAAGCTCTGTAACCTTTTTCCCACATGCATTTAGTATCTTTATCACTTCATCGTAAAGTCCTATCTTTTTAATCGCATTTTTTCCATAGAGCAAAAGCACGCTATCACCGAAATTTGCTAATTCCTCCGGCAAATGCTCCATCGCCTTTTTTCCAAAATGAATTCTGGTTGGATTATAAAAAGTAAAATCGTATTTCATGTTCATGTCCTCCTAATTACTTTCTATTTTAATCCTATACACGGCCTCTTGTCACGCTAAAATTAAAAATTTATAGTACTAATCCTGTATCTGCCTTCCTGTCACATCCAAATGATAATTGTCTTTATATATTAACTCCGAAATCGGAACAATCTCATACCCCTTTGCTTTCAATCCTTCAATCACCTTTGGAAGTGCCTCAGCCGTGTATTTTGCTCCGTTGTGCATAAGTATAATAGAACCATTACGTAAATTCTTATGTTCAGTGACCGTTTTAATAATCTCATCCACTCCGTAGTCCTTCCAATCTAAGCTGTCAACATCCCATTGTATGGTAAAATATCCGCATGAGGTTGCATTTTTAATCACCTCATTATCATAATCTCCGTAAGGCGGGCGGAACAAGTGCATTTCTACACCGGTCAGTTTTTTTACTTTTTCATGTACTTTAAGAAGTTCCGACTGACATTCATCATCCCCCAATTGACTCATATTTTTGTGATTCTCACTATGATTTCCGAGATCATGCCCTGCCTCTTTGATTTTCTTTACGTCATCCGGAAAGTCTTCTACCCAGCCGCCTGTCATAAAGAAGGTGACATGGATGTTATGTTCTTTCAAAATGTCGAGAATTTGTTGCGTATCTTCGTTCCCCCATGCCGCATCAAACGATAGCGCCACTTTCTTCTCCTCTGTTTCTACAGAATAAATAGGGAGTTCCTTGCCGTTTACAGTGTTTGACACCGAAACAGTCTTTGAAACTCCCACTCCTGCAGCCAGGATTAACACTCCACATACTGCCCACATTTTTAATTTTTGTTTTAGCTTTTCCGTCATACGAATACTCCAAAATTGGTTTCGTATAAGTATATGACAGAGACTTTCTAGTTAACACAAAATAAATCCCTTCTTATATGCTCTTGCGCTTAAGTTACTTCAAAACAGAAAAAAGGCGTGCTCAGCGTCTTGACAAACTCCACCACTCATTTTTCACCTTCGAAACTATTATGAATCCGTGGTAAATTCCACCGATACCTCGCCGCCAAAAGACGAATACTTATGACCACAACCATGCTAACTACCATTGCGACAACATCATTTATGTAACTACGCAAAATCACATATAATATAGCTCCAGCCAATGAAGCACTGGCATAAACATGTTTTACAAAAACAAATGGGACAGAGCCAGTTAAAACATCTCGCAACATACCACCGCCAACACTTGTAATAACACCAACAAAAATCAGTAAAAATATATTTGAATCATCAAAAACAGTTATCGTCGTTTGAATACCGACAACTGTAAAAATACCAAGTCCAATAGCATCAAATGTATTCATGATTTGTTCATAGTTTTCGATAAAATCACCTTCTAGCAGCTCCCGTTTTATGTACATCACAAGAAAAATTAGAAGTGATGTTACGATTGCAATTCCAACATAAGAAAAATTATGAAACATC
This sequence comes from Tyzzerella sp., assembly GCA_017410145.1. Taxonomy (GTDB): domain Bacteria; phylum Bacillota; class Clostridia; order Lachnospirales; family Lachnospiraceae; genus Faecalimonas. The sequence goes on from JAFQRJ010000028.1 coordinate 26,273, forward strand.
TTTGGTGGATGGATGCCTAAAATTAGATCCCGAATACCTCCACCACCGACTGCAGTTGTAACTCCAAGAACGATAACACCAAATATATCCATATTCTTGCGAATTCCTACCATTGCACCAGAAGAAGCAAATGCAATGGTTCCGATCATTTCCAACACAAAGATAATTACACTATATTGATCCATCATATTATTCACCCATCTCACGTTCTAAATAACATTTCCCGCTCCGATAATATTTATTATCGACCAATTTTTCGTGCTGTTATAGGAATGCGGTCAATAACATTTTCTCCATCAACAAGATAGATTTTATCATGTAAATTGATTGTGGAACAGCAATGTCCCGGAATCAAACGCAACTTGTCACCAATCTTTTTCTCGCCACTATATCCGTGAAACTGAAAATGTTCTTCACTTGCCACTATCTCCTGTACATCACCTTCCACGATAGCAGGCATACCTTGGTCTACTCCGCATGTTTTAACACCTGCGTCAACAACAGTCAGCCCGTTTCTTTGACTAACTACTGTTGTAAGTAAGAAAAGAGAATTTTCAAACGGTAACGATAGTGTTCTGTAAGTTGAATCCATGAACAAATAGCTTCCGGCTTGGAGTTCTGTATAAAGCCCTTCTGCAGTTTTAATCTCCGCTGTACCTGTGCTGCCGCCAGAAACAGTTTTTACCTTGACCCCATTATCTTCCAAATAAGAAATAAGTATTTTCAGTTTTTCATAATTATTAGCAGTGCTTTCTTTTCTTTCTTCAATATCCTCAACATGAGAAATGTGTCCAGCATAGGCCTGAATGCCATCAAACACAAGGTTTTCACATGCTGTTATGTGTTTGGCTAGTGCCAAAACTTCTTCCTTAGTTACAACTCCGCATCGATTCATTCCAATATCATACTCAACGAGACAATAAATTGTATTCCCACTATTTACAGCCGCCGTTGAAAGAGCATTGATATTTTCTATGTTGTCAACACAAATAGTAAGACGACAATTTCCTGCCAGGTCTGCCAACCTACGAATCTTTGCACTGTCAACAATCTGATTAGCGATTAGAATATCCTCAATTCCTGCATCGCACAAATCCTCTGCCTCACTTAGTTTAGCACAAGTCATTCCAATGGCACCGTTTTCAATCTGCCATTTTGCAATCGATGCACATTTATGCGATTTATAATGAGGACGTAATTTTAAACTGCTACCTTCCAAAAGTTTATCCATTTCCTCAGCATTCTTTTTAAACTTATTTACATCCACGATTAAAGCTGGCGTGGATAATCCTGAAATCTTCATATTTTTCACCTTTCTTTTTGAATAATCTATCATTGACAATCAAACGGCAATCGTACAATCACCTCTGTACCTTTATCCTCCACACTATTGACCACAAAATCCCCCTGTCCCTTATAATACAACACAATACGCCTATAAACGTTTCTCAGTCCAATACCACCTTCACGTCTATGCTCTGTATCCGCTGTCTTATTTTCTAGAGACTGTCTGAGCTTCTGAAGTTTTTCTTCTGACATTCCAACTCCATTGTCTCGGATCCTGAATACTAATCCCGTTTCGTAACATCCCAAAACAATTTCAATTCGTCCACCACTAGTCAAATTTCCTACACCATGAGAAATAGCATTTTCCAAAATTGGTTGAAGTACAAATTTAATCATGTTAATTTCAAACAAGGATTCATCAACATCCAACTCAATGCTAATTCTATCGCCGAAACGGAATCTCTGTATTTCAATATAGGATTCCAAGACCTGTATTTCACGTCCCACTTTTACTTTCGTTTCTCTACTAATTGCGTATCGCAAAATCATAGAAAGAGATTGAACAATCTTTGAAATGTTCTTTTCTCCACTACGAAGCGCCAAAAGGTTCACACATTCCAAAGTATTAAACAAGAAATGAGGATTCATCTGTTGCTCTAGCATCTTGAATTCCGTTTGCGCCTGCAAGAGTTCCAGTTCGCTACGCTCAGCTTCCTTACGAATACTTTCCTCCACCAGATGCTCCATTCTGCCCATCATCTTATTATAGGCAACTGCAATTGTGTCTACCTCGTCTACGGCAAAATTTTCCGGAATCGATTGATATCCCTGTGCCGGAGTATCATTCATGCTTGCTATTAGGACACTAAATGGTTTTACCAAAATCCTTCGAAGCAGAAACGTGACTACAATACAGATACCTGCTATAATCAAGGACCATACCAGGTTCAGATACTGAATCGCACGAATTTGGTTCACATAAAAATTATAATAGGTAAGAACTACACTTTTTCCTATATAATCTGCCGTACTTTCATCTATGGAATATATGATTTTGTTATTGGCATCAAACATCTCGTTTGTTCCAACTATTTTTTCATTATATAAAGATGCCTTGCCGATAAGCACTTCATCTTTGTCGTTTGTAATCAAAAAGTCCGTCAGTATTGTGCTGTCATCACTATACATAGGCTGCTTTGGAACATCAGAAACGATGACAATTGTCCCCTTGTTTACCCCATCACAATAAATGCTCTTAACAAAGGCAATAGTCTCTTTTCCCGATAGCAAATCATTCACAGGTACAAAGACTCCCTGCGTTTCAAAGTGTTCCAGTTCTTTTGCTTGTGACATTGCATTGCGAATCAGTTCAACAGAAACCTGCTTTTGACTGGAAAACACAGTTTGATAGAGCACTTCCCCACTGGTATCCACAATAAATGCGTACAAATATCCCGGAAGATATGTGGTTTCATAATAAAAATTCTCTTCAAATTCTCTTGTAATCTCCGTGTTTCTTTGTTCATCATCTTGTCTATATTCCTGCAAATACTTTTCAATCTTCACCGTAGATATACTGTTGTATCTCTCATAATGACTCATACATTCACTTGCATAATTCTGCGATAACTGTTTCCCAAGCCTTTCAGCAACATCCCTGGTTTCTCGCTCAACCATCGTATTCATTAATAAAGATACAACAATAAGCGAAAGTAAACTGGAACTGACAAATGTAAACAGTAATCGTTTTGAAAACGTCAAACTTTTTTTACTCACATTCATGAAGCCAAAATCATCTGATTTTGTCTGCTTCTTAATTGTGGAATATAAAAAATCAATTCTCTTAAATACTTTATTAGAAAACAAATACAGACAAACGAGAGAAATCAATACACTGATTCCTACAAAAAGGATATATATATACTTGCTATTTGCAAATAAAAAGTACCCGTTATTATCCTCATGTTCCGTAATCACATTCAATTTCCCGTATAGATTGCGAGAAACACAATAACTGTACTCATTATTTTCACAATAATCTTGTTCTAAGTTCACCTCGCGCAGTAGCTTACTTACATAGTCCTCATTGGTGTTAAAATATAAAACCGGGCGTCCTGCGGAATGATACACAACGAACTTATTATTCTCTTCTAATTTGAATTTCTCTGCGACATATTCATTGTTCAATCGAATAACTGTAAAACTACCCGCTATATAATCACATACAATATATTCATCCTCTAGAAACTGTATCAGATTGTCGACGGCCTCTCTCTCCTGGCCTTCAACAGCTTTCACCCGAACGTCTTGCAACTGTTCTTTCGTACACTGCACCAAATAGCCCAAATTGGTATGCATGACACCATCCAAACCAACCCGAGACAATACATCCTCTGAAGGAAGCAATTTGTCATCCAATTTACGTTCCTTCACATTGCAATACAGATTCTTCTGATTAAAATTGTCACCAAATATAATGAAATCTTTGACTACATTTCCCGATACGGATAACTGTTGTACTGTTTGTTTTATCTCCGATATCCGCTTTGCCGAATCGGTCTCATCCATTAAATTGAGATATTCTTTTACGAAACCACTCAATCTGTTACGCTCAATAAAAGAGCGCAGCATGTCCACTTCGTACATGCATGCGCTGAAATTATCACACAAATAAGAATGGTAGGTTTCAAAAGCTTCCGCCTCCGCATTTTGTGCATAGTCCTCCAGCCTGTTCATATTTACACTAATATAAACAGACTGAAAAAGCACTACCAATATAATGTTAACTATGATTACCAACGTTTTAAATTTGACCTTTTTTGTTCCGATACTCATTTGGTGACATTCCTGTTCTCTTCTTAAATAATGATGAAAAATAACGTGCATCCTTATATCCGACTTCCTCTGAAATCTCACCTATTTTCAGTGTTGAATCAGCCAGCAACTCTTCCGCCTTTTTCAGACGTACTTCATTCAAATACTCTGAAAAGTTAACTTTCTTAATCTTCTTAAATAGGTAACTTAGATACACCGGATTGAGACCAACCACTTCTGCTGCTTTTTCCAACGAAACAGCTTGTGAATAATTCTCGTTTATATATTTCAACACAATACTTATATAGTGATGTTGTATTTTCTTCTCATCCTCTGCATCGACATCAAGATTGGCTTCCTCTTTCAGACATCCCTTACCTGATACCAGATTTTGAACAGTCTCAAAAAGATCGTCCTTATCAATCGGTTTCAAGAGATAATCATTGGCTCCAACCTGCAAACACGCACGCAAATATTCATAATCACTATACCCTGATATACAAATAACTGCAATATCAGGATTGATTTCTTTCATTCTTGCAACCAAAGATACCCCTGTCATCCCCGGCATGCAGATATCTGTTAAAACGATATCTACTGGATTCTCTTGAATATAGGAAAGTGCTTTTTCTCCGGATTCGAAGCAACCCATCGGCTGAACATCTATGCTTTCCCATTCAAATGAAATAATAGACTCTCGGATAAACTTCTCATCATCTACCATGATTAAACGATACAAGAATTCCCCCCCCTATCTCAATAAATAGAAAAATAACGGCAATATTATCTACATTACAAGTCTCTCTAATATCGCCGCTATTTATGTTTGAATGATTATTTATTCTTTTTTCTTGATGCAATTAAAATTGCTACGCAGCCTCCAACAGCTACTAAGAATAGTATACCACCCACAATGATTTTCCACAACTGAACATCAACAAGCATACCATCTTTGCCAGTTTCACCGTCCTGTGTAATCACTTCAGCAGCTACAAGTTTTTCTGATGATTTAACTTCATCCACTCTGTTCGGATCGAATTCATCTCCTGTATGGGAAGGATAAGCCATAATTTCATTCATCTTCCACACATAAAGTCCGGCTTCTTCGGCCATTTTTGTAACTGTAATCTTAAATTTACTTACTTTCTTTGTTTCAAACTGGAATCTCTGAATTGCTTCGTCTTCCGGTTTTTCATAATCTTTTGCTTCGTAGACATCTACCCATTTACCATTTTCAAATACGCTGATGGTAAAGTCAACAGGAAAGCCATGTCCACCCCATGAAGGTTTTAACTGGATTTCACTTAGCTGCACTTCACCCTTCATGTCAATCTCTACAGCCTGAACACTGTCTGCTGTCGTCTGAGGAACACTAGACCATCCGGTAGCGAGATTACCATCAACCAAATGTACAAGATAATAATCATAATCTTCCATAGATGTGGTTGCCGTAATGGCTGCCCCTACCGTAATCATATTCTCATTCGGAAGAACATAGTTTCCAGATACTGAGTTACCATATACAGCGATCTCTGAAAGTACCATAGAGTTTGATGTGCCAACTTTTCGGAAGTTGTCAGAGCTTACTCTTACCTTGTTTCCGATAACAGCCGGGAACTTAAACTCATACGCAGTGTAACCTGCTTTTTCGTTCGCTTCAAAACCTTTCACGCTGTACGCTTCAATCCATTTACCATCATAGAATACTTCTATCTTAAAGTCGTACGGAAAACCAAGTGCTTCCTGCCTTGCTCCTAAAATAACCGTATGAATAGAGAAGTTATTGAGAAGATTTACTTCTGCCCATTGCGCCTCACCTTTTACAAATTCCCTATCGTTAGATGCCCAATAACTTTTTATAGAACCATCATTTACCTTTGTAATTGGCGCACTATATTGTGCAAGGTCTGAGCTGGCTTTTACTGGTCTGTCAAGCGCAAGATTCTTATTGTTGTCAATTGTCACCGTTGCACCATTTCCATCTTGCGTTGTGTTCGATGATGTAGGTGCAGCAGCAAGAGTTTGCGCAGACTTCTCTCCAAAAGCCTGGATTTCAGCCAATTGAAGTGTGTATTTTCCCGCCTTCTCAGATTCACCCATCTTAGTTACATCAATTTTGAGTGTATTACATACTGTTGGCTTTATGTCAAGTGAGACTGACTCTGCAGAATCCTTCACAACACCTGTCTTCTTTGCTACTTCAACCCATTTTGTACCGTTCCATACACTAATTGTGAAGTCCACAGGAAATCCGCCATTATATGTGCTTCCTTTTACACGTGGATAAAGCTTGATATTGTCTATTTCGTAAGCACCATCTTTAAATGCAACAATAACACTCTCTTTTGTAGATGCATCAGACACATATTCTGTAGTAGCAAAATTGTTGTCACCCTTTGTCTTACCATCTACTAATTTAGAACCCGGAAAACTTGCTGCCCATGTTGGTACATTCATCGTAACGGTACCGCTCAGTGCCGCATTTGTTCCATCCTGTGGTTCTTCCTCTTTATTTCCCTCACCACTATCCGCAACCGGTGGTTTTGCAAGAGATGCCAAAGACTTTTGTCCCCATGCTTCAAACTCTGCCAACTGGAAAGTATATGGCAAAGAAGCTTTATCAGAAGCACCCAACTTGGTTACATCAATCTTCACCGCATTACACAAAGTTGCTGTGACTGCTAATTCTAAGTTCGTTCCGTCACTCGTACAACCTGTCTTTGATGCTACTTCAACCCACTTCGTTCCATTCCATACACTGATATTAAAGTCCTCAGGGAAACCATATACTTTACCACCTGTTATACGTGGTGAAAGTACAATCTTATCTATCGTGTATGAACCGTCCTTAAAAATTACAATCGCACTTTCTTCTGTATTAGCAGCTTTTGTATATTCTGTGGTTGTGAATTTCGAGGTTCCATCAACTAAGTTTTCTTTTGGAAAACTTTCTTTGGCAAATTCAGCAACATTCATTTCAACAGTACCATTCAAAGTCGCTTTCACACCAGTGTATTCTGGTACTTCCACATAATCAGGCTCTTTCAATTCAGCATCACTCTTTGTTCCAAGTACTTCTAACTCAGCTAACTGGAGAGTATATGGCGAAGAAGCTTTATCAGAAGCACCCAATGTTGTTACTTCAATCTTAATTCCATTACATACTACTGCACTATCTAATGTCAATGGGAGCATTGGATATTTCCCACTAAATGTGGTTGCATCTGTAACATTCTTCACTTCCTGCCAAACTTCGCCATCCCATACAAGTACCTTAAATGCTGCTGGGAAGCCACCATCACTCTTATAATTCGCCCCACTCAGACGAGGATACAAATTAATCTTACTTACTTCGTAAGCACCATCAAAGGTGACCTTAACAGTTTTTGTGGAAGATGCCTCTGTCTCATATGCAGTTGTTGTATATTTTGTAATATCACCATCCACCAATTGTGCAGAACCCAATGTTGCGGCTGCCCAATCTGGACATTCCATTTCAACGACAGCTTGATATGCTGCATTTTCCATCGGTGTTGGAACATTTACAAATTCTTTTGTATCCATACCATGAATCACGATCTCATTAGCATCCTTATTAAGTGTAGGAATTGTGCTATCGCTCGTAATGCGAATTCCACGGCAATCTATTGCATCAAATGCAAGGTATATTCCTCCTTTGGAAAAATCTGCCGTCTTCTTGTTTGCCACCTTCTGCCATGTAGTTCCATCCCATACACTCACTTCAAAAGCTGTTGGGAAATCTGCCTTATTAATGATTACTTCGTTCACCTTATATGTTTTATCAAATATATAAGTTGCTCCATTCACATCGGCTTTTTCTACAATATCTTTTGCTTCAAACACAATGCTTGGTGCTTCTACACCTGTTTTTGCAGACTTTACACCCTGTACTTCAATTTCAGCAAGACGAAGTGCAAATTTTGTTCCTTCTGCATTAACAGCACCCTGTTTTGTTACATTAATTCGAATTGTGTTTCCTTCTACCACTGGGAATGTATATGTATATGGTTTTAAGCTATCTTCAGCAACACCTACATTCCCAACTGATGCACCTGTCTGACGAACAACTTCTTTCCACTGATTACCATCCCAAATGCTAATCGTATAATCAACTGGAAATCCTCCTGCATACTTTCCTTTTTCCACGGCAGCATATAAAGAAATTTCATTCATTTGATATATGCTATCTAATGTGAGGTAGATTTCTTTTTCTACACTCTCTCCCAAATTACCCGTTGTTGTGAAGTTTGTTTCACCTTTTTTGATACCGTCAGTCAACGCTGTTTTAGGAAAACTGGTTGCCCAACTTGGCCAGTCAAATAATATCTTGTCTGCCGATGTGTTTTTCACAACGTTCATCGTGTTTACAATTGGACTTGCAAGTTTTGTGTCCGCCGCAACACCCATAATTTCAATCTCAGCAAATCTCAATGAATATTTTGTTGGTTTTCCTGCTTGAACCGAACTTCCTATTGACAACTTTGTCGCACGAACACGAATACCTGTACCTGTTACATTAATACCATCTTTTGTATAGGTCTCTCCCTTGGTATCAGACATATCCTTCTCATTTGCAATGTCTATCCAACTATTTCCATTCCAAACACTAATTGTAAAATCTGTCGGAAGATATCTGTCAGTCGGAGAAACAAGTTTAATTTGAGATAATGTATAAGTGTCATTAAATGAGAAATAAATCTCTTTCATTACATCTTGTGTCGTGTAATCTTCTGTACTAAAGTAATTACCGCTTGTAGTTACACCATCCACTAAAGCGCTCGTACCATAACCATTGTTTTCCCAAAATGGATTCGTTACTTCTGCATAGATAGATGATTTCTTTGCAATATTGGTTGGCGTTGTTTCTGCTGCAATTGCCATCCCGAAACCACTGAGAACAACACATGCCACTATCGCAATCGTCAGTGCTCTTGTTAGTTTCTTGTTATTTTTTAATCTTTTTATCATTCACGCTTCCTCCCATCTATTCATAGACTTCGATTTCAGCAAGTTCAGCAGCGTATTTACCTGCTGAGTTTTCGCGCATTTCAGTTACATTAATTCGCACCTTGCTTCCAGTAGCAGCCTTAAACTTCAATTCTACAGAACTATTTGCTTCTGGATTGTCAATATCTTTCTTGCTAGCCACTTCCTTCCAAGCTGTTCCATCCCACACTTCAACCGTAAAGCTCATTGGGAACAAGGATGTATCTTCTGCAGTCTTTAACACAACTTTTTTCACATCATAATCGTCACCCAATTCTACTTCATACCAAGTCTCTGCATTTGCATCATCCGTCGGTTGTGTGCTAACACTTTCTGCTCCCGAACCATCCGTAACTTTTACAAGTGTTGCATTACGAAGCATTGCAATTGCGTTCAACGAAGACATTTCTACAGATTGACCAAGTGCCAAGTTAACTCCTGAAGGCTTCTTTACGCCTCCCCCTATGTATGCACCGATATTCATGACATCTGCCACTTGATTTCCATAGAAATCCAAACCTCCGTCATTATATATCTCTTTACCTACGCTCAAACAAGGAGAATCCTTCAATAATTTATAGCCAAAAACCGTATCAAATCCAACACTTGCAGACCCTGGATAACAAAGCATCGGATCTCCAACAATCTGATTTGGCTCGTTCTTCGGCAATGTTCTCTCAGAAAATCCATACCAACAGTTGTTACTGAATGTCATATAAGCATAATATGTATCGTTATTTAAAACACTCAGATTTTTTGTTCCCTTATTGCAGAATATGTTGTTTTCCACTTCAAGTACCAAGCGCTTATTTACTGCATTACGCATATCCTTATTCGGTGCAATTTCAATCATTTCTGTAATCTGCTTGCTTGTATAACACGTATTGTTGTAAATCTCTGCTGTTGCAACCATCGGATAATTAGAATCCTTACATGAAAATGTTACAAACGGACCGCCATCATTTTGACTGACATTATATCTGACAACTGCGTGCCCATTGTTATTCATATTAAACAGCAAAAGGAAACCATTGTAGTTATCATGTGAATAATTGTACTGTATTAATGTATCTACGCAAGTGTCATCTGCATCAAACGCCTGCCCATCATCTGCACATGGATACTGTTCAAATACTTCATTGTATTGAATAGTTGTTTTAGTACAATAAATTAGAAAGATTCCAACAAAGTTACGTTCTCCTGTATCGAAATCAATATCTCCGGACCAACCATTTTTTTCGCATGTATTTCCCTCAATCAGACCTCCATACGCCGAAAACAATAGGATACCATCACCGGCAGCACGTTTGACGTAATTATTTCGAATGATAACATTGGTGCTCTTTTCCCAGTTTTTTGTAACACTACCCACAACAATTCCATCTACTGCAACTTCCTCTACACGATTACCTTCTACAAGGATATCGTCCAAAATCACTTTCTCTTCTGGAACAGCATATCCTCCAGCACGCACAATGATGCCACCCTGCCAGTGATAATCCTGATACGCATTACCGACATTATAAAGTTCTCTCATTGTTGCTCTTATATAACTGGACTCTACATCATGAACATAATTATTCAAGATCTTAATACCTACAACATTCTCATTTAAAGCATTAATGAAAATGCCACGCAAATAATTCGAGCGATCACTTGTATTCATAATTTCCATGTTTTGAATCGTAATGTAGGAAACATCCACACCACTAATTGTCGCATTTACCTGACCGTTTCCATTCAAAACAGGAAGATTTGCGCCCTCACCATAAGCATCAAATGAAATTGGAGCCTTTTCTGTGCCAGAAGCCTGTATAACCAGACCACCGTTCCACTTACAATCGCGTTTGAACAATACTTGGTCACCTGGTTCCAATTTCAGTGCATTTACCTCACCTAGTGTTTTTAACGCACGTTCTGGAGATAATCCGTCATTACCAAGTTCTGCTGCTGCATCCACATAATAGGTGGTGCCACTCACCTTAGGAATCGTATCCTTATCTCCGTTATTATCGACTACTGATTCTAGTTTTTTGGCAATATCCACGGCATCTACCATTAAAAGTCCTCCTAATAAAAAGATGCCACAAAAGATAATAGCCAATAAACTGAAAATTTTATTTTTCATTCCAACGCTCCTTTCTTACCCCTTAATTCCCGAAGCAACTGAACCCTGTTGCAATTGTTTCTGGCATAAGAAGAAAAGAATGATTGTCGGTATTGCAAGAACTAATGCCGCCGCATTTACAACTGGCGCTGGTCTTGTATTTGTTCCTGGCAACACATACAAGCTTGTGTTAAACAATGCCATAATCAGTGGCCATTTTTCACGAGACAAATACATGTATGGTGTCATGTAATCGCCCCAATGAAGGTTAAATAATCGGAAGGCCACAATTGCCACCAAAGGTTTTGACATTGGAATCGCCATCTTACTAATCAATTGCCATTGGTTACATCCATCGATGGTAGCCGCTTCCATCAACGCTGACGGAATAGAGTTTAGATACTGTCTACACAGGAAGATAATATAAGGTGTTCCTGCTATCGCCTCAAATACCCAAATCCACCATGTATTTGTGATTCCCAGTTTTGAAAACAAGATGTACTGCGGAATCTGTGTTGCAAAGGTCGGAATCATCATAATACATAGCACCAAAGAGAAAATAAAGTCACTACCTGGTGCTCTTAATTTAGCAAGCGCATACCCATATGTAAAATTTGTAACAATCCCTATCGGTATACTGATTGCCAAAATAATCAAGGAATTTCCTAAAAACCGCATAAATGGAATTAAGGTAAATGCCATTTCCCAGTTTTCCCAGTGGAATCCCTTCGGCAACAATGTTGCCGGAAGAGAAAATATATCACGCAACGAGTTAATAAATGTGTAATAGAGTGGGAAAATAAAAATAATCGCCACAAAACTACAAATCACATAATACATAACCCGTGCAAATTTACTTTTTAGTTCCATTACTTATACCTCACGTTATGTTGCAATATTATCGCTCATTTTATCGCCAATTCTTCTGGTAATTAATGTCAGTACCATCATGATAATGAATACAATCCAGGTTAATGCCAATCCATAACCAAATCTAAGATTTGCAAAGATTTGTTGATATGCATGTACCATATAGGTGTAAACTGGTTGAAGCGGTACACTTGACATACCTACACCACTAAGCATCAATGGTTGTGCAAACATCTGTAGCGTACTAATAATACCGGTTACCACAGCCATATAGTTCATCGGAGCGGTCATTGGGAGAATAATATGTCTGATAACTCCCCAGTTACCTGCACCATCCAATCTTGCCGATTCGATTAATTCTGTCGAGATATTCTTGATGGCAGAAATATTATTTAATACACTACCACCCGCACCCCATAAGAGCATTAAAATTAAGGAATAAAAAATATAATCATATCCCAACCAGTTGATAGGCTCTCCACCAAACAGCTTTACAAGTTCGTTAAACACACCACCATCTCTGAGAAACATACCATTCCACATCGTTCCTACTGCAACTGCCGGCAAAATGGAAGGTATGTAAAAGATGGTTCGCAATATTCCTACACCTTTAAACTTCATAGATAACGCAATCGCCATCACATTACAAATCACCATAGATGCAGGAATCGTAATAATACCAATTAAAAATGTTCTTCCCAGAGAAATCATTGCCTGCGAGTCTTCAAAGGCACGTATGTAATTCTTCCAACCCACATTTGCCATGCTGCCCATATTGAATCCAGAATAGTTAGTAAAACTAATATACAGACCCCAAATCATTGGAAATAATCTATAAACAATGAATAGCAACAGAAATGGGGCCATCATAAAATAAAACGCCCGATAGTTACTTCTCTGCATCGGCGATAATTTTTTTCTTTTTTTGTTCGCCTTCATGATCATTCACCCATTAATTCTTTTCCTTCTTCAACTAAGATTTCTACCTCTTGGTTGATTGTCTTCATTGCATCTTCCAACGTACTTCTGCCATATAACACAGGTAAATAGAACTTATCAAACAAGGTTGTTAAACTAGTATAACTAATCCAAGGTGAAACAGATACTGCTGTTGGGTCAAATGTGCTAAGTTGATAATTCTTTACCATATCAAGAGTTTGCTTGTCGAAATCAGTCTCGTAAGGAAGTGTATCCATATATTTCTTAGATACTGGAAGATTAAAGCCGATATTACTTCTTGTTGTAACGGAATATTCTTCCAACACTAAGTATTCAAGTAAATCGTATGCTTCCTCCGGATGCTCTGTCTGAGAGAAAATACCAAGACAGGTCAAATCCAATGCATAACTTGTCTTCTCTGTTCCAACTGGAGCCGGAACATACAACAATTTATCTTCTATATCTGAAAGTGTTCCTGAACCTGCATAAGAACCACGGAACCAATATCCACCAAGAACCATTCCAACCTTGTTTTCGTTCAATGCAGATGTTCCGATACCGTCAGCATTTGGATACAATGTACTTGACATAGCAGCCGTTTCCTGCATTGCTTGGAAGTACTTCACGGCTTCCATGCTATCTTTTGATTCCAATGTCGTGCTACTATAATCTTCATTCCACATAGATTTGCCATAACTGTTCAGATACATCTCAAGCAGTGTTGGAATTGGTAATGCTGTAATAAAACCGTGACGTTCTACACTTTCGCCGTCTTTCTTCACTAATTTCTGTGCAATATCAGCAAACTCATCCCAAGTCATTGGTTCTGTGGTAGACGGAAGTGGAATACCTGCTTCTGCAAACGCTTCCTTATTTATCCAAAGACCTACCGGACTCCAGTCCTTCGGGATTCCATAAAGAGAACCTGTACCTCTGTTCTTTCCATCAAAACGACAAGTATCAAGAACATCAAACATATCATCTTCATTGAAAGATTCGCTGTTTCCCAATAAATCATCTAATGGCATCAAAATTCCCCTCTGTACAAATGTAGGTAATTCGTCATAACCTGCAAAACGAATAATATCAGGTGGGTTACCCGAAGCAATCATGGATAGCAGTTTTGTATCACCATTACTTGTTGGAACCTCCTCAATGATAATATTTGGATGTTCATCCATATATCTTTGAAATACCTCTGAGCTTCCAACCTCAGCAGAACTTACCGTAACCGTAAGTGTAATCTTTCCATCGTTGTCTCCGTCTTTGCCTGCACTTTGACCACCTCCACAGCCTACAAGTCCCATAACCATGGTAAGCACTAAAGTCAAGCACAGCATAGTACGCATCATTTTTTTCATAATCTTTTTCCACTCCTTTTAAAATTATATAATTACATTTTATCATTCACGAATTCTTAGAACAATGCGACAAACTTTAGATTTTGTCAACTATTTCAACATGTTCAAATCATACAAAACAAACTTGTGTTTTCCTGCATTTATGGTGATTTTGCCAACTGTTGCTGTCTCTACCTTCCAATTATCCGGAAGCATCAATTCTCCCGTGCAATTGGTAGGCACTGTTAACTCTAAATAAATCTTGTCACCCTGTCTTTCCCAAGAACTTTCCACTTTTCCGTAAGGTGTCATATGCTCTGCTTTCGCATATTCTAAGGAACTTACAAACTGTGGCTTAAATATCGTATTTTTAAAGCCAGGATTCTTTTCGTCCACATTGATTCCTGTGATTCCTTTATAGAAGCATGCACTAATATCTCCATGCATGTGGTGGTTCTGTGAGTCCGCCCCATGCCAGGTTTCCCACAAAGTTGTTGCTCCCTGTGATACTAGGTATCCAAAACTTGGATAGGTCGGTGTAGTTGTCATCTTTACTAGCAATTCCATTTCACTCGCCTCCAAAAGTGCATTGAAAAGGAATTTAATGCCAGGCACACCCACATCCAGGTGGTCGTCTCTCTCATGAATCTCCTGAATGAGTTCTCTTAAGAATAATTCTTTTTCATTATCCTCAATAAGTCCGAAATACATCATACAACTAAGAGAAGTCTGGCATTTCGTGCAGTTCAACTCTAGCACAGTATCCGCCCGTTTGATAAATGTTTTACGGAAACTGTCTCTGATGTCTGCAGCTTTCTTTGCATATGTATCAGCTTCTTCATACATTCCTAATATCTTTGCCATCTTAGAAGCGGTCAACGTATCGTAGTAATAGTATGCCGTATCCGTCACCGCACCTTCACACTGCTTGTGCCACGAATCAATCGGAGGACACCAATCTGGCAAACCAAACGCACAGATATTGTCGCTCGCCATCGTATCACAGAAATCAATATATTTTTTCACACTTGGATACATCTTCTCAATAATACGTATGTCACCGCAGTACAAATACATGGTGTATGGAATGATAGCACACACACTATCCCATGCTGGACCACTTCCCCAATTATATCCCCAACCTGTACAAGGGATAATACCTGGTAACTGCCCACTTTTTCTTTGCGCACGAATTACATCATCCATCCATCGCATATATCCTGCTGCCCCATCAAAGTTAAACAACAACTGTTCTGCCGAAAGGTGCGCATCCGCCGTCCATCCATTCTTCTCACGATGCGGACAGTCCGTAGGCATTCCGTGAAAATTCGTTTTCGTTGCACGACAGGTAATCTCCTGAATCTTATTTATGACCTCGTCCGAACAAGTGAAACTTCCTGCTGATTTTAAATCTGTTCTCACTTCTTGAATCAAAATCGTCAAATCTTTCGGAATGCCACTTTCGCACTCAATCACAATATATCGAAACCCATGATACTGAAAAATTGGATGCCAAGTTTCCACACCATTTCCTTTTGCAATATAACAGTTTTTTTGGAAATTCTGGCGGTCAACTTCCTTAATCCAGTTCGGCATTCTTCTTTTGTGTTCCAAATTCTCATCGAATTCTTCTCCATAGCGGAGTGTAATCTCTGTACCTGCCTCTGCGGTTAACGAAATTTCTGCCCAACCTGTCGTATTAAATCCAACATCCACAAGCCATGCCGTATCTGAAATCTTGTTAATTTCCTTTGGTTCGTATGTATCTACAATTCGCATCGGCGTGGTGTACTGTCCATCCAGTTCTCCGCCTGGAGCTTTTGTTACGGTAACTGTCTGCCAATCTGAATCATCATATCCTGGCATGGTCCAGTCACTCAGTTCCAGTCTCGCATCGTATTTTTCCAATGCACGTACATCGTTTGCCACAATCGGACCTTTCTTCCCTTTGAAGGACTTGTCCGAAACAATCTGTTCTTCCGTGCCGTCCTCGTAACAAATTTTCAACACTAAGATACATTTCGAATGATCACGCCACGCAGCATTGAGATAATTCCACACCTCATCTACCGCATGATTGTAGAAACCATCCCCTAGCATAACTCCAATTGCATTGACTCCCTGCTGCAAGTTTGTAATTTTGTATGTACCGTACATTGCCGCCTTGTCATATTCCGTAAACGCCGGATCAAGCACCGTATCTTTCACTGAAATACCATTCACAAAACACTCATAATATCCCAGGCCGGAGATATAGAGGGTTGCATCCTTTACTGCTTTATTGATGATGAACTCCCTTCTCATATATGGTGCAGTGCTACCTGGTCTTCTCTCTCGTCCTATGTCTATATATTTAGGATCTGATGTAATCCACTTCGCCTCCCAGCCAAATGGTTTCATGCGTCCTGTTTCAAAAAACGCTTCTTCACTCTCTGTTCGTTCTCCTAGATTGTTCCAGACAGATACCTTCCATGTATAGCGTGTCTCTGGCCTTAACTCAGAACCTCCGTATTTGATGAAAAGCTGCTTATCTTCCTCCACTCGTCCGCTGTCCCACGCCACAGAATTTTCTGTACGAACTACTACCTGGTATGCAGTTAATGTTTCTTTCGTTTCATCTGCCTCTAACCGATAGGAAAAATACGGGATATCGTCCATACCTATCGGGTTCTTCATATAATTACAAGTTAAATCTATAATTTTAAATGCCATCTCAATCCCCTTCTTCCTACTTCCTATAATAAAATCTCTTTATTTGTTCCATAGAAAATATCTTCTCTATTACTTAACGCTTTGCAATATTCCTCGAACAGAGCCCATTCATCTTTGGCATCAAACTCATAGGCATGTCCCCATATATAGAATATTGTAGGTTTTTCTGGTTTCAAATCAATGAAAGTTCTTACCAGTTCTTCCATTTTTCCCCAATCCCTGTGATAAATGGTTGGGTTGAATCGATAAAGATTGCTTTGCACATCGAAAGAACACGTAGACTTGATAGTTCTTGCATAACGAATTCCCGTGTGTTTTCGAATAATATCCGCTGTATGGTCATCATCATGTCCTCCCGGGTAAGCAAATCCGCAAACCTCGTAGCCTGCTAATTCTGACAACACTCTTCGATCCTCTTCCACCTGATGAATTACATTCTTCTCCTCCATAATCGTCAGATTTGGATGCGTAATAGAATGTCCAGCAACCTCGTGACCTCTGTACAACTCCTGCACTTCCTTTGCGCTGATTTTGGAATGGTCTACTGTAATGCCTTCCACCTTGATGTCTCTTTGCGTATCAAAGAAAGCGGAATTCAAGTTAAAAGTTGCTTTCAGATGATACTTATTGAATAGGTCCACCAGACGTCTATCTTGTACAACTCCATCATCATAGCTAAAGGTTAATGCTTTCATTTTCCCATCAAACATCTCTCTTACCTCCATATAATCGAATACACTCTTTGATACCACTCTCTACCGATTCTTTTCCTTGTATCAGAATACGAATGTCTACCTTTTCGCCCGACTTTGTCGTGAACGGACATTTAACACATCCTTCCACATCTTCTGTATTTACAAAAATCTGTTTTCCAGCCACATAGACTTCCATAGACACTGCACGTACTGCCGATAGTTCCAAAGTCATTTGTTCTTTCGAAACAACCGGTGTTGCTCTGTAAATGCGCCAGCCTGATTTGAAATCTCTCTGGAAATAATCCCAAGAAAATTGTACCGACGTAAATGTATTCATATCATTGTCTGCCAGTTGAATGAGTGGGTCAGGTCTTTCTGCCGTGACAATGGACTGCGTAACACCATATACAATATTGTTTTCGGCACTCTCCATATAATTTGGTGCAGGCACCTTTAGAACCTTCGGCTCCACAATTGCCTCTCTGAGACCTTCTCCGTACACTCTAATACGTAAGGTCTCTGCCTTTGGAAGTGCTCGTATGATTGCCTGACATTTTCCGTTAAACAAATCCCGTTCCGGCAAAACATCTGATTCATGACTGTTTGGATTGCCGTTTCCGACGCCAAGCAGCACACCATCACCTAGCACTTCGAAATATAGATGATTATCAGCTGTTGCTACTTCTCTTCCTTCACTGTCCACTACGCAGCAGTTCAGGATAACAACGTCCTGTCCATCGTTGCAGACAAAGTTTCTGTCTGTCTCTAGTTTGATAGCTACCGGTCTTCCGTTTGTGAATTGCACATCTTCAGCCACGCATGTGCCACCCCTATATGCTTTCACCATAATATTTCCAGGCACATATTCCACCTGCCATTCCGGTTGCGCGCAAACGTCCGCTTCTTTTCTTCCAAGAGATGTTCCATTTAGGAATAGTTCTGCTTCCTCACAGTTTGTGATAGCCACTACACGTACCACTTCATCCTCTGTCCAGTTCCAATGCGGAATCAGCCGTACCATCGGTTCCTCCGTATAACACGCTTGGTGGAAATAAAAAGACGCCTTTGCAAATCCGCAGGTATCCATGATTCCAAACTGAGAAGATACAGACGGCCATTGAAATGGTGTCGGCTCCCCACGGTAATCAAAACCGGTCCAGATAAAGAATCCTCCATAGTAGTCATGCTTTCTTGCAAAGTCCCAAATCTGTGCAACTGTACTCCCCCAAGAAACCTTCTCCTCATCATAGCAGCTTAGAACCTGTGCATGTTCCTTGTCTGTTTTATAGCATCCACGTGTTGTAGTAGCACTATTATTTTCACTTCCGATAACCGGAATATTTGGTTGGATTTGATGCGTTCTTTCAATGATATTCGCAATATCAAAGAGTCCATAATTCAGCCCTATGACATCCATATGCTCACCTGCTCCATCATAAGGTTCCCATGTATTCATAGCTCCCAGAATCAGTCGTGTATCGTCCAATTGTTTTACCACATTCTTCATGTGCACAAACATACGGGCACCTTCTTCCGTTGTCTGAAGCGGCTCCTCGTTAAACACGGACCAAAAAACAATGGATGGGTGATTCCTGTCACGACGTACCATAATGCGGAGATTTTCCAAGACCTCGTCTCTGGTTTCAAATCGTCTATTCTCATCCATTACAATGAGTCCAAGCTCATCACACGCATCCAATATTTCCTTGGCAGGAATATTGTGAGCTGAGCGATACGCATTAGTCCCCATTTCTTTCAGCCTTTTGATACGGTAATATTGCACTGCATCCGGCACAGCTACGCCCACTCCTGCATGGTCCTGATGGTTACAGGTGCCTTTGATTTTAAGCGGTCTTTCATTCAAGAAAAATCCTTTTTCTGTATCAATGCGGAAGGTTCTGAAACCAGTGCGAACTGTATCGCTATCCACAACTTCCTCATCTCTCATCACTTCCACTTTCACCCAATATAATTTCGGATTATCCACATCCCATCGGGTTGGATTCTCTATCTGTAACTGTTGCTTCACAATGTATTCATCACAATATGGTACTGTGACCTCTTCTGATGTATTTGAAGCAAGCACTGTTTCTCCGTCAAGGAGTGTAACTCTCACCTGTCCTTTATCCGCATAATAGCCTCGATTATAAAGGGTCGTTTCTAAACTCAAAGTCCAATCATTTTCTGTATTCTGTTTTAAAATAGGTTTTGCAAAAATCCCATTGTGTTTTATATGTAATAAATCCGTTGCATATAGCTTTACATGCCGATAGATACCTGCGCCTTCATACCACCAGCCTTCTTTGACAAACCCATCGATATGCACTGCAAGCACGTTTGGTCTGCCGTCAAAATAAGCTCTGTCTGTGATATCAAACACAGTCTCTGTATAGGCACTGAAGGAACGTGCCATCAGCGAGCCATTAAAATAAAACTCCGCATTAACAGCCGTTCCTTCAAAGCAAAGGGTAAGTGCTTTCCCTTTTAAATCTGAACTTAAATTGAATGTTTTCCGATACCAAGCATTATCCTGTTTTCGGTATCCGCCGGAGAGAAGGTATCCCTCGCCCATCTCGCTCTCAGTGAAATAGTCATGAGGAAGGTCTACCTCTCTCCAATCAGAATCATCATATTCTTTTTTTGCGCCGCCTCCTGCGACTCCGGATTTACAATTCATATAGACAACCGAATGGGATTTCCCTTTGGCTCTTGGATCGTTCTCAGGAAGTTCTCCTCGGTGAAAACGCCAGCCAAGGTCCATGTTGTATTCGATTCTCATGTGTTGTCTCCTCGTAATCTAATTGTTATGGTAATGTTTCTACGACATTAATGATATCACTATGTCCGTAGTAACCATTAGTAATATACGAACTATATGCACTGTTTTTATCTTTGGTAATATTTAACACAGAGTTTTCAGCATCACTACTAGTAGAATATCGACTTCCTGCACAAAGTTGATAATCGTAGCCAAAACTATGTGAAAAATTAGCATTTCCTCCAATATTTAACGTAGATGTTCCAGTTACTATATTTCCATCACTTGAATTATCATTATAACAACCGGCAAAAATTCTACGAGTAACTTTTCCACCAGTAAATGTTACAGTTGTACTACCTGTAATACTTGCATTCCATTCCTCATAGCTTCCAACCCAGCTTCCACCGAATATTTGTTCAACCTCGCCACCTGTCATTTCAACATTTGTTGCGTAGACTTTTCCGCCAAGACTTCCACCGTAGTATCCGCTTAATTTTCCACCTTGTCCATATACATTACAGGTTCCTAAAACTTCTGAGGTTGCTCCCCAGCCACCACCATGTGCGTAACTAGTCTGAGCGTTTCCTTCCACCGTTACATTTGTATTTCCTTTTACAAGCCCATTACGGCTACCACCATATAGACATACAATTTCATTGTATGTATGATCAGTCACATCAAAATCAGTACGGTTATTATTTACAGTTCCACCTATCGTTACATGAGTATCCCCTATTATCGTACTTACACTTCGACTACCACCATAAATAATGTTATAATTACCTGCTTGCATATTCAGGTTTGTGCTTTCCAAAGGCATCTCACCGTTATTGCCTCCGTAGATTTCCCCAATATATCCATCAACAACAACTGAACTTTCTACCAAGAAAGTATGTCCGTTTGCGTAAACGATATCATTATCCGCTTTCACTGTAATGCCTTGAAGAGTTACATCACCACAAACTTCCATAGTGTCGATACTTGTCAAATCAAGTACCCCATCGCTACTCGCAATTGTAATACTCTTTTCACCCATACCGATTGTAGATTCTTCAGAGTCCAAAGCATAGGTTCCCACAATATTGATGGTTCCTCCATTAGCCACTCTGTAACTTGCTAAAGTCAGACTACTAAGTGGCGATTCTGCACTTCCGTCACCTGTATAACTTCCATTTGCAGCATCTACATAAACTGTGTCTTTCACTTCACCGGTAACACCAGTTACCCAATCACTATCATCATGAATACCTACCATCGCATTTCTTACATCTTCAGGCACTTTGTCCTCTTTTGCTGCACGAACCAAATCGCGAGCATCAATTAATTTGTCTAAGGCACCATCATCGCCTGTGTAATCATATTTCACTGATTCTGTCGTAGTTGCACTTGCAGTTTCCTTATTTACTCTTGTAATACTTTCCACATCAAAGGTAAATCCTGTGAAGTCAAGTTCATCAGCATTATTTTTAAAGTAAAATTTTGCATTCGCATTTGCACTGTAAGAGGTCATATCAATTGACACTCCTCCGTTCATCACTGTACCTACTACATTATCATGACGGTCAGCTGAAACATCTTCGATTACTGTTGTACAATAATTGAACTTTTCACTATCAAATTTTAGATTTCCCTTAAGCGTGCTATTCTTTAAAACGCCTTTTGCGATATCGTTGTTCACCGTTACAACTGTATATGAGCCAACAATCTCAACATTCATATCAATATTTGTGTTAATGTCCTCATCTAAAATCTCGTATACTGTAAAGCTCTTAATTCCACCTTTGTCATTTCCACTTGAATATAACGATACATAGCCACCTTGATATTCTTCCGAAATATCAATTGTCCACGCTTCCGCCTCATGTCCGGTCCACCAAACCTTCAAAATGCCATCAATCACTTCTACATTTAACGTATGAAGTTTGTCATATGTTCCTTCGGAATACCCCGCAACATCATGAGAACTACGAACCTGATTTCCACTTGCATTCTTGTTAAAGTAAGTGATGCTTGAAATGGATGAATCAACATATGCAGCCGTCGATACATCCAGTTGTGCAGTGCCACCTACAGATATACCTCCAACATTAGTAGAATTTGGAGTAACAGAGATAACACCATCCTCTACAACACCATAATCACTTTGTCCAAAGTACAAGCCGTATCCTGTCGTTCCTTTGGTATAATCAAGCATTTGAATCTCAGCTTTGAAATTCTCTACTTTCTTTTCTTTCCAAGTAAGTTGTGCCGTATTACCACTTGCATATGCTTCCTTGTTTGTTAAGAAATCTACTTGTGTTCCCCACGCTTCGATTTCCGACAATTGCAACGCATAATTAGTTCCGTCGCTTGACACACTTAACTTTGTTGCCTCGACTTTAACTGCATTACATTCTATAGAATCAACCTCTATACTTAAACCCTTAATACCACTTGCATACTCCGTCTTCTCAGCGACTTGAACCCATTTCGAGCCATCCCATACACTCACGGTAAAATCAACTGGAAATCCACCTATATATGAACTGCCGTTAATTGCCGGGAAAAGAATAATCTTATCTATTTCGGAATAGGCACCTCCGGCAAACGTAACAATTGCACTTTCCGTATGATAAGGGCTGCCATCTTTATAAAACTTAGATGTACCAAACTCACTGCTTCCTGTTTTTGCACCATTTATCAATCTGACATTCGGATCATACGTACTTGCCCAACTACTGATTTCACTATACGTTGTGATTGTTGCAGAGCCACCGTTTGCTACATTCACAACAGGTGTACCGTAAGCTTCCATCTCTCTTAATTGAAGTACACGCTTTGTTGTACTGCCCTGTGCAAATCCCAACTTTGTTGCATGAAGCTGAATCTTATTTCCTATAATAGGTGTAATTTCTTTACTCCATTCACCCGATATATTATACCCGGTTTCTTCCGCTACAACTACCCATTCAGTTCCATCCCATACGCTTACTGTAAAGTCCTCTGGGATTCCGTAAGCACCATTCGTAGTAAAACATACTTTACTCAACATATAATATGTTTCATTAGGGAAAGTCACTGTGATG
>JAFQRJ010000029.1 GCA_017410145.1 Tyzzerella sp.
ATTGGCAGGAGAAAAACTGAAATTACGTGTGGAATTCCGTGATGTCAATGATGCTAACACATCTGCGACAGTGACAGTAAAAGTAAACGACCATTGTTTGTGGGATGCCATAACAGTAAAAAGAAGCAATGATAGTGCTGCGCTTTTAGGAAATCAAATGTATATGCGAAGCAATGTAACCATTCCAGAGAAACCATTAACGGAGATAAACTGGGATGATTTTAGCAATGTAGAATATGGAAAAACTTACACAAGTGCAACAGCATTGACATATAGTGGTATAAGTTTGAATGGTACTGCATTTGAAGATTATGTACAGTTCGCAGAAGGGGCGTCTCTCCTGTACGGAACATCAGGTAGTAATCATGGTATATCGATGGGAGTGAATACAAATGGAGAGTTTTATGTCAAAGGACTTCAATATTGGTATAACTCCACTGTATATGGAAATGAGCAGAAGTGCACCGCAGTTGATCTTGGACTTGCTGGAGATACGTTGGCAGGAGTAAAACTAAGATTGCGCGTCGAATTACATAATGTCAGTGATGATAACACATCTGCGACAGTGACAATTAAAGTAAATGACCATTGCTTGTGGGATGCCATAACGGTAAAAAGAAATGCTGAAGTAGCTGATCTTTTGGGAAATACTATCAATTTAGTCACAAGTAATAATACAACCGCACCTGTAACCATTCCAGCAAAATCATTAAAAGAGATCGGTTGGTCTGATTTTGCAAAAGATGGTACAGCATTGAAAGATGGAGAAACCATAAGTAGTGAACGTTTAGTGACATACACAGGCACTGACTTGAGTAACACTGCGTTTGAAGGAGATGTGTCGCTCCCAGCAGGAAGCGGATTCCGTTATGCATCAGTTGACGGCTCTTATGGATTAGAAATTAAAGAGTCTGAAGGAAACCTTTTAATTGGAGGAACCGAGGGAGTACAGCTTGGTGAAAGCAATGCCTATACTTGTACACCGGAAGAGTACAATGTAGGAACTTCGTTTGCAGATAAGCGGTTTACTATAAGAATAGAGTTCGTTTATCTGATTACAGATAGTGAAGCTAATAGTTCTAGTGCAAGAGTGAACATCTCTATTAACGGTATTGAGGTTGCGAAAGAAGTGACTTTAACAAGTGAAGTCGGTAACGAGAATTGTATGCTGAGTAATCATATTGGATTAGCAACAGGAATCACAGTATATGATGTGGCACCGACTTGGGAAGAGGTTACCACAGGTCTTGAAGATGAAGTTCTTTCATGGGAAGAATTTGGTTATACTGGTGGGATAACGCCTGCAAGTATGGTAACGAAAACCGCAAGCCACTTAGATACGCTGAAGGGTTATATCTTTAATGGGAATATTATCATGCAGCCAGAGACGTATATTCGCTATGGACGAGTGGGAACTAGCGGTCCATTTGTGCTTATACAGGTTGATAGCGAAGGCGTACTGTATGTTGGCACTTATAATAGTGGGATAACTAAAGTATATACAGCAATTGCAAATCATCATAATTTGAATAGTTTTGTAAATACGGAATTCAACTTGAAGATTGTTCTCACATCAGAAGGTGAGATTAGTGTGTGGATTAATGACGTAATCATGGGAAATCCATTTAAGCCAGACATTACATGGGGAACTACGCTTGCGGCAAAAGGTGTTACGCCTATTTCTTTAAGAACAACAGTACCGACAGGCTTAACGGAAATCAGTTTGGATGATTGGACGAAAGATGATGCGACGAGTACTGTTAGAGCCGATTTCGAACTGAGAAATAATGAACTGCGGGGGGCTCATAAAACACTTCCTAATTTGCTCAATACATCCTTGCATGAAGTTGTGAAATTTGTAGATACCAATGGTTCGGTAGGAAGTCATACATTCGTATACGGTGGTTGTACAGGTCATGACTATCAGGGTATCAAGATCAGCATCAATGATGCTGGTCAGATGGGGATTCATTGTGTTGATATAATAAATGGGGCAGAAACGAGCGTAGAGAAATTCACGATAGATCCAGTTAAGGCTGGTGTGGGAACCACATTCAGAGGTGAAGAAATTTCTTGGCAATTAGATACAGTGCGACTTGGAAACCACGTGTTGTTATATATGTCATTTAATGGACAACTATATAATAATGCCCCGTTTGTATTCCATGATTTTGCGGATTCTATGGTTGCTAACATGTATTATACTTCACATGAAACAGCAGCAGAGGTCAATAACTGTTATGTAATACTTGGTGCTTCTGTAAAAGAATTACCGGTGTTGTATCACGATTTAGCAAAGGAAGCATATACCATTCCTGCATACAAGTCGGTAACGTTCTATGAGAAAGATGCGAACGGAGCGTGGGTTGAAGCTACGAAACCAGCCACACTAACAAAAACCGGCGATTACAAATTGGCATTTAACGATGGTTTATCTGAATATACACAAATCATTTCATGTTATAACTACGCAACTGATGTGGATGTCGCTACGTTAGTAAGAAGCTTGAAAATGACAAATAATACAGAAGATGACTGGGCAAACTATGAAACACGTTTGTGTGACAAGAACTATGATGGCAAAGTAACATTGGATGATATCAGCGATATTCGTTCTATGTTGTTAGGTACCTATGTGGCTGATACAGACGTTATGAAAATCTCCGGATTTTATAGTCCGACAGCTTCGTTGATTGAGGACGAAACTTATGCGACCATCAAGGCGACCGGTGTAAATCATATCATTGAGTCTAATGTGTATTATACTGATGATGCAATAGCAAGATACAGAATCTATCAAGAATTGAGTTATGCACAAAAATATGGTTTGACTGTTACAGTAAACGACAAACGCTTGACAGACATTGGTGCCAGCGGCGGAACAGCAACCGCAGATGATGTAGATGCTTATGTGGCTAATTACAAGGATTACCAGTCCTTCGCAGGTTTATTTATTTTTGATGAGCCAAAAGCGGCAGATTATCCGAAAGGTATTTGGGAAGGCCACGATGAAATTGGTACGTATAGTTCCGTTGCACAGGCGATTGCTGATGCAGGGTACGAAGGATGGTCCAATGCGTTCACTGCAACCTCAGATATCTTGTTTGACGGTTACAACTATGATTATGCGGGTAGGATGAGATATGGATATTATAAGCATCTGAAAAATATGGTTCAAAGCTTTAAATTGAGCTTTATGAGTTCCACTCATTACCCATATTTAAATAATACAAGCGGCTCGGGTGAAACTATGTGGTGCTACTTTATGAATCTGGCGATAAATAAAGCTGTCGCAAAAGCTGAAGACGTAGAATTAAGAACCTTTGTACAGGGCATGGCCGCTGACAATAATGATATGAATGAAAACTATAGCGAAGCACAGCTTAAGTGGAACGCCAATATGAATCTTACCTTTGGAACGAGTGCACTTGAGTATTTCCCACTAGTTCAGCCTGGCAGCTTCCAAACCTATTCAGATGGAAGCTGTGCGAGTGGTCTTCTTGATAAAGACGGACAGCTGACCAAGTTTGGCGAATGGGCAACGAGTGTCAATAAGCAGGTTCAGGCAATTGATGGTATTTTGTTGAATGCGTCGCATGAAGGGTTTATGGCAATCGGCGGAAATTCGTCTTATGCAACAACGATTGCAAGAGAGAATGTTGAAGAAATTACGATGACAACCAATTGGCTTGGGACTAAAACGGAAACCATCAGCCATACATTCATTGAGGAGGCTGACGGATATGAAGGTGCAAAAGTTATTGCAACGGATAGTACGCATGGCGCATTCGCAGGATGTTTTGAAATTTCAGCTGAAAAACATGCGATGTACATTGTGAACTTCAACGATGCAGGTGAAAATACAATTACTGTTGACTTGGGAGATGGTGTAACAGCTACGGCAATTTATCAAGGTACAGAAACACCATATTCAGGTGACTTTAATATCACATTAGCAGCAGGTGAAGCTGTTTTAGTGGTATACTAATTTTAAATGAATAAAATATAAGATAGGGCTGTTTTTAAACAGCCCTATTTAGCAAGGAGAAATTATTATGTTGTTGTTTCATGGAAAACAGTGTGTGGATATATGCTTGAAAAACCATAATAAATATGTTCGTTTGGCTGTGGAAGACTTGAGAAGGGATTTTGAAAGGATAAGTTTAGGTTGTGTCAAACCACAGATTATAGAGGACGAAAGTGATTGTTGTATTGTGATTGAAGACAATACAACAGAAAACTGTGAGCCAATCAAGGATGAGGGATTTATCATTAAAAGCGAAGGAAACAAGATTCGTATCATGGCAGACGGATACCTTGGGAGCATGTGGGGCATCTATACTTTTAGTGAGAAATACTTGGGTGTTGACCCTTGTTATTTGTTTAATGATATGGAAATAGAGAAGGTAGATTCATTAACCGTGCCGCCTATACATATAGAAGATAAGCCAAAGAGTTATGGTTTTCGAGGCGTATTTATCAACGACGAAGACCTACTTACCGGTTGGAAAGATGGTGGTGGAATTCGTGACATCGATTCTCGTTTTTACACACTGACAGTAGATGAAATGGTTATGGATATGGTGGTGGAAACCATCCTGCGTTTGAAATTAAATCTGGTTATTCCGGCATCATTTCTTGATATTGATAATCCTCCGGAGAAGCTACTTGCTGATTGTGTGGCAAAACGTGGTATCTTTTTGTCGCAACATCATGTGGAGCCCCTCGGACTGTCATATTTTACACTGGAACGTTATTGCAAGAGATTTCAAAAGAAAGGCGAGTTTTCTTATATACAGTATCCTGACTTAATGGAAGAAGCATGGTCTTATTATGCAAAAAAATGGGCGGAATATGATCATGTTGTGTGGCAAATAGGATTGCGAGGTAAATTAGATCGTCCTGTATGGGAGGAGGATAAACCGAACGAGGAAGAATTACGTGAATTTGGTGAATTTATTAGTTCGGCTATGGAGAAGCAACAACAAATCATCTTAGAGGCTACAGAAGGAAAGGCAAAATATTATACCAGTACTTTGTGGATGGAAGGCTCTGAGTTGGTGGCGAAAGGACTCTTACGTTTTCCGGAAAATACCATTATGGTTTTTGCAGATACCGGTCCGAATCAGATGTACGGAGCCGATTATTATGATGTTCCAAGATTTGAGAGTATACCAAGTGGTATTTATTATCATTTGCAATATAATTGCTGCGGCCCGCATCTTGCACCACAGACAGGCTTGGATAAATTGTATTACAATCTGAAACTTGCCATGGATAAGGGGGATGACGCATATTGCATTATCAATGCATCTAATGTACGAGAGTTTGTCTTCGAGCTTCATGCATATGCTCAAATTTTGTGGGATGTAGATGGATTTTCAAAGGACGAATATTTGAAACAATATTGTTTAGCTTATGGTGAATTCGCAGAAAAAGCAGAAGCATTGATAAAAAGATATTATGATGATATGCCTGAGATAGATGTGCATTATCTTTCGAGACATCATGAAAAGTATTTCAATTATGACTTTGAACATGCTCCGAAAGGCATCAAGAATTTCATCGTAAAAGAAGGAAATATTTTAGAACATGGTCGGGATCTTCTTTCCAATTTTCATAATAGAATAGAAATTCCTTTGGATGAAGAATTTTATCATGCCCTTAAAAGTGTTCTTCCAAAATATATTGAAATTTGTGCCAAGTTGCGCCAATTAGCAGATGATTTGCCGGTGGCAATGAAAAAGCATGTGGAAGTGAAGTGGTTATGCTACGCCATGACACTGCGCTATATCTATGAGTGGTATGTCAATAGCTATGAAGCAAAGCAATATCGTCGCGAAGGTAATAGTGAACAGATGAAGAAATCTTTATATGCAGCTTGCGAAAGCCTGGAGGCATATTTAGATTACAGAAAATGTGCTGAATACGGTATTTTCGAGAATTGGTATCGTGGTGATTTGAAAATGGATGTAAAACAAAGACTCTATGCTACCAGAAGTCTTTTGGGACAGACGGAGTAAATACGGAGGTGCAGAATGAAGGAAGATTTTTTATTGAATAGTGAAGTGGCGAAACACTTATATCATGATGTTGCAGCAAAACTACCAATTATTGATTATCACAATCACTTATCAGTAGCAGATATTGCTTCTGACAGAAAGTTTGATAATATTACACAGTTGTGGGTGAGTGTAGACCCATACAAGCACAGAGCAATGAGAATTCTTGGCATTCCTGAAAAATACATTACAGGTGATGCAAGTGATTATGAAAAGTTTGAAAAATGGTACGGATGTCTTCCAAGATTAGCAGGCAACCCGCTGTTTGACTGGTCCATGATGGAATTTGACACCGTGTTTGGAATGGAGATTTATCCGTTTACGAGAAATGCCAAAGAAGTTTGGGATGAAGTAAATGAGAAAGTAAGAAACTTATCGGCAACAAAGATTTTAGATAAGTTCAACATCGAATACAGTGCTCCATGTGCATCGCTTATTGAAGATTTATCAAACTTTGACAAATCAAAAGGTATTTGTCCATCCCTTCGAGGAGACGACATTGTTGGTGTAAACAAGTCGTTTGTCGAAAAATTAGAACAAGTGACGAATATGCCAATCCAAAGTCTGGCGGATTTTGAATGTGCAATTGAAAAAAGGCTGGAGGCCTTTGTGGAAACAGGTTGTAAATACTCCGACCATGCATTGGATGATGGATTTGATTATGTGGCAGACGATGAAAAAAATGAGGAACGTTTCGTAAAAGTTCTTCAAGGAATAGAATTGTCAGAGCAAGATAAATTGCAACTTTCTTCTAGAGTTTTAAAGACACTTGCAGGACTTTACTCAAAGAATGGTTTTACGATGCAATTACATATCGGCGCGAAGAGAAGTACAAGTACGAGACTTCGCAAGGTGGCAGGACCAGCAGGTGGTTATGCGGCTATCGGGCATCCGGTAAATGTGAAGGCACTCACAAGTTTGCTGGATGATATTGAAAAGCAGGAATATGGACTTCCAAAGACCTTGCTATTCACCTTAAATCCTGCTGATAATGCAGTCATGTCGATTTTATCCGGCTCTTACAGTAAGGACGGAGTGGCGGCTATTGTCAGTCAAGGACCTGCTTGGTGGTGGTGCGACCACTATCAAGGAATGACAGAGATGTTAGACCACTTATCGGTATTTGGTGTGGCATCTACATTTATTGGAATGACAACAGACTCGCGCAGTTTATTGTCATTTGTCAGACATGATTATTTTAGACGTATTCTTTGTAATTGGATAGGAGAAAAAGTAGAGAAGGGTATTTTGCCTGAAGATATGGAAATTTTATCAGAGATGATTAGAAATATGTGTTACCACAATGCAGAGAGAACAGTTAAGGGGGAAAAATAGTATGCATTTCAATGATAGAGAGAGAATTATTGCACTTACACCACAGTGGAAGGGAGAAAGACTTCCAGATGGAAGACCAAAGGTAGCGGATAAATATTTGGATGCACTTTATGGAATGACATTGGAAGAAGTATGGAAACCGATTTATGTACTCGGATATGAAAATCAATTCGTAGGCGGTGGACTTGCACCTTTAACACCACTTCATGATGATGGAAGAAAGTTGGTAGGTAGAGCTGTTACTTGTACCTATTGTCCTACAAGACCAGACCTTCATGAACTCCAATTTGCAAGAGGAGCGGAAGACGGAAGACAAGGAAACTACAATCAATGGGTAATTGATAACCTTATGGAACGTGACGTGGTTGTTTGCGATATGTATGACAAGATTTATAAAGGGACTTTCCTTGGTGGAAACCTGACTACAGCCATTAAGAAAAGAACGAAAAACGGCGGAGCTGTTGTGTGGGGCGGCGTTCGTGACGTAGAACAGATGAAAGCAGTTCCTGATGTACAAGTGTACTACAGAGGAATAGACCCAACACCGATTCGTGAGTTTGTTATGAAAGACTACAATGATATCACAAACTTTGGCGGAGCAGTTTGTTTACCAGGAGATATCGTATTTGGAGCAGGCGGTGGCGTTCTGTTCATCCCGGCACACTTAGTTGCTGAAGTAGTAGAAGGTGCTGCAAAGACGCATGTAAAGGATGATTTTGGTTTTGAGATGATTGGGCAGGGCAAGTTTACAACGGCACAGATTGACAGAAATACTTGGACTGTAGAAATGTTAGATATGCTGACCGAATGGATTCAGACAGACCCTAGAGGAGAAGAATACCGTGACCTTGACTGGTCAAAAGAGTATGATATGGCCATTAATGGCGATCCTAACGATACTCAGACAGCTTTATAGGAGGAGAAAAATGGATACATATTTTAATGATAAAATCGCAGTTGTAACAGGAGCAGGCGGTGTTATCTGTTCAGAAGTTTCAAAAGGACTTGCAAAGGAAGGTGCAACAGTTTTACTTGTAGGTAGAACGATAGAAAAATTAGAGAAGGTCGCAGAAGAAATCAAGGCAGAAGGTGGCAAATGTGCCTGCTATATCTGTAATGTTGCTGAACAGAAAGATGTTAATAAACTTGCTGACCGTATTATCGCAGAGTATGGAAAGGTAGATTATTTGGTAAATGGTGCGGGCGGTAACAACGCTTTGGCACAGCCAAACATTGCAAAATTTGATCCAAGAGAATTAGATGAAAACAAACCGGAAGATTTGAAAGGTCTCTACAATGTAGATATGGATGCGTTTGAAAGTGTTATTCAAATCAACACAATGGGAACCGTATATCCAATCCTTGCATTTGCAAAATATATGGTAAAAGAGGGGAAAGGAAGTATTGTAAACTTTGCTTCTATGAACACATACTGTCCACTTACTAGAAACTTTGCTTATGCCATGAGTAAGGCTGCAGTAGCAAACTTTACACAATCCTTGGCAGCATATTTTGGAGAAACAGGAATCCGTATCAATGCAGTTGCACCAGGATTTGTAGTAAATGAACGTTCTGTAAAAATTTTGGGAACAGTAGAAACAGGGTTGACAGAAAGAGGTTCAAAAGTAATCGGTCATACACCAATGGGTAAATTTGGTCAGGCGCAGGATATGTATGGTTGTGTGAAATTCCTCTTAGATGACAGAATGTCAAGCTTTGTAACAGGTGTGACGATTCCGGTTGACGGCGGATTCTTAACCCTCAGTGGTGTATAAGGAAGGAGTCAATATGATTTTAGCAGATTACTTCAGATATCCAAAGGATTCCACTTGGGATATTGCAAGGCAATGCGGTGTGGAGCATGGGGTTATCAGACTTCCAGAAACGGGTGAGTTTGATTTGACAAATGCATCCCACTGGCAACAAGTTTATGACGATTTCGTAAACTTTGGAATCAAACCGGTTATTATTGAACCGATGCCAAATGAACTTCACGACCATATCAAAGCAGGTGACGAAAAACGAGATGAGTCCATCGAGAAGGTGATTAAAATGTTCCCAATCATGGACAAATTAGATATCCGTTGTATCTGTTTTAACTGGATGGCTCATATCGGTTGGTATCGCAATCAGACCATTTTGGAACGTGGCGGTGCTAAAGTTACAGGCTTCAAATTGGAAGACTTCGTACCGACAGATGCTTGTATCACAGAAAAGGAATTGTGGGATAATTATGAATACTTTTTGAAGGCAGTGATTCCATATGCTGAAAAGTATGGCATCAACCTGGCGCTTCATCCAGATGACCCACCGATGTCGCTTGGAAATGTGGCAAGAATCATGACAAGTTACGAAAACATTGACAGAGCAATTAACAAGATTGTACCTAGTAAGAATCTTGGTGTAACAATGTGTCAGGCGACATACCATATTATGGGCGAAGACTTGTACAAGGTGATTCCGGCACTTGCGGAAAAGATTTTCTTTGTTCATTTCAGAAATACAACAGGTACACTTACTGATTACCGTGAGACTTTCCATGATAATGGTGAGATTAAAATGGCAGAGATTATGAAGTTGTATAAAAAGTGTGGAGTGAATGTACCGATTCGCGTAGACCATGTGCCAACTATGGTTGGAGAAGATGTGGTCAATCAAGGGTATGATGCACAGGGAAGATTATATGCCATTGGATATCTCAAGGGAATCTTAGAGAGCACGTCATAAGATTTGAATCTAAATTAGCAGGTGATTTTATTTATGAGATATAAATTAGATAAAAATTGGAGAATTAAATATAACAATGGTCATTCTGCTCCGGCAAAAGTACCGGGAGATATTACGGCTGATTTGCATCGGGCAGGAGTAATTAAGGAACCTTATTATGGAATCAACCATCAGGAATTGGGTTGGATTATAGAGTCTGACTTTGTATATCAGACCATGTTTGATGTGGATGAGCAGATTTTTAATCAGGACGAGATACTCTTAACTTTTGATGGGATTGATACTTTTGCGGAAATTCTATTAAATGGGAAAGTATTAGGCATAACACAGAATATGTTCCTACAATACGAATTTCGTGTGAAAGAATATGTAAAACGGACAGATAATGTTCTAGAAGTACGTATGATTTCCACCAAAAAGAAAATGGCCGAAATAAATACAGACGGTCATTTTGGAATCTTTAATACGGAGCGTTTGTTTATCAGAAAGACGCAATGTCATTTTGGATGGGATTGGGCGCCAAACTTACCGGGATATGGAATTTATAGAGCCGTGTGGCTTACGGGTGTTAGTAAACATCGTATTGTTGACACTAGTTATCGTTCCTACACAGACGGAAATGTTCAGTTAAATATAGAATTGAATTATGATACGAAACCGATGAGAGATTATTTTGGAAAGATAATCGAGGAAGTAGATGAAGATTCATTGAACACCGTTTTGCGCTATCGTGTGGCAACTAGACCGAACGAAGAAATCACAGTTGACAATGCAATTACATATGAACAATTGGTAAAGAATAAAAATAATTTTGCCAATTTCAAAATTCCAAAACCAGAACTTTGGTGGCCTTCCGGATATGGAGAACAACCAATGTATTCCTACAAAGTCGAGCTTCTGCGAAATGATGAGGTGCTTGATTGTAAGGAAGGAAAGCTTGCTATACGAGAGGTTTCCTTATCAAAGAAGCCAGTTGCAGAAGATAGATTAGAGTGCAAGTTTATCGTAAATGGTGTACCTGTATTTG
This sequence comes from Tyzzerella sp., assembly GCA_017410145.1. Taxonomy (GTDB): domain Bacteria; phylum Bacillota; class Clostridia; order Lachnospirales; family Lachnospiraceae; genus Faecalimonas. Next base: position 11,152 of record JAFQRJ010000029.1, read on the forward strand.
CAAAGGGTTCTAATTGGGTTCCAATAGAATGTTTTATTGGAGAAGCAACCAGAGAAAAATATGAAAAACTACTGACACTTGCGAAACAAGGCAACTTTAATATGTTGCGTGTCTGGGGCGGTGGCGTCTATGAAGACGATGCTTTCTATGAGATTTGTGACAAATTGGGAATGATGGTATGGCAGGACATGATGTTTGCCTGCGCAGATATTCCGGAAGACAGACCAGGTTTTGTTGAAAACGTCAAGAAGGAAATCATTTATCAAATCAAGAGACTTCGCAACCATCCGTGTATTGTATTATGGAGTGGTGGTAATGAAAAAGTGGGAACGCTTTGTAAACAGCCTTCCCATGGTGATTACTTTATGGAGGTTATACTTCGAGGGCTGATTACGAATTTGGACGAGAGCAGACCATATGTCAAACAAAGCCCATTTGGAATGAATGATTTGGGAAATGAGACTACTTCTGGAGATTCACATACCACTTCCTTTGAAGTGAGCTTGCAGGAAGGTGTTGATAAGTATCGAGATTTTGTGAGCAGTACAGTTGCGTCTTTCGTATCCGAGTGTGCAGTGATGGGACCTGGTTCGTTAGAATCTGTAAAGAAGATGTTTCCGGCTGATAAGATATGGCCAATAAACGAATACTGGGATGATAGGTTGATGGATAATCCGTATGCAGAAGTAGTTGTTCCGTTTGCCGAGAGGCAGAAACAGTACGCCACAGCATTATATGGAGCATGTAGGAACATAGAAGACTTTATTTGCAAGGGCATGACGGCACATGCGGAAGTGATGCGTGCAGAGCTTGAGTATGCAAGAAGCAACAAGGGGACAACATGGGGATTTATGAACTGGATGTACTCCGATTGTTGGCCATCTGGGAATTGGTCAGTTGTAGATTATTATTGTGAGCCAAAACAAGTCTACTATCAGATGAAACGCTCGTTTGCGCCGATTCTTTTAACCTTTGTACAGACATCAGACTATCATACAAAATTATGCGTTATCAATGATACTTGCAAGGAGTTAAGGGGTGCTGTTGAGTTTGGAATGAAGGATTTGAATGGACAGGTTCTTTGGAATCGAAACATTCAAATTGTTTTGGGGATGAATGATGTGTTCTTTGAAGAAATTGTGGAAAACTTTAAAAAGCCGGATACATACCTGTATGCAAAAGGAATTTTAAACGGAGAAGAATATACGACTGTTTATTCCTATAACATGTGGAGTGGATATACTTTTGAAAGTGATTATGTTTATGATGTGAAACAAGAGGGAAACAAATTGTTTGTAACATTGAAAGCAAATCGTTTTGCAAAAGGAATTACTTTGCGTTTTCAGGATAATGCGAACTATGTATTTTCAGATAATTATTTTGATATAGAAGCAGGGGAGAAAAAGACGGTTATAATCGCAGGAGCAGGCGATTTGGACATACAGAATTTGCTTGTGACAGATTTTGCAAATGAAACTTCCTGACATAAATTTTTTGATAATAGGAGTGAGGTAACATGTACGAGAATACTCAAAATGTTAAAGGCTATGATATTGTTATCATAGCAGGCCAGTCAAATGCACAAGGATTTGGCCATGGTCCTGTATATGAAGATTATAAGGAAAATGAAGACATCTTATATTTAACTGGGCAAGTTTGCGATATTATGGGAGAAGGTTATAGAGATATTTCTTACCCGGATAAAACTTTAACAATTGACATTGCAAGAGAGCGTATAACCGAAAATGGCAAAAACGGAGATTTGACTTTGCTCTTTGCAGAACAATATATCAAGTCGGGTTTGCTTGAAAAAGGGCGTAAAATACTTATTGTCAGAGCAGCCCTAGGCGGTACAGGATTCCAGCAAAAACAATGGGGAGAAGGTTGCGTGGTTGAAGAGAGAATGCACGAGATGGTAGAGTATGCATTGACGTTGCATGAAAGTAACAGAATCGTTGCTTTTCTATGGCATCAGGGTGAACATGATGCTTTCGAAGGAAACACGCCGGAACATTATAAAGAGCAGCTTGCGAAAACGATGCATACCGTACGTGAGAGATATCATTGCGAAGATGCGCCGTTTATTGCAGGCGACTTTTGCAATGAGTGGAAAAGCAAGAATCTTTCTCAGTGCAGTCCAATTGTAAAGGTCATAAGAGAGGTCTTTTCGGGTGAAAAGTATGGCTTTGTAGAGACATCGGATCTATTGTCTAATAATCAAAAATTGGGAAATGGTGATGATATTCATTTTTGCAGAGATGCATTGCATACACTTGGGAAACGATATTTTGAGGCTTATTGCAATATATTGGGTTTGGAAATGGTAGAATAATATGTTAATGAATAAAAAAACAATTTGGGTAAACGAACAAAATCAAGCAGATACTTATGTAGAATTCGTTGGCGAGTTTCAAACGATTTCTAATAAGAAGGTAATTATGAACATTGCTTGTGATGGGCATTTTGCTGTCTATCTAAACGATGAATTAGTGTTCTTTGGTGCGGATGCAGATTATCCTTGGTACAAGATGTATGATAAAAAGGATATTTCCAGATTTTGCACTGCAAACAATAAAATAAAAATCATTGTGTGGTATATTGGCGTGGATAGCCAGACTTATGTAAAAGATGATGCCGGCGTGTTTTTTGAGATTGTGCAAGACCAGACAGTTCTGTTAGAGAGTAATAAGAATATTCTTTCTCGCATTCATAAGAATTATCGTAATGGTTATTGCAAAACAATCACAAATCAGTTGGGATTAAGCTTTTATTATGACAATTCTATAGAGAACCAGGAAGCTTATCAGCCGAGTGTAGAAAGAAATATAATTCCAAGATTATATCTTAGGAAAACGGGTCCAATTTATCTGGGGTCTAGAACTAGGTGTAAGGTAAGTGAAACGGAATACGGTTATCTAATTGATATGGGAGAGGAAGAGGTTGGTTTTTTGGATTTGGAATTTGAGAGTCCGAAGGAACAGGAAATTCTAATCGCATATGGAGAACATTTGGCAGATGGGTGTGTTTTACAACACATAGATGAAAGAGATTTCAGCGTGGAATTTCGAGCAAAACAAGGCGATAATAGATATTTGAATCCTTTCAGACGATTGGCTGGACGTTATTTGCAAGTAACATGTGAATATCCCCTGCAGCTTGGATTTATCGGATTAAGGAGAACAGACAAAAGAGTTATCATGCAAAAGCGTATCTTCCCTGACAAGGAATTACAGCAGATATATGATACATCTGTGAATACGCTTAAAAAATGTATGCATGAACATTATGAGGACTGTCCGTGGCGAGAACAGGCAATGTATACGCTTGATAGCCGTAATCAGATGTTGTGTGGGTATTATGCATTTAAAGGACATCAGTATCAGAGAGAGAATCTTTTATTTGTTGCGCAGGGGCAACGAAAGGACGGACTTTTGAGCCTGTGTTTTCCGGCGGGTTTGGATGTGCCGATCCCCTTTTTTTCGCTGGTATACCTAATCCAAATATCAGAATATGTTCAGCATACAGAGGATTATAAGGTGTTGAAACAACTAAAGCCTGTTGTTGATCGAATTATGAATGCTTTTAAGAGCAGTATTGACGAAACTGGATTGATTCCAAATTTCCCGTATCCGTATTGGAATTTTTACGAGTGGAGTGAAGCGAGTAATAATGGGCAGGATACGATGCGTCAGCCGAATGAACCGTATGAAAAACAGTATGATTTAATTTTAAACTGTATGTACATACTCGCTTGTAATACTTATAAATCGCTATATGAAGTTGATTTGTTAAATGAAGAAATGCTAGCTACAATACATCATACTTTTTACAATGAGAAAAAACGTTTGTATAAGTTGAGTACAAATGGAGAGCATTACAGCCAATTGGGAAATAGCTTTGCTATTTTGATTGGATTTGGTGGAAAAGAACTGGCAGAGCGGATTATTCATGATAAGAGTTTGATTCAAGTCACTTTGTCTATGAATACGTTTTACTATGATGCGTTGCTTAAGGTTGAACCATCGTATAAAGCATTTATTATGAATGATATGCGTAAAAAATATGGAAATATGTTAAAGCAGGGAGCAACGACTTTCTGGGAAACGGAAAAAGGCTGGGAAGATTTTGGCGGAGCAGGTAGCTTGTGCCACGGCTGGTCAGCAATTCCGGTTTACTATTTGTCGATGCTGAGTTGATAAGAATTCAAGGACCAATTATTCGAGAGAATAGTTGGTCTTTCTTTGCTGCGCAACCGCACCTCGCGCGACGAGTTTGCAAGCAAACTCTTTATTTACAATTTCCCCTGAATATACTATAATAGTCTATTATAGTGTGCAATTTTGGGAGGACATTTCGATGTGTAAACCAGTCTTGGTGATTATGGCGGCTGGAATGGGAAGCCGTTATGGTGGATTAAAACAAATTGACCCGATAGACGAACAGGGTCATATTATTATGGATTTTTCCATATTTGATGCGAAGAGAGCCGGATTCGAGAAGGTTGTATTTATTATAAAGAAAGAGAACGAAGCAGATTTCAGGGATGCAATCGGCAACCGTATTGCTAAGGAAATCGAGGTTGCGTATGTGTATCAGGATTTACATAATCTTCCGGAAGGATTTGAGGTGCCGGAGGGCAGAGTAAAGCCTTGGGGAACAGCACATGCAGTACTTAGTGCAATTGATGAAATCGAAGGACCATTCGCAGTTATCAATGCGGATGACTATTATGGAAGGGATGCATTCCATAAGATTTTCAAGTTTTTAACACGCAATCAGGATGATGATAAGTATCGTTATGCAATGGTTGGCTATAAATTGGAAAATACATTGACAGAGAATGGTCATGTTGCCCGTGGTATCTGTACTTTGGATGAGAATGACCATTTGGTAAAAGTAGTAGAACGTACCAGAATCGAGAGAAGAGGGGACGGAGCTGCATTTACAGAAGATGATGGAGAAACTTGGACCAACATTGCAATGGATAGTGTAGTATCCATGAATCTTTGGGGATTCTCAGCAAGCTTTCTTCAAGAGATTAAGAAAGGTTTTGCAACCTTTTTAGAAGAAGGATTAAAGAACAATCCATTGAAGTGTGAATACTATCTTCCATCTGTGGTGACAAGTTTGTTGGAAGCAGATAAGGCGACGGTAAAGGTGCTTACATCGAAAGATAGATGGCATGGAGTTACTTACAAGGAAGACAAGCCGGTAGTTGTGAATGCAATTAAGACCATGAAGGACAATGGTGTATATCCGGAGGAAGTTTGGTGTGGACGTGGAGAAGCGCTTGTTAACTTCAAATTAAAGGGTATGGTGATGTCCGGTATTCCATTTGGCAGTGGACATATCAACGATACTTTTTTGATGACACTTCGCAAGGATGACGAGACCGAGGGACGCGTTATCATGCAGCGTATGAATAAGTCGGTTTTTAAAAAGCCGGTTGAATTGATGGAAAATATGTTAAAGGTTACCTCTTACCTTCGTAAAAAGATTGAAGAAGAAGGGGGAGACCCAACTAGAGAAACACTGACTGTTATTAATAGCAAACAAGATTTGCCATATTTCTTAGATTCAGAAGGGCAATATTGGAGATGTGTCAATTATGTTGAGGACTCTGTAACTTATGATGAAGTAAGGTGTCCGGATGATTTTTATCAGAGTGCTTTTGCATTTGGTAATTTCCAACGAATGTTGGCAGACTATCCGGCAGACACACTGCACGAGACGATAGAAGGTTTCCACGATACAAAAGCAAGATTTGAGGTCTTTAAAAAAGCGGTTTCTGATGATGTGTGTGGACGAGCTGCATCTGTTCAGGAAGAGATTGATTTTTACCTAGAACGAGAAGATGTTGCAGGAGTCTTTGGTGATTTACTGGAAAAAGGCGAGATTCCACTTCGTGTTACACATAATGATACCAAGCTTAACAATGTTATGATTGATAATAAAACAGGAAAGGCAATCTGTGTCATAGACCTAGATACTGTAATGCCGGGGCTTGCAATGAATGATTTCGGTGATTCTATTCGTTATGGTGCCAATACGGCTGCTGAAGACGAAAAGGATTTGGATAAGGTTTCATGTAGCATGGAGTTGTTTGATGTTTATGTCAAAGGATTTATTGAAGGCTGTGGCGGAAGTTTGACACCGAAAGAGATTGAGTTATTACCGATGGGCGCAAAGGTCATGACCTATGAGTGCGGAATGCGTTTCCTTACAGATTATTTGCAAGGGGATGTTTATTTTAAAACTCATCGCGAAGGGCATAATCTGGATAGGTGTCGTACACATATTAAACTTATTCAAGATATGGAAGCGAAATGGGATATCATGAAAGATATCGTTAAGAAATACAATATATAGAATGGCTTAAGGAGGATTTAAAATGGCAATTTTAGTAACTGGTGGAGCAGGATATATCGGGAGTCATACATGTATTGAACTTATCAATGCAGGATATGATGTAGTAGTAGCAGATAATTTGTGTAATTCAAGTAAAGAATCTTTGAAACGTGTGGAGAAAATCGTTGGAAAGGAGATTCCGTTCTATGAAGCGGATATCCGCGATGCAAAGGCGATGAGCGCAATTTTTGACAAAGAAGACATTACAGCTGTGATTCATTTTGCCGGATTAAAGGCAGTAGGCGAATCGGTTGCAAAACCAATGGAGTACTATGACAATAACATTAATGGAACTTTGGTATTGTGTGATGCAATGAGAAAAGCAGGTGTAAAAAACATTATTTTCAGTTCTTCAGCAACTGTTTATGGAGACCCTGCATTCATTCCAATCACAGAGGAATGTCCGAAGGGACAATGCACCAATCCTTACGGATGGACCAAGTCTATGTTGGAGCAAATATTAACTGATTTCCACACAGCTGACCCAGAGTGGAATGTGGTACTTCTGCGTTATTTCAATCCGGTTGGAGCGCATAAGAGCGGTACTATCGGAGAGGATCCAAAGGGAATTCCAAACAACTTAATGCCATACATTACACAGGTTGCAGTTGGAAAACGCGAGTTCCTCGGTGTATTTGGTAATGACTACGATACTCCGGACGGAACAGGTGTACGTGATTACATTCACGTAGTTGACCTTGCAATTGGACATGTGAAGGCATTAAAGCAGATCGAGAACAAAGCGGGAGTGTGTGTATACAATCTTGGTACCGGAAATGGATATTCGGTTCTTGATATGGTGAAAGCATTTAGCAAAGCATGTGGACACGACCTTCCATATAAGATTTTGGACAGAAGACCAGGGGATATTGCGATGTGTTATGCAGATCCGACAAAAGCGAAAGAAGAACTCGGATGGGAAGCTGTTCGAGGCTTAGATGAAATGTGTGAAGATTCATGGAGATGGCAATCAAACAATCCAAACGGATACGGAGAATAATATGAAAAAATTGTTGAATTGGCTGAAACAATGGCCGGCAGTCATGACGCTTTTCATGATTGCGATGACTGTTACAATGTTCTTTGTGGAACCGAAAGCGGGTATTGTGATGAGCGGCTTTACAATGGGATACGTTGTGGTTTTGTTGCTTATGTATTTTCACAATAAAACGCTGGTAATTTCCAATCCAAAAGGGATTGCGGAACAATATGGTTTCTTACAGAATACGTTTCTTAAAGAAATCGCGTTTCCGCATGCAGTACTGATGGATGATGGAAAGGTTGTTTGGGCAAATGAGCGGTTTGAGAAAATTTTTGGATATGATTCAGTGATTAATAAGTATCTGAGTAATTATATCCATGATTTAAACCGTAGTGTTTTCCCAAGGGGCGAGGAAAATGTTGAAATGGAAGTTCAGTTTGGAAATCGGGACTATCGTGCTATTTTGGAAAAGATTCCGGTAGACATGCTGAATGATACAGAGAGTGTATTCGGTCTTCCGAAAGGAAAAGAATATTTTGTTACGGTCACACTGGAAGATATAACAGAACTCAACTTCTATATTCGTGAAAACGAAGAACAGAAGTTAGTATCGGGACTGATCTATTTTGATAATTATGAAGAGGTAATGGAGAGCGTGGAGGAAGTACGTCAATCACTTCTCATTGCTTTGATCGACCGAAAGGTAAACCAGTATTTATCAAATTTTGACGGTCTTGTGAAAAAGATGGAAAAGGATAAATACTTTTTCGTTGTAAAACAGAAGTTTTTTAAAGAAATGGTGAAGGGTAAATTTGCCATTTTAGAAGAAGCTAAGAGTGTAAATATTGGGAATACCAGACCGGTTACCTTAAGTATTGGCATGGGGCTTTCGACAGAGACTTATGGGCAAAGTTACAACCATGCTCGTGTGGCAATCGATCTTGCGTTGGCACGTGGTGGTGACCAGGCAGTTGTAAAAAATGGTAGCAATATCACATATTATGGTGGCAAGAGAGAACAGACATTAAAGAATACCCGCGTGAAGGCTCGTGTAAAAGCAGAGGCATTGCGAGAGTTTATTATGTCGAAGGACCAGCTCATTGTTATGGGACATCGAATTGCAGACGTGGACTCATTTGGTGCTGCAATTGGTATTTATCGAGCTGCGCAATCTATGGAGAAGAAAGCTTATATTGTGCTCAATGAGATTACGTCCTCAGTACGCCCGTTCTACAATGCATTTTGTGAAAGTGCAAATTATCCAAATAATATGTTCGTCAAGTCGTCAGAAGTACATGACATTATGAATGACAATACGATGGTAGTAGTTGTTGATACCAATCGTCCGGAAATGACAGATTGTCCGGAATTGCTGAAAAAGGCAAAAACTGTTGTAGTATTCGACCATCATAGACAGTCAAATGATATCATTGAAAATACAGTCTTATCGTACATTGAACCGTATGCATCATCTGCTTGTGAAATGGTTGCAGAAATGCTTCAGTATATTGCTGATGATATTAAAATCTCCAATATTGAAGCAGACAGTATGTATGCCGGTATTATGATTGATACGAACAATTTTATGAGTCGAACCGGTGTCAGAACCTTTGAGGCGGCAGCATTCCTTCGTCGTTGTGGTGCAGACATTACACACGTCAGAAAGGTGTTTAGGGATGATTTGGATTGGTATCGTGAAAAATCAAAAATTGTCAGCAGTGCAGAGATTTATCACGAGGAGTATGCGATCGCTCGTTTTGAAAATGAAACAATAGACAGTCCGACGATTATCGGTGCACAGGCGGCAAACGAACTCCTTAATATTAATGGTATTAAAGCTTCTTTTGTTTTGACTGAATATTATGGGAAGATTTACGTGAGTGCGCGTGCAATTGATGAAGTCAATGTCCAGATTGTTATGGAGAGACTGGGTGGCGGTGGTCATATCAACACTGCCGGAACGCAGTTCCAACACACAGATATGGACGAAGCAATCAAGGCCCTTAAGATGACCATTGATACGATGATTGCAGAAGGAGATATTTAGAAATGAAAATAATTTTGTTAGAAGATGTGAAATCACTTGGCAAAAAAGGTGAAATTGTAAATGTAAGTGATGGCTATGCCAGAAACTTTGTATTACCGAAAAAATTGGGGTTGGAAGCAACCGGCAAGAATCTGAATGATTTGAAATTACAGAAAGCAAATGAAGAAAAAGTTGCAAAACAGATTTTGGATGAGGCCAAAGAACTTGCTACAAAAGTAGAAGCAGGAAAAGTAGAAGTAAAAATCAAAGTCGGCGAAGGTGGAAGAACCTTCGGGTCGGTTTCTACTAAAGAAATTGCGATAGCAGTAAAAGAGCAGATGGGATATGACATTGACAAGAAGAAAATCCAGCTCAAAGATGCAATTAAAACATTAGGCACACACATGGTTCCTGTGAAATTGCATCAAAAAGTTACTGCAGAGTTAAAAGTGATTGTTACGGAAGAATAGGAGGCAGAAACTATGGATGAAGCACTCATTAAACGAGTACTGCCACATAGTATCGAAGCAGAACAAGCGGTTATCGGTGCAATGCTGATGGACAAGGAAGCTATTTTGACATCTTCAGAGATTATATCCGGTGCTGATTTTTATCAGTCAGCATATGGTGTGGTTTTTGAAGTAATTGTGGAGATATATAATGAAGGTAAGCCGGTAGACCTTGTTACTTTGCAGAGTCGTCTGAAAGAAAAGGATGTGCCTGCAGAAATTAGCAGTTTGGAATTTGTGCGTGATTTAGTTGCAGCGGTTCCGACATCTGCCAATGTAAAGTACTACGCAGAAATTGTTGCTGATAAGGCAATGCTTCGCCGTTTGATTAAGTTAAACGAAGAAATTGAAAACATGTGCTATCTGGGGAAAGAACCGATGGAAGTAGTGTTGGAAACAACGGAGAAGAAGGTATTTGAATTGGTTCAAAAACGAAATACCGGAGACTTTGTCCCGATTAAGCAAGTTGTACTTAATGCCCTTGACAAGATAGAAATGGCATCTAAAAATGCAGGAAGTGTAACAGGCATTCCAACCGGATTTTTAGATTTGGACTATAAGACTGCAGGTTTGCAAAATTCAGATTTGATTTTAGTTGCAGCCCGTCCTTCCATGGGAAAAACCGCGTTTGTGCTGAATATTGCTCAGCATGTTGCGTTTAAGGTTCAAAAATCCGTTGCAATTTTCAGTTTGGAAATGTCAAAAGAACAATTGGTTAACCGTTTGTTTGCATTGGAGGCACAAGTAGATGCACAATCCCTTCGTACCGGTAATCTTAAAGATTCCGACTGGGAAAAACTGATTGAAAGTGCAGGTACTATCGGAAAATCAAAATTGATGATTGACGATACGCCGGGAATTTCTATTTCTGAATTACGTTCCAAATGTCGTAAGATGAAATTGGAGCATGGTTTAGATCTGATTATTATTGACTACCTTCAATTGATGTCGGGACGTGTAGGAGGAAGAAGCGAGTCAAGACAACAGGAGATTTCTGAAATTTCAAGAGCATTGAAAGGGGTTGCAAGGGAATTGAATGTGCCGGTTATCGCATTGTCACAGCTTAGCCGGGCAGTAGAACAACGTCCGGACCATCGTCCGATGATGTCTGACCTTCGTGAATCCGGAGCGATTGAACAGGATGCCGACGTGGTAATGTTCATATATCGTGATGATTACTATAATAAGGACACGGAAATGAAAAATGTGGCAGAGATTATTATCGGAAAACAGAGAAATGGTGCGATTGGAACCATTAATCTGACTTGGTTACCACAGTACACCAAATTTGCGAATTATTTAAAAGAGTAAAAAAGGGGATTGCAATGCAATCTCCTTTTTGGGTGTTTGGGAGCAGCATTTAGGCATAATACCGGCGAGACACAGGGGGATTTTCTATATACATAATAATTTGCATGCCATACCCTGCAGGATTGTTGTAACGGGTTAAAGGTAGGCGGTTTTTCTATATGGAAAATAATTGCAAAGATATATCCTGTTTTACTTTTCAAAAAGGGTATGGTAGAGGACTTTTCTCCCATATAGAAAGTTTGCCAACTCCCGCCAAACTCCTCTTGTAAAATGCGGGTATAGTGCAGGGGTATTGAGCCATATAGAAAATCTAGCCCATAAATTATCTTTCTTCAGAGAGCCTGTGGGCATGACGAGTAAGAAATTTCCTATGTACCCAAGACACCAATTAGCGCCACAGAAAGTTAGATAACAAATGCTGTTGAAAAGGATAGGGGACTGCTTAAGCAATCCCCCTATCCTTCAAATATTTTTCTTAATTGTCTTAAAGGTGTTGACCTTGCGTATTCTTTACGATATGATTGTTGTTGACGAATCAAATAATCAAGTTTCTTATATCGTTCTTCCTCCTGCAAATCTTGCGCCTGGAACAAATATCCCATTTCCCTTATTATAGCTTCTTGCAATATCTGATTGTTTTCAAGTAGGGCCATCTGCAATTCTGACATATGTTTTTGTTCCTCTTTTTCTTTATTCATCTTGCGTTCATTTGCTTTTGCTTTGGCCTTTAGCATATCAGGAATTAAATCCTTTAACTCTTTCAAAAGCATACCTTGTTCTTTGAGTTCTTTAATGCAGTTAAACAACCGCACATCTTCTTCTGTATAGTAACGATGCCCCATTTCAGTACGTCCAATTTTAAGTCCCAATTCTTCCTCCCAATGCCTAAGAACATGAGTTTCCACATTGACACGTTTGGAAGCTTCTGAAATCATGTAACGAACTTCGCCCATACAAAACGCCCCCTATAATCATATTTTTGATTTATGTATCGTATATATCATAGCATAGGGTGGAAACTTTGTCTCAAAAAATCAACCATCAAAGTTCGACAAAAACTATATTTATTCAAAGGAGAAAATTTATGATTCATGAAAAGATATTAAAAGAAAGCCAACGGCTGGATGAACAAATTCAAACAATTCAATCAAAACTAGATACATTACCTACTGGGAAACTAATATGTGCCTCTAATGGAAAGGGCTACAAATGGTATCGTAGTGATGGTCACACCCCTACTTATCTTTCAAAGAAGGACAGAAACCTTGCAGAGAAACTTGCTTACAAGAAATATTTATCACTTCATTTAAGGAATCTTCTTCATGAGAAAAATGCCATTAACTTTTATCTTAGACACCATGACATAAATGCATATCAAGCAGAACAATCATTCATTAACTCCCCAAAATATCGAGATTTACTGGCTCCTTTTTTTACTCCACTATCAAAGGAAATGCAAGATTGGATGGAAGCTCCGTATGAAAAATGCAATAATCACCCAGAAAATTTAAAAATTCAATCCTATTCGGGAAATCTAGTCCGCTCAAAATCGGAGATGCTTATTGACATGTTTCTTTTCAAGAACTGTATCCCCTTTCGTTATGAATCTCTTTTGCAATTAGATGAAATCAACATGTATCCGGATTTCACGATTCGCCATCCTAAAACGGGAGATGTTTACTATTGGGAGCATTTTGGAATGATGGATGATCCTACATATAGTAAAAACGTATGTCTTAAACTCGAAAATTACATTTCACATGGTATCATCCCATCTATTCAATTAATAACAACTTATGAAACCCTAAAAGAACCTTTGTGTGCAGAGACAATCGAGAAAATTGTTGAACATTATTTTTTATAAGTATTTCTGTAGTTTTAATTGTAAATGAGTTGGTGTCTTGGGCAGATAGAAAATTTCTTGCTCGTCATACCCGCAGGTTCTCTGAAGAAAGATAATTTATGGGCTGGAATTTCTATATGGCTCAAAACCTCTGCACCATACCCACATTTTACAAGAAGAGTTTGGCTGGAGTAGTCGAACTCTCCATATGGGAAAAAAGTCCTCTACCATACCCTTTTATGAGAAGTAAGACGGGATATATCTTTGCAATTATTTTCCATATAGAAAAACCGCCTACCTTTTAACCGATTCCAACAATCCTGTCGGGTATGACAATTGAATTTTTATGTATATAGAAAATCCTCCCGCACCACCGGCAATCCACTGAAAATCCTCCCGCACCACCGGCAATCCACTGAGCCCATCTTCAGCATCAAAAAGAGGCTGCAATCACAGCCCCTTTCAATTCCTAATATAACATTCCTTTAATTTCTTTTAAATTCATATTTTCCTTTGTTACCCATGTATAACCGCTGTTAACAAAGGATTCATTTGGTAGGCCAAGAGAAACTCTTGCTGCCGCAACAACAGTTGCATAGCCGATTCCGTATGGATTTTGAGTGATTAAACCATTCAATGTTCCATCTTGCAATAAATTCATTTGAGATTCTCCACCATCAAACCCAACAAACTTCAGATCATCTTTCTCCATGTTTTTAAGGACTTTTGCAACAGCTTGGGTTGTATCAAGGTTTGTTGCATAAATGCCTTTTAAATTTGGATATTTTTCAATAATAAATTTAATTACATCTTCTTGTGAAAGAGACTCTGCCTTTATCCCTTCTTCACCTTCCGTTAACGCAGCATTCTTTTCATTTGCAATTGCTTCACGCATCGCATTTAATTGGTCGAAGCGGTAAGTTTCAGCAATTTTTATATTTGGAAATTTAGAAGATATGGTGTCTAAAAATCCTTGTAATCGTTGTTTGGCTGTCATGGAAACGGAATCTTGTACAAAAACGACGACTTCCCCTTCTTCTTCTATCTCGTATGCTAATTGGGTGGCAGCAGTTTGGGTTGCTGCAAGGTTGTCGGTTGCAATATGAGAAGCAACATGCTTATAGTCACTTCCTGAATCGAAGGTAATAATCGGAATATTATTTTCGGAAGCCAAGTCAAATTGAATGGTACAAGCGGTAGTGTCAATAGCAGCAATACCAATTGCAATTGGTTCACGAGATAATTCTTCGTCCAAAATATTTACTTGTTCATTTACATCGTCCCTGATTTCCGGAGCACTGTAAGTTAATTTGATTTTCTTGTCACCTTTGTAGCCAAGCATGCTGTTGAGGTCTGCCACAGCTTGCTTCGCACCTGCTTCCACCTCTTTCCAGTAGCTATCGTCGGAGTAGCGACCTATAATAGAAATGTATGAACCTGGTTCCAAACTCAAACCATTTACGCTGCCATATGCAACAGGTTTCAACACGTCTAATTTTGTTTTTACTCTATCAATACTTGTCCCGGATGGGTCAGTTTGCGTTTGATTGTGCTTATTTGAGCAAGCTCCAAGTGCCAAAGAACAACAAAGAACTGCTGCGATAAGAGATAGTTTTCTTCTCATAATTAAATCCTCCATATATTATTTTTGTTAGGATATATTTCACTATACACCAAAATACAGAAAAAAGGGTGAATATTTTCTTAAATTTTTAAAATAATATATGTATACTGTATTCAATTTAGTACAATCCAAAGTATTGCACTAAAAAAACATCTACGTTATAATAAGCATGTTGAAAATAATAAAACAAAAAACATATATACATGAAAGAGGAGGACTTACCATGGAAAGAAGATGGCACTCAAACTGGGACGGTTTTAAACCGGGTCGTTGGAACCGTACATCTATTAACGTACGTGACTTCATTCAACAAAACTACACACCATATGAAGGAGACGATTCGTTCTTAGCTGGTCCAACAGAAGCAACAACAAAATTGTGGGCACAAGTAATGGAATTATCAAAACAAGAGCGAGAAGCAGGCGGTGTATTAGATATGGATACAAAGATCGTATCTACTATTACATCACATGGTCCGGGATATTTGAATAAAGATATAGAAACAATCGTTGGTTTCCAAACAGATAAACCATTCAAACGTTCTCTGCAACCATTTGGCGGTATCCGTATGGCACAAAACGCTTGCGAACAAAATGGTTATGAAGTAGATCCGGAAATCGTTAAGATTTTTACGGAATACAGAAAAACACATAACCAAGGTGTCTTTGATGCTTATACTCCAGAGATGAGAGCTGCCAGAAAATCTGGTATCATTACAGGTCTTCCGGATGCATACGGACGTGGACGTATTATCGGTGACTACCGTCGTGTTGCTCTATATGGAACAACAAAATTAATCGAAGACAAGAAACAACAGCTTGCAACATCTCTCAAGAGAATGACAGGTGAAAATATCCGTCTTCGCGAAGAATTATCAGAACAAATTCGTGCACTCGGTGAATTACAGAAACTCGGTGAAATCTACGGATATGATATTTCTGAACCGGCTAAAAATGCACAGGAAGCAATCCAATGGTTATACTTCGGTTACCTTGCAGCTGTTAAGGAACAAAATGGTGCTGCAATGAGCCTTGGACGTACTTCTACATTTATTGATATCTATATTCAACGTGATTTGGATAACGGTGTTATCACAGAAGAACAAGCACAAGAGTACATTGACCACTTCATCATGAAGTTACGTCTTGTAAAATTTGCTCGTACACCGGAATACAATGCATTGTTCTCAGGTGACCCTACATGGGTAACAGAATCAATCGCAGGTGTTGGTCTCGATGGACGTCCATTGGTAACGAAGACATCATTCCGTTACTTGCACACATTAGATAACCTTGGAACAGCACCAGAACCAAACTTAACAGTGCTCTGGTCAACAAGACTTCCAAAAGCATTTAAAGAATACTGTGCTAAGATGTCAATCAAATCATCTTCAATTCAGTATGAAAATGATGATATGATGCGTGAAACACATGGAGATGACTACGCAATCGCATGTTGTGTATCTTCTATGAGAGTTGGTAAGGAAATGCAATTCTTCGGAGCTCGTGCAAACCTTGCAAAATGTTTGTTATACGCAATCAACGGTGGTGTGGATGAGAAATCAAAAGCACAGGTTGGACCAAGATACCGCGCAGTAGAAGGCGATGTTCTTGAATTCAATGATGTATGGCAGAAATTCGATGATATGATGGAATGGTTAGCAGAACTTTATGTTAACACATTGAACATCATTCACTACATGCATGACAAGTACTGCTACGAAAAGATTCAAATGGCTCTTCATGACAGAGAAGTAAAACGTTACTTCGCAACAGGTATTGCCGGACTTTCAGTAGTAGCTGACTCACTTAGTGCAATTAAATATGCAAAAGTTACACCAATCCGTGATGAAGATGGTTTAGTAGTAGATTATGTAGTAGAAGGTGACTTCCCTAAATATGGTAACGACGATGATGACGTAGATGAATTAGCAGTATTAGTTGTTAAAACATTTATGGACAAAATCCGTAAACACCACACATACCGTCACGGTGTTCCAACAATGTCAATCTTAACAATTACTTCAAATGTAGTATATGGTAAGAAGACAGGTAACACACCAGATGGTAGAAAATTAGGTGAACCTTTGGCACCAGGTGCTAACCCAATGCACAGACGTGACACACATGGAGCATTAGCTTCACTTGCTTCTGTAGCAAAGATTCCATTTAGACATGCTCAAGATGGTATCTCAAATACATTCTCAATCATTCCAAGTGCTCTTGGTAAAGAAGATCAAATCTTCGCAGGAGACTTAGATGTTGACAGAATTGCAGGAGAATGTCCAACATGTGCAGATATTCCAAACATTATGGAAAGTATTGACAACGAATAAGATTATATAGGAGGTATATTAACATGGCAGTAAATCAACAACAAATCGATAACTTAGTTAATATGTTAGATGGTTACGTTGAAAAAGGTGGACATCACCTTAACGTAAACGTATTTACAAGAGAAACTTTATTAGATGCTCAAGCTCATCCTGAAAACTACCCACAATTAACAGTGCGTGTATCTGGATATGCCGTAAACTTTATCAAGCTTACAAAAGAGCAACAAGATGACGTAATTTCACGTACATTCCACGAAGGTATGTAAAGCAAATGATAGGAGATGGGATTTTCCATCTCCTATTTGTAACTATGGGTATATGGGAGATTTCTTGCGTACTATACCCGCAAATTTACTTATTTCTGTAAAAATCATCTTGATTTTTCTATATGTGAAATTATTGTATTGAAATACCCTGTTTTTATGCAAGAAATGCTTGTTTTCGTGTATGAAAAACCTGATTTCAATCAAAACAAGGGTACTGTGAATGAGTTTTTTGACATATAGAAAATTAGGTTGGTAAAAGAATATAAATTTATTAAAAATAGGGTATGGGAGACAAACATTTTGGTATATAGAATAATATAGCAAAAAGACAAGTTCGAAATATAAGCCCGTGCCCAGGCAAGAGGTAACAAAACATGACTAAAGGTTATATTCATTCAATCGAAACATGCGGAACAGTAGATGGACCAGGGCTCCGTTATGTAATATTTTTACAGGGATGTCCAATGCGGTGTCAGTATTGCCACAATCCGGACACTTGGGAGCCGAATAAAGGGGAACAGATGACAGTGGATGAAGTGCTGGAAAGTTTTTATAACAACACAGCATTTTATAAAACCGGTGGCGTTACTGTAACCGGTGGTGAGCCGATGATGCAGATGGACTTTTTAATTGAATTATTTGGTAAATTGCATAAGGATGGTTTTCATACATGTATTGACACATCGGGAATTATGTTTCAGCCGGATAATGAAAAGATGATGATGAAAATCGAGAAGTTAATGGATTTGACAGATTTGGTTATGTTGGACATTAAACACATTGATGACGAAAAGCATAAGGAATTAACTGCCCACTCGAATGAACGTATCCTAGCATTTGCCAGATATTTGGATAAGAAAGGTATTCCAATCTGGGTTCGTCATGTGATTGTTCCTGGTATTACTTTATATAAAGAATATTTGGAGCGTCTTGGAGAATTCATGGGAACTCTTACGAATGTGAAGGCTCTTGATGTGCTACCATATCATTCCATGGGAAAAGTGAAGTACGAGAGTTTAGATATGGATTACCCGTTAGGAGATACCAGAGAGGCAACCAAGCAAGAAGCGGTGGCAGCAAAGAATATTATATTAAGTGCTTATAAAAGAGCAAAAGGGAAAAAATAAAACCCCTTGTATATTTCCTCCATATGTATTAGAATAAGTGAAAGGACAAAGATACTTTGTCAATTGCAAAAGGAGGATACATACCATGGCATACGTAATTACAGATGATTGTGTAGAATGTGGAGCATGTGCAGCACAATGTCCAGTTGAAGCTATTGCAGAAGGTGATGGAAAATACGTAATCGACGCTGATACATGTGTAGAATGCGGAGCTTGCGCAGCACAATGTCCAGTTGAAGCTATCGTAGAAGAATAATATGAATAAAAAAATGGCTACCGTTCGGTAACCATTTTTTTATTCCATAACTGTTCAGAGCCACCTCGAAAACACGATGTGCTTCCTCGGTGAGGCGTATCCGCCAAATAGATTTCGATAAAAAGATATTCATGAATGCAAGCATTCACCATACTTTTTATCAAAATCTGCTTGGCTCTGAACAGTTATTCAAATTCCACAATGGTCACGCCAGCATCACCCTCGCCAAACGCACCCAAGCGATAGGACTTCACATGTTTCTGGCGTTTCAAATAATTGTGCACACCTGCACGAAGTGCACCGGTCCCTTTTCCGTGAACAATACGTACCGGACTAAGATGGGAGAGGTATGCATCATCCAAATATTTATCTAACTCAGCAATTGCTTCGTCTACAGTCTTGCCCAAAAGATTTAATTCCGGGCTGACAGTCATAGCCTTATTCATCTTCATTTTCCCGGAAGAAGTACGTTGCCTCTGGCGTTCTGTTGCAGTCACTGGTTCCTCGATAATTGACAAATCAGAGATGTGAACCTGAGAGCGAAGAATCCCCATTTGCACATACAGATTTCCTTTGGCATCCGGGAGGGAACTTACGGTTCCTGTCAAGTTCAAACTGTGAACCTTTACAGACTCTCCAAGACGGAAATCACTCGGTTTATGTTGTTTTATCGGTTTCTTGGTTTCTAATTTCACACCGGATTGAGTTTTCGCAATTTTTTGTCTCAAGCGTTCTCGCTCTTTTTCCATCTCGGCGGCAGAGATACCTTCTTTTCCAAACTTACGGAAGTTCTTCATGGTTTCATCGGCAAATTCTTTGGCTTCCCGTAAAATGGTGTTGGCCTTCTCATTGGCCTCTTTTATAATTTTTTCGCTACGTGCGTCCAAACGTTCCTGTTTTGTGTGGAGCTCACGTTTCAATATTTCGATTTCTCGTTTGTATGCGACGATCTCGGCCTGTTCTTTTTCAATGGTCCGACGACTGGTTTCCAAATCCGTCAATAAGTCTTCAAAAGATTCATCCTGCTCCGACAAATGCCCTTTGGCACTTTCAATAATATAGTCCGGAAGTCCCAATTTGCTTGATATGGCAAATGCATTACTCTTTCCCGGGATTCCAATCAGCAAATGATAGGTTGGTCTCAATGTATCCACATCAAATTCACAGCAAGCATTTTCAACCCCCGGTGTGGATAGTGCAAATACCTTTAATTCACTGTAGTGTGTGGTTGCCATCGTGCGAATGCCACGTTCATGCAAATGTGACAAAATGGCAATGGCAAGAGCAGCACCCTCGGTAGGGTCAGTTCCTGCACCTAATTCGTCAAATAATACAAGAGAACGTTCATCCACATCCTGTAGAAAAGATACAATGTTCGTCATATGTGAAGAAAATGTACTCAAACTTTGTTCAATGCTTTGCTCGTCACCGATGTCAGCAAAAACCTGTTCAAAAACTGCTAATTCTGAGCGGTCAAGGGCAGGAATGTGAAGACCTGCTTGCCCCATTAAAGTAAATAGTCCTACTGTTTTTAATGAAACCGTCTTACCACCGGTGTTTGGGCCGGTCACGATGAGAAGGTCAAATTCGCCGCCCAGATAAATGGTAATTGGAACTACCTTCTTCTTATCTAACAGAGGATGACGTCCCTCGCGAATGTGGATATATCCATTGGTATTAAAAATTGGTTTACTGGCATTCATAGACAGCGCTAAGGCACCTTTTGCAAAAATGAAGTCCAGTTCCCCAAGCACTTCATAATTGGTGCGGATTTCGTCAATATATTCTGCTGTCTCTACACTCAGTTTTGCAAGAATGACTTGAATTTCTTCCTGCTCTTTTGCGTAGAGTTCTTTTAGATCATTATTTAATTTCACAATCGCCATCGGTTCAATAAATAAAGTAGAACCGGTAGAAGACTGGTCGTGAATGAGACCGTTTACCTGGCTGCGATATTCTGCTTTCACAGGAAGGCAGTAGCGATCCCCGCGCATGGTAATAATTGCTTCTTGTAAATAGGAACGCAGGGAGCCATTTACCAGAGTATTCAAAGTGGAGTGCACCTTGTCATTAATTGCACTCATGTTTCTTCGAATCTGCTTCAATGTACTGCTGGCATCATCACTAACCTCGTCTTCGGAGATAATACAGCGCCTGATTTCATTTGCAAGGGGAGTCAGAGGCGATAATTGTTCAAAATAATTATCCAAACAGTCAGCTAGTTCATCTACAGTATCATGCCTGCCGTAGGATTTGGCTCGACCTGCCACCTCGCAAAGTTTACACACCCGAAGAAGTTCCGGAATGCTTAAAGTTCCGCCCACCTCCAGACGCATCATAGAGTCCTCTACAGAGTAACAGCCACTAAAAGAAAGTCGTCCCTTCTTTACCAGCCTAGAGAAGGCGGCTGAAGTCTGTGTTTGCGCGGTATTAATTTCTTCCAAATCAATCATTGGTTTTAAACTGCGACAACGGTTTTTTCCTGTTTCAGAAGATGCGTGATCTACTAAAAGGCCAATGATTTTATCATATTCTAATTTTGTTAATGTTTTTTGATTCATGTTTCTCACCTGATAAATAATATCTGTTCACATTATACTTTATAAAAGTTGCAAAGAAAAGGGGGAATATGCTACACTTATAAGAAGATTAATAGAAAGAAGGAAATACTACCATGAGATATATAAACACACTAAGAGAGGGCGATTCCGTGCGCTCCATTTATCTTTGTAAGTCGAAACGTTCTGCAGAGACGAGAAATGGTAAACCGTATGACAATCTTGTTCTGCAAGACAAAACAGGAACTTTAGATGGAAAAGTGTGGGACCCGAACTCCGGCGGAATTGCGGATTATGACGAAATGGATTTTGTGGAGGTTTTTGGGGAAGTTGTGAGTTATAACAACAACCTGCAGTTAAATATCAAACAGCTTCGCAAGCCATATGAAGACGAGTATAACGTAGCAGACTATATGCCGACCAGTGAAAATAATGTGGATGGCATGTACGAGGAGTTGTTATCTTATGTCAATCAGATTGACAACAAATATTTACGTCAACTTGCAGAGTATTATTTTGTAAACAATGCAGCCTTTGTTAAGATTTTCAAAGAACATTCGGCAGCAAAAAGCGTGCACCACAGCTTTGCCGGTGGTCTTTTAGAACATACACTTAGCATTGTGAAAATGTGTGAATATTATGTAAAGGCATATCCGCTGTTGAGTAAGGATTTGCTTTACAGTGCGGCGCTTTTTCATGACATAGGAAAAACAAAAGAACTTTCTAATTTCCCGGAAAATGATTACACAGACGAAGGACAGTTGCTTGGTCATATTGTAATGGGAGTGGAAATGATTAGTGAAGGAGTTCGCAATATTGAAGGTTTTCCGGAAAAGATTGCAAATGAATTGAAACATTGCGTGATTGCGCATCATGGAGAATTGGAATTTGGGTCGCCAAAGAAACCTGCACTTCCGGAAGCAGTTGCACTTCATTATGCAGATGCAACAGATGCGAAAATGCAGACCTTGAAAGAACTTTTCAAAGACAAAGAAACGGATGAGTGGTTAGGTTTCCAACGCTTATTTGATTCAAACATGAGAAAGAGTAGTTTGTAAAATTGATGAAGAAAAACGATAAATTCATAGTTACAATTGAAGATATTGGAATAAATGGCGAGGGCATTGGCAAGGTTGACGGATATACCCTGTTTGTGAAAGATGCCATTATCGGAGACACTGTCGAGGCGGTTATTACGAAACCAAAAAAGAATTATGGTTATGCCAAGATGTTGAAGATTATGGATTATTCCCCACACCGTGTTCCGGCAAAATGCCCGGTGGCACGTCAATGCGGGGGATGCCAGATACAGGAACTTTCCTATGAGGCACAACTTGCATTTAAGGCAAAGAAAGTGCGTGGGAATCTGGAACGAATCGGGGGATTCACACCGGAATTTTTAGACCAGGTTATGGAACCGATATGTGGGATGGACACACCTTTCCATTATCGCAACAAAGCACAGTTTCCAATTGGCACTGACAAGGAAGGTAATGTTATTACCGGATTTTATGCGGGCCGTACCCATCAAATTATTCCGAATATGGAATGTGCCCTTGGGGTGTCTGTGAATCAGGAAATCCTCGGTATCATTGTAGATTTTATGAATGAATACCATTTGACTGCTTATGACGAGGAAACGCAAAGGGGTCTTGTGCGTCATGTATTAATTCGCTATGGTTTTACCACCAAGGAAATCATGGTTTGCCTTGTGATAAATGAGGATAACTTGCCACACAGTGAAAAACTTGTGGATAAGTTAGTGCAAATCAATGGAATGACCAGCATTACGTATAGTATCAATCGAGAAAATACAAACGTAATTATGGGAAAAGAAATTCGCCTGCTTTGGGGACAAAGTTACATTACAGATTATATCGGCAATGTGAAATATCAGATTTCACCGCTGTCTTTTTACCAAGTGAATCCGGCTCAGACAGAAACGTTATACGGACTTGCACTGGAATATGCACAGCTTACGGGTGGAGAGACGGTTTGGGATTTGTATTGTGGAATTGGTACCATTTCTTTGTTCCTTGCACAGAAGGCAAAGAAGGTATATGGAGTGGAAATTGTACCACAGGCCATAGATGATGCAAGAAACAACGCCAAGATAAATGACATGGAAAATGTAGAGTTCTTCGTGGGGAAAGCGGAGGAAGTGCTACCGGAATATTATGCTGAGTATGAACGTCAACATGGTAAAAAGGCTTATGCAGATGTTATTGTGGTTGATCCGCCAAGAAAAGGCTGTGATGAGACATTGCTTGATACTATTGTGAAAATGCAGCCGAAACGGATTGTGTATGTGAGCTGTGATTCAGCCACTCTTGCTAGAGATTTGAAGTATCTGTGTGAAAAAGGATATGAATTGAAGAAAGTGAAACCGGTGGACCAATTTCCGATGACAACACATGTTGAAGTTGTATCATATCTTGATTATAAAAGTCTTGAATCCCAACTATAAAAATGATATAATGGTAATTCGGAAGACTATCTTATAAGAATGGATGGATTAATGTGAAAATAGATATACATGCCCATGTCCTGCCCGGTGTAGACCATGGTGCAAGAGATTGGGAAATGTCTTTGAAGATGCTTGCAAAGAGTGCACGTTGCGGTGTAGATACGATTATTGCAACACCCCACTATCTGCCTTGGAAGAAAGAGGACATGGCAGAGACCATTCGGGAACTTTGCAAAGAAGCAGAAAAGAGATTGCAGGAAGCGTATGGTGTTTCTATGACAATCTATCCCGGAAATGAGGCATATTACAGTACAGAGACAGTGGAACTATTAAAAGCAGGTAAGATTCTTACAATGGCAGATAGTCGCTACGTGTTAATTGAGTTTGAACCTCAGGTTTCATATAGTACGCTTTGTAAGGCGGCAAGAGATTTGAGATTTCATAGTTATCTTCCGATATTTGCACATGTGGAAAGATACCAGTGCTTAGAAAATATCGAAAGGTTAAAAGAATTAAAGGAAATGGGTGCATTGTTACAAGTGAATGTAGGCTCATTTCAAGGTGGTTTATTCGATTTCCAGAGCAATAAAGTAAAAAAATGGTTAAAAAAAGGTTTTATTGACTTCGTGGCTTCGGATATGCACGATATGGAGGAAAGGCCTCCATTGTCAAATGACAGATTGGAATGGTTTCAGACGAAATTGGATTCCAAATATCAAGATAAACTTTTATACGGTAATGCTCAGAATATTATAGACGGTATAAAAGAGTAAGAAAGGAAACGGGAATGGAAAATAACAAAACATTTGAAGAAGAAATTGATTTAGTGTGGCTTGCCTACGCGCTACTAAAAAGAATATGGTTGATTCTTGCTGCAGCCGTTGTTACAGCAAGTCTTGTGGCAGGATACACACATTTAAAAATTGAACCTACATATTCATCAACATCAACGATGCTTGTGTTGACAAAAGAGACTACATTGACATCTTTGACGGATTTACAGATCGGAAGTACACTTACCAAGGACTATTCTGTACTTATTACCAGTCGTCCGGTATTGGAAAATGTAATTGAGAATCTTGGTTTGAAGATGGGACACAAGTCACTAAAAGGCAGAATCTCTGTTGACAACCCGGAAGATACTCGTTTACTTTTCATTACGGTTACAATGAATGACCCACAACAGGCAAAAGCAGTGGTTGACGAGTTGTCAATTGTGGCGTCTGAGTTTATCGGGGACAAGATGGAAGTTACTCCGCCTAAGATCATTGAACAAGGTGAGATGGGAAGCAAAAACGGTCCAAGCGTTTCAAAGAACGCGACGATGGGATTTTTGGCAGGAGCATTTTTGGTATGTGTAATTATTGTTGTTCTTGAACTTTTGAATGATACTATTCAAAAAGAAGACGATATTGAAAGATACTTAGGTGTTCCGACATTGGCAGTTATTCCTGAAAAAAATAACACACCAAAGAAAGAAGACAGTTCAAAAAAAGTGAGTTTAAAAGGAAAGGCGAAGTAAGACATGGCATATAAGAGTATTACATTAACAGACAGTAATCCTGGAGATTATTTTTACGATGAGGCCATGAAAACCTTACGTACAAATGTACAATTTTCAGGAAAAAATAATAAGGTTATTTTATTGACCAGTGGGCATGGAAATGAAGGGAAAAGTGATATCAGCTTTAACTTGGCTGTTGAACTTGGAAAAGCCGGAAAAAAGGTGCTTCTGATTGATGCCGATATACGTAAATCTGTATACAAAGAACGTTACAATATACAAGAAGAAACAAAAGGACTTTCACAATATCTCAGCGGACAGGTTGAACAAATTGATGAAGTTGTTTGTAAGACAAATTATGAGAATGTATATATGATTTTGGCAGGACCATATGCACCAAATCCTACAGAAATGCTAGGGGATGAGTTGTTTGGTCAATTGCTGAAAGCTGCTAAACAAGTATTCCAATATGTAATCATAGATACACCGCCACTTGGTATCGTAGTTGATGCTGCAGTTATCGGCCAGTATTGTGACGGAGCTATTATTGTAGTTGAAAAAGATTCTACCAGTTACCGCTTGTGCCAAAAAGTAAAAACGCAACTCGAAAAAAGTGGTTGTAAGATTCTCGGTGCGGTGCTTAATAAGGTAAATCATGGCGGCAAAGGATATTATGGCGGCAAATATGGTAGATATAGCAAGTATGGTAAATACGGTGAATATGGAAGTGGGTATATTAACCCAGAAAAGAAATAATACACTATGAATAGAAAGAAAAAAATCATTTTTATTATTATATGCCTTCTTGTTTTCCTGGTAGGTATTATCGCCTTCCGGTTTCTGCGTGATAAGGACGATACATATTCTACGGAATATACGGAAAGCGGACGGGAAAATGCTGTCGTGTACGATGGGAAATCTTACCAGTATAATGAACATCTAAGTAATTACCTGTTCATGGGTATTGATACCAGAGAGACAGTGGAAGGTGAGCATGCACGTGCTGAGAATGGCCGTGCAGATGCGATTTATCTGTTGTCTTATGACCGTGTCAAAAAAACGGTAAAAAGCATAGCTATACCTCGTGACACGATTGCAAATATTCATGTGTATGCCGCAGATGGCACAGACCTTGGCATGACAAAAGACCATATTAATATGCAGTATTTGTATGGAGATGGAAAAACAAAAAGTTGTCAATTGATGAAGGAGAGCATATCTACTTTATTATATGGCATTCCGATTCAGGGGTACTGTGCTTTGAATATGGATGGGATACCGGAAGCAGTTAAAGTACTTGGTGGAGTAAACTTAATAGTACCTGATAAGACATTGGAGAAGGTTAATCCCAAATTCAAGGAAGGTGCAGAAGTAACCATAACAGAAGTGGATGCAGAACAGTTTGTTCGCTATCGAGATACACAGCAGTCTCAAAGTGCCATGGACCGTATGAATCGTCAGAAGGTATTTATGGAAGCATTTGTGGATACCGCAAAGAAGCAAGCAGTTAATGATGCAGGATTGGTAGTTAACCTGTACAACGGTGTAAAACCATATATGGTTACCAACATGGGCACTGATTTGTTTGCACAACTTCTGGAAGCCACCTACGATAATGATAATAAAATTACAGATATTCCGGGAGAAAAGGTTGACGGAATTGATTTTGACGAGTATCATATAAGTGAGACGCAATTACATGAATTAATACTTCAAATGTTTTATCAAGAATTGCAGGATAATTAGTTATGAGAAGAAAGATTTTAATTGCAATCGGAATTATTCTAATCATCCTAGGATTGATTTTTGGATGCATTGGTTTTTATAAATATTATTCTGAAAAGAAAGCAGGAGAAGTTTATGAAGATTTGAAGGTCGAGTTTGATATGGCACCCTTGATAGATGTGCCGCAGATGGATGTTGAGGAGTTAGAGATTCCGATTGACTTTGCAAATCTTAAAAGCCAGTATCCAGATGTCTACGCGTGGATTACGATTCCGGGAACAAGGATTGACTATCCTATCGTACAGCATGGGAGTGATAATGGCTACTATCTGAATCATACCGTAGATGGGCGCAAGCGAGTAGAAGGAGCTATTTACACGGAGAACTATAACAGCAAAGATTTCAGTGATCCCAATACTTTGATATATGGACATAACATGAAGAATGGTTCCATGTTCAAAGGATTACATAAATACAGAGATAAAAAATATATGTCAGAGCACGATGAAGTTATTATATATCAAGAAGGAAGAATCCTTCGATATAAAATATTTGCTGCATATGTATATGACAGCAGACACATTATGCAAAGCTTTGACTTTACTGATGAAAATATTTTTCGTTCATATTTAAATTCTGTTTTGACAAAAAAGGATATGAGTAGTAATATAGATACAACGATAGATATTACAACGGATGATAAGATTATTACATTATCCACATGTAATAATAATGATGCTCAGAGATATCTAGTACAGGCAGTACTATTATCTATACAAGAATAAGAAAGGAAAGAGGTTGACATGAAAAAGAGAGTTTTAGCAGGAATTATGATGGCGGTTATGATGATGGCTTCTGTAATGAGCGTATCAGCAGCTAAGAGTAAATCTGATGAGGTTACTGCAACTGGAACCAGTGCAAATACTCACGAAACAGATTTAATATTTGATGTGGATGATTCAGTTAAAAAAGTAATTGCTGAGATCAACGATGGTAAACTTACATCACTTAGCGCAGATATCCAAAAGAAATTAACTGGTAAAAAGTTGGTAGCAGAAGTTGTTGACTTACAACACAAAGATGCTACTGCAACATGTAACCACGAAGTGGAATTAACAGTGACACCGTTAACAGACAAATGTAGTGGTGTTGTAATTCTTCACTATAACAAAGTGGCTGGCGCATGGGAAATCATCGAACCAATCAGCGTTAAAGGCGATGTAATCGTAGCTAAGTTTGACAACTTATCACCGGTTGCTGTTTTTGCTAAGGTTGCAACAGGTGGTTCTACAGGAACATCTCCATCAACAGTTGGCACATCTTCAACATGGATGCTTTGGGTAGCAGTAGCAATTGTTGCTCTTGGTACTGGTGTTGTTGCAACTCAAAAGAAAAGCCGTTAATAATTCATTGACATATGAATAAATAAAAGAAAACCTTGTCGTATCGCGAACGACAAGGTTTTTTAAATTAGTGGTTCATTTCCCATCTTCCTGATGCTCCACAAGGCAACACCAGTCCATTCTCAGATACAGGAAGTCCGATTTCCTGCGAATCTACAGTTCCATTAAATCTCTTCAACTCTGTAGCCAGCATATAGGTTAATACTGCAGGTGCAAGACCTGTTGTGTAGGAGTTAATCAAGAAGAAGAGTGGTTCATCTGATAAAATCTTTGTACAGAGTTTAATCAGTGGATGAATCATGTCTTCGATTTTCCAAATCTCACCTTTTGGACCACGACCATAGGATGGTGGGTCCATGATAATCGCATCGTATTTATTTCCGCGACGGATTTCCCGTTCTACAAATTTTACACAGTCATCCACAAGCCAACGGATTGGTGCTTCGGATAATCCGGAAGAGGCAGCATTTTCTTTTGCCCAGCCCACCATACCTTTTGATGCGTCCACGTGAGTTACATTTGCGCCTGCAGCAGCTGCTGCAAGTGTGGCACCGCCTGTGTAAGCAAACAGGTTCAAGACTTTGATTGGTCGTCCGGCATTTTTGATTTTTTCAGAAAACCAGTCCCAGTTCGTAGCTTGCTCTGGGAAGAGTCCGGTGTGTTTGAAACTAAATGGTTTTAAATTAAATGTCAGGCTTTTGTAATGGATTTGCCATTGTTCCGGCAAGTCAAAGAACTCCCATTCCCCACCGCCTTTTTTGCTGCGATGGTAGTGACCATTCATATTTCTCCAGCCCTTGTGTGTTTTCTTTGTATCCCAAATCACCTGAGGGTCCGGTCTTACCAAAAGGTAATCGCCCCAGCGTTCTAATTTTTCTCCATTGGAAGTGTCGATTACTTCGTAATCCTTCCAACCATCTGCTATCCACATAATTAAATCCTTCCTTATATATAGAACATTGTTATCGTGTCTGCCCGTTGCCGCGAATGATGTATTTGTACGTATTCATTTCGCAAAGCCCCATTGGTCCTCTCGCGTGTATCTTCTGTGTAGAGATACCAATTTCGCATCCCAGTCCAAATTCTCCACCGTCTGTAAAGCGAGTAGAAGCATTTACATATACGGCAGCACTGTCAACCATCTGCGTAAAGTAAGCAGCATTTGCGTCCGTTTGTGTCACAATGGACTCGCTGTGATGGGTAGAATGCTTTGCAATGTGGGAAACTGCTTCTTTCACATCCTCCACCACTTTCACTGCAAGGATATAATTTAAAAATTCTGTATCAAAATCTGTTTCGCCAGCAGGTGTACCATCAATGATTTCCTGAGCGGTTTCATCAAGACGGAGTTCACAAACCGGTTTACCTTCCGCAGGATTCGAAAGACGTTCCTTTAATAAAGGAAGAAATTCATTGGCAATCTTTTTGCTTACAAGGCAAACCTCTGCGGCATTACATACGGAAGGCCGACTCATTTTTGCGTTTTCTACTATTTGAATAGCTGTTTCTATATCAGCAGATTCATCTACATAAATGTGACAAATACCGGTACCTGTTTCAATACAAGGAACGGTAGCGTTTTCTACGCAGGCACGAATCAGTCCGGCACCTCCGCGAGGGATTAATAAATCTACCTTTCCGGCAGCGGTCATAAGCGCAGTTGCTTCGCTGCGGTCTGTGTTAGAAGGCATTCCTACAAGGTCGGCAGGAAGTCCTGCTTTTGCGAGACCTTCTTTTAACGCATTTACAATTGCCATAGAGGAGCGGAATGCTTCCTTGCCACCGCGCAAGATGCATACGTTACCACTCTTAATCAGAAGGGCGGCAGCATCAGAAGTTACATTTGGTCGGCTTTCATAAATGACTGCGACCACACCGATTGGTACGGAAATCTTTTCTAGCTCCAGACCGTTATAAAGAGTTCTTGTTTCTAATACGCGTCCCACCGGATCCGGTAAATTACAGACATCAGTAATACCTTTTGCCATTGCTTTGATACGAGCTTCGTCTAATTTCAATCGGTCAGCCATCACACCGTCACCGTAAGCTGCGAGGTCTTCTTTGTTCGCTTTTAAAATTTCATCTGTATGTGCAATGAGGCTTTCAGCCATAGACTGAAGACCTTTATTCTTAGCGTCTTCACTTAAGGATGCTGCAATTGGCTTCACTGTTAAGGCAGCATCTAAGAGTTCATGAACTGTCATATGAATCATCCTTTCTTTGTAAAACGTGTTCCGACGGATTTTCCATCAAAAATATCGTAGAGAACTTCCGGGTCACTTCCATTTGCAATAATCATGTCGATTCCTGCATCCATGCAAATCTGTGCAGCATGAAGCTTGGTTATCATACCGCCGGTACCACGTGAAGTTCCGGCTGCACCAGCAAGTTTCATAATGTCTTCGCTGATTTCATTTACCGTTGGAATGAGAGCAGCATCAGCATCTTTATGAGGGTCTGCTGTATATAGACCATCAATATCTGAAAGCAAAATTAATAAGTCTGCATTGGCACTTGTGGCAATGATAGCAGATAGGGTGTCGTTGTCTCCTACCTTGATTTCTGAAGTGGCAATGGTATCATTCTCATTTATAATAGGAAGAACTCCGAATTCAAGTAGTCTATTTAAGGTGTTATCAAAGTTTGTGTGTCGTTCTTCATTTTCAAAATCAGCACCGGTCATTAACATCTGAGCAACTGTGTGATTGTACTCTTGAAACAACTTGTCATAGGTGTACATCAACTCGCATTGGCCGATGGCAGCACAAGCTTGTTTGGAAGGAATGTCTTGTGGCTTCTCTGTTAGCCCAAGTTTGCCAACACCCATGGCAATAGCACCGGATGATACAAAGATAATATCCAATCCTGAATTTTTTAAATCGGAAATCACCTTGCAAAGATTCTCGATTCTTCTTATATTAATATTACCATTTTGATGAGTCAGCGTAGAAGTGCCGACTTTAATTACAACACGCATTGTACTACCTCCTAAAGAAGAGTTTCTTTTGTTTTACTTGAAAAAGAGTATACTATAAGGAAGGTTTTTGCGCAAGTGATTAGGGGATTGTTTGGGAAAAGGAATTGTGCATTTGGGTGTTTACGGTATAGATAAACAAAAATACACATTGCACCGTAATTGACCAAAAGAACGAAATTAAACCCAACAAGACTACGGCGCAACATACCAAAAACAAGATTTGCACCGTAGATGAAAAATCACCATAAAGAAGTGCGAAAAAATATGCGAAAAAATATTTAAAAAAAACTAAAAAAAGTGCTTGCATTATGGATTTCTTTCCTGTATAATAAAAAAGCTGTGACAAGATAGCGATGAAGCGAGAGGTTGCTACCCACCGTGGTAGGTATTCCGTGGAGCGAATGTCAAGTTAGGAAACTGGCGACAAGTCACTGTACGAATCTATAACAGCCGATGAGAAACGGTAACAACGTGTGAGTACTCACGACACACACGGGAGAGTGTACAGTCACCACTTGTCGTACTAAAACCCAAGTACGAAAAGGAGGCGGCTTTTTTTATGGCAAGTCAAGTAATGAGAATTACACTGAAAGCGTATGAACATCAATTAGTTGATGCGAGCGCAAAGAAAATCATCGAAACTGTAAAGAAAACAGGATCACAAGTAAGTGGACCAGTACCACTTCCAACAAAGAAGGAAGTTGTAACAATCTTAAGAGCGGTTCATAAATACAAAGATTCTCGTGAACAGTTCGAACAAAGAACTCATAAAAGACTCATTGATATCATTGCTCCAACACAAAAGACTGTTGATGCATTATCAAGATTAGAGATGCCAGCAGGTGTTTACATTGATATCAAAATGAAAAACAAATAAGAGTTCAGGTAACTAATTAACAGACAGTAAGAATCCTATAATTTAGGATGAACACAGGATGTGTTCCGCTGTAAATCACAGGAGGTAGTAATAATGAAGAAAGCTATTTTAGCGACAAAAGTCGGAATGACTCAAATCTTCAACGAAGACGGAGTGTTAACTCCAGTAACTGTTCTTCAAGCTGGTCCTTGTGTAGTAACACAAATCAAAACAGTTGAGAACGACGGTTACAGCGCAGTTCAAGTTGGTTTTGTAGACAAGAAAGACAAAATCGTGAACAAAGACGCAAACGGTAAAAAAGAAATCGTACACAGAAATGGTGTAACAAAAGCAGAAAAAGGACATTTTGCAAAAGCTGGTGTTTCAAGCAAGAGATTTGTAAGAGAATTCAAATTTGAAAATGCTGACGAGTACACATTAGCACAAGAAATCAAAGCTGATATCTTCGCAGCAGGAGATAAGGTAGATGCAACAGCAATCTCAAAAGGTAAAGGTTTCCAAGGTGCAATCAAGAGACATAACCAACACAGAGGTCCTATGACTCATGGTTCTAAATTCCATCGTCATGCAGGTTCTAATGGTGCTGCATCTGATCCAAGTAAAGTATTCAAGGGTAAAAAGATGCCAGGACACATGGGAAGCAAGAGAATTACAATTCAAAATCTTGAAATCGTAAGAGTAGATGCTGAAAACAACTTAATCTTAGTAAAAGGATCAGTTCCGGGACCTAAGAAATCTTTAGTGACAATTAAAGAAAGCGTTAAAGCAAACTAGTCTTTAATAGGAAAGGAGGAACACTTGAGATGGCAAACGTAAATGTTTACAATATCGAAGGTAAAGAAGTTGGAACAATCGAATTAAATGATGCAGTATTCGGTGTTGAAGTTAACGAACACTTAATGCACATGGCGGTTGTAGCGCAACTTGCAAATAAACGTCAAGGAACTCAAAAAGCAAAAACTCGCTCAGAAGTTTCAGGCGGTGGTAGAAAACCATGGAGACAAAAAGGAACAGGTCATGCAAGACAAGGTTCTACAAGAGCTCCACAATGG
>JAFQRJ010000030.1 GCA_017410145.1 Tyzzerella sp.
GAATACGAGGGCAGCTATACGCTCAAGGTCGAAATCCACGAAGGCTATACCGCTACAGAGGATTTCAAGATCATCATCTCAAACTGGGAATGCGGTCAACAAGCAGGTGTTGAAGAAACCTATATGAATGCCATTGCCGACCAGATTATTGAGGTGCGGGGCGTTGCAGACATCACTCCACCTGCTGCTGAAATCAAAGTTAAAGAAAACAAGTGGACTTCCTTCTGGAATAACCTTACCTTTGGTCTGTTCTTCAAGGAAACGCAGGATGTTACCATTACCGCCGATGATGCCGGCAGTGGTGTAAAGAGCATTCAGTATTACCTTTCCGATGGAGAATTGGAGTTCGACGAGGTAAAGGCGATTTCAGATTGGGTAGACTATAACGGCACATTTAAGATCGATCCCAACAACCACTATGTTGTTTACGCCAAGATTACCGACGATACAGGCAACACCCTATATATAAATTCTGATGGTATTGTCTTGGACAACATTGCACCTACGCTTGAAGGTATTGAGAATGGAAAAACCTATTACGGTGACCTTACCGTCATCAAATCTGACGAGCAGTTCTACGACATCAAGACTGTAACACTTGACGGAGAACCAATGGGCTTTGCCGAAGGTACTTACGGTCTTATTCCTGCCGACAATGCGGAGCATATTGTTGTCGTTGAAGATCACGCAGGCAACAAGATCACCTATACTGTGACGGTTATGAAGAACTATACCGTAACCTACAAGGCTGACGGTGAGCCGATTTCTACCGAAACCGTTGGACACGGCAAGGATGCAAACCTTCCCGCTGTTCCTGCAAAGAACGGATATGTTGGCAAGTGGGACAGCTACGGCAAGAACATCACCGATGATACAACAATTACGGTGGTTTACACTGAAATTCCTGCTGTAAAGCCCGATGAGGTGAAGCCGGAGGATAAGACCGACCTCGAAGATGCCAAGGCAAAGCTTGAAGAAATGCTGAAGGACGACGGCTACACCGAGGATGACAAGAAGGACATCCAAGATGCCATTGACGATATCGACGATGCCCTTGAAGTAATCGGCAATGTAGAAGCAGTCGAAGAACTCATTGACAAGCTTCCCGACACCATCAAGAAGGACGACGAAGCGGCTATCAAGGCGGCAGATGATGCTTACAATGCACTTTCCGACTACGAGAAATCTCTTGTAGACGAGGATGCAAAGAAGGCACTCACCGATGCCAAAGCAGCTTTGGCAGAGCTGAACAAGCCCGCTGACACCGACAGTCCTCAGACCGGTGACAACAGCAATATGTTTCTTTGGATCGCACTTCTCTTCATCAACGGTGGTGCAGTTATCACACTGACCGTAGTTGACAGAAAGAGAAGAATGGCAAGCAATAGATAAATAGAGATTAACCCTAAAGGGCGATGACAGAATCAGTCATCGCCCTTTTAACATCTCAATTTGAAATTTTAAAAACAATTGGAAATTCTACTCATAATTTCTACAAAAAGTGTGATACTAATATCACATTAAAATTGCAAAAAGAGGAGATTTATATATGAAAGCAACAGGTATTGTACGCCGCATAGACGATTTGGGACGTGTGGTTATCCCAAAAGAAATCAGAAGAACCCTTCGCATCCGTGAAGGAGATTCCCTTGAAATTTTCACAGACAGACAAGGGGAAATCATTCTAAAAAAATATTCTCCTATAGGAGAACTTTCCCATTTTGCAAAGGATTATGCAGAAAGTCTTGCAAATACGCTTGGAACTACCATTTGTATCACAGACCATGACCAAGTGATTGCAGCAGCAGGTTATGGGAAAAAAGAGTTGCAGGATAAATACATCAGTAAGCGTTTAGAAAGTGCGATTGCCGAAAGGGAACAAATTTTGGCATATCAGGGGGAAAGAAAGTTTGTTCCAATTACAGAGGAAACGCAAAATGATTTCTACGGACAGATTATCAATCCGGTTATCTGCGAGGGAGATGTATTGGGCTCAGTCATTTTATTGGAAAAGCAAGATAAGAAGAAACTAGGGGAGATGGAGCAGAAGGTAGTAACATGTGCATCTAATTTCTTGGGAAGACAAATGGAACAGTAAGCATAATTTGTCCCTCTTTCTCATACATTGTGGTAGAGAAGGAGGGATTTTTATGCGTAGAAAAGACGTGGGAAGAAAAGTCATGTGGGTGCTCAAATCACTGTTGGCGTCTTATATTGTCACAGGCATCCTGCTGCTTGTTTTGACTTTTCTTGTATACAAATTCAAATTGGACGAGCAGATTGTAGTGGGTGGAATCGTTTCTATCTATATTATATCAACGTTTATGGGTGGTTTCATTATTGGAAAGTTGACAGAGGTCAAAAAGTTTTTATGGGGAATGGGAATTGGAACAATCTATGTATTGTTATTGTTTGCCATATCATACGGTGTTTACAGAGAGTTTAATACAAATGGCCTAAATACCGTATCAACAATTATCCTCTGTGTAGGCGGTGGCACCCTGGGTGGAATGCTTTCTTAAAAAAGGGTATTGACAATAAATCTGGTTTATACGAAAATCGGCTTAAGAGATATTTGTGAATGCTATTGTATAGCAAAAAGAAAGGAATTAGTTGACGTGCAACATTTAAAACAATATTTCAAGTCAGAAAAATGCAAGTCCTATCGACCAATTCCCTTTTGGTCATGGAATGATAAACTAGAACCAGAAGAACTGATTCGACAAATTCAATGGATGAATAAGAATGGAATGGGTGGCTTTTTTATGCATGCTCGTTCCGGACTTCAGACGGATTATATGTCTGAAGAATGGATGCATTGTATCGAAGTGTGTTCCCAAGAAGCACAAAACTTAGGCATGCAAGCGTGGGCATATGATGAAAATGGATGGCCGAGTGGTTTCGCCGGAGGAAAGTTGTTAGAAGATGAAGAGAATCGGGACCAGTATATATTACATACTATCGGTGCATATGATGAAGAGGCTACAGTCAGTTATTTAATTACTGATACGCAAATGCTCCGTGTGGGTTCAGGGGAACAAGAAGG
Source organism: Tyzzerella sp. (assembly GCA_017410145.1). Classification (GTDB taxonomy): domain Bacteria; phylum Bacillota; class Clostridia; order Lachnospirales; family Lachnospiraceae; genus Faecalimonas. The sequence continues at coordinate 3,047 of JAFQRJ010000030.1, forward strand.
TGAGTACCTGAATCTTTACATTAAAGTGTCTGTATCTACAGCAGACATTTTAAATCCGGAAGTTGTGAGCAAATTTATTACATTGACCCATGAACGATATAAAGAACGTTTTGGAGACAAATTTTCGCAGGAGATAGAAGGGTTCTTTACAGATGAGCCTCAGTATTATCGACCACACACCCCATATACTGTTATGGTGGAGCAATACTGGAAAGAAAATTACAACGAAGACATTTTGGATTCGTTAGGTCTTCTTTTTGTGGAAAAAGAGGGGTATCGTAAGTTCCGTTATCGTTACTGGAAAGCAATGCAGGAATTGATGCTGAACGCATTTGCAAAAATGACATATAATTGGTGTGAGGAAAACGGAGTCAAGCTCACCGGACACTATGTGGAAGAGAATTCTTTGGGCTATCAGATGACTTGTTGTGCCGGTGTTATGCCATTTTACGAGTATGAACATATACCGGGAATTGATTCACTGGGTGCATATGCATCTGAATGGGGAGCTATTCCATCCAAACAGGTTGGAAGTGCGGCAGTTCAATTAGGAAAAAAACGAGTGATGACGGAAACCTTTGGGTGTTGCGGTTGGGATATTTCCCCGATAGACTTGAAACGTCTTGCAGGTTTGCAATATGTGAATGGTGTCAACATGATGTGCCATCATTTAATTCCTTATACGGAAAGAGGAAACCGAAAATATGATCATCCGGCCCATTATTCAGATGTAAATCCTTGGGTCAAAGAAGAATATAAGAGTTTCAATGACTATTTTACCCGTTTGGGCTATTTGCTTGGAGAAGGAAAACAGCATGTAAACGTAGCTCTGTTTCACCCGATTCGTAGTGCATATTTTAATTACAAACGGGAACTTGACGCGGAACAAGGCTTTGGCGTGTTGGAATTAGATGATAATTTGAGGAAAACTTGTCGTTTACTTGCTTCGCACAGTGTGGATTATCATTTTGTAGATGAAACTTTACTTGCAAAATATGGTACAGTTCAAGGTGGCAAGTTAGGATGTGGTCAGTGTACTTACGAATATCTGGTTTTCCCAGATGTTATTACTATGGATAAGTCTACGGAGAAATTATTACATTCTTTCGTGGAACAGGGCGGTAAAGTGTTGATGCTTGGCCGCAAACCAAGTTATGTAGAAGCAGATGAGTATGCATATAATTATCTGGAGAGCAATTGTACATTGGCTGAGATTATTGCTGCGCAACCATTCCGGACTACCATACGTGATACCGAGTTGTATACAACCTATCGTACCATGGAGGAACATGCCCTTTTGTATGTGACAAATAATTCTGCAGATGTCAGCTATACGCAGACCTTTGATTTCGGAGGAGAGGTACACTCTTTTGTAAAATGGAATTTACTGGATGGTACGATGCAACGGGTTCCACTTACTATTACGTTAAAACCAGGTGAAGATGCCATTCTTATCCCGGATAAAAAATGTGCAGATGTGCAGAACAAATTGGCACAATATGAATTACGTTTTGAACATGCGGAGATAACATGGAAACAAAATTATCTCCCTGTTGATTATATCTCGTATTCGAAAGACGGAGTGGAGTTTTCAAAACCATGGCCATGTGCTGCATTATTCCAGAAACTTTTAAAAGAGCATCATGAAGGACAAATTTATTTAAAGTATGAATTTGACGTAGATGTGATTCCGAAAGAAATATTTGTTCGTGCCGAAAAGAACAGGACGGATGTAAGAGCGTGGTTTAATGGCACATTACTTACAGAAGAATTGCCGGCAGAAGTATTTTATGCCAAACGATATGATATTTCAAAATTAGTACGTAAAGGTAAGAATGAATACATCCTTGAAATGAACTGGCACGAGGATGAATTGGTGTATTATGCGTTGTTTGGAGAAAATGTTACGGAAAGCCTAAGGAATTGCATTGTGTATGATTCGGAATTGCAACCGATTCAGATAGAAGGCAGGTTTGGCGTATATCCGCAGACAGGATATTACAATAGTGAAGATGGTTATTTTATTAAAGGGGATCACTTTTATATTGGCGATTTACCAGACACAGTGTCAGATATTGTAGTAGACGGTTTTCCGTTTCTTGCAGGAGATTTTATTCTGAAACAGGACGTTCTGTTTGATAGTTCGGAAGTTTTGTTAAGTATACCGGGGAATTATCACGTGGCGGAAGTAACAGTTAATGGCGATTTTGCAGGAAAGTTGTTATTTGAAAAGGAACTGGATATTTCTCATGTAGCTGTAAAAGGTGAAAATGCCATTGAAGTAAAATTTACGGTGAGTAACCGCAATCTTTACGGACCACACCATTATGGTGGTTTTATTAGTGACGGCATTACACCTTGGACCTTTGAATTATATAACACATGGGACGAAGATGAGAGTTATATGTATCGGAAGGATTATAGTTTTAAAAAGTTCTATGAGTAAAAAACAGCAACCATACTCAAACTGGAGTGTGGTTGCTGTTTTTTGTATGTAAATTTCTATTGCATTTTTTTGCAATGACTGGAATTCATTTGTTGATATTTTTTTGGATTCACGCCAAAGTGGGAACAGAACACCTTTGTAAAGTGGGAAGGACTGGAAAAGTTCAGAACATTTGCAATGTCCGTCACACTTTGTTTCTCAATAGAGAGTAGCTGTGCTGCGTATTCCATTTTCTTTTTGTTCGAATATTGGACAATCGTCTCTCCTGTTCTTTCTTTAAATGCCTGAATCAGTGCTACCTTGTTAATCGGGAAATATTTATAAATTTCATTCACGGGATCCCCAATATATGTATAACTGTCCAAACGTTCTAATAAAACAGAAGCGTAATAGATTGCTGAATTACCAGCATTTTCCTGTTTCGGAGTAGTGCTTTGGACTGGCATAATTAAATTTGTAAGAGCCGTCATCATAAACAAGTAGGCGAGTTGATCTTGATATTTTCGATTCTCATTACTGCAAAGTTTAATAGCAAGGTCTTGTAAGAAACGGTTCTGAGATTCAGGCAGATGACGCTTGCTGTAACTACCAAGAGAAGATAAAGGGATTTTTGGAAAAAAATCTGCAAATTGTTTTTCAAAATAGTTGCTTTCAACAAGGAATGAAAAATGGATACTCATAGGTGCGTCCGTTAAGATGGCATGTGTTTCATCTTTTCGGAAAAAAATAAGCGTATCATTTGGTAATGTTTCCTGTTGTCCTTTGTAATCGTTTATGAAACTTCCTCGCGTAATTAATGAGAATTCATAAAAGTCACAATGGGTATGTAAGTCTGCATTTTTGCATGGAGCAAATAAAAATGCGTATGTGGGATTTTTTGAAGTGGAATATTCTTCCATAAAGTGTTGAATTGCTCGTATTTTTCCCATGAGTAACCCTCCTGTTTTTGTATATTTTAATAGTTCACATTGTTATTATAACACAAAAATAACAAAAAAATGGCAAGAAGTAAAAAAAACGTGATTTTTTAATAAAATAGCGAGAAATAGGAGGTGAGAATTTTGTATAATTACAAAAAATGCAAAATGATATCATGAGGTTAAGTTGCAAAAAAATTAAGGGCCAATGAAGGAGGGAGAATGTAAGATGAAAAAGTATGAAGTGCCTGAGATGGAGATTCTAGTGCTTGGCGCAGTAAGCATAGTAACACAGAGTATGCTAGACAACATTGGTGATGAACCGGAAGAGGACAGTGGAGATTTCTAAGAATCCCAAGTACGCAAATCATAAACGAGGAAAGGATGTGTGTTATGAGAAAAATAACAAAACAAGTATTAGCAGCAGTATGTGCACTGGTTTTAGTGTTGGGAAGTGGCCTATCAATGAGTAGTTGGGCTTTTGATACAGATGCAACTGCAGAAAAGAGAGAATGGATTTTGTATTCGGGAAGTAAAGAATTTGAAATTAGGGACAATGGAGACTTGGTTGTAGAGGTGAGTAATGGAAATGTAACGATTCCGGATAATGTAAAAATGAGCGAGCTGAGCCTTTCCATTACAATGTCTATTCCAAATGAGGATGTTTTAGTTTCTCTGAAAGATGGAGTGATAGAACTCGCACAGGACACCTGTGATGTAGCGGAAATTAGTTGGAATTTCGCAGGACAAAGTTTGAAAGTCGGAGAAAATGTTATCGAGTTCGAACTTACAGAAGCTATAGATACTGGCGGAGGAGTAGCATTTGATATAGATAAGACTATCAATTGGTTCCGCATTTATTCTATGACGAATTCGAATGGAAGTACTGCAACACTGAAAGAAGTAAAATTGGTGGACGGCAGAGTGCCTGGTTTTTTGTTTGGAGAAAAGAAAACTTATGATACATATTTGCAGTTGACAGATTCAATTGACAGTACACCACAGTCAATTGAAGCAAGTGTAAAGATGCAAGGTGGCAGTACAGCGGCAAATGGATGGTTACTTTCAGCAGGAAATAGTATAAAAATCACATCAGGACAAGTGTTGACAACTGGTACAACAGTAGAAAATGATGCGCCAGGAGCAGGAATGACATATTCTGTTTTTGATGCAACAAGTGGGGCACAAACCTATTGGGCAGATAATTCGAAATTAGATATTGATGCAAGTAATTACGAATTAAGTGACTTGGCAGTTGAGTTTTGGGTGTATTCTAACGAAACGGGAATTATGTCAGCAAGCGGTGATAACCAAATGCGTATTTCAAGTAGTACAGAAGGTCTAGGAGCAAAATTTTTGTATTATTCAATGCAATCCATTCATGTACAACAAGGGTGGAATCACATATCATTGCCACTCGATACTTGGAGTAAAGTGGATGACACGTTTACAACGAGTGATATTCAGAGAATTGGTTTCACACCATATATGTTATCAGAAGGAAGTTGCAGATACATTGGAGATATCAAACTTGTTGTGATGACACAAGATGAAGAAGGTAGTGGAGAACCGGAAGATGAAGGCATTAAATGGACGCTCCGTGAAGGTTCTTCAACCAAAACTTCATCTGGACATACGTTAACAACAGGGGTAACCACAGATGCCGACGCACCAGGGGCAGGAATGAAATATACAATCTTAGATGCCAGCAACAATGAAGTGTCGGGATTTGGAACACTTGACAATAAGTTTGGAATCAATGCAGGTGAGTATGCTATGTCAGAATTGGCAGTTGCATTCTGGGTGTGGTCAAATGAAGCAGGAACACTCGGAACAGGAGATCAGTTTCGTATCGGAAGTGGCGAGTACCTAGGATCGAATGCCTTGATTTACTACTATAAAGATATTCCAGTAGAAGCAGGATGGAATTATATTCAATTACCGCTATCTGATTGGGGAACGGACATTAAAGGAAGTTTTTCAGTAAGCAATATTAATTGCTTTGGATTTACAGCATACAAGTTAGCAAAGGGACAGGTACGTTACTTTGGTGATTTTGAGTTAGTTGTTATACCACCACAAACAGAATGGACACTTCGCCCGGGAACTGATACAACAATATGGTCAATAGGTTCTGGACATACACTTACAACTGGAAAAACTACGGAAGGAGCTGCCCCTGGAGCTGATGTCAATTACATGATTCTGGATGCAAGTAGCAAGGCAGTAAGTGGTTTCGCTACACGAAACACGGGATTGGGAATTAATGTAAGTGACTATGAACTTAACAAACTTGCTGTAGCATTTTGGGCATATGCAGATAAGGCAGGAACACTTGGAACAGGTGATCAATTCCGTATTGGTAGTGCTGACTACTTGGGAAGTGATGCGTTAATATATTATTTCAATCAAATTCCGATAGAAGCAGGATGGAATTATATCGAGTTACCTTTGGATGAATGGGAAACAGATATTAAGCAGAACTTTACATTGAGTAATATTAAAACGTTCGGTTTCACAGGATACAATTTGGAACAAGGGAATGTTCGATATTTCACTGATTTTAAACTTATCGTGAAAAAGGTAGAGCCGATTACATCTCAAGTTCTTCGTGAGGGTTCTGATATTACAAATACAACCGGACACACACTTACAACTGGCACAACGGTAGCAGGAGACAAACCAGGAGCAGGAAAGACTTATTCTATCTTTGATGCAAGTAGTAATGCGATTTCAGGGTTCCATGCACAAAAAAGTGGTTTGGGTATTGATGCTAGTGCAACTGAACTCAGCGATTTGGCAGTTGCATTCTGGATATATTCCAATAAAGCTGGAACACTTGGGACAGGAGACCAATTCCGTATTGGCAGCGCAGACTATGTATCAAAAGATGCATTGATTTATTATTTTAATCATATTGAAGTGAAGGCAGGATGGAATTACATTAAATTGCCTTTGGATACATGGCAAACAGATATTAAAGGTAATTTTACAACAAGTAATATTAATTGTTTCGGATTTACGAATTACAATCTGGCAGAAGGCGAGATACGTTATTTTACTGATATCAAGTTGATTAATATGAACTTAGTAGAGGACGAGATGCCGGCTGTTCAGGTGACTATGACAGAGAATGTTACCACATTAGGAGGTAACTACATGGTCTTCTCGAATACAAATGCAGAGGACGAGAATACATATGCACTCTTTATTACAGCAGCAGGATATCCTTCACTTCTTTACGGGACAACACAATTTACATTGACTCAAGATGTTCGTACAGGTGAATGGGTAGATATCGCAGCAGTAAGGGATGACGATGGTTACATTTCCTTCTATATCAATGGTGAGATTGCTGCTAGAAGTGACGTGGCAGTTGCAGAAATAGGCACACCAACTACCGCACATTGCATTGGTGCGGACGGTATTGGCGGACAAATTATGGATGGTCGTATTGCAGATGTTCGTCTATGGAACGATGTAAGAACGGCAGATGAAATCAAGAACAATCTGATCGAAAAGGAAGCTGGGGTAGTTGGAAACGGATTGAATGAAAATACAGAAGGTTTACTTGGAAACTGGTTCTTAATCGGAAATATTCAAGACGTTTTAGAAACAGTTCCAGATGCATCAGCAAATGCAAATAATGCAGTTTACCGTGGTTCACGTGCCGATGACTGGATTGATTATGAGATACCGGAAGAAATCGGAGAAGATTATTGGTCCATTATATTTATTCCGGATATACAAAATCTTATTCGAACACATGAATACAATAAGACATGGTTAGCAATCGGACAATGGATTGCTGACAATGCAAATGCAGAAAACATCCAACATGTTATCGGTGCGGGAGATAGTTCTTGGAACGCAACGGAAGATGAATTTAATCGTGCAATGGCAGGCTTCAGCAAATTTGATGACCTTGTACCAACTAATGTCATCATTGGTAACCATGATTACCAATGGGGCACAACAGAACGTGTAACAACCATGTATCAAAAATATTTTGGAGAAGATGCGATCAAGTCTTCGGCCGCATCTACGACTTATGTGGGATATTTTGATGATCCGGCTGGGAAGTCAACCACCGAAAATTCATACTACAGATTCAGTGTGAACGGAACTAAATGGATGATTCTTCAATTGGAATACCATCCTCGCGTAAGTGTGATGAAATGGGCACAGGAAATTTTGGAGAAACATGCAGATGATAACGTCATTGTTACCACGCACGCATATCTTGACGGGTGGGGTGAATATGCATCCAATACATATATGGAGTATACACAGAACGATGCCAACGATGGGGGTTCAATCGGTGAAACCGGTGAGGCGATCTGGCATACATACCTGAAAGACTATACAAACGTTAAAATGATTCTTTGTGGACACAGACACAATGGAACAGGTTCTGTTGTTGAGCGAATTGAAACAAACGTAGCAGGAGAAGAAGTACCGGCACTTATGATTAATGCACAAGATGTGGACGCTGGAGATGGTAGCACAAATATCAAAGAGCAGGCGTATTACGATGACAAACCAATAGGAATGCTTGGAATTCTTCGTTTCAGCGCAGATGGAACAAACGTAGCATTGCAATATTATGCACCAACATCAGAAAAATCCTTTAGCCCGGAAGACCCATTTGGAAATGAAGATTCTAATAACCTTGCATATGAACTTAGTGTAGAGGTGTGTTCGCATACAAATACGATAGAGAAGGTTAATGTAGACGCGGCAACAGGTTCTACAAATGGATATACAGGAGACGAATATTGTACAGATTGTGAAACAATGGTGTCAATGGGTACAATCCTTCCGGCAACAGGTGAAAAACAAGAAACACAGCCAGAAGCAGAACAAGGGACAGAGCAAGGTGGAACACAAAACGATAATACCAACAAAGATGAAAGTCCGAAAACAGGTGATTCATCAAATATGATGATTTGGTTTGCGATTTTTACCGGTTCAGTTGTAACAGCATATTGTGTTCAAAATAAATGTAGAAAAGAGGAAGAATAATGAAAGCAAAAAGAATTATCTCGATTATGATGGCGACTACGATGGTACTTGGTTTAGCAGCATGTGGTTCTGTAGGAACTTCATCAACTGACGGCGATAAGAAAGTGATTCGTGTAGCGACATGGCGCAAAAATGACCAAAAATATTACGAAGAAATCGAACGTCGTTTTGAAGAAAAATATCCGGAATATGATGTACAGTTAGAGTTTAATGCCGATGAAGTATCTTATGAGCAAAATGTCAATACTGACCTCGTTTGTCGTACGGCTCCGGATGTATTTGACCTTCATGCAAGTGGTCAGATTCAAATGTACGGTGATGAAGGCTTGATTCTTGACCAAAGTGATATGGAATGGACAAAAAACATCAATGAAAATGCAAAAGCAACATGTACATGGAATGGAAAATCATATGCGTTTCCGGTAAACTACAACTATTTTGGATTCTTATACAACAAAGAAATTTTTGACGCTGAGGGTCTTACAGTTCCAAAAACACCAGAAGAATTGGTGACAGTTGTTAATAAATTAAAAAAAGCTGGATATAGTGGAATTTCATACTCTGGAATGACAAACGGTACAAAGCTTGTAGATGCAGCGCTTATTATTGAACTAGGCACAGAAAAATACAATGAATTGTTGCAAGGTATGGATGATGGTACTGTAACAGATTTTCTTTCCTATGAAGGTGTGGAAACAGCATTAAAGACAGTACAATATTATACACAGAGCGATATCTGGTATAAAGGATATAAGGATACAAGTTATGAGCCGTCGTTATCATTGTTTGCTCAGAAAAAAGCAGCTATTGTATTTTGCGGAGCATACTTGTATGGTGAAAAAGATGAATTAATGCCAGGAATTGACGCAGGATTCTTCCCGATACCAACATATTCTAATAGCGGAGTGTCTTACGCAGAAGTTGGCCAGTGTTCATGTATTAGTGCCACATCAAAAAATATAGAAGGTGCAAAACTTTGGGTAGAGTTTCTTGCAACTCCTGAAATTTCAGAGTATCTCTGCACAAGCAGTCGCACAATGTCCACTTTGGAAAGTGCAGTGCCGACATTTGAAGAAGCAGAAATGTTACTAAATTCTTGTACAGGGTATGGATTATTTAAGAGTTTCTACACAGAAAATGCGGAATATTATGATACAGAATTGAAAGATTTAAAAGAGGGTATTTTTTATTATGGAGATGGCTATCAAGAATGGGTTGACGTTCTAAACAAGCGTCTAAAAGATGCTGATATTATTAACCTTAAGTAGTGATTAGATGGGAGAAATATTATGACACAAGATAGAAAGGTAAAGTTGAAAAAGAAGTATAATATGGTATGGAAACATGTAATATGGCTCTTACCATTTTACGGTGTTTGGTTTTTGTTTAGTGTTTACCCACAACTTGAGGTTTTCCCGATGTCTTTGTATGAATGGAATCCTGTTACAAATGTGAAAGAATATGTGGGGTTGCACTATTACGAAATGATGTTTGGATTACGATTGGACTCTACCCTGCAAAATACATGGAACACAATATTATATGTAATTTACTTGCTTGGTATTCAATCAATACTGGCAATGATTTTGACAGTAGCACTCAGGAGAAACACAAGACATAATCGATTTTTTAGAGCATTCTTTTTTATGCCAATGGTGTTTTCGGGTTCTATGGTATGTTTGACATGGTCATATATGTATGATGCAAACTTAGGTGTTATCAACAACATTTTAGCATTGTTTAACCCTGAGAAATATCCTGGCGTTTCATTCTTTGGTATAAATGCTATTGCAGTTTTATGTGCTGTTATTGTACATATTTGGCATAATATGGGACATCCGATTACGATTTTGACCTCTGGTTTCAATACGGTCGAAGAAGATTTGGCAGAGGCAGCTCAAGTGGATGGTGCTACAAAATGGCAGAGCTTTTGGAAAATTGAAATACCGTTGATGCTTCCAACAATCATGCGTATGGTTTTGCTTACAATTCTGACAGGAGCTATGGCAAGTTCATATCAGGTACTGTTAGGAAATCTAAGTGCAGTTGCTGATTATGATACGTTTGGATCCCTTTTGTATAAGAGTATATTGTCTGCAACAGATTATGGTCCGGTATGTGCGCTATCAGTGTGTATGTTCTTTGTAGTTGGTGGCATTACATTAATTCAATTTGTAGCTTTGAGAAAAATAGAAGACAAGATTTTGGGATAGGAGGTGCAGGTAGATGGATAAGAAAAATAAAAAATCAAAACTAAAATCAGTGCTCAATCCATTAAATCTTTCGGGAAAGGCATTTGTTTATGTGTATGCATTGATTTTAATTATACCACTTACATTTGCAATTATAACAGCTTTCAAAACACGTGCAGAATTAACACTTAATCCAATTGGATTTCCAGAGTCATTTAGCTTTGACAATTTTGTTACAGCATGGATTGATGGAGATTTGTTAAATGCAACTAAAAATAGCGTAATTATTACAGGTGTTTCACTACTGATTCAAACAGCTACAATCATATTTGCAACCTTTCATTTGGATTGCATCCGAGATACAAAGATTGGGACATTCATGTATATGTTACTGATTTCATCGATGTTTATTCCAAGCGTATGCGCTGTTACTGGTCTTGCACTTCGTAGAAGATTAGGTTTGTATAATAATTTGATCGGTGAAATCATTTGCGGTTCCACATTGAGTGCATTTGGCGTATTTATCGTAAGCGGTGCCGTAAGGTCACTACCAAAAGAAATGAGAGAAGCGGCACAAATGGATGGAGCAGGCGATTTTTATTATATGGCAAAAATTATGACTCCGCTTGTAAAACCTGCTATTACAACTGTTGCATTACTTAATTTTACATCTAAGTGGAACGATTCACTTGGGGCAATTCTTACACTTAGGGATGAAAAACTTTGGACTATTCCAATGTCCTTGTTATTGAACTTCAAAGGGCAATATTCGGTAAGGCATGAAATTATGTTTGCAGGTCTGATTATGACGTCAATTCCGCTTATAATAGCTTATTGTGTTTGCCAGAAACACTTTGTTGCGGCGTTGACGGGAAGCGTGAAAGGATAGGAGTGAAATTATGAAAAAGAAAATAATTTTAGGGCTCTTATGTTTGATTGTTGCGGCTTCTTGCATAGCATGTAATAACTCTTCGAAGACGGAGAGCGAAGTTGTAACTTATGATCCGATGGATAATTGGAAAGACTATAAAGTTGATCCAAGAGGTAAATATCCGGCAGAGAGCACTGCCACGGGCGAAACAAAGCCACAGATTGTTGAAACAACATATGATACAGAAGAAGTAGTAGTTGCTGACATCATTCCAACTGAAATGGGATATGCAGTCGACCCGACAGGTCAGACTGATAGCACAGATGGTATTCAGGCAGCACTTTATGATTGCTTTGCAGCAGGGGGCGGAACAGTATACTTGCCTGCAGGAAATTATGTGGTTACAGATACCATTTATGTACCATCATATGTTACCCTTCGAGGCGACTATCAGGATGCAGATGAAGGCACTGATTATGGTACAGTTATTAGCATTTGGGCGGATTCAAAAGATTCTACATCAGAAGGAACGTTTGATATGAGTGGATGTTCTGGTGTTATTGGTGTGACAGTATATTATCCTTTACAATCGCTATACGAGGTAATTCCATATCCATATGCTTTCTATTTGGCGCAGGGAACGGATGGCCGTGTGGTTACATTAAAGGATATTACAATTATCAACGGATATCGTGGGATCGGTACACAGTATGAAGAAAACCATGAATGCTTGATGATTGAAAATGCAAAAGGAACGTTTCTTGAAACAGGATTTGGTCTTAACAACGAGTCTGACGTAGGCCACTTTTCTGATATTACAATCAGTAGTAAATACTGGTTGGAAGCTTCAAAAGACTATATGAACAAACCAACAGAATATGCAATTAATACGCATATGAAAGAGAAAACCACAGGTTTCTTAATCACTGACATTGACTGGCCAACTTTCCATAATATCAAAGTTGATGGTTGCGCTTATGGAATGACAGTTAAGAAAGGTTATCGTGGATATTTTGTAGGTGAAATGATAGATGTTGAAATCACGAACTGTACAAGCGCTATTCGCATTGAAGCAACTGATGAACGCTGGGGATCCATTATCTCTCGCGCTAAACTTGAAGGTGAGATTGTCAACGTTTCCAAAGGTGTTTTGAAACTAACAGACGTAACACACGAAGATGAATTGAAAGAATTTGTGGAAGGTAGTGTGTCATTTGAAGATTACGATTTAAGTTCATATGATATTAAGTTCAATACAACCTATAAAAAACCGAAATCAAATTTGATTATCGTTGATCTGAAAGAGAGCATCCGATTAGATGCAAGTGTGCAGATTCAGAAAGCGCTTGATGAAATGGGAGCACAGGGCGGTGGAGTTGTGTATATTCCAGGTGGAAACTATCGCCTTGACAATCCAATCACAGTACCAGCAGGTGTAGAACTTCGTGGTGCATCTTCTGTTCCAAACCGTGAGCAGAATAGTTATCCAGCGGGGACGATGTTTATGTGTTACTATGGCGATGATGCAAATGTAAATCCAGACACAGACCAAGCATTGGTCACATTAAATGGTGATTATGCAGGAATCAGTGGAATTCGTTTCATTTATCCAGAAAACGGTGTTGACGACACAGATTTAAAAACAACTTATACCATACGTGGTAAAGGTAAAGGCGTATATGCAGTGAATTGTTTTATCCTCGCAGCAGGATACGGTGTAGATTTCAGGAACTGTGATGAACATTATATTGAACAGATATATACATGTTGCTGGTTTAATACATATCGTCTTGGTGGAAAAGACGGTGTAATTCGTGATTGTGTTCAGAATGGAAATATGGTTACAAGAACAAATGCAGAGGGTCTTCCGGAGGATTGGCCGGAAGAGTCGGAGATGAAAGATCGTGTTACGCTTCCGATTCTCGTTAAATATGTAGAAAATGTAATTGTGGAAGACGCAGTAAATCAACAGATTATAGGTGTGTTCGCGTATGCTACAAAAAGAACTATTGTCAATAGAAATTCCACAGGTACATTGGCGGCAAACGTTGGTTCGGATTGGTTGGAACAGGGTGTTTTCTTCACACAAGATGGTGGAGACATGACTGTTATCAATAGTATGCAGGCGTTTGGGACTTCCTATGATTGCATTAAGGGAAAACTTACAATGTACAACCGAATTACAATTGATGAACCACACGAGAGATTTGAAGAAGTAGAGAAATAAGAAAGGGGAAACGTTATGGATGAAAATAATAAAAAAGTAAAAAGTAAAAAACCCCTTGTCATAGCAATTATTGTTGTTGCTGTTTTGGCGATAGGAGCGAGTATTGCATTTCTATTTATGAAAAAGCCAGAAGTGGTAGAAAAAATCATGAAGCCGATTACGAAAAGCATATATGAAGCGAAATCTGTAGATTTAGGGCAACCGAATGATGATGTGGGTGTCATGATTCTTTCTTGCGATACGACTGATGATTTGAGTGATGCAAGAAACATTGCTGTTACAAATCGTGTAGACAGATATGTGGAAGGAACAGGAGCATTTACAAATAGTTCTTTTGATGTAGTAATTGGACAGGGTGTTTTCAGAAAAATGATTGATATATCTGAATATAAGAGTGTACACATTTCCATTTATGTCAATGATGTATCAAAACTGCAGGATTCCATTTGGTTTGAGCTTACTAGTGGAGTTACCTTTGATGAAGATGAAATCTCATGGCTGATTCCACCTTCCGCATTCCAAGATGGATGGAATGAATTCTATCTTGATATTGAAAATGCGTTTTATACAGGTGAGCCAGATTTGGAAACACTTTTCTACTTCCGTATGTTTAGTATTGGATTAGAGTATGGTACAACAATCATCTATGATAACATTTATGCAACAAATACAGAGGGAACGATTTATCAGCCTGATGTAAAGATGGAAAAGGTAGAGCCTGATGAGTGGGAAGAAACAAAATCATCAGAGGGTAAGATGATTATGAGTTGCAACACCGTAAATATCTTCGAAACACTTACCGATACAACCGTTACCATTGAAAAAGGTGAATTCGTAGAAGGAACTGGGGCATTCAAATTAGGTGTTAATCACAATTCGTATGGTAAATTTGTTGAAGTAAGAGATATTTCAGCATACAAAGATGGATACATTCACATAAATGTTTATGTGAATAATGTGTCGCATTTGACTAATACGTTTAACTTAGAACTCTCATCGGGTGGAGTATATGATAAGGATGAATATCAATGGGTTATTGAACCTTCTGCACTAAAAAGTGGCTGGAATGAACTTTGGCTTCCGATAACTGATGGAAGCAAATTGGGTAATCCGGATTTGCGCGCTATCAATTTCTTCCGTGTGTTTACAATAGCACCAACAGAGGGATATAAGATTATCATTGATAACGTTTATGCAACCATGGACGGTGCAAGAGATTCATATAAAGAGACTGCAGCAGTAAAGGGAATGATGATTACAAGCTGTAATACAATCAATACTTTCAGTAAATTAGACAAAGCAGAAGTAACTACTAAAAAAGGTGAATTTGTGGAAGGAACCGGTGCATTAAAGTCTACGAATCAAACCAGCTCATTGCTGGAAGTAAACTTTAAGAAAAAAGTAGATATTTCAGCATATAAAGATGGATATATGCATCTTTCTGTATATATCAATGATACATCATACTTAGGCGAATTATTAATACTTGAGTTAACCAGTTCGGGTACATTTGATAAAGATGAATTCCATTTTGATATCGATACAAGCAGTCTGAAAAAAGGATGGAATGATATTACAATTCCTATGAGTAAAGGTGGCTATGTTCAAAATCCTAACTTAAGTGCTATTAACTACTTACGTATCTACACATCCAGCGATGTAAAAATGCCAAAACGTGTATTTATCGTAGATAACATTTATGTAATGTCTGCAGAAGATGGCTATGTAAGTGAAGAAACAGAGGCTGTAGAAGGAAAGATGATTGCAAGCTGTAATACAGTAGATATCTTTAGTGTTTTAGAAAGTGTGGAAGTAACAAAAGCATCAGGTGAGTATATTGAAGGAACTGGTGCTTTCAAAACAAAGGAATATGGAGAAACTCTTTTATTTGGTATTTTTGTGGCGAAGAAAGATATTTCAGCCTATAAAGATGGATACATTCATATGTCTTTCTATGTAGATGATGTATCGAAACTGGCATCGGATGTCGTGATTGAACTTTCAAGTAGCGAAGAAGTAGATAAGAATGAGTATCAGTGGAATGTTGCGAAAACAACATTAAAAGATGGTTGGAATGAATTATGGCTTAATTACACAACGGTATCTGTAATCGGAACACCAGATCTTAGTTCGATTAGTCGTATCAGAGTATATACAGTGGGCCACAAAGAAGGTACAGTTATAATCTTTGATAACATCTATGCTGCAAGTAAACTTTACGCTGGTAGTGGATGTACATGTGGTGACGTAATCTATCCAGGGGATGTATTAAGAGCTAACTGTCTGTGCTATTTCAAAAATTCGTTCAACATGAAGTTGACGGGACAAAGTGTGGAAGGCGATTACTCATTGCAGGCTAAGAAACCGGAAGCAGGCATGTACGGAACTTTCAAAAAAGCAGTTGATATTTCAGCATACAAAGAAGGATATATCCATTTAAGTATCTATATCGATGATGTGTCAAAACTAAAACATAATGTGAACTTCGAGTTATCAAGTTCAGGAACTTATGACAAAAACGAATACGATTGGGAAATTAAGAAGAGCAGCTTGAAAGATGGCTGGAATGATATCTGGTTATCAATTAGTAAAGGCGATGTGACAGGTTCTCCAGATTTGACAGCAATCAATTACTTCCGTTTGTATACGCCACAGTGTGATTCTAAACTTGTATTAAGATTAGATAATGTATATGCGTCGTTAAAAAAATAAGTGGAAGTCGTTCTATTAGAAGAAAAGGAGGGAAAACATGAAACAATTAAGAAAAAGAATTGTAGCAGTAATCTGTCTTGTTGCTATGCTCGGCGGAATTGTATTTCAAAATGGTTTTAGCCTAGACGCAAAAGCCGCAGATACAACAAGTGCTACTCGTGAATGGTATGTATACGGTGACGATGCAGCCGACACGGGCCTTGTAGTAACAGATGCTACAAACGGTGTAACAAGCGGTAGTATCTCAGATGCAGGAGTAAATCTTCCAGAGGGTCTTACAGAGGCAAACATGGAATTACAGATTAATTTAACTGTATCAGGAGATCCTAGCGCATTAAATGGTAGTGGTGCAACCATCGAGCTTGCAAATGTAAGAAGTGACTGTGGAGAACTTTCATGGTCATATAACACTTTGGTGACAGGGGAAAACAATGTTTCCTTTGCATTTAAAGATGCATCACATACAAATGGTTCCGTTGTTAACGGAAATGCCGTGCAAGATGATAAGACTCCGTTTGACTGGGAAGAAACAATCAACTTCTTCCGTTTCTATCAGACATCAGTAACATCAGGAAGTCTTAAGATTACAGTTAATGAAATCAAGATTGTATACACTGATGCGGGGTTGGTATTTGGCGATAACGACACTTATCTGCAACTTGACAATGCAATGAGTACGACGCCTGGCTCTGTAGAAGCAACAGTCAATATGCCTTCAACATTAGTGGAAGGGACAAAATGGATTCTTCGTCCAGGCTCTGATACAAATGCAAGCCACTCCATGACAACAGGTGTAACAGCAGCAGGAGAAGAGCCGGGGGCAGGCATGACATATTCTGTCTTGGATGCCACAAATGGTGCAATATCATCGTTCAGTACGACTCATAATACAAATTTAGGAATTGATGCAAGTGCATACACAATGGATAATTTGGCAGTTGCATTCTGGGTATGGTCTAACAGTCCGGGAACACTTGGTACAGGTGATCATATGCGCATTAGTTCTAACGTCGATAATGTATCTGGTAACTGTTTGTTTTATTATTATAATAATGTCTCTCTTGCGTCAGGATGGAATTATGTGGTATTGCCATTGGATGAGTGGGAAGATGATATCAAAGGTCAGTTTTCACTAAGCAACATTAACAGTTTTGGTTTTACTGCATATAACTTGGCAGCTGGACAAATACGTTACTTTGGTGATTTTGAACTCGTTGTATTAGAAGAACAAAGTGGTTGGATGTTACGCTCAGGCGACAAAACAACTACAACATCTGGTCATACAATGACAGTAGGCACGACTGGAGAAAATGATGCATCTGGAGCAGGAATGAAATATAGCATCTTGAATGGTGCTGTAGATAACTTCGGTACATTGGATAGTGGTTATGGAATTGATGCAAGTGCATATGAAATGGATGAACTTGCAGTTGCATTCTGGGTATGGTCTAATAGCGCCGGTACACTTGGAAGCGGAGACCATTTGCGTATTAGTTCTAATGTAGATAATGTATCTAGTAACTGTTTGTTTTATTACTATAATAATGTCTCTCTTACGGCAGGATGGAACTATGTGGTATTGCCATTGGATAAGTGGGAAGATGATATCAAAGGTGATTTTTCACTAAGCAACATTAATTCCTTTGGATTTACAGCATATGATTTGGCAGCAGACCAAACTCGTTATTTTGGCGATATTAAATTAATTGTCTTGGATAAGAGTGATTGGGAACTTCGTTCGGGCGCTAGCACTAAAACATCATCAGGTCATGTGTTAAAGACAGGTGTAACGAAAGCAGGAGAAGCACCAGGAGAAGGCATGATTTATTCGATTGTGGATGCAAGTAGCAGTGGAATTTCAGGATTTGGTACACTTGATAGTGGTTTGGCCATTGATGCAAGTGCATATGAAATGGATGAACTTGCAGTTGCATTCTGGGTATGGTCTAATAGCACCGGTACACTTGGAAGTGGAGACCATTTGCGTATTAGTTCTAATGTAGGTAATGTATCTGGTAACTGTTTGTTTTATTACTATAATAATGTCTCTCTTACAGCAGGATGGAACTATGTGGTATTGCCATTGGATAAGTGGGAAGATGATATCAAAGGTGATTTTTCACTAAGCAACATTAATTCCTTTGGATTTACTTCTTATACTTTGCCGGCAGGTCAAATTCGTTACTTTGGCAATTTTGAATTAATTGTAATAGAACCTGCTACAGAATGGACACTCCGTACAGGCGCTGATACCACAGGATCAAATTATGCAGTTACGACAGGTACAACGACGTCTAGTGATGCACCTGGAGCAGGAATGGTATATAACATTCTCAACGCAAGCAATAGCGCAATTTCGGGATTTAGCACATTAAATAATGGTTTTGGAATTGATGCAAGTGCATACACAATGGATCAGCTTGCAGTTACATTCTGGGTATGGGCAAATGAAGCTGGAACACTCGGAACAGGAGACCAATTGCGTATTGGTAGCGACAATTATTTAAGTTCGAATGCATTGATTTATTACTACAAAGACATTCCTGTAGAAGCGGGATGGAATTATATTGAATTACCATTAAGTGAGTGGGGAGACGATATTAAAGAACAGTTTACACTGAACAATATAAACTGTTTCGGATTTACAAGCTACAGTTTGGCAGCAGGACAGATTCGTTATGTTGGAGATTTCAAACTTGTTGCCCTTACCGATGGTGGTTCGTGGACCATGACTGACACATCTTCAACATACAACAATAACTATGGACTTTCCTACACACCAGGCTCTGTAACAGGAACGGAAAGTCAACCGGCAGTTGGAACAACTTATGTAAAAACAGAAGTGCCAGCTTATGATGCAAGTGTAGCAAACTCTGGTAAATTTGGTTTTGAATTGCGAGAAACAATGAGTTTTGATGCTAGTTCTAATCCATCCAATTATGCAGTTGCTTTTTGGTTCTATAGTTCAACGGGATTAATGCCGGTAGGTCAGATAGAACTGACTAGTGCAAATACAAATGATGATAATAACGAAATACGTTGGGAACCACAAAACTTGAGTATCCAAAAAGGCTGGAATTATGTTGTATTAAATATCGCGCAGCCACAGGGAAGTGCTGGTTCGGTTGAAACTTCATCAATTAACTATATGCGTTGGTACACAGATACAAACTACTCTCCTTTGGCACAAGATACAGTATACGCAATCGCGGATATTAACTTAATTCAAGTAGATACAAATGAAGTGGTTCAAACGCTTTGTGAAGCAGAGAACATACCGTTAGGATTAGGTTTTACATTAGAAAAAACAACTTGTACAATGCAACAAGGACCAAGTACAGGTACAGCATATATGGAAACAACAGTTCCAGGTTACACAGGTGAACAAGCAGTTTATAAGAGCTGTTTTGGTTTCTATACAACATATGGTCCAATTGATGCAAGTGAATATGAAGCTTCAAATCTTATTGTTTCATTGTGGGTATACACAGCAACAGGAAAGTTGCCAAGTGGACAGATTGAAATTAACAGTAGCGGAAAGGCAAACGATGGGGCAGAGCTTGTATGGTTCCCGCAGAACTTTAATAGCCAGTTAAATATTGGATGGAACAAGCTAGAATTAAATCTTGGGAAACCACATCATACAGGTGGAAGTGGAATTGATTTATCAAACATTAATTTCATTCGTTGGTATACAGACGAAAGTGAGAGCGTTGTATGTCAATCAGATACAATGTTCCGCCTTGGACAAATTACACTTTACGTAGATTCTATTGATGAAGGTTCGATTGAAGTGACGCAAAATGTATCAAGTACATCGGGAAATTACATGATTTTCTCAAACGCAAATGCAAAAGGTGAAAATAGTCCATTTGCAATGTTTGTAACAGAAAAAGGGTATCTTGGAGTACTTTACGGAGCTACACAATTCGTATTAAAACAAAATGTTTGTACAGGCGAAGATGTAAAAGTAAAAGTAGCAAGAAACGCTCTAGGACGGATTGTGTTCTATATCAATGATGAAGTGGTAGCAACAAGTGAAACAAAAGTTTCGGCACTTGGGGCACCTACAACTGCATACAGTATTGGTGCAGATGGTATTGGTGGACAGACATTTAATGGTACCATTAAAGATGTAAAAGCATTTAGCGATGCAACAGCTACGAAATGTGCTGGCAACTGGCCATTAGTTGGTGACAGTATGTATGTTGTTGAAACAATGTCAGATATATCAGAAAATGGTAATGATGCACACTTCAAAGGAAGTCGTGCAGATGACTGGTATGATGTAGAAACCATTGCAAAGGATGAATGGTCATTGGTATTTATCCCAGATATGATTCAGCGCTTCTATGCGGATGAAGCATCCATGTGGTATAAGATGTCTGAATGGATTGGAAGCAACGTACAGAATGAAAATATTAAATACGTTATTGGAGATAGATTGGCTGATCAATCGCCTAATCAGTTAGTAAGAAATGCAAACGGTTTCGAACGCTTTGACAACCGTGTGGCTTCAAGCAACTTGAATAACAGTGCAAATGGATATTACCGTTTCCAAGTAAATGGCGTAAAATGGCTGGTTCTTACACTGGAACAAGGATATGACGGAGATTCATTCATTTGGGCAAAAGAAGTATTAGCGCAACATTCATATGATAATGTAATCATCACATGCAATGAATATTACGATAGTGTATGGACTGAATTAGGAAGTTATAACGTAAAATTAATCCTTGCTGGTAAACAAGGTAATGAAGCATCAGCTGATTCACCATTCATGCTTATGGCAGCAGATGATACAGAAAATACTTACTTTAACGGAGAACAGGGACTTGGATTACTTTATGTACTTCGTTTCAGCAATAATGGAACGGAAGTAACAGCTCGTTCTTACGCACCGGTTTATGGTAAGTACTTCACAAATGCAGTTAACTATACAAAGACAATCAACGTCGTAGAAGCACCAAAAACAATGTATTCAGAACTGACAAATGCAGTGGCAGGAACGGAACCGGATAATGTACCAGAAGGATATCTGTTTGCAGGATGGTTTACAGAAGTTGATACTGATTTGGAAACTGATGCAGATGGAAATGGAGAATATGATGACTCTGTTGCGCTTGTAGCAGGTACATCCGGATCAGCTTATGCCAAATTCGTTGATAAGGATATGTTATCTGTAAAGGGTCAAGTTAAGGCAGAGACTACTGATGAGAGCAATTATTCAGACATTCGTTTTGTAACTTCAGTTGATAGATTGAATTACAAGAAAATAGGACTTAAAATCTCATATGCAAAAGATGATGGTAGCATAAAAAATTTAGATAAAGCATCAAATACTGTTTATGAAAGATTGTATGCAGTGGGTGCTAATGGAGGACAGGCACAGCCTTATAAACCAAGTCAGGTTACTGCAGCAAGTGCTACATACTTCAAGGCATATACGGTGACAAATGTTCCAAACCGTGCATTTGACAGAGAATTCACAGTGCAAGCATATTGGATTACAATGGATGGAACAACGGTATATGGAGAACAAGTAACGAAAACGGTTCGAATGGGTTATCCAACAAACGGAGAAAACCTACCAAAGATTGTTACAACAAAATATGCAACAGAAGATGTTGTAGTAGCAGAGATTGTTCCAACAGAAGAAAAATATGGTTATACAATTGACAACACAGGTGCAGTTGATTGTACAGCAGAACTTCAAAGAGCATTAGATGACTGCCATGCTATGGGCGGTGGAACAGTTTACTTACCAGCAGGTACATATCGAATTGACGGACGTCTTACAATCCCATCACATGTGACGCTTCGTGGCGATTGGCAAGACCCAGATAAAGGTACAGAATATGGTACAGTACTTAATATCCGTACAAGTGAAATAACTGCAAATAGAAATGCTGATGCTACACACAAGGCAACTGCAACTATTACAATGAGTGGTTCATCGGGAGTAGTTGGAATTACAGTATACTATCCAGAACAAAACTTGAGTGATGTGCAGACATATCCATATACATTCTACTTACCAGACAGTAATTGTCAGCTTGTTACACTTAAGAACATTACTGTCCTTAATGGATACCGTGGTATTGGTACAAGTTACGAAAACCAACATGAAGCAATCGTAGTTGATGGTTTTAAAGGTACATTCCTTGATTGTGGTATGGCACTGTACAATGCATCTGACACAGGTAGAATAACAGGCGTATCAATCAGTAGTAAATACTGGAAAAATAAAGACGGTGTTGATGCAAGTAGCTATGTAAAATCAAATGCAACAGCTATGGAACTTGGTGACCTTGAGTGGGAACAATTCAGTAACTGTTCTATTGATGGTTATAATGTAGGTATTAGCGTAGTAGGTGGTTATCGCATCAACTTCTCAGGCACAATGATTGATATGGATATTACTGGATGTACAACCGGTATTACAATTGCAGATGAAAATGATGCCACATATTACGCTGGTTCTGGGGTAAAGTATAAAGACACATGGCCTCTGATAAAAGCGATGGATGCAAGATGGGGGACTGTTCTTGCACGAAGTACGGTTGAAGGAAAAATCGAGAATCATACAACCCCGACAACAAACTGGCTCCAGCAGATAACACAGAAATCTGCCCTTCTTCGGTTGACAGATGTAGAATTTACTGAAAGTCAAGTATCTGACCAGAATTATACAGGAGGATTGTTGAATTATAATAAAAATGTTCAATGGGATACAGCCGACTTATCATCTTACGATGCACAATATGATGCTTCTTACACAAAACCAGTAGAAAATCTCTGGGTAGTAGAAGGTATTAAAGCATACGATGGTGCGAATGTAGATGTAAGTGAACTTATCGAAGAAGAAATTGTAAAACTTCTTGAAAGAAATGAATCGGGTGGTATCATTTATATACCAGGTGGAACATATCGTCTTGATAATCAGATTCATGTTCCGGCAGGTGTAGAACTTCGTGGTGTGTCTGCAGTTGCAAACCGTGAGAAATATGATAACTGTGAAGGAACATTGTTTATGTGTTACTATGGTGATGATGCATCATCTTCACAAGCAGCAGCCGATGCATTGATTACACTGGATGGTGATGGAGCAGGTGTAAACGGAATCCGTTTCATTTATCCGGAAAATATCATCACATATGATGAAAATACAAATTCAACATACACAATCGCTGCAAATGGTGCTTCAAATGTTCATGTTGTAAACTGCTTTATCATTACATCTTCTTATGGTGTAAACCTAACAAACTGTGAGAATTTCTTCATTGAAGGTATATACAGCGCCTGCTACTTAAATACATTCAACATCAGTGGTGGCAGCGGAATCCTTCGTGGATGCTTAGCTAACCCGAATATGGTTGCAAGAACAAGTGCTGTTGGACTTACAGCTAACTGGCCAAAAGAAGCTGCATGGGAAGAAGGAACAGCAGATTACAATAAGATTCGTGATGGATTACGTAATAATTTAAAATACATTACAGTAAGTAATTCTGCAGACGTACTTGTTCAGGATATCATTGCATATGCTGTGAATGATTTAGTGACAGTTTCTGATTCCAATACAAGTGTATTAGTAATCAATTCAAATGCAGACCATATCTCAAACGAGGGACATCAATTTGTTTTAAACAATGGTTCATTGGTTGCTATCAATGCAATGAGAGCAGTTATTGCTCAAGATTCTAGTGCAGATAGTGGAGCCGTAGAATCAGAGGCAGCTGCTTATCAACACAACAGCGGAACTTTTAAAATTTACAATTCAATTTACGTTGAGCGAGATAATGCAGATTCCGTATATGAAGCAAATTACGAGGCTACAAAATAGTTTCAGGTATATAGGGGTGTGAAAGCCTGCATATATTAGGGGCCCTTTAAGGGCCCCTTCTTATAACTAGGGAAAAACTTTTTATGAATAAAGGAGACAAACGGTTATGTCAGAAATAAAAAAACTTTGGGCAACCATTGTTGGATACGGCAATAGAGGGCAAATCTATGCAGATTACTCTTTGGACGAGCCTTCTGAATTTGGCGTTGCAGCAATTGTTGACCCAAATGATTTTAAATTACAAGAGGCAAAGAAACGATATGGGCTGAGTGATGACAGACTTTTCCATAATTTTGATGAGTTTGCCAAAAGTGGTGTTGTATGTGATTTTGTAGTCAATGCTACCATGGATCAGTATCATTATGAAACGGCTATGCAAATTTTAAATGCCGGCTATGATATGCTGATGGAAAAACCAATCGTTCCAAATGAAAAGCAATTAATGGAAATTGCGAATCTTGCAAAAGAAAAAGGCGCAAACGTATTTGTATGCCATGTCCTTCGCTATACGCCATTCTACCGCAAGATTAAAGAACTTTTAAATGCGGGTACAATCGGCGAAATTATGACAATGGAGTTAAATGAGCATGTCTGTCGTCCACATTTCCTTAGTTCTTATGTAAGAGGAAAATGGAATTCAGAAGAGGCATGTGGCTCAGGATTCCTTCTTGCGAAATCTTGTCACGATATGGATTTAATTTGCTGGCTTAATAATGAGTCAGTGCCGATGCAAGTGGCAAGCTTTGGAAATCGTTCAAGATTTCTTCCAAAGAACGCACCGGAAGGAGCAGCAGAATTTTGTCATGAATGTAAATATGAAAAAGAATGTCCTTATTCCGCAGTAGACCTTTACTTAGAAAAGAATGATATGCCATTCCTTGTATGGGACAGACTAAACAAACCATTGGATGAGATTACCGATGCAGAGAAGGCTGAATTCTTGAAACATGATATCTATGGTAAGTGTGCTTATACATGCGGTGGTGATATCGTGGACAGACAAAATCTTATTATCAGTTTTGAAAATGGTTCTCTCGCATCATTCAACATGGTAGGAGGTGCAACACTTGCAGGTAGATTTATCCATATCGTGGGAACAATGGGAGAAATCGAAGGTGTATTGGAAACGAATAAAATCACACTACGCACCTATACAAGAGAAAGTCTCATGGGGGTAGCTGAAAGTATTGACGTTCATCCGATTAATAATGTAAAATTTGGAGGACATAGTGGTGGTGATTATGCAATTATGCATGACCTGGTACGCTATCTGAACGGAGATAAGAGTTCAATTTCCATTACATCTATTGAAGACTCTATCAATGGGCATCTTTGTGTCTTTGCCGCTGAAGAGTCTAGAAAAACACAAAGTTTTGTGGATATCAAAGACGAGTAAAAAAGGACAAAAGTATGAAAAAAAGAACAATAATGATCTTACTGGGCATTATGGTTGTATTCGTAAGTGGCATTTTTGTAATTAGACAGATAACGGGAGTCGAAACTGTTGCAAATCCAAGTGCCCAAGTGAAAGAACTCAGCGCGGATTATTTTTACGGCAACTCAGCCCGACTTATGACTTGCAATGATATTTATTATAGAGAAAGTGTTAAACTGGAATGGAAATCAATCCGTAATGCTACTAGATATAGCGTGGCAATTGCAACGCGTGATGATTTTTCAGATAAAGTGGTCTATGAGACAGAAGAGTGCTTTTTGGAATTAGAGAACCTTTTAGCAGGGACTGATTATTATTGGGCGGTAACCGCAAATGGTAAAACTTTGACGACTCGACATTTTTACACGGCCGATACCGTGCGGACAATTACAATAGAAGGAGTATCCAATACTCGCGACTGTGGCGGCTGGAAGACAGAAGATGGCGAAATTGTGAAGCAGGGAATGATTTATCGGGGAGCCAAGTTAGAGAATATTACCGAGGAAGGTAAAAAGACGATGTTGGAGGAGTTGGGCATAAGAACAGACTTGGATTTACGCACCAATGAAGAAACCAACGGCAGAAGTTCTGTTCTTGGAGATTCGGTTATTTATTTGAATTATAGTGGACCATATTATTGGGGCGGAAATGGTATTGCCACACAAGATTATCGTGAAGCACTACTTGGAGAAATTCGTGCATTTGCTGATGAGCATAATTATCCTATCTATGTACATTGCTCATTAGGACGTGACCGCACCGGAACCATATGTTTTTTAATCAATGCGTTACTTGGTGTAAGTGAGAAAGATTTATTTTTAGATTACGAGTTATCATTCCTGTCCTCAGCTGGAACATTAGATGCCCCAGTAGTCAGTAAGATGATTTCAGAGTATCAGAACATGTATAATCAAGTAAAGAAATATGCTCCGGACGGAACGATGGCAGAAGCAACCGAAGAATTTATGCTCCGGATTGGGGTTACACAGGATGAAATTGATACCATTCGTCAGTTGTTGTTAGATTAATTTTTGAAGAGAGGATTATTAAAATGAAATACAACAATAACAAAGTAGAAAATTTAAAAATAGCCTATATTGGCGGTGGTTCTCGTGGTTGGGCATGGGGGCTTATGAGCGATTTGGCTTCTTGTGATGATATCTCAGGAGATGTTTATCTTTATGATATTGATTATGAGGCAGCACAGAACAATGAGATTATTGGAAATTATTATAAAGATTGTAAAGACGCAAAGTCGATTTGGAACTATCATGCGGTAGAAACAATAGGGGAAGCACTTACAGGTGCAGATTTTGTAATTATTTCTATCTTGCCAGGTACTTTTGAAGAAATGGAGTCGGATGTACATACTCCAGAAAAGTATGGTATTTATCAATCAGTAGGGGATACTACTGGCCCAGGTGGAATCATTCGTGCAATGCGTACAATTCCAATGTATGAAGAAATAGCAGTGGCAATTAAAAAATACAGTCCAGAGGCTTGGGTTATTAATTATACCAATCCGATGACACTATGTGTAAAGACTTTGTATCGCGTATTCCCTGAGATTAAAGCTTTCGGCTGTTGTCACGAAGTATTTGGGACTCAGAAAGTATTAATGCAGGCATTGAATGATATCTGTGGCATTAAAGTGGAAGACAGAACAGAAATTAAGGTGAACCCAGTTTCTGTAAATCATTTCACATGGCTTACAAAAGCACAGTATAAGAATATTGATTTGTTCCCAGTATATGCAGAATTTGCAAAGAAGTATGCTGACAACGGTTATGGAGAGCCAGTAGATAACAACTGGATGAACGCCTCTTTCCGTTGTAATGAAAGAGTAAAATTGGATTTGTTTAATAAATACGGTTATATCGCAGCGGCAGGCGACAGACATTTGGCAGAATTCTGCGAAGGAAAATGGTATATGAGTAGTCCGGAAGCTGTGGGGAATTGGGGGTTTGGTCTCACTTCTGTAAAATGGCGTAAATTAGACATGGAAGCTCGTTTAAAGAGAAGCGAGAGATTAAGAAACAAGGAAGAAGAAGTTAAGCTTCAATGTACCGGCGAAGAAGGTGTCCGCCAAATTCGCGCAATCTTAGGATTGGACTCATTTGTTACTAATGTAAATATTCCAAACAGGGGACAGATTCCAAATTTACCTTTGGGAGCAGTTGTGGAAACAAACGCAGTGTTCCAAGATGGAAGTGTTACACCTGTTATGGCAGGAGAAGTTCCGGCAAATATTTACCCACTTGTAGCGAGAGTATGTGCGGAACAAGAGGCAGTGAGCAAGGCAATTGCCGATCGTGATGTGGATGCAATATTCCAAGCATTTGCAAATGACCCGCTTGTTACTTGCAACTATGACGAAGCAAAAGAACTGTTCAAGGAAATGGTACTGAACACGAAAGAATATCTTACGTCTTATGATTTGAGTGTTCTCTCATAAATAAATGCATTATAAATTCGGTTGTTAAATGCAGAAAAAAAGGTACCTAACTGATGAGATTACATAATTATTACAAGTATATGGCAAATCACATATAGGAAGGATGATGTAGTTGAGATATTATAATTCTCATGAGTATATCGTGAATAAAATTAAAAATCAAAAACCACTCATGGCATTTGACGAAAATGCGGATTATCAAGAGTGGAAAGTGCAGGCAAAACAGAGGTTGGAAGAGTTATTGGGACTTCCGTTTGAGAAATGCAATGATGATTTTCAAATTCTTTGTGAGAGCGATAAGGAAGGCTATTGTAGAATCGACTTTGAATTTCAAAGCGAGAAGGGATATTATATTCCTTGCAATTTGCTGTTTCCAAGTGGGACAAGCAATCCGTTGCCTACAGTAATTTGTTTGCAGGGACATTCCAGTGGCAAACATGTATCGTTGGGTGAAGCAGAATTTGAAGATGATGAGTCTACTATACTACATAGTGATTTTGCTCTTCAGGCAGTGAAGGAAGGTTATTGTGCAGTAACAATGGACCAGCGTTATATGGGGCAAACCGGGCGAGCGTCGGACGGAACACCAAGTTGTTTTGCAGAAAATCGTTCTATGCCGTCTTTATTACTTGGAAGAACGGCAATTGGAGAACGGGTTTGGGATGTGCAACGTTTGATAGATGTTATGGAAGTATATCTACAAAAATATATAGATATGGAACGTATCATTTGTCTTGGGAATTCTGGCGGAGGAACGGCAACCTTTTACGCAGCGTGCATGGATGAGAGAATTTATATGGCGATTCCTTCGTGTGCGGTATGTACCTTTGAAGAATCTGTTCTTCCTGTCTATCATTGTGCTTGCAATTACATACCGGGAATACGAAAGTATTTTAATATGGGCGATATTGGTTGTTTGATTGCACCGCGAAAATTGATTCAGGTGAATGGCGTGGAGGACCATTTGTTCTGGATAGAAGGTGCCAGAGAATGTCATCGAGTGATACAACAAGCGTATCGCAAACTGGGCAGCGAAAATCATTACCATATGGTAGAAGGGGATGGAGCACATCAATTCTTCCCTGCAGACGTATGGCCTTTAGTGGCAAAAGAATTATAATAATAGTTGACAAATTTGAGATAATCAATCATATGCAATATTACTGTGCAGGTAATCCGCAATGATTTATAAAAAGGGAGAAAATAGACATGGCAAAATTACATTTAATTGGTAACGCACACTTAGATCCCATATGGCTCTGGCGGTGGCAGGAAGGATTTTCTGAGATATTAGCAACCTTTCGCAGTGCGTTAGACCGAATGAAGGAATTTCCGGATTTCAAATTTACAAGTGCTTGTGCCGTGTATTATCAGTGGATTGAAAAGGTAGATCCTGAGATGTTCCAAGAGATACAGGAACGAGTGAAAGAAGGTAGATGGAATATTGCAGGTGGCTGGTTTTTACAACCGGACTGCAATATTCCGTCCGGAGAAAGCTTTGCACGTCATGGCCTGATTTCTCAGAGATATTTTCAAGAGAAATTTGGCACAATCGCAAAAATTGGATACAACGTGGATTCTTTCGGACATAATGCATCGCTTCCGCAGATTTTGAAAAAGAGCGGTATGGAAGGATATGTGTTCATGCGACCGATGCCGGAGGAACAGGGTAGAGACGAAACGGTGTTTCTGTGGCAGAGTCCAGATGGAACAGAAATTCCTGCATATCGCATCCCGTATTTTTATAATATTGATACAACTCGCATGGAGGTGTTCGATTGGATACGGGAGAAAGCGGATCAACAGGATATGGACATGATGGCATTTTACGGAGTGGGGAATCATGGTGGTGGACCGACCATTGCCCTGCTTCACGCCATGAGCGAGAAGGAAATGGGTGAGAAGGAATATTCCACTCCGGATGCGTATTTTGAAGCAATGGACGCAAGCAGACTTCCTGTGATTGCAGATGAACTGCAACATCATGCGAGAGGGTGCTATAGTACATGTACTTCCATTAAAATGGGGAACCGCAAATGCGAAAATAATCTCTATGAGGCAGAAGTGCTCTGCAGCATGGCAAATGAACTGGTGGGAACGAAGTATCCGAAGAAGAAATTGGATAAAGCGTGGAAGAATGTTTTGATGAATCAGTTTCATGATACACTAGGTGGATGTGCGATTAAGAAGGCGTATGAGGATGCGGCCTATCTGCATGGTGAAGTAATGAGTATTACAGAGCAGGAAATGAATCTTGCGATGCAGACCATAGCTCAAAAGATAAACACACTACACGGAGAAACGCTTCCTTATTATAAAATCGGAAGACCGGCACACTGGATGCTATGGGAAAGCGAAACCATAGGAACTCCGATTGTGGTATTCAATCCTCACACTTGGACGGTGCGAATGCCGATCGAGGCAGCTACTATAGCAACAAAGGTGACAGATGACCGAGATGTAGAAGTACCATTCCAACTTGTGCGAGGACATTATGTAGACGGTCCTGACAACCGAATGCAGACGATTTTTACTGCAGAGGTGGAGCCAATGGGATATAAAGTATATCGCATCTTTACTGAACAAAAGAGTCAAGGAGCATTTGAAAAGAAACTTGTAGCAACAGAGCATTGTTTAGAAAATGATTTGATACGAGTGGAATTCAGCTCAAAGACCGGTGATGTGAGTCACATTTATAATAAGAAGAAACAGTGCGTTGTGAGCACAGGAGAGTGTCGAGCAATCCTGCTGGATGAGACGGCAGCAGATACATGGGCCCACAATAAAGAGTATTTGGGGGAAATGGAAGGACAGTTTGGTTCGCCGACATTTTCAGTTATTGAAAATGGTGATGTGCGCGCAGTTCTTCGAGTAACAACCTATTACAATCAATCCGTTTTGATACGGGATTATATACTGGAGTCAGACAGTGACGTGGTGAAAGTCAAGGTAAAAGTTGATTTCCGGGAAAAACATAAAACACTCAAATTTGCATTTCCAGCAGGGGACAAGGAGACAGTTGCAAAGATAGCGTTTGGAACGATTACGAGACCGAATGGTTTAGGAGAAGAACCTTGTGGCTCATGGATTGCAACAGGGGACCTTGGAATTGCAAACGATGGCAAATATGGGTATGACACAACGAAAGACGAAGTTCGTCTTACTATTCTGCGAAGTGCGGTATACGCAGACCATTATGGAGTGCGTGATGAATTCTGTGAATATATGGATATGGGTGTACATGAATGTGCCTATTCATTATTCCTATATGAAAACAATGCAAAAGCAGAACGTAAAGCGGAAGAATTAAATTTTGGACTTCGTGCATTGGTTACTAGTTTTCATGATGGTCCTCTTCCAGAGAGAAATAGCTGTTTTTCATGTGATGCAGAACATATTGTAGTCACAGCGGTGAAACGCGCGGAAGATGACAATGAGAAAGTGATTCGTTTCTATGAGGCGGATGGAGTAGAGGAAAATATCGAAATGAACGTATTCCAAAATCAGATAAAGCATCGTATTGCTCATCATGAAATCAAAACTTACAGAACAGATGGCGTCGAACTTAATTTGATTGAATGGCAGAATGAAAAATAAATTATAGATAAAAAAGAGGGTGATATTATGTTTTTTACAGAGGGAAAATTACGAAATAGAGCAAATGAACTAAAGTGGAGAAGATATTTTGCTCATGAACCTATCGCTCCGTTTATTGCGATGGAAGGACAACTTTCAGAAGATGAAAGTAATATCTGTATGCCGGAGAAAATCGAAGGTGGTATATTTGATTTAAACGATATATTCGAAGGAAGAGACCGGTACCTTTGGATTGAAAAGGAAGTCACATTCCCAGAAGCAAGAGAGGGGTGTGAGATTGTTGGTTTGTTTGACTTTGGCGAGACGGGGCATGGAGGAAATAATGGATTTGAATCTTTGCTATATGTGGATGGGCATCCATATCAAGG
Organism: Tyzzerella sp.; assembly: GCA_017410145.1. Classification (GTDB taxonomy): domain Bacteria; phylum Bacillota; class Clostridia; order Lachnospirales; family Lachnospiraceae; genus Faecalimonas. The sequence continues at coordinate 35,135 of JAFQRJ010000030.1, forward strand.
CGTAGATACCAATCATCAGGAAGTTGTTTTCTCGAAAATGGAAGGGAAAAAGGCGACTTTAACATTCATGCTTTGGACAGGACTAGAAGGTGGTGGGCCACACCGTACATTCCATCATCGTTGTAAGATGGCACATTTTGCATATTTACATAAAAAGACAGATGAATTGTATTATTTTGCAACTGCTATTATGGAAACACTTGAATATATCGGTGTAAATAGTGAGCATTATTCCAACCTATTGGCAGCGTTGGATCGTTCTATGAATGCTCTTGACTGGACAGGTGATGCCTTCTATGAAACAGTAGAAGAAGCACATACAATTTTGATGTCAGAATTAGAACGTCTTGAAAAACGCACAGACGTTACTGTGCATACAGTAGGACATACACATATCGATGTGGCTTGGCTATGGCGATTGAAGCATACAAGAGAGAAAGCACAGCGTTCCTTTTCAACCGTGCTTCGTCTTATGGAACAGTATGATGAGTATATTTTTCAACAGGCGCAACCACAGTTATACAAATTTATCAAAGAAGATTGTCCGGAACTGTATGCCAAAATCAAAGAAAAAGTGGAAGAAGGCAAGTGGGAACCGGATGGCGGTATGTGGGTAGAAGCAGACTGTAATCTTTCTTCAGGAGAATCATTGGTTCGTCAGTTTCTTCATGGTACGCGTTTCTTTGAACAGGAATTTGGAAAGAAATGTGAATACTTGTGGCTACCGGATGTATTTGGCTACAGTTGGGCATTGCCGCAAATTTTAAAACAATGTGAATTAAATACATTTATGACTTCAAAAATTAGTTGGAGCCAGTACAATACGATGCCACATGATTTGTTTAAGTGGAAAGGAATTGATGGTAGTGAGATTTTGACTTATTTTATTTCAACACCGGAAGTGGGACAGGATTTCAGCCACCGATTTGTAACTTATAATGGATATGTGACACCACGGACAGTGGTGGGTAGTTGGACGAAATTCAAAGACAAATCTTTGACAAAGAATACCATGATTACTTATGGATTTGGTGACGGTGGCGGTGGTGTCAACCGTGATATGTTAGAAATGCGCCGTGCAACAGATAAAATACCTGGAATTCCGAATGTCAAGACATCTACGGCAGGTGAGTTCTTCAAGAAGATTCATAGTGATGTAGATAATACGGATCGTTATGTACATACTTGGGATGGAGAACTTTACTTAGAATTCCACAGAGGAACCTATACAACCCAAGGCTATAACAAGAAAATGAATCGCTATTTGGAAAATAAGTTGGCACAGATTGAATGGCTTTCTTCTGTGGCATATATTCTTGGTGGTGAATACGCACAGCAGCAACTACATGATGCATGGGAATGCGTGGTATTACATCAGTTCCACGATATTATTCCGGGGTCATCCATTCATGAAGTATATGTGGACTCTCATGTAAATTATGAAAGAGCCGAAGCGCAGGCGAACGAAGCAAAAGCGAAAGCATTTGAAACATTGCTTGATGAGAAAGAACATACTTATAGCGTATATTCAACCAACAGTTTTGGCGGCAAAGAATTAGTTCTGATTCCGCAGATGGAAGACGGCGTATTTACAGATGGTGATGGCAACGTGCTGGAAGCACAAAAATGTAAATACGGCTATGAAGTGGCAGTAGAGGTGAAACCATTTGCGGCTGTGATTGTAAACTTTACACCGGCTGAAGAAAACGCATCAGAGAGTGTATTTACACTGAACCGAAATGTTCTTGAAACACCGTTCTATACAATCGAATGGAATGAAGGCGGACAACTTGTTCAGATTTATGACAAAGAGACTAATCGCAATGTTTTGGCAGAAGGTTGCGAAGGTAACGTCCTTGAAATTTTCGAGGATAAGCCAATGGCCAACGATGCATGGGACATTGATATCTACCATATCGAGAAAATGCTGAAAGTGAACGCAATAAAGGCACCGGAAATGGTGGAAAATGGTCCACTCAAAGCAGTGATTCGTTCTGAGTATAAATATAATCATTCCACATTTACACAGGATATGGTTGTTTACAAGGATTCAAAACGAATTGACTTCAAGACACATGCAGATTGGCACGAGTTAAATACATTACTCAAAGTAGCCTTTTATGTGGATATTCGTACCACGAAGGCAACCTATGATATTCAGTTTGGTCATGTGGAACGACCGACTCACTGGAATAACAGTTGGGATTGGGCAAAATTCGAGGTGTGTGGTCATAAGTGGGCAGATATCTCTGAATCAGGATATGGTGTCAGTTTATTGAATGACTGCAAGTATGGGCACAGTATCAAGGATAATGCAATGAAACTAAGTTTACTCAGAAGTCCAAAGCATCCTGATACAGAAGCAGATATGGGCGAGCATGATTTCACTTATGCATTATATCCGCATAAAGGTTCTGTGATAGAAGGTGGAACGATTGAGGAAGCAAATCGCCTGAATATTCCAGCACAGGTGACTTCTGGTTCATTTGGAGACAATAGAAGAATTGTGACCGTATCTACAGCTGCAGTACAGATCGACGTTGTCAAGAAGGCGGAAGATGAAGAATGCTTAATCGTGAGAATGCATGAATGTCGTGGCAGCAGATGTAAGGTAACAATGCAATCAGAATATCCGGTAAAACGAATTGTTCCATGTAATCTGTTAGAACATGATCAAGGCGATGCAATCGAAGGTGCAGTGGCAGAGTTTGCAATTAAGCCTTTTGAGATTAAGACATTTAAGTTGTATTTTTAAATATTTTGATGATTGGGAAGCAGGGGAATTAAAGCCTCTGCTTCTGTTAATTGGGTGTTCAGGCATTTATTGTTGTTTTTGAACATACGAACATAATTTCTAAAAAACGAAGTGTTTTTTGATGGTTTTTGGTTAGATTTTAGAGAATTTTTTTGTATACGAACAATGAGGGACAAATCATCTAAAAGTTAGCTTAAATTTTGCTTTACAGAAGGAAAAACCAACGGCATAATAGTAACAAGATAATATTTTCACAGAGGTGTACAATGGAAAAATGGGTTGTTATGCGAAAAGGCGCAGATTTTCAGAAAATTGCAGATAAGTTTGAAGTCAATCCTATCATTGCTAGGTTGATTCGGAATCGAGATATCATCGGTGATGAAAATATAGATTTTTACCTGAATGGGACCATCGGAGATTTGCACGACGGCATGTTAATGAAGGATATGGATAGAGCCGTTGATATATTACTTGAAAAAATACAGGAAGGTAGGAAAATCCGTGTAATTGGGGATTATGATATTGACGGTGTTAACGCCACCTACATATTGCTAGAGGGCTTACGTGCACTTGGGGCCGATGTGGATATTGACATTCCGGACAGGATGAAAGATGGTTATGGATTAAATAAGAATCTCATTGACCATGCCTATGAAGAAAATGTGGATACTATTATAACCTGTGACAATGGAATTGCAGCATATGAGGAGATTGCCTATGGAAAGCGCCTGGGTATGACGATTGTTGTAACCGACCACCATGAAGTGCCATACGAAGAAGTAGAAGATAAAAGAAGATACATTCTTCCGCCAGCTGATGCAGTGATTGACCCAAAGCGAGAAGATTGCATTTATCCTTTTAAAGAACTTTGCGGTGCGGCTGTGGCTTATAAAGTGATTGAAGCGATATTTGAAACATCAGGCAGAGATGTGGAAGATGTAGATTATCTGATGGAAAATGTTGCAATCGCGACAGTAGGCGATGTCATGGACCTTGTGGGGGAGAATCGTATTTTTGTAAAACAAGGATTGGAAATGTTAAAGTGTACGCAGAATCTAGGCTTGAAGGCACTGCTGGAGTGCACCAAAGTGGATGTGCAAAGGCTGAGTGCATATCATATTGGATTTGTGATTGGCCCATGTTTGAACGCCAGTGGCCGATTGGATACAGCAAAACGAGCATTGGAGCTTCTATGTGCGAAGAATAAAAAGGAAGCAGACATCTTGGCGGGTGATTTAAAGGCCCTTAACGACAATCGAAAAGACATGACAGCTGTGGCTGTGGAAGAAGCCATTCGACAAGTAGAAGCCGGAGATATGGAACAGGACAATGTACTGGTGATTTATTTGCCGGACTGTCATGAAAGCCTGGCTGGAATTGTGGCGGGAAGAATTCGTGAGCGATATTACAAGCCAACATTTATTTTGACAAATGCCGAGGAAGGACTCAAGGGTTCCGGGCGGTCTATAGATGCTTATCATATGTATGAGGAGTTAAATAAATGTAAACACTTACTAACAAAGTTTGGGGGACATAAGCTGGCAGCAGGATTATCATTGGAAACGTACAATCTGGAAGAATTGCGCAGAACATTGAATCAAAATGCAAACCTTTCAGAAGAGGATTTAACACCGAAGATATCCATTGACATGCAGCTTCCATTTGCTTATGTCAGTGAAGAACTTGTTGAACAGTTGGAATTATTAGAACCATTTGGAAAAGGAAACACAAAACCGCTCTTTGTGGAAAAGGATTTGGATATTATAAGTACACAAGTTTTGGGTAAGAATCAAAACGTGCTTAAAATGCGTGTAAAGGATAGTAACGGTAGAATAATGGATGCCACCTATTTTGGTGACACTGCCGCATTTCTTGCATATTATGATGTAAGAAAGGACCAAAAAGCAGCATTTACCTATTATCCGACCATAAATGAATATCAAGGCAGAAAGAATCTGCAAATTGTAGTGCAAAGTTTTCGATAACCGTACTAAAAAAGTTTGAAAATTCGACAAGAAAATGATATAATATCGTATATTTTTTAATTCAGGAGTGATGAATATGAAAAAATCTATTGAAGAATATGTAAGAAGTATACCTGATTTTCCGGAAGAAGGAATTATTTTCCGTGATGTAACCAGTATTTTGGAAAATGCGGAGGGTTTACATTTGGCAATTGATTTAATGCAGGAGAAACTAAAAGATGTAGAGTTTGATGTGGTTGTAGGACCGGAATCACGCGGATTTATCTTTGGTGTACCGATTGCATATAATTTAAATAAGGCATTCATACCTGTTCGCAAAAAAGGAAAACTTCCTTGCGAGACAGTTGAGATTGAATATGATTTAGAATATGGAAGTGCTGTGATTGAAATGCACAAGGATTCTATCAAACCGGGACAGAAGGTAGTCATTATAGATGATCTGATGGCTACAGGGGGAACTATCGAAGCAATTATCAAACTAGTAGAACGCTTAGGTGGAGAAGTTGTAAAAACAGTTTTCTTGATGGAATTAGAAGGCCTTAATGGCAGAAAGAAATTAGAAGGATATGATGTAGAAACAGTGATTGCTTATCCGGGAAAATAAGGCACCAGAGGGGGCATACAGATGTCTGATACAAAGATTTTGGAAAATCCGTACAATGGTCTTGAGATCGTCGATGGACATGCGGTGAAAGCACCGGAACATTACCAAGATCCAAAGGAATTGTATGACAAATTAATAAGTCGAGTTCGTAAATATCATCCGTCTGATGACATTTCTATGATTGAAAAGGCGTTTGATATTGCTTATCATGCCCATGAAGGACAATGTAGAAAATCCGGCGAACCGTATATTATTCACCCGTTATGGGTGGGTATTATTCTTGCTGACTTGGAACTTGATAAAGAGACAATTGTTGCCGGTGTTTTGCATGATGTTGTGGAAGATACTGTTATGACTGAAGAAGAGATTACGCAAGTCTTTGGTAAAGAAGTTGCGCTTCTTGTGGATGGAGTAACAAAGTTAGGGCAATTGTCCTATTCGTCAGACAAGTTGGAAGTACAGGCAGAAAATCTTCGAAAAATGTTTCTTGCAATGGCAAAAGATATTCGTGTTATTCTGATTAAACTTGCGGACCGTTTACATAACATGAGAACCTTACAGTTCATGCGGCCGGAAAAACAAATGGAAAAAGCGAAAGAAACATTAGATATCTACGCACCGTTGGCACAACGTTTAGGTATTTCAAAGTTGAAAACGGAGTTAGACGACCTTGCACTCAAATATACGAAACCGGAAGTGTTCGATGATTTGGTGAGTCAGATTAACGCAAGGGCCACGGAACGAGAACTGTTTGTAGCACAGATTGTAGAAGAAGTTTCCAAGCATATGGAGGATGCGAACATTAAGGCCGAGGTAAAAGGCCGAGTAAAGCATTTCTTTAGTATTTATAAAAAAATGGTCAATCAGGATAAAACTGTAGACCAAATTTATGATTTATTTGCCGTGCGTATCATTGTGGACTCTGTAAAAGATTGTTATGCGGCACTTGGAGTAATCCATGAAATGTATACGCCGATTCCAGGTCGTTTCAAGGATTATATTGCAATGCCTAAGCCAAATATGTACCAGTCTTTGCATACCACCCTTATGAGTACGGCCGGTCAGCCGTTTGAGATTCAGATTCGTACTGCAGAGATGCATAAGACTGCTGAATACGGTATCGCGGCTCATTGGAAATATAAAGAGTCAAATGATGGAAAGAAAAATGTGGAAGCACAGGAAGAAGAAAAACTTTCTTGGCTTCGTCAAATTTTGGAATGGCAGCAAGATACGGATAACCGTGAATTCTTAAGCCTCTTAAAGGGCGGTTTGGATTTGTTTGCAGAAGATGTATATTGCTTCACCCCGAACGGAGACGTAAAGAACCTGCCAAATGGCTCTACGCCGGTTGATTTCGCTTACTCGATTCACAGTGCCGTTGGAAATAAGATGGTGGGTGCCCGTGTCAATGGTAAATTAGTAAATATTGATTACCAGATTCAAAACGGTGACAGAATCGAAATTCTGACATCCCAAAACTCCAAGGGACCTAGCCGTGACTGGTTAAACATTGTTAAGAGTACACAAGCTCGAAACAAGATCAATCAGTGGTTTAAGAAAGAGCTTAAAGAAGAAAACATATTACGTGGCAAAGAACTTTTGCAGCAATACTGTAAGACCAAAGCATTGGTATACAGTGATCTGACAAAGCCAAAATATATGCAGGTTGTACAGGCAAAATATGGTTTCAAAGAATGGGAAGGTATTCTCGCAACAGTGGGTCATGGTGGATTAAAAGAAGGTCAGGTTATCAACCGACTTTTAGAGGAATACACCAAAGACCACAAAGAAGTAATTACCGATGAGAGCATCATCGAACGTGTAAATGAGGCAACCAAGAACAAAGCCCATGTTGCCAAGTCCAAGAGTGGAATTGTTGTGAAGGGTATTGACGATATGGCTGTTCGTTTCTCTCGTTGCTGTAATCCGGTGCCAGGGGATGAAATTGTTGGTTTTGTAACTCGTGGACGTGGTATGTCCATTCATAGAACTGATTGCGTCAATATTTTGAATCTTTCAGAATCCGAACGTATTCGTTTGATTGATGCAGAATGGGAAGCTAGTATTACAGAAGAAGTGGGGCAATACCTGTCTAGCATAAAGATTTATGCAAACAACCGTCAAGGTTTACTGATGGAAGTTTCCAAAGTATATACAGAAAACAAGATGGATATTAATTCCATTAATACCCACACGAGCAAGCAGGATGTTGTAACCTTTGATATTAGTTTTGTTGTTGGCGGTCGCGATGAACTCAATCATGTTATTGAGAAACTTCGCCAAATACCGGGGGTAATTGATATTGAACGTACAACGGGATAGAGTTTATGGGTCTTGGCATGATTTTTATCTTGCAAGACCCAATTTTTTTGTATTTTTACGGTGAGAAATTGAAGTTGTACATTCTTCACCGTAAAATTTAATAAAAATAGTTTGAAATGGTTGATTGTTACGGTGTTGTAACTAATTAATTAATTTGACACCGTAAAAGCGTTGTAAACACAATGTTTGAATCTTGTCTAACAACAGGGAATAGGCTATAATAACTTAAATAATGAAAATAACTAGATAAGGAACATATCATGAAAATAGAAAAATTTGTACTAGGTTCCATGGGAACCAATTGTTATTTATTAATAAATGAAGAGACAAAGGAATTAGTTATGGTGGACCCTGCGACCTGTCCGGATTATCTGGTAAGTCATATAAAGTCCAACGGCTACACTCCAAAAGCAATCCTGTTGACCCATGCACATTTTGACCATGTGATGGGGATTGACGGATGGGTGAAAGAGTTTGATATTCCGGTATATTTACATGAAAATGAAAAACAAATCTTAGAGGACCCACAGCTTAATCTGTCAGGAGTGTTTGGAGCAAGTTATTCTTACCACAAGGCAGAATGCTTGCAGGATAACCAAATATTACAACTTGCTGGTTTTAAATTCAAAGTAATTCATACTCCAGGCCATACAGCAGGAGGATGCTGCTATTATGAGAAGGCAGAAGGAATCTTAATCAGCGGTGATACCTTGTTTTATCAAAGTGTTGGAAGAAGTGACTTTCCAACCGGCAGCATGTCGACTTTGGTGCGTTCCATTAAGGAGAAATTGTTCTGCCTGCCGGATGATGTGATGGTATATCCGGGGCATAATGATGTGACGTGCATTGCAGATGAGAAAATGTATAATCCATTTGTATGATGTATGGCGATGGCAGAGATATGAGGTCTGCAGATGTATATACCCAAGTGTGCAAATGAGAAGCATAAAAGAGGTGTGAAATGATAAAAATTCAAGTAAACGACGAGATGTTTGCCTATGATATGTACCATATTACAAAGGCATTCTGTCCGGGAGTAGAGATAGAGCAAAAAGTAGATAAAGAATCCACACAAGCTGTGACTATTATAATGACAGAGGATGATACATTTATTCAGTCAAGAGCATGTGGAAATGAATATGACACACAAGCATTTACACAAAGAACACTTCAAATAAATGAAAATGAATTTTCTGACATAAAAGACCGTAAGCTAAAAAAACGTTATGTCAATCTTAAGGTCTATGCTTGGTTATCAGAAGTGACCGGCAAAGAGCTTGCATGGGGAATCATGACAGGGGTTCGCCCAACCAAACCCATGATGAAACTTATGGAAGATGGCATGACGGACGAAGAAGTGATCCATTGGATGCAAGAGAACTATTATGTGACAGATGAAAAAGCCCAACTGGGATTAAAGGTGGCGAAAAAAGAAAAAGAGCTTTTAGAGCAACTGGATTACAAGGATGGCTACAGCCTTTATGTTGGTATTCCATTTTGCCCAACGACATGTTCCTATTGCTCATTTACTTCGTATCCAATCGCAGAGTGGAAACAGCGTGTAGATGAATATTTAGATGTAATTTGCAAGGAATTAACATTTATAGCAGAAAAGTCACAAAATAAGAAGTTAAATACAATCTATATAGGTGGTGGGACTCCGACTACCTTGGAGCCAGAGCAGTTAGACCGATTGCTGACTCACCTTGAAACACATTTTTCTTACGCAGATTTAAAAGAAATCACAGTAGAGGCAGGAAGACCGGATAGCATTACAAGAGAAAAACTGGAAGTGTTAAAGGCTCACAATATTGGAAGAATCTCCATTAACCCGCAGACCATGCAGCAGAAGACGTTAGATATTATCGGAAGGAAACATACGGTTGAAGACATTAGGCGTGTATATGGGATGGCAAGGGAGATTGGATTTGACAATATCAACATGGATTTGATTGCGGGTTTACCGGATGAGACGGTAGAGGACATGAGAGATACCTTGGAGCAAATCAAGGAGATGGCACCGGATAGTTTGACTGTTCACGCATTAGCTATGAAGCGCGCATCAAGAATGACACAAGAACAGAAACGTAAGGAGCAGGATGCACGAACAATGCAAACTGAAAGGTCAGAACAGGCAAAGGATACAGAGGCAGAAACCGCCAGTACACTATCGCAGATGATTGAACTTGCAAGTGATTATGCGAAACAGATGGAATTGGAGCCATATTACCTCTATAGACAGAAAAATATTGCCGGAAATTTTGAAAATGTTGGCTATGCAAAGGTTGACAAAGCCGGAATATACAATATACTTATTATGGAGGAAAAACAATCCATTATCGCAGTAGGTGCAGGAGCTTCGACTAAGGTTGTGCTTCCGGATGATCAAGTTGTGATAGACCCAAAGACCGGCAATCCAAAGAAGATTGTCCGTACAGAAAATGTGAGGGACATTAGGCAGTATATCAGTCGAATTGACGAGATGATAGAGCGAAAGGGAGAACTTTTATGGCATTAAAGAAGAAACCGGTTACCGGTATGAAGGACATGCTTCCAAAAGAAATGGAAATCCGTGATTATGTAATCCAGATGATTAAAGATACCTATAAGACATTTGGTTTTACTTCCATGGAGACACCATGTGTGGAGCATATTGAAAATCTTTGCAGTAAGCAGGGTGGCGACAACGAAAAATTAATCTTTAAGATTTTAAAACGTGGGGAAAAGCTGAAATTAGAAGAAGCAAAGGAAGAAGCAGACTTGGTAGATGGCGGGTTACGTTATGACTTGACCGTGCCACTTGCAAGATATTATGCAAATCATGCGAATGAACTTCCTTCTCCGTTCAAGGCCATGCAGATTGGAAATGTATGGAGAGCAGACCGTCCGCAAAGAGGTCGTTTCCGTCAATTCGTGCAATGTGACATTGATATTCTTGGTGAAGCAAGTAATCTTGCAGAGATTGAGCTGATTCTGGCAACCACAGCAATGCTTGGGAAATTAGGATTCAAGAATTTTACAGTATGCATTAACGACAGGAATTTTTTAAAAGCGATGGCTGCATACAGTGGCTTTTGCGAAGAAGATTACGATGAAGTATTTATCATACTTGATAAGATGGATAAGATTGGTGCGGAAGGTGTAGCCAATGAGTTAAATGAGCTCGGTGGCTATACACAGGAAAATGTAGACACATATCTCGCATTGTTTGATCAGATTAGCGGTGATATTGAAGGAATTCGTTTCTGCAAAGAAAAGTTAGACGGATATTTAAACCCTGCAATCGCAGACGGCATGGAAATGATTATTTCCAGTGTGGAAAGCGCAAAAGAAGCCGAGTTTAAAGTAAAATTTGACCCAACATTGGTACGTGGTCAGTCCTACTATACCGGAACGATTTTTGAAATCCGTATGGATGAGTTTGGTGGTTCGGTTGCAGGTGGTGGACGCTATGACAAGATGATTGGAAAATTTACCGGACAGGACACACCGGCATGTGGATTTTCCATCGGATTTGAACGTATCGCAATGCTTCTTTTGGAAAATGGCTATGAGCCGGGAAATAAGAAAGAAAAGAAAGCATATTTAATTGAAAAAAACATGTCTCAAGAAGGCATTTTGAAAGTACTTGCACTAGCAAAGACAGACCGTGAAAATGGAAAACAAGTGCTGATTGTAAACATGAAAAAGAACAAAAAGTTCCAAAAGGAACAGCTGGTTGAAGAAGGTTATACAGATATCGAAGAAATCTACCAAGATAAGATATAAAGACTTGTAAGAATATTGAAGAAAGAGGAAAGATAAATGGCAGAAACAATGAGAGGCTTGAAAAGAAGCCACAGATGTGCAGAATTAAACAAGGCAAACATCGGTGAAACAGTTACTGTTATGGGATGGGTACAAAAGAACCGTAACAAAGGTGGTATTGTATTTGTTGATTTACGTGACCGTTCCGGTATTTTGCAACTTATTTTTGAAAATGGCGATGTAAGCGAAGAAGATTTTGAAAAAGCAGGAAGACTTCGCAGCGAATTTGTTATTGCAGCCACCGGTGTGGTAGAAGCACGTTCCGGTGCAGTAAATGAAAATCTTGCAACCGGTGAAATCGAAATTCGTGTAAAAGAACTTCGTATTTTATCAGAAGCGGAGACACCACCGTTCCCAATCGAGGAAAATAGTAAGACAAAAGAAGAGTTAAGATTAAAATATCGTTATCTGGACCTTAGAAGACCGGATTTACAAAAGAACTTGATTATGAGAAGTAAGGTGGCAACGCTGACTCGTCAATTCCTTGATGAAGAAGGTTTCCTTGAAATTGAAACACCAATTTTGGTAGGAAGTACACCGGAAGGGGCAAGAGACTACTTAGTGCCAAGCCGTGTACACCAAGGAAGCTTCTATGCGCTCCCGCAATCACCACAGTTGTTTAAACAGCTACTGATGTGTTCCGGTTATGACCGTTACTTCCAGATTGCAAAATGTTTCCGTGATGAAGATTTGCGTGCAGACCGTCAGCCGGAATTCACACAAATCGACATGGAATTATCCTTTGTAGATGTGGATGACGTTATCGATGTAAACGAAAGATTGATAGCAAGAATCTTTAAAGACATTTTAGATGTGGAAGTTCCGCTCCCAATCCAGAGAATGACATGGCAGGAAGCAATGGACCGCTTTGGCTCTGATAAGCCGGATGTTCGTTTTGGCATGGAATTAGTAGACGTATCGGAAGTTGTAAAGGATTCCGAATTCGTTGTATTCAAAGGTGCATTGGAAAATGGCGGAAGCATACGTGGTATTAATGCGAAAGGGCAAGGGGAAATGCCACGTAAGAAAATTGATAAATTGGTTGATTTTGCGAAGGATTACGGCGCAAAAGGCCTTGCATACATTGCAATTCAAAATGATGGCACTATCAAATCTTCTTTTGCTAAATTTATGACAGAGGAAGAAATGACAGCTCTTGTAAAAGCCATGGACGGAGAAAACGGTGACTTGTTATTATTTGCCGCTGACAAGAACAAAGTGGTTTGGGACGTTCTTGGTAACCTACGTCTTGAAATTGCACGCCAGTTAGAAATCTTAGATAAGGGTGAATACAAGTTCTTATGGGTAACAGAGTTCCCGCTCTTAGAGTGGAATGAAGAGCAAGAACGTTACCAAGCAATGCACCATCCATTTACAATGCCAATGGATGAAGATTTGCCGCTTCTTGATACAGACCCAGGAAAAGTTCGTGCGAAGGCTTATGATATTGTACTCAACGGTACCGAGCTTGGTGGCGGTAGTGTGCGTATCTTTGACAGAGACATTCAAAACAAAATGTTTGAAATGCTAGGATTTACACCGGAGCAGGCACAGACACAGTTCGGTTTCTTATTGAATGCATTCAAATACGGTGTTCCGCCACACGCAGGGCTTGCTTACGGATTAGATCGTCTCATTATGCTTATGGCAAAAGAAGACAGCATCCGTGATGTAATTGCCTTCCCGAAGGTAAAAGACGCTTCCTGTCTGATGACAGAGGCACCTACAAGAGTAGAGCAAAAGCAATTGGATGAACTTGCAATCGCACTTGTAGAAGAGGAAAAAGAAATAGAAGAATAAGATTATAAGAAAAGGATAAAAGAAAAGGGCTATGTGGATACACAAAAATGTGTATTCACATAGCCCGTCTTTGTTACAGAACCTTTGGCATTTATAGAAATTATGCCAGTGCACACCTTAAAATCCTAATTCCTCACCAACGAGAATCACTTTAATTCTATCTTTATGTCTGGAATGTCTGGTAATTACAATCTGTGCACACATACAATCTTGTGAGTGACAATCTCCGCAGTGTCCAAGTGTGGCACAAGGAGTGCGAGTTTCAAGTCTCGCTGCATTTGCAGGTGCTGCGAAATTACCAATGCGTGCAATTCCGGAATCCACATCTTCAACGACTTTATTCATGCCTGCAATGACAATTACCTTTTCCGGTCCGTAGATAAGGCATGCCACACGATTTCCGTTTCCATCAATGTTTATGAGTTCGCCATCTACAGTAATTGCATTTGAACTCATCAGAAAATAGTCACACTGTAAGGTTTGGAAGTAAATTTGTTTCTTTTCCTCAGGTGTTTTCGCTAATTCTCTGTCAATAAAAGTCAAATGTTCCGCAGATTTCACAGCATCAAGAAGTCCGACTTCTCTGATTGTCTCCGTACCGCCTTTTCCAACCGTCCCACCATCTTTCATTAATTCCATGGCAAGGGCTACCGCAGAAGCACTGTCTTCGCAGTAGAAGGCCTCAATGTTACGTTTCTTGAAATTCTTAATCATGGTATTGCCTAAGGCTTTATATGCATGTTGTTTCGGTGTCATATGTATCCCTCCGTATCTTAAATATGAATTATTATATCACAGATATATATGATAAACCAAGACGTTACATGCAAAAACTCAATATTCAGAATTCATTGGCTGTAAATTTCTTGTTTTATATTGATTTACGGTGTGTATCGTAAATTCAGCTATTTACACCGTAATATTATTTATCTGTTTTTATATATTACGGTTCAAATGGAAGAAGTTTGATTTTGCACCGTATATAATGCCTTCAATTTAATTCAAATTATGTCCTCTTACGGTGTAATTTTTTAAATTATACAAACACACCGTAGTTCCGCTAAGAGTCTATTTAGAAACTACGGTGTGGAGAACAAAATCTTATTTCAGAACCGTAGATGATGTATTTAATAATTTTATTTTACGGTGCGAAGGGGAAAAAATTATTATGACACCGTAGACTACCATATGTGCCCATTTTTATTACGGTGCAAGACGTAAAAATTTATTAATACACCGTAAAAAAGGATATTCTAAGCCTGGAATTTAATAAACATAATCATTCAAATAAATCAACACTAAAATTTGTTAAATGTGGTTACAATTACATTAGAAAAACTTATAGATTTTATGAAGAAAAACATATATAATATAAGCATGAGAAAAAACATGATAAAGGAGATGAATTAATGGCTAGAAAAATGAAAACCATGGATGGAAATCACGCAGCGGCACATGCCTCTTATGCATATACAGATGTTGCAGCGATTTATCCAATTACCCCATCCTCTGTTATGGCCGAAGCGACAGATGAATGGGCTACACAAGGAAGAAAAAATATATTTGGACAGGAAGTACAGGTTACAGAGATGCAATCAGAAGCAGGTGCGGCCGGAACAGTACACGGTTCGTTGGCAGCGGGTGCGTTGACAACAACCTATACAGCATCCCAAGGTTTGCTGCTTATGATACCAAACTTATATAAAATTGCCGGCGAACAATTACCGGGTGTATTTAATGTGTCAGCACGTGCAATTGCAAGTCATGCGTTATCAATTTTTGGTGACCATTCGGATATTTATGCCTGTAGACAGACAGGGGCAGCCATGCTTTGCGAGTCCAGTGTTCAGGAAGTTATGGATTTGACACCGGTTGCACATCTTTCTGCAATCAAAGGAAGACTGCCATTTATCAATTTCTTTGATGGGTTCCGTACATCTCATGAGATACAAAAAATCGAAACATGGGATTATGAAGATTTAAAGGATATGGCAGATATGGATGCGATCACCGCATTTAGAAAACATGCCCTGAATCCAAATCACCCTTGCGAGAGAGGTTCGGCACAGAATCCGGATATCTTCTTCCAGGCAAGAGAAGCATGTAATCCATACTATGAGGCTATGCCTGCGATTGTACAGGGGTACATGGATAAGGTAAACGAGAAGATCGGAACAAACTACAAACTATTTAATTACTACGGAGCGGAAGATGCAGAGCACGTTATCATTGCAATGGGTTCTGTTTGTGAAACAATTGAGGAAACAATCAACTATTTAATGGCAGAAGGGAAAAAAGTCGGTGTTGTTAAAGTTCGTTTATACAGACCGTTTTCAGCAGAAGCATTGTTAGAGGCGATTCCGGAAACAGTGAAGCAAATTTCCGTATTAGACAGAACGAAAGAACCGGGAGCACTAGGAGAACCATTATATCTGGATGTTGTGACAGCATTAAAAGGAACAAAGTTTGATGCAGTATCGGTATTTGGAGGGCGCTATGGATTGAGCTCAAAGGATACAACTCCGGCACAGATTGTTGCTGTTTATGAAAATAACAGTAAGCAGAGATTTACTATTGGTATTGTGGATGATGTGACCAATTTATCGTTAGAAGTTGGAGCACCTTTAGTTACCACACCGGAAGGTACAATCAACTGTAAATTCTGGGGTCTTGGCGCAGACGGAACCGTAGGTGCCAATAAGAACTCCATCAAGATTATTGGCGATAATACCGATATGTATGCGCAAGCCTACTTTGATTATGATTCAAAGAAATCCGGCGGTGTTACCATGTCTCATTTGCGTTTTGGTAAGAAGCCAATCAAATCAACCTATTTGATTACAAAGGCTGATTTTGTGGCATGTCACAACCCATCCTATATGAATAAATATAACATGGTTCAGGAATTGGTTGACGGCGGAACCTTCCTTTTGAACTGCGCATGGGATATGGAAGGCTTGGAAAAGAATTTGCCGGGACAGGTAAAAGCATTTATTGCAAATCATAATATCAAGTTCTATACTATTGACGGTTTCAAGATAGGAAAAGAAATCGGACTAGGTGGACGAATTAACACTATTTTGCAATCTGCATTCTTTAAACTTGCAAACATCATTCCAGAAGATGAGGCCATGAAACTGATGAAAAAGGCTGCAAAGGATACCTACGGCAAGAAGGGTGACAAGATTGTTCAGATGAACTATGATGCCATCGATGCCGGCGCGCAGCAGGTTGTGGAAATTGCTGTGCCGGATTCGTGGAAAACCTGCCGGGATGAAGGATTATTTGCACCTGTTATTAAAGGCGGAAGAGAAGAAGTTATAGATTTTGTTGAAACTATTCAAAGAAAAGTAAATGCACAGGAAGGAAACAGTTTGCCTGTGTCTGCATTTACAAAATATACAGACGGCACAACACCGTCAGGAACAGCTGCTTATGAAAAACGTGGTATTGCAGTAGATATTCCGGTATGGATTCCGGAAAACTGTATCCAATGTAACCGTTGCTCTTATGTATGTCCGCATGCGGTTATCCGCCCGATTGCGCTTACTGAGGAAGAAGTGGCGAATGCACCGGAAGGCATGCAGACCGTTGACATGATGGGAATGCCGGGAATGAAATTTGCTATTACGGTATCCGCATACGACTGTACAGGCTGTGGTTCTTGTGCAAATGTTTGTCCTGGTAAGAAGGGTGAGAAAGCACTGGAACTTCGCAATATGGCAGAAAATGCAGGAAGACAGGTTTACTTTGATTACGGACGTGCATTGCCGATTAAGAAGGATGTGGTTTCAAAATTCAAGGAAACGACAGTAAAGGGAAGTCAATTCAAACAACCATTGTTAGAATTCTCAGGAGCTTGTGCAGGTTGTGGAGAGACACCTTATGCAAAATTGGTGACACAACTATTTGGTGACAGAATGTATATTGCAAATGCAACCGGATGTTCTTCTATCTGGGGTAACTCATCACCATCCACACCATACACCGTGAACGATGAAGGAAGAGGACCGGCTTGGGCAAATTCCTTATTCGAAGACAATGCAGAGTTCGGCTATGGTATGTTGCTTGCACAAAAAGCATTGCGAAACGGTTTAAAAGCGAAAGTAGAAGAATTGGTAGAAAAAGGTGACAATCCGGATGTGGTGGCAGCAGGAAAAGAGTGGTTAGATACCTTTAGCTGTGGCGCAACAAATGGTATTGCTACCGATAAATTTGTGGAAGCGTTAGAAGCGTGTGGTTGTGGATGTGGTTTACGAAAAGAGATTTTAGATAATAAAGACTTCCTCGCTAAGAAATCGCAGTGGATTTTTGGTGGAGATGGCTGGGCATACGACATCGGATTTGGCGGTGTTGACCATGTATTGGCATCCGGACAGGATGTTAACATTCTTGTATTTGATACAGAAGTTTATTCTAATACGGGCGGACAATCTTCAAAAGCGACTCCAACCGGCGCAATTGCACAATTTGCAGCGGCAGGTAAGGAAGTCAAGAAGAAAGACATGGCAAGTATCGCGATGAGTTATGGTTATGTGTACGTGGCTCAAATTTCTATGGGTGCGGACTTTAACCAGACTGTGAAAGCGATTACGGAAGCGGAAAGCTACCCTGGTCCATCACTCATTATCGCATATGCACCATGTATCAATCACGGTATTAAGAAAGGTATGAGTAAGGCTCAGACAGAAGAAGAACTGGCTGTGAAATCAGGTTACTGGCATAACTTCCGTTATAATCCGGCAGCAGAAGGCAACAAGTTTACACTTGATAGTAAAGAACCAACAGAAAACTACCGTGAGTTCTTGGACGGTGAAGTGCGTTACAATGCACTGATGCGTGCAAATCCGGAAAGAGCAGAAAAATTATTCTCACAATCCGAGCAATATGCAAAGGAAAGATATGAATATCTGAAGAAGCTGATTACGCTTTATGGAGAAGAGACCGAATAGTTAATGGATGGACTAAAATTATGGATATAAAAGCAAAAAGAGTACAAGATTCTATGGCAGAAACCGTGCATATTGTGCGACCAAATCACTTAAACGGAGCAAATCGTTTGTTTGGTGGAATTCTTATGCAATGGATTGATGAGGTTGCAGGTATCGTGGCAAAGCGTCACGCAATGATGAATGTTACAACTGCATCTGTTGACAACTTACGCTTCATGAAGGGTGCATATCAAAACGAGATGGTAGTTATCGTAGGCAGACTTACTTATGTAGGGACAACCTCAATGGAAGTGCGTGTGGATACCTATGTAGAAAACAAAGAAGGAGTCAGAAAGGCAATCAATAGTGCATATTTTGTTATGGTTGCATTGGACGAAAATGATAAACCGGTGCCGGTACCTCAATTAATTATTGAAACAGAAGAACAAAAAGTAGAATGGGAAAGTGCAAAGAAACGCAGAGAAATTCGAAGCCAAAGGAAAGTAGAAGGGTTTTAATCCTTCTACTTTCTATTTTTGGCCATCATCGAAGAAACCATCTGTACGGTCTGATCAATCTGCATTTGTTCTTGTGGAGATTTTCCTTCTTTTAGTATGTTTAAAATCAGTGTAATCTCATCGGTAGAAAATCGGATGCCTTTTCGATTGGCTGATGTAATGAGAGACATTAAGACAGGGGCAAGAGAGTTGCCGCTTTTACCTGCTGTTTGGTGTGCTGCTGTCTTAATCAGCTCCAATTTTATCGGGTCCATATCTTTTAGTAGAGGATTGTTCATCCAGTCCATCAATTGTTTCACCTTCTTTCTGCGGTTCAGTATGTTCCTCCTGTGCAAACATCCCCATCATTGACATGGGGTCAAAATCCATATCAGATATATTCTGCATTTCCTGCATCATACTCATCATATTCATCATATTCTGCATCTGATCAAAAGATTCAAGGTCAGATGGAGATAAATAAGGTTTCAGTCCATCGAAAATATCTTCGGGAGATGAACTGCGTTGTCTCATATTTCGGAAAAAAGACAACGTGTGCTGAAATTCCAGAAATTTCACATAGACAGCTATCATGCGCTGGCTTTGCGGAGGCATAAACGGAATTAACAACTTGATCATTTGTAAAGACTGCGTTGATATGTATTGATCGAAAGGTGTCATCATCTGAGAAAAATCATCCTTCATACTGCCTCCAAAAAAACTAACGTTGTGAAAATATATGAATTAGATTTGTGAAATATGAGTATGTCTCTGCCCATTCCACAGAACTTTCGTGTGAAACAGAAACGCAAAAGGCCTCTGCCACAAGGACAGAGACCTTTCGGTGAGATAGGGAACACCTAACCTCTTTACTTACCAATTAGCAGCACATATCGTCGCAGCCACATCCGCAGTTGTTTCCGCCTCTGTTGCCACCGAATCCGCCACAGCAGAACAACAAGATGATAATCCATAAGCAGCTGTCATCGCCACATCCGCATCCGCCACGGTTTGAACCCCAAGAGTTACCGCCACAGCAGAAAAGAAGTAAGATGATCCAGATACAAGAGTTGTTGCCAAATCCGCATCCACAGCTATTTGATCTTTCGTTTACGCATCCACAGTTTGTTGCATTTAAATCGCTCATAATCATAAGCCTCCATGTGATTTATATTTACACTTCATCATATGTAAGGAGGCTTATCCATGTGAACAATTATTTTTAGCACGTAATAACACAAAACACATATCCTAATAAAAAAGGAACCTATTAGTATATGAAGCGTGTTAAAAATTTAGTACATTGTCAATATAATCAAAAAAATCAGTTACTTGGAAAAGGAATTACGGTTGCCGTAATGGATACAGGCATGGCGCTTCATCCACAGCTTAAAGCAAATGCAATGTTCTTTCGCGATTTTGTAAATGGCAGACAGGGATTTTATGACGACAATGGCCATGGAACTCATGTATGCGGCATTATCGGAAGCGCACAAATAGGGATGGCACCACATTGCAAATTAATTGCATTAAAGGTGCTAGATGAAAATGGTGGTGGCGATATTGTCTGTAGCATGAAAGGGTTCCGCTGGATTTTGGAAAATCAGGAAAAGTATAATATCCGAATTGTAAATATATCGATGGGAATGAAACCAGGTGTCAATCTGTGGGGAGAGGAACGCATATTGCGAGCAGTGGAAATGCTTTGGGATATGGGACTCATCGTGGTTGCTGCAGCGGGAAACTTGGGTCCAAGCGAAGGGAGTATCACCATTCCGGGACTTAGCAAGAAGGTTATTACGGTTGGGACCGCTGACGTCATGAACTCGGGCAGAGGTTCCCTGCAAAAACAGATTTTAAAACCGGATTTGGTTGCCCCAGGCGCAAATATTGTTTCGTGCAATTCTAAATTTCAAGAAGGAAACTTATATGCTAAGAAAAGCGGAACCTCTATGGCAACGCCGGTTGTAAGCGGTGCGGTTGCACTTTTGCTTTCAAAAGAACCGAATCTGACCAATGAAGAGGTAAAAAAAAGATTAAAGAAAAGCTGTGACAATTTAAACATGCCTGTGATAAGACAGGGGAGCGGTATTTTGAATGCGCAGAAACTATTGTCATAATTAAAAATTGCCACTAGAGAAATTATTTCTAGTGGCAATTTTTTACAAAAAAGGGATTAATATGGGCTTTTTTAATCGAAAACAATAAAAAATCACTATATAGACATAAAAAATAGCAAAACATTTTTATGATAATCTTGTAAGATAATAAATAGATAATTAAAAAGTTTTTGTGCAATTTTACAATTTCTATTTGGAAAAAATAGGAAAATTTATTGGGAGGTGAAAATTTTACTGATATGAGCAAAAAAAATATTCAATCAAGTAAAAACACAATGCAATCAAAGATAAAAAAGTTTTTTAGCGGTCAAACGGGATTTTTATTTTTTATGTTGGCAATTCCTATCATAAATTGGCTTGTGTTTTGGTTGTATGTGAATCTTAATTCGATATTATTAGCATTCCAAAGGGCATCTGGGGGATGGACCTTGGATAATTTTGTTCATTTCTGGCAGAGTCTCACTATTGAAGGAAACGAAATGAATATATCGGTAAGAAACACATTTTTGTATTTTTCTTCAAACCTGCTGATTATTATGCCGATTGCTCTTATGATTAGCTACTTTCTATTCAAACGAATTAAAGGATATAAAGTATTCAGAATTATTTTTTATCTGCCATGTATTTTGTCTCCGGTAGTGCTGACAACAGTCTTTAAGCAAACAATTAAGCCATGGGGGCCGGTTGGAGTTCTTGCTCAAGAATTGGGCTTTGATTATCCTGCGAGTGGATTGTTAGGTCAAGCGAGCACCGCAACATTAACCATTATTATTTATACTATCTTAGTTGGCTTTGGTAGTAACATGCTTATATTTAGTGGTGCAATGTCAAGAATACCTAACGAAGTACTAGAATCAGCAAAACTAGAAGGGTGCGGTCCATTCCGTGAGATTATTAGTATTATTTTGCCACTGATATGGCCGACAATTTCATCCGCCATTGTCTTGGCAATGACAGGATTGTTTACCGCTAGTGGACCTGTTCTGCTCCTGGTGGATGGGTTTAATGAAACTTCAACTATTTCTTATTGGATCTTTAATAAAGTAAACGGAAATGGATATGGTGGCGGTGGCCAATACAATTTGGTTTCTGCGGCTGGATTGTGTTTTACTGCTGTTGCGATTCCTGTAATTCTTTTTGTACGTTGGATTATGGACAAAGTAACAGATGCGGAATATTAAAGGTGGTGATTGGATGAGAATTAGAAAAAAAGAACCTGAAGATGTCGGGTTATTGTTTAAGCGTACGAAACAAGAAAAATTGATTTTTGCTTTCTTTTTTCTACTTTTTGCTATTTATGCATGTGTTCTGATTTTTCCATTTATTTGGTTATTCTTATCCTCGCTGAAGGGTGGAATAGAATACGAATTGGATAATGCATTAAAACAAGCTTTTGCGTTGCCGGATGTTGCACAATTCAAAAACTATTTTGATGCTTATAGCAAATTGCAATATGACGGAACAAATTTATGGGGTATGACATTTAACAGTATTTGGTATACTGCGGTGGTTACATTAGAAGGTGTGTTCTTTAGTTCAGTAACCGGATATTGTTTGTCAAAGTATAATTTCAAACTGAAAAATCTTATTTATACGATAGCTGTTTTTTCAATGACTATTCCAATTGTAGGTACGCTTGGAGCTAGTTTTAAGTTAGCTGCAGATTTACATATTTATGATAGTCCTTTGCAACCGATTCTATCGTGTGCCGGAGGTTTTGGTTTTAACTTTTTAATCATGTATGGATTCTTTAAAAACATCTCATGGAACTATGCTGAAGCTGTTTTTGTGGACGGAGGAAGTCACTTCACTGCCTTTTTCAGAGTTATGTTGCCTTTGGCTAAAACGCCTATGATGACCTTGGGAATTATGTCGGCGATAAATTGTTGGAATGATTATACATCTGTGATTTTGTTTTTGCCTAGTTACCCTACAATTGCTGCTGGACTTTATTACGTTGAGCGTGAATTAACCAGAGGGTATATGCCGATTTATTTCGCAGCATTATTTGTATCTATGTTGCCGATTATAATTATCTTTGCATGTTTTTCAGACAAGATTATGAAAAATTTCACCATGGGTGGACTTAAAGGATAATAAAAAATAAAGTGAAAGAGAGGAAAAACAAAAATGAAAAGAAACATGAAAAAAGTATTGGCGCTTCTGCTTGCAGTTGCAATGATTGCGACTACAGTTTCTGTGGATGGAATCCGGAGTGTGGAAGAAGCACAGGCAGCTGCAATTGGTATACAACCGGATGAAAGCTTTGACAAGATTACGTTTAGTGATTTTGGAAGTTTAGATGCGACTTATGCGAATGGTCAAACGGGAGAAGGACGAGCGAAGGGGAGAGATACACTTGACAAGACAGTGATTCGTGGAGAAGTTTATGTAGGAAGTGTCAGCAATAAATTGCAGTTCTTCTTAGGAAATAAGGATCACGCTTGGGGTGGATTAGCTGTGGAAATATTATCAGCCACAGACATGACTGTAGCTTGGGGCAACGGATATGGACTTTCATCAGATGTTGCAGGCGTCGATTTTGTTGGTGAAAAGTTCAATCTTATGATGAGCTTAGAATTGGTAAACAATGACAACGGTGGGGAACTGAATGATTTGAAAGTAGGAGTTTGGTTCAACGGAGTATTGTATAACCAAGAATACTTTTATTTTAATAATGTCGGAGCGCAATTCGGTAATTACTTTTTGGTGTGGAGTCATGGGCAAGGAGATAGCATAACAATTGACTCTGTATATGAAAAACTAGATGAGAGTTTTGACAGGATTACGTTTGCGGATTTCAATATTCCAGATGGTACTTATGCAGATGGGGCAAACAAAGAAGGAACACCGAATGGAAGAGCGACACTTGACAAGACGGTAATTTGCGGAGATGTCTATGTGGAGAGCCTAAGCAACAAATTGCAGTTCTTCTTAGGAAATAAGGAACACGCATGGGGCGGATTAGCTGTGGAAATATTATCAGCCACAGACATGACTGTAGCTTGGGGCCAGGGATATGGACTTTCTTCAGATATAGCAGGTGTAGACTTTGTTGGTGAGAAGTTCAACCTTATGATGAGTTTAGAATTAGTTGACCATAATGATAGCGACGGGACACCAGATGATTTAAAGTTGGGTATGTGGTTCGAAGGAGTATTATATAACCAAGCGTACTTTTATTTTGATAATGTAAAAGACAATTTCGGTAATTACTTCTTGGTATGGAGTCACGGTTCTGGAGATAGTATAACAATAGACTCTGTATATGAAAAACCGGATGAAAGTTATGAAAGAATTACGTTTGCGGATTTCAATATTCCAGATGGTACTTATGCAGATGGGGCAAACAAAGATGGAACGGCGAATGGAAGAGCGACACTTGACAAGACAATCATCTGTGGAGATGTTTATGTGGAGAGCCTAAGCAACAAATTACAGTTTTTCTGGGGTAATAAAGAACATGCTTGGGCTGGCGTAGCTGTGGAAATAATATCAGAAAACGAAATGAGAGTAGGCTGGTCACACACAGGCGTCACAAACTTCCTTGAATCAGATATTGCAGACGTAAAATTTGTTGGTGAAAAATTCAACCTTATGATGAGTGCAGAACTGGTAGATCATGATGATAGCGATGGGACACCAGATGATTTAAAAGTAGGAGTTTGGTTCAACGGAGTATTATATAACCAAGAATATTTTTATTTTGATAATGCAAAAGACAATTTCGGTAATTACTTCTTGGTATGGAGTCATGGTTCTGGAGATAGAATAACAATAAGTTCGAATCAACCAGATGAAACTTTTGACAAGATTACATATGGACATTTTGAGATTGCGGATGGTACTTATCCTTATAATCCAGGTGAACTTGCTGTACAGGGTAAAGTGAGTGAGAGAACAACGCTCGATAAGACGGTGCTTTACGGTGATATTCTTGTACAAGGTGGCGACAATAATGAAATCATCTGGGGTGGTGTTGGCCCATGGAATGGTCTTCGCATGAAACCGAGCTCAGATGGAACCATGGAAATGAAATGGATGAATTCGCACGACAGGATTATTGGAGATGTCATCACACTTCAATCAAGTACTGCAGGTGTGGACTTCCATGGTCAGGAATATAGTCTCATGATGAGCGCAGAAGTCATTAACAATGATAAAGATGTAATTGCAGACGATTTGAAACTTGGACTTTGGTTTAATGGAAGACTTTATAATCAAGAGTATTTCATTCTCGAGGATGTAGGAACCATTTTTGGAAATCATTTATCTGCATGGTGTCCGAGTGAAGGAGACTCGGTGACATTGGGCTCTGAGCAACCAGATGAAACCTTTGACAAGATTACATTTGCTCATTTTGGAATTTTGGATGGAACATATTCTTATAATGGAGACCTTGTTGTAAAGGGAACTGCGCCAGGCAAAACAACACTTGATAAGACAGTTATCAGTGGTGATATTCAAATGGAAGGTAACGATGACACGGAAATCATTTGGGGCGGTGTTGATACTGGTTGGAATGGCCTTCGTATGAAGCCAAAATCTGACGGGACGATGGAAGTCAAATGGATGAACGCTAGTGATCAGGTGGTAGGAGAAATATATACACTTCAATCAAAAATCGCAGGTGTAGACTTCCTTGGTGAAAAATATAACCTTATGATGAGTGCGGAACAAATCAATGGTGGAAATGATGTAAAGATTGGCATCTGGTTCAATGGAGCACTTTATAATCAACGGTATTTTGTTATTAGTAATGTAGGTACCATCTTTGGAAACTATTTCTCAGTATGGTGTGCGAGTGAAGGTAATAAGGTAACATTTGGTTCAGAGCAAGCGTTATTGGAACAGCCGAATAAAGATTTTAAATGGATTACCTATTCATTATTTGGCGTAGACGATGGTAAGTATGAATATAACAATGGAAACATGTCAGTAGATGGTACTTATCGTAAAGCAGACACGTTGAATAAAACTGTTATTTGTGGAGACGTAGAGTTTTCGGGTACAAGTGGATTCCAATATATTATTGGTGGTACAGATGAGCAGGATGTAGGTATCTGGAAAGGCATCAGCTTGAACGTAGATAGTGCTGACCAAATGAGAATTGTTTGGTGGCATGGAGAAAATTATATTGGTGTTGATACTCTATCATCCACTGTCGCAGGAGTGGATTTCATAGGTGACAGCTTTAATTTGATGACAAGCATTGAAGTTACGGATGCTGACGGGGATAGCGTAAACGATGTGAAACTTGGCATTTGGTTTGACGGAATGTTATATAAACAAACCTATTATGTTATAAGTGGCGTAGGTGATTATTTAGGCGGAAGACTTGGAGTTTATGTACCTAATCAAGGTGATTATGTAGTACTGAATTCTATGGAGGAATATGCAGAGAGACCAAATTCCGAATTTGACAAAATCACATTCTCAGACTTTGGTTTAGCAACAGATGTTTGTGAAAGCACAGTCGAAGCAAGTGCTTCAAAATATGCAGACAAGAAGTTTGATAAAGTTGTATTCTCAGGAGATCTTCGATTGTCGGATGCAGGTGACCATACAATCACATACGGTGGTACAAGCGGCGAGAATGGATTGAAACTGAGTATTACATCAGCAAGTGATGCTTCGCTAGTATGGGTTAATGGACAACAGCAACAAACCATCGGAAGCTTTACTGCTACAGAAGCAAGATTGTCTTCATTTATACATCAGGCATTCAATCTAAAAATTAGTACAGAACTGATTGACAATAATGGTGATGGAAACAAAAACGATATTAAAGTAGGTATTTGGTTTAATGATGTGCTTTGGGAAAATGGTGAAGAGAAATACACAATCATTTCGGATTCATCAGATTCTCTCGGTAACTATATCAACATTAAAGTAGCAACAGGTACATCTGTATTAATCCGTAATGATGCAGAATATCAAGCAAATCCTTACTACTATGAAGAAATCGCAGAATATCGTTCACCTAACGTTGCACCGGAAGCACCGGAAGGTTATGTGTTTGGTGGATGGTATGCGGATGCAGAGTACACGGAGTGGCTTGGCACAGAGATAGTAAGTGGTGATGCTTGGGCTAAATTCGTAGAAGAAGATGTTTTAACTGCGAAACCACAGATTAAGTTGACAAAAGATGCCGGGGGTAATGTTATTGTTCCGACAGATTCGACATCACTTCGTCTTGCAACGACAGTAGACGATTTGTTATATAGAAGAATTTCCTTCTATCTTTCAAAAGAAACAGCAATAGATAGCGATACTTATAATGAAAATGAATTTAATACAGCTACAACCGATGAAAATGGAAGAATGGTGTATGAAAAACTGTATTACATTGGAGAGAACAAAGATACAACAGCAGGAACAGAAAGTTACAAACCGACTATCTTCTCATGGCAGTCAGATTACTTTAAGACATTTACATTGACAGGTATTCCGGCTAGTGATTACAAGTTAAACATCAAAGTAGTTCCATACTGGATTACAATGGACGGAACGGAAGTACGAGGAAAAGAGTTGATTACTTGTGTGGCTGATTATGTTCCGGGAATCAATACATCAGAGGCAGTTTCAATAGATTTTCTCGGAGAAAACACCATGCCGATTGCAGGCTACAACGGTCCGAACCGAGCAACACATGCAACGGACACCATGTTGTTCCCAGACACCGTTACTGATGAGTATTTCAAAATGGTTGCAGATGCAGGAGTGAATGTCATTATCGGTACAAACCTAGATTATGCAGCAGACCCAGACATGGTGAAGGATGCATTGGCATTGGGTGAAAAATATGGTATTGGAATTTATGTAAAGGATAGTAGCATTTATAACATGAAAACAGCAGATGCTGTAAGAGCCCAGATTTCAAACTATTCGAATTATGAATCGTTTGCCGGAATGTTCATTGTGGATGAGCCGGGAACAGAGAGTTTTCTAAAAAATACTGAGAATGGATATGCTCCTGACTATACATTGTTAGTGGGAATTTTAGAAGGTTTGGGTATCACATATTATGCAAACATGTATCCGATTGTAGATGCAGACAAAGAATGGTGGGAAAATATATTTGGTGCACAAGGTATCAATGATACGGACAAAAATGCTTATAAAACATATATTAGCGAGTTCAATAGTGCGCTGAATACGAAGGTGATGTCATATGATTATTATCCATTTGATGAGAAACGAAAGAATGATAGTGGTGAATATGATTTGAGTCTGTACTTCTGGAACATGGCAACTGTCCGTGAACAAGCTCAACTTCTTAACAAGCCATTCTGGGCATATGTGCAGGCCGGTTCACAGTGGAATGATGAACAAAACTATATGACATCTACAACACCGTATTATCCGAGTGAGTCACAGTTTAACTGGAATCTAAACACTTCGCTTGCATTTGGTGCGCAGGGTATTCAGTATTTTCCACTTGTTCAAGTGAACTACTATGCATATGGCTCTGATGCAGCGCATTGGGATTTTGAGCGTAACGGTCTAATCGGTGCATGGGGCAACAAGACACAGTGGTATGATTATGCACAAGATGCTAACGCACATATTGCAGCAATTGACAGTGTCCTGATGAATTCATATAGCGAACAAATTATTGCCAGTGGTAGTGCACAAAGTACTACAAGTGGATTAACAGATGTGACAACAGATGCATCATACGGAGTATTGAAGACTGTATCTGGGGATGCTCTGGTTGGATACTTTGATTATTGTGGTAAGACAGCTCTCTATGTTGTGAATTACCAGATGTTTGAAGGAGAAGCGACAACGACTCAGAATGTTACATTGTCATTTGATAGTGCACATAACATCACAAAGATTGAAAATGCAGAGACAACGAAAATAAGTGAAAATACAGATACTTTAACGCTGACTATGGAACCAGGAGAAGGTATTCTCCTCGTAATCGAGTAATTCGGGATTGGAGGGAGATAGCATGATGAATTATCAAGAGCCAGAAATGGAAATTATTAGATTTGAGTCAGTCAGTGTCATTACAGATTCAACATTGTATGTACCAGGAGATGGAACAAACACAGGAGGTGGCACATCAGAAGGTACTGGCTGGGGTGGATTTTAATTAGGTAACACATTTATATTGGACGGGGCAGTAGAAAAATTTTTCTGTTGCCCTTTCCGAGCATAAAGAAATATGACAAAAATATATAAAAAGGAGAGGTACAATGAAAACAAAAAAGATTTTATGCATGATACTTTCTTTCATCATGGCAATGCTTACGTTAAGTGGATGTGGCTCGAATAAGACTGGTTCTGAAGGAGAGCAAGCAAATAATTTGGAAATTTATATTTTAGATGCTGGATATGGTACCGAGTGGTTGAAAGACATTAAAGATGCCTTTGCAAAGGAAAGTTGGGTTCAAGAAAAATATCCGAATTTGCAGATTGATATTTCAACCAATGCAGAACAATCTTTTGCAGAAGGTAAAATCACTGCGGGTGCGAAGGCGAATGATTTTGACATACTTTTTGGCGTTAATTTACAAACTTTATTCGGCAAACGAGGTTCAGATAAACAACCGTATCTTGCTGATTTGACGGACGTGTATGAGGGAACAGTTCCGGGAGAAGAAGTGAAAGTTGGCGATAAACTTTTAGAAAGTGCAAAGATTGCAAACCAATATACCGATTTGAGTGGAGAAGCTCATTACTATTCACTGCCATGGGCAGGTGGTCTTGCAGGTGTTTTATACAATGCAGATCTGCTTGCTGAATATGGTGAAGTTCCTGTGACAACAGATCAGATGCTTGCGATCATGGCAAAAATCACAAAAGATAGAGGTTACTCAATTATTCAGTCTAGTAATGGTACAGATGGTGCATGTTATTGGGAGCATTTATACCCAACATGGTGGGGACAATATGAGGGCTATGAAGGATACATGAGTTTCTGGAATGGTCAAGTAAATGGAGAATATTCAAAGGATATTTTCAAACAACAAGGAAGATTAGAGTCATTAAAAACATTGGAAAAAGTTCTAGGAACAAAAAGTAAGAATTTGTATGAAAGTTCGAATGCTTTGTCTTTCATGGAAGCACAGACAAACTTCTTAATGGGTAACGGAGTATTTATGGCTTGTGGTGACTGGTTTGATCGTGAAATGAGTGTTGTAAAAGAAGGACTGAAAAAAGAAGGATATGATTTTGATATTCAAATGATGAAGACTCCGGTTATTAGCTCAATTATTAACAAAACACCATCTATCAAAGATGATGCGACTTTAGCAGCAGTTATTAAGGCAGTAGATAATGGGGAAACAAGCTATGCAGATGTAACGGCAGAAGATTTTGCAATCATAGCTGAGGCACGTCAGATTGTATTCTCAGTAGGAAACTTACATAACGCAGTGGTTCCAGAATATTCAACATCAAAAGATCTTGCAAAAGATTTCCTTCGCTATTTAGCAACTGATACAGCAAATGAAATTTATGCAAAACAAACTGGTGGCTCAGGTATGTTCTACAAATATGATTTACAGGCAAAAAACCCTGATTTATACAAGACACTTTCAGGAACTGCAAGAATGAGAGCAGACTTTTTCAGCAATTCCATTTATCCGGCAAAGGTTTTACCTAGCCCTAATAACTTTAACTTATTTATTTACGGTGGTGTTCGTCCATTAAATGCAACACAGTCAAACCAATTTGAAATTTTGTTTACACAGAAAAATCCGAAAACCGCACAGGAAATCTTTGATGCAGATATCAAATATTGGAGTGATTCAGTTTGGTCAACCGTACTTGTAAATATCGGTGCAAACTAGAGGTGATTGATATGAAAAAAATATGTTCTATCGTATTTTGTAGTATGTTTCTTCTATTGCTTGCATCTTGTGGAAGTGGGGAAGAAGCGAAAACGGAGATAACAGTGGAAGGCGTCAAATTCTGGAGTATTGAGAATACTCAAAATATAATGCGTGATGATGCGGCACCAGAAGATGCAACTATGGAATTGAAATTAGATTGTATTAAGGGTGAGACAGAGTCAATTCAGTTGATGATTAAACCAGAATCCGATGTATCAAAATATACGGTTACCGTGGAAGACTTAAAGAATAAAAAAGCGGATGCTGTGATACCAAGCAGCGAGATAGAGATTTTTGCTGAACGATACATTGAAACGAAAAATTCATCCTATACCAACCCGATTACAACGTATATGTATCCAGGTTGGTATCCGGATGCATTGATTCCGATTGACCGTTCAGAAAAGCGAAGAGAGAATAACATTAAGGCAGATAACAATCAAGGCATCTGGTTTAATGTAAATGTTCCGTCTGATGCGGCTGCCGGTGAATATGTAGGAAATGTAATTGTTACTATTGATGACCAAGTACAAAAGATTCCGATGACGCTTAAGGTATACGACTTAACAATGCCGAATGAAATTCATGCGACAAGTTCATTTGGAGTTTGGTATGATTACATTTCTTACGGCGAAGGAGACAAGGTCAACGATAAAACCTATGAAAATTATTATTGGTTCTTAGCAAACAAACGTGCTACACCTTGTGAATTGCCGACTAGCGGATATACAAATTTAACAGAGTATGCGGATTATCTTGTTGATTTTGTTAAGAATGATATAGTTTCCGGTTACAATTTGCCTTACAGAAGTCAAAGAGTAAATGGTGTGGATTTGCTTGATAAACAGTATCAAATCGATGTCTTAACAGCGATTATCAACAAAAATATTGAACTGCGAAAAGCAGGAGATGCAGAAATTAATCTTTTAGACAAGGCTTATCTGTATGCATGGAAGATTACGGATGAACCACAGGCGAGTCAGGCGCAGCAGATCAAAGACTGTGACCGAATTTTTACAGAAGCTAAGAAAGCAGTTGAGCCGATACTTGCGGATTATCCGGATTTACTTAAGAGTCTTCAGAATATTCGCCATGTTGTTACTGTGATAGAGTATGACACTGTTTTTGCAGGAGATGAGACAACCGGTGGAGTTCAAACATGGTGTCCACAGATTAACGAGTTTGGAATAGAAGATTTCAAGCAAATTATGCAGGACAGACGTGCGAACAGCACAAGAATGAACGGAGAGGACTTCTGGTGGTATAACTGTATCAGTCCAGGAAATCCATATCCGACATACCAAATTGATGATAATTTAATTTCATCTCGTATTATGAGATGGATGCAACATGACTTTGATGTAACAGGTACATTATATTGGTGTGTAAATTTCTATTATAAATGCGATGATTTTGAAAAGGGAACTTATAGTGTTCGTGATGTGTGGAACGATCCTGCTTCATTTGAAACGGTCAACGGAGATGGACAGTTAGTATATCCGGGAAGTTTATATGGATTAGACACTCCAATTTCCACGCTGCGATTAGAGTCTATTCGTGAAGGAAATGAAGATTACGAATATCTCTGGATGTTTGAACAGAAAATCAATGAGTTAAATAAGAAGAATAACACTACATATAATTCGGATGAAATACTAGATTGTTTTTACAAACAGATTTTCCAAGGTGTTATTCCTAAAACAGATGCTGCTACATTCAAAACAGTTCGTACCGATGTTTTGACGTTATTAGAGAAACTCTATAACGATGAAACAGAAGCAATCAAAGACATTGATAAATTGCTTCAATAATGAATTGAGAAAATAAGGAGGTACAATATGTTGAAAACAAAATGGAAAAAGATTTTACTTGTTACGGTTCCGACTCTTGTTGTCTTTGGACTAGTTTTATTTCTATTATTTTGGTTCAAGTCAAAGAATACAACGGGTAATGTATTAAAAGTAGAATTTTCCGAAACGATTCCAGATGCAGAACTTGGTGTGGAATACGACTTTGAGCCTTATATATTGAAACAAGAGGATACAGAGTATTCGATGACGGCACAGTACCTGGATGATAATTTTGAATACCAAGATCTTGAAGTGGATGGATTTAAGTTTACACAGAATGAACTTTCTGACGTTTATATTACAGTAAATGCAAAACGTGGTGAGCTGACTGCCACAGGAGAAGTGACTGTTAAAGTCGTGACGAATCCGGACCCGATTGACAAATGGCAAGTTAGTGTATGGTCAGAAGGTGGATTTACAAAGAAACTGAATACAGACCCACAATATCTTGCTTCTGAGGAATCAAATTCTTCTATTAAAGTTGAATATATGGGGAATGGGATACTAGGAACACCGCTTTCTATCTTCCCGTTATTGGATTTTGACACAGATAAATATATTTCCGTAGAAGATTGGAGTAATGCAGTTCTTACATTTGATGTTTACAATCCGATGGATGAAGAAATTACATTTGGAATGCTTATAAAACATCAAGCGTTAGAGGTAAATACTCATTTTGCGCAAAACCCGCAATTCGTGGCTGCACCAAAGCAATGGACGCACGTTGAGTACTCATATCGCTCAATGTCGGTTACAGAAAACTTTGTATTTGATGAAGAATTTGAAAATTCAGACCACAATATTGTTCAGGTAACATATAGCGGTGCGACAGAAGATGAGTCGGCTTATGTATATTCATTCTATGTAGATAATCTTGATATTTGTGATTATGATGCGGAAAGATTCCCAGACTTGGATATCAATATCTATAATGAACATAAGGATTTCTTGTCTTCAGATGATGCAATGGCAGTGTTCGTAAATAATGTTGCAATCAAAGATGCAATAGCAGCAACAAAATCAACGGAAAAAGTGTCTGAATATAGCAGACAATCCGTTAAAATTACACTTTCAAATACGGGAAAAGCTGCCACTGCAATGGTTCACTCATTTATCGGAGGTAACCCTACCGGATGGAAACCTTTGGATATTACAAATGCTTCTTTGAGTATTGACGTGTTGCCTATCAATGCGGATAATAAAATGACTATCAGATTTGAGTCGGATTACAATGTATTTGGACGAGATATCGTCATTGACTTAGGTGATAATACAAGTGGAAAAGGCTGGACATGTACGAAGTTATCCAATGGTTGGTATCGCGTTTCGCTAGATGTGAAAGATGCGGATATCGGTTCGGCTATGGTAGAAAGTGATTTCATTCGTTGTATGCGTATGTATTTTTCAAATAATGCAGCTACAGCAGGGAAAGCATCTGTTGTGTACCTAGATAATTTGAATATGACAGGTTATACAACGACACCACATCCTTTGGACGAAGATAATGCATGGGATACGATGTCGCCATATACCAAGATTGAAAAAGATGACATTGTTTCTCAAGATGACGATACAAGAGTATTGATTGATGGTAAGGAATTACCAAAGGATAAAGTGAATCATCAGAAAGCAGTTGTTAGTAAAGATAGTTTGATGGCTCTTAAAGTTACAATGTCAGAAAATGGTAAGAAAGTTAATGCAGAAACCAGATTCACAATTGGTGGACACTATGTTGGATGGAAACCAATTGACATTACAAATGCTACATTTAGTTTGGACGTTAAAGTAGTCAATGCAGATTCAACAGTTGTGTTAAAATTTGAGTCAGATGATAATCTGTTTGGAAATGACATTAAGGTATTGCTTGGAAAGAATACAAGTGGAGCAGGTTGGACATGCAAGGAATTAGGCGATGGTTGGTACAGAATATCAGTAATCCCGAAAAATGCTAATGTTGAGTGGGGAATGTTCAAACTTGATTTTGTAAAATACTTACGTGTATGCACAACTAATAGTAGTGCAACATCCGGAGAGTCTGCAGTATATTTGGATAATCTTAAAATGAGTGGACACAAAAAGACATCGGTGAAATTACAGTCGAAAGAACCATGGTTGACACCATCTCCTTATACAGCAATCGAGGATGGAGACCTTATTAATCTTACAATAGAACAATGTAACATGGATAAAGCTGTAATGGATAGAAACGTGTTGAGCGATCATAGTGCACAGTCACTTCGACTTGAGCAGAATTCTGGCAAGGAAGATTCTATTCAATGGTCTGCAGTATTCATTTCTGAATTGAACAATTGGAAAGGTGTAGATCTACGTGGAAAGGTTATTTCTTTTGACCTTAAGACAGAAAACTATAATAGTTGGGTAGGAATTAATATAGAACATACGGAACAAGGAATGCTCGAGGGTGTTTATTTCAATCCAACAGTAGGTGCAAAAGACAGTCGCTATGAATGTGTTGCACTGTCAAATGGCTGGACTCGTGTCTATGTGTATGTAGAATCTGCATGGGGTGATTACTGCGACTCGGTGTATAAGATTATGTATACAACCAACACAGAAGGTTCTAACAAAGAAAAAGCGTGTGCGATAAACATAGACAACCTAAAACTTTTGCCAGGTGATGAGAAACAAGATGCGTCAAATGTATACTCGGAAATTGCAGACGGCAGCTTAACTGGTTTGACATTTGACCATTCAGTACAATATGGCGATAGCTTTAAATCATTGAAACTCACCCTAACTTCGAAGAATGAAGAGACATGGGGATGCGCTGACTTGCAGATAGCAGAACTTACGAGTTGGAAGCCAGTTAATCTCAAAGGGAAAACGATTTCCTTTGACGTGAAAACAGTCAATGCAGGTAATATTGGTATTGCACTTGAAACACCAGGTTATGGCATGTCAGAATATGTGTGGATTGATTTAGCGGGAAGTGGAGACGGCTGGTCAGTTAAGAAGGCGAGTGATGGCTGGTATCGAGTAAGCATGGATTTAGACACTGCTTTTGGAGTGTATAATAGATCTGTATTTAAATTCCGCTTTATGATTACAAACCAAGGAAAAGATTATGGTAAAAACACAGTTTTGTATTTGGATAATTTAGATATTGGTGCATTTTCATCATTAACATCATATACAGTCGATGAGATGAATGATGCAACAAAAGCATATCATGAAATTGTAGATGGTGTGCTAAATGAGGTAAAAATCGATACTTCTGTATATAGTGAAGAAAGTCTTCAATCTCTGAAACTCGGAATCGATGCAGGTCGTGGCGAGATATGGGGATGCGCTGACTTGCAGATTGCAGAACTCACTAATTGGAAACCAGTGAACCTTAAAGGTAAAACAATTACTATGGATGTCAAAGCAGTTAATGCTGCAAATATGCTGGGTATTGCACTTGAAACACCAGGATATGGTTTGTCTGAATTCATGTGGATTGGTTTAACTGGAAGTGGTGAAGGCTGGTCCGCTGAAGAAATGAGTGATGGTTGGTGTCGCATAACAATGGATTTAGATACGATGTACGGTGTATACAGTAGATCCGTATTTAAGTTCCGCATTATGATGACAAATCAAAATCAGGATTATGAAAAGGATTCCGCAATCTATATTGATAATGTGGACCTAGGAGAAATTTCATCATTAACATCATATACAGTTGATGAAATCAATGATGCAACAAATGCATATCATGAAGTTGTAGATGGTGTGCTAAATGAGGTAAAAATCGATACTTCTGTATATAGTGAAGAAAGTCTTCAATCCCTGAAACTCGGAATCAACGCAGGTCGTGATTTGATATATGGTTGTGCAGACTTGCAGATAGCAGAACTTACAAATTGGGTATCAGTAAACCTGAAAGACAAAACGATTACATTTGATGTAAAAGCAGTTAATGCAGCCCCAAGAGTAGGTATTGCACTTGAAACACCGGGATATGGTTTATCCGAATTCATGTGGATTGATTTAACCGGAAGTGGTGAAGGCTGGTCCGTTGCGGAGATGAGTGACGGCTGGTATCGTGTCACAATGGATTTGGATGCAATGTATGGTGTATACAGCAGATCGGTATTCAAGTTCCGTATTATGATGACAAATCAGAATCAAGATTATGCAAGCGATTCTGCAATTTATATTGACAACGTGTACCTTGGAGAAGTTTCTTCATTGACAACATATACCGTTGATGAAATCAATGATGCAACAAATGCATATCATGAGATTGTAGATGGTGTGCTTAATGAGGTGCAGATTGACACATCTGTTTATAGCATGGGAAGTCTTCAATCTTTGAAACTTGTAATCAATGCAGACCGCGATGAAGTATGGGGATGTGCAGACTTGCAGATTGCATCACTTACAAATTGGGTATCAGTGAATCTTGCAGGTAAGACAATTACGATGGATGTGAAAGCAGTCAATGCTGCAAACATGCTGGGTATTGCACTTGAAACACCGGGATATGGTTTATCTGAATTTAAGTGGATAGGTTTGTCAGGAAGTGGTGAAGGCTGGTCCGTTGAGACACTGAGTGATGGTTGGTGCCGCATAACAATGGATTTGGATGCAATGTATGGTGTATACAGCAGATCGGTATTCAAGTTCCGTATTATGATGACAAACCAAAACCAAGATTATACTAACGCATCTGTAATCTATATTGACAATGTAGATTTTGGAGAAGTATCATCTTTGACGACATATGTAGTAGATGAAATTAATGATGCAATTAAGGTACATAGCGAAAAAGTAGATAATGTACTAAATACATTAGAGAAAGACTCTTCTGTGTATAGTAATAACAGTTTACAGTCCTTAAAACTTGGCATTGATGGTGTGAGCAAAGAAGTATGGGCGTGCGTTGATTTGTTTGTATCAGAACTCACGGGGTGGAAACCTGTGTATTTGAAAGGGAAGACAGTTACTTTTGATGTTAAGATGTCAAACAGCGCAAACTTCTTTGGAGTTGCTATTGAAAAATCAGGACATGGTTTATCTGAATTTATCTGGGTTGGATTAGACAGTGCAGGAAATGGCTGGTCTACAGAGGCAATAGCTGATGGCTGGTATCGTGTAACACTAGATTTGGATAAAATGTATGGAGCATATACGACTTCTGTATTTAAGTTCCGTATTATGATTACAAACCAAGGTCAAGACCAGACAAATGCAACTGCAGTATATGTGGATAATTTTAATCTTGGACCTGTTAGTTCATTAACAGCCCATGAAACAAGTGAATCTGCTGATAAGTTAAACGTTCACAAAGACAATGTTGACCAAGTGTTAAACACGATGGTAAATGATGGCGGTACATGTAGTACGGAAAATAGCACAACTTCCGTTAAAATGGGAATCGATGCAAACCGTGGAGAAACATGGGCATGCATGGACTTGTACGTGTCAGAACAAAATGGTTGGAATGGCGTCAATATGACGGGCAAAACAGTTACATTTGACGTGAAAGTAGAAAATTCAGCTAATTACTTTGGATTAAGTGCTGAACTTTCTGGAACTGGACTTTCTGAGTTCATTTGGGTTGGCTTGGATAGCAATGGCAATGGATGGAGTACTGTTTCAAAAGGTGATGGATGGTATGCGGTAACCATTGATATGGACAAAGCTTTTGCAGGTTATCAGAGCAATGTGTTTAAGTTCCGTTTCATGATTACAAACAGCGGACAAGATTATGCACAGGCAACAGCAGTCTATTTAGACAATATGAATTATTAATTTTAACAATAAGACCGGAGTTTTACTATGTTGTAGAACTCCGGTGAAAGTGTTTATATTGAAGATGTAAAAAAATAAAAATAAGTTAAAAAGGGGAATAAAAAGTGATATCGACTAGTTCCTATTACGAGAGAGCAGAAGTACTTCTGAAAGAATTAAAAAAACTAATTTTGCGGCAGGAAATTCCTTTGACCGATTTTCTATTTATGGAAACTGGTTACAAAAAAGGATCAATTTTGCCATCGCCAGATAATGAAAATTGGAAACTTTTTCATGAGAATGACACATGGGCAGGGAAACCAGATTTTCATGCTTGGTTCTATAAACATATTATTTTAGCAGATGATTTGTTAAACCAAACGGTTCGTTTTGATTTTCGAACGGAAAAAACAGGGTGGCCGTCAACGAATCCACAATTTATAGCATATGTGGATGGGAATATTGTGCAAGGTTTGGATACGAATCATACTTATATTGAAGTCAAAGGTAAAAAAGAATTTGACCTTCACATTTATGCATATACCGCAATGGATATTTATGAAAAATTACAGTTCAAATCAAATATTCATGTTATTAATGAAAAAGTTGAAAAACTTTATTATGATTTGATAGTTCCATTTTCTGTGTTGGAGTTTCTAAGTGAGAATTCAAAAGAGTATTATGATATTCTTACGACTGTTAACCATGCACTCACTTTTGTAGATTTTGATCAAGCGGGAAACATAGAATTCGATAAATCGATTGATGCTGCAACAGATTATTTTGAAAAAGAATTTTATCAACATATTTGTCATACGCAGAGAACAACCGTTACTTGCGCAGGACAAACTCATATTGATGTTGCGTGGTTATGGACAATTGCTCAAGCAAGAGAAAAAGCACAGCGTAGCTATGCGACTGTGATTGCATATATGGAGAAATATAAAGATTATCATTTCTTTTGCTCACAACCAGTTCTGTACAAAGCAATTAAGGAAGAAGCTCCGGATTTGTATAAAAAAATCAAAGAAATGGTTAAAGAGGGACGATTTGAAGCAGATGGTGCGATGTGGGTTGAAGCAGATTGCAACCTAATTAGTGGAGAGAGTATGGTTCGCCAATTCTTATTTGGCAAACGATTTTTCAAGGAAGAGTTTGGCATTGATAGTCGAATTCTCTGGCTGCCGGATGTATTTGGATATTCCGCAGCGATGCCGCAGATTTGCAAAATGTCCGGTGTTGATTCATTTGTAACTTCTAAAATATCATGGAACGACACCAATACGATGCCTCATGATGTTTTTGAGTGGCAGGGAATTGACGGGACAAGCCTGTTTACTTATTTCCTTACGGCGCAACAAATTACAAGTAACAACAAGCGTAACACAACGTACAATGCAGAAGTGTCACCGAATTACCTAGCAGGAACTTATGAACGATTCCAAGACAAAGGTTTGTCGGATAATGTGTTACTTGCTTATGGATATGGAGATGGTGGCGGCGGTCCTACTGTAGAGCAATTAGAATATATTCACCGTCTGGAGCGAGGAATTCCAGGATGCCCAAATGCGAAAATATCAACTGTTTCGTCATTTATAGATGAGTTAAAGGAGAAGACGAAGGGTCGTCTTGCAAAATGGGTAGGAGAACTTTATTTGGAATTTCATCGTGGAACTTACACTGCAATCGGAAAAAACAAGAAGAATAATCGTTATGCAGAGTTTTTATTGCATAATCTTGAAGCTGTAAGTACGATGGATTATTTGCTTACAGGAACAACATATCCTACACAAGATATCAATGCTTTGTGGGAAACAGTGTTAACG
Source organism: Tyzzerella sp. (assembly GCA_017410145.1). Classification (GTDB taxonomy): domain Bacteria; phylum Bacillota; class Clostridia; order Lachnospirales; family Lachnospiraceae; genus Faecalimonas. The sequence continues at coordinate 75,216 of JAFQRJ010000030.1, forward strand.
TTACAGTTTCATGATATTATTCCAGGCAGTTCAATTAAAGAAGTCTATGATGACAGTGACAGAATGTATACGGAAGTGTTCGAGAAGGCAGAAAGCATGTTGAAACAGTCTTTTGCAAACATTTCAAAACTTGCGTCAGATACAAATATAATATTTAATGGTCAGCCATATAAAACAAATGCACCAATATTGATGAATGGGAAATATACCAGCGTAAATGATGTCCCTTCATATGGCTTCATTACGTGTAATGATTTTGAAGAGACAAATCATGTTATATTGGAAGAACATTCGTTGGAAAATGATTATTATATCATTGAATTTAATGATAACTATGACATTATTCGAATGTATGACAAAGAAAACCAAAGAGAAATCTTAAAAGAGGGTACATATGGTAATGAGTTGATTGTGTATGATGATTTTTCCAGAGAGTATGAAGCATGGGAAATGCGAGAATTTTATACAGAAAAATCATATCCGTTACATACATATGAAAGAGTAGAGCAGATTGATTTAGGACATAAAAAAGGAATTAAAATAGTTAGAAAGTATAGAGAGTCTACAATTGAACAAACGGTATTTTTACTAAATAATAGTCCGCGAATTGATTTTGAAACAGAAATAGATTGGCATCAAGAAAATAAAATCTTAAAAACGCAATTTCCAGTTGATGTTCATGCAGATAAAGCAACGTTTGATATTCAATTTGGTAATATTGAACGTCCAACATATCGGAATACGTCTTGGGAGGCAGCTAAGTTCGAATCTTGCGCTCACAAATATGTAGATATTTCGGAAGGTGACTATGGTGTTGCGTTACTTAATGATTGTAAATATGGATATGATGTTTTAGATGGACATTTAGGGTTGACATTGCTTCGTTGTCCAACATACCCATATAAAGATGCAGATAAAGGTGTACACAGTTTTACATATTCGTTATGTTCGCATAAAGGAAGTTTGGCTCAAAGTGATGTTGTCGCCTTGGCATTTGATTTAAATAATCCAATCATCCAATATCAAAGTGAGTCTGGTGGCAATGGACAAATTTCAGAATATTCTTTAATAAATTGCGACAAAAATAACATAGTTATTGACACGATTAAAAAAGCGGAAAATGAAAACAGCATAATTGTTCGTCTTTATGAAACGCATAATATTCGTTCCGATGTCAGTTTTAATCTGGGCTTTGATTTTGAAAGTGCATTCGTTTGCGATCTGCTTGAAAATAATTTATATCAAATTAATAGTGATTCAAGAACTATTAATTTGAAAGTAAAACCTTTTGAGATAGTAACTCTAAAATTTAACGTTTAAAGAGGTGTAGTATGATAATGAAAGAACAGCGGATAGAAAATTTCGAAAAACTAGGTTTTGGACTTTTTGTTCATTATGGACTCTATTCTTTGCTAGAAAAAGGAGAGTGGGTTTATGATCAAAAACCAGAATTACGAAAAGAATATTCTTCACTAATGAACGATTTCAGTGCGGAAAAATTTGATACAGATCGGTTAGCACAACTTGCAAAAAAGGCAGGTGCTAAGTATATTGTATTGACTTTACGTCATCACGATGGTTTTTCTTTATATGATACCAAGGGGTTAAATTGTTTTGATGCGCCGCACTCTAAAGCGAAAAGAGATATTGCAAAAGACTTTGTTGAAAGTTGTAACAAATACGGTATTGTGCCATTTTTTTATCACACTACACTTGATTGGTACGAAGAAAGCTTTCATACGGATTTTAAGAGTTATCAAAAATATTTGAGAAAAAGTATCGAATTGCTTTGTACTAATTATGGAAAAATTGGTGGTTTTTGGTTCGATGGGAATTGGTCAAAACCAGATGAGGATTGGGAAGAGGATGAACTTTATCGCCTGATTCGTCAATATCAGCCGGATGCTATCATTATTAATAATTCTGGTTTACACCAACGAGGAAAGCATGGTAATGAGGAAATTGATAGTGTAACATTTGAAAGAGGAAGACCAGAATTTCATCAAAATATAGGTGATGGAAAATACCGTGCTGGGGAAATGTGTCAAACATTTAATTCGCATTGGGGATGTGCTTCAACTGATTTTTCTTACAAGTCTGTTCAAACAATTTTACGAGACTTAATAGAATGTCGCCGCTTTTCTTGTAATTTTCTTTTGAATATTGGTCCTCTGCCAGATGGAAGTATTAGGTTAATTGAGCAAGGAATGCTAGAAGAAATTGGTAATTGGATTCGGATTTTCGGGGAAAGTATTTATGACACAGCACCTTGCCAAATAAAATGTTTTGAAGAGGATGGTTTTGTATTGTCAAAAGGTGATGACTACTATTTATTTGTTTTTGACTTATGGGTCAATGGAGATGGAAATGTTAGTATCGGTTCGGGAACTTATAAAGAAGTTAGATTGCAAAACATATCTATAGATGATTACTCTATTAAATGGATTGATAATGGAGAGCAATTGAAATATTCCGTAATTGATAATGAGATTGTCGTTCATGCCACGCCTTTCGAATATGGCTCGAACTACGTTGTTCGAGTAGCTAAAATATCAAAAAAAGAAATTTGAGGGGAGGGTGTTATTCAATGATTGAAATGAAATGCATTAGTTGTTTGGAAAAAATATTTCCATCCACAAATCCAGCATTGGTTCAGACGAAGTATTCCATGCTTGCAAATGAAAAATTTAGTTTTCAAGTCGTTTTCAAATCAACTCAAACCGGGGTTGTGGAATTGCGTATCAAAAGCGACCTAGAACCTTATTTGAGAATGTATACCGTTGAACTTGCACCGTCAATTGTTTCGAAAATGGCTGATTCTGATGATTATTTAATTTTTAATGAGAATAGTAGCACGCTATATCCCGATATTCTTATGCCATATGATGGGAAATTTACTGTTGTTGAAAATCACTGGCAATCTGTATGGGTTACAGTTGAAAGTAATCAAGGATTGCCAGTAGGAAATCATACGATTTGTTTCGAAATTGGGGATTATTTTGTAAAAGACACAATAGCAACTACGGAATATAATGTGGAAGTTTTAGATGCATCTTTAACAAAGTCGAATTTGATATATACAAATTGGCTACATTATGATAGCATTTCTGCTTATTACAATACAAAGGTCTTTTCGAAAAAATTCGATGTGCTTTTAGAAAATTATATTAAAAATGCAGTGAATCACGGAATGAATATGTTATTCACACCGCTTTTTACGCCACCGTTAGACACAGCTCCAAATATTTATAGAAGAACTGTGCAGCTCGTTGATGTAGAAGTGCATGGTGACTCGTATTCGTTTGATTTTAGTCGACTGAAAAGATTTATGGATAAAGCAAGAGAATTAGGAATTGAATATTTTGAAATGAGCCATTTAACAACACAGTGGGGGGCAGAGTTTACACCTAAAATTATTGCGCGAAAAAATAATAAGAAAGTGCGTATTTTTGGCTGGGATAAAAAATCCACTTCCCATGAATATTTAAATTTTTTGGATTGTTTTTTGCCTCAACTTACAAAGTTTTTGTCGAGTGCAGGGTATTCTAAGAAGTGTTTTTTTCATATTTCTGATGAACCGAATGAAAATTATGTTGCAACTTACGAATGCATATCAAAACACATCAGAAAGCATTTAGTAGGATATCCAATCATGGATGCTTTGAGTGACCCGGTGTTTTATGAAAAAGGTCTTATTGATTTACCAATTTCAGCAACCGAATATATTTCTGATTTTATAAAAAAGGATATTACTGCCTGGGCTTATTACTGTGGAGAACAACACAGGAACAATCTTTCAAATAGATTATTCAATATGCCTTCTCTGCGCAATCGTATTATTGGAATTCAGTTGTATTTGAATGATATTCGTGGATTTTTACATTGGGGCTATAATTTTTATAACTCATATCTGTCGAGAACAGAGATCAATCCGTATGTTGTTACTGATGCAGGAAAAACATATCTTAGCGGGGACAGTTTTATTGTTTATCCGGGAAAAAAAGAACCAATTAATTCACTTCGACATGAAGTGTTCTTTGATGCAATACAAGATTATCGGTTACTATGTTCGCTAGAATGTAAAATAGGCAAAGAAAAGGTGAAGAAAATATTATCTGAAGAAGGCATAGAAGGTTTTGAACAATATCCTCATGATGAAACTTGGTTTTTGAATCTACGCGATAGATTAAACCGGTTGTTGGTATCATAGTTTATTTCATAGTGTTTCTATATTCTTGTGGAGTTATTCCGGCAAATTTTTTAAATGTTCGATTAAAATGGCTTAAACTATCAAAGCCAACTTCAATTGAAATGTAAAGGATACTACAATCCGTTTGAGCCAAAAGTTTGCAAGCATGCTCCATTTTAAGTTTCGTCATGTAGGAAACTAAAGTTTGTCCTGTATATTTTTTAAAATATTGCAGAAAAACGGATACAGAATAGTTGCTTAATTTGTAAATTTCTGTTAGTGGAAGCGAGAAATATTCTGGTGTGTTAATTTTCACAATAATTTCGGAAAGCCATGCTGGGATATTGGAATCTAAATTTGAGCTGTCATTCATAATTAGCTTAGTAAAAGCAATAGAACAAATAGTATTCACTAAAGAATGGGAAAGAGCAATCTTTGTTTGATGTTCTTCTTTATCCAAATAGTTAATGATACTAGCAGTATATAAAATGAATTCTAATTCGTTGTCGGTTAAAGAAAATATTTGGGATGAATTTTCGATTTTATCAACTAATTGTTCATTTAATTTGGCACAAATACTTTTGAACAAACTGGTTTCCACTGAAAAATTAATATGGGCAAGTTCCTCAGATGTTGATTCTAAAATATCATGTTCACCATAAGGTGGAATGAAAACGAGATCATTTTTGTGTAACGCATTTTCTTCGTCAAGAAAACGGTGAGTGGCACTTCCACGTAAAATGATGAAAAACTCATAAAAGTTGCCATGTTTGTGCATTCCGGTAGCTCCTTTCCACCAATGGAATTCGATGCCACCGTTTTTGATCCAATTTGTACCAATTGCGGAGTTGATTATGTTAAAATCGTTTTTTAAAATCATATTTTGTTGCCCCCGTTTTGCTCTAATATATACTATTATTATAACGGTTTTGTACGATTTTACAATAGCGGCAAAGATTAAATTTTGAAAGGGGAAGATATATGTTTCAGATGGCATTGCCAGTTTGGCAAAAAGGATATAAAAAAGAAATCAATCATAGATTGAGATTCAAAACTGTATTATATGGAGAGCGCAGTGAAGGTGTCTCTTTTAAAATCGCCACATCCGGAATCTATAATTTATTTATAAATGAAACGTTTGTTGCGTGTGGCCCAGCCAGGGCCGGCAAAAATCATTTCCGATTAGACGAATATGATATTACAAGATTTCTAGGACAGTCTGTTTCAGTAATCGTAATTGAAGTATGCGGTTATAACACGAACGCATTTAATATTCAAAATCAGGAGTCCTTTGTTCAAATTGAAATTGCAGAAAATGGTCAACCAATTAAATGGACGGGTGGTTCCCATTTCCAAGCTCAAATAAATCCGCATTATTACAAGAAAACGCAGCGCTACAGTTTCCAACGTCCAATGTCGGAAGCGTATCATTATAAAAATCCAGATGACTTTTTTAGAGTGGATTATGTTGAAAACGCTGTGGAACTGGAATGTTTGAAAGAAAAAAATATCATTCCGCGTTATGCTCCTTATCCTATGTACGAGCGTGAAATAGCATTGCCAATTTCAGAAGGTAATATAGATATTGTCAATCCAGAATGCTATAAGAGTGACCGTGCGTGGAATAATATTGGAGAGCAGTTAATCGGATTTAAAACAAGTGAACTAGATGTATTTCCAACCCAAGAATGTCAAGATTTCGAATTTGTACATTTAAAACCTATAAATTCAAATCAACCAATACAACTTACGGAGAAAACTTTTGCATTATATTCATTCCCGCATCTTTGCTGTGGATTGCTGTCTGCAAAGATAAAGTGCAACGCTAAAACGCGAATCTACATAATATTTGATGAGATTTTATCTGATAATTCCGTAAATTTTCTTCGTTTGGAATGCGCCAATGCTATAAGATACGATTTGGATGTGGGAGTGCATAATTTACATCTTTTCGAATCTTATACTATGAAATATGTTCAATTCTGTGTTCTTTTCGGGGATTGCAGAGTTGAAAACATTGAAATTATTGAAAATAAGCATCCTTCTGTAGAATTTCAATTCAATAGTGATGATGAAGAAATGAAGTTAATCGTAGACGCAGCCATAGAAACATACAGACATAATGCGATTGACATATTTATGGATTGTCCTTCAAGAGAGAGAGCAGGGTGGTTATGTGACAGTTATTTTACCGCTAGGGTAGAGAGAGTCCTTACGGGAAATAATTTAATCGAAAAAAGTTTTTTGGAAAATTTCTTGCATGAAGATAGTTACGATTATCTTCCGGATGGTATTTTTCCAATGTGCTACCCAGCGGACCATTATGATGGGAATTTTATTCCTAATTGGAATTTCTGGCTGGTGCTTGAATTGAAGGATTATCTATTACGTTCATCAGATAAAGTTCTGATTGAAAACTATAAGAGTAAGATTGAAAAATTATTCGATTATTTTCTGAAATTTGAAAATCAAGATGGGTTATTGGAAGATTTAGATGGCTGGGTTTTTGTTGAATGGTCAAAGGCAAACGATTTTGTGCAAAATATTAACTATCCAACAAATATGATGTACTATGCGGCGTTAAAGGCTGCAGGCGAGTTATATGACAATGAAGTATGGATATGTCGAGCTCAAAATATCAAGCATAAAATATTAGAACAATCCTTTAACGGAGAATTCTTTACGGACCATGCAATAAGGACTGATGGCACATTATTTAATCCAGGTGATATCACTGAAGTTACGCAATATTATGCATTTTTTTGTGAAATCGCGACACCAGAAACGCACAATGAATTATTTGATAAATTGATTTCAGATTTTGGACCTAGTCGTAAAACAAATAATCTTTGGTCAAACGTTCATTTTGCAGCACCTTTTATAGGATATTATTTGAGATTAGAAATCATGATGAGATACGGATTCCATCAGGATGTTTATGAAAATATAAAAGGTTATTTTTTAAACATGGCAGAGCAGACAGGAACTCTTTGGGAAAAAGCGGATCCATTTGCCAGCTGTGACCATGGGTTTGCAAGTTATATTTTATATTGGCTTAGTCAAATGAATCGCATGTGAAATTTAAATCACTGCTTGATATATGAAGGAGGTAGCTATGGCAATTACATTTGATACATCACTAAAACGGTTTTTGCTAAAAACTAAAAATTCAGAATATGCTTTTAGCATTGTTTATGATAAGTTTCTAAAACATGATTTTTATGGAAAAAACAAAGAAGAAATAAAAGTACCATATTATTCATTTTCGCCATATGTTGAAAATTCAGACCCTTGGTACTCACTGGCAGATAATATGTCAGAATTTGCTTTTTTTGGAAGTGGAGATTTTCGATGCAGTTCCCTTCGCATGCGTGGAAAAAATGGCGATAGTTGTACATATTTTGAATATAGAGGATATGAGATTTTCGATGGGCGTAAAAATATTCCTGGTATTCCTTTTTCTAGAGCACAAGAAGACACAGAAACTCTTGCTGTAGAATTATTTGATGATTTAAATCAGTGCAAATTAACTTTATATTATACCGTATTTCCAGAGTATGATATTATCTCAAGATACTTTACTATAGAAAATATGGGAGAATGTGAAGTAAAACTAGAAAAGGCTATGTGTATCAATTTAGACCTTCCTGGTCATTCTTATGACATGCTTTCTTTATATGGATTACATCCGTATGAGCGCAGTGTACAGCGAGTACCACTTTTTCATGGTAATCAGCGTGTGATGAGCAGGCGTGGAGCGTCTAGTCACCAAATGAATCCTTTTATTGCAATTCTGGATAGAGATGCAACCGAAAACAACGGTGAAGTGTTTGGATTTAATTTTGTGTATAGTGGTTGTTTTCTAGATGAGGTCGAGGTTGATCATGCCGGAAATACAAGAGTCGGAATTGGATTGGGTGATGAAAATTTTGCTTATACCGTAGAACCTGGAAGGTGTTTTAATTCGCCGGAAGCAATCATGATTTATTCATCTAATGGGCTGGGTGAAATGTCAAGAAAAATGCATGCTTTCATACGTGCTGCGATTGTTCCGAAAGAGGTATTTGCTCAGCGGCCAGTTGTACTTAATACTTGGGAAGCTTGCTATTTCGATATTAATGAAGAAATTCTACTTGGATTTGCAAAAGAAGGCATTCAGTATGGCATGGATATGCTGGTTATGGATGATGGATGGTTTGGCAAACGAAATAATGAAAGAGCAGGACTGGGTGATTGGTATACGAATTTAGAAAAATTACCTGATGGTTTAAGAAATTTTGCATGTAAAGTAAAAGAAACAGGTATGAAGTTTGGAATTTGGATTGAGCCTGAAATGGTGAATCCAGATAGCGACTTGTATCGTGCTCATCCAGACTGGTGTTTGGTTTGTAAGGGAAGGAAAGGTTCTTTATCACGTGAGCAATTAGTGCTTGATTTATGCAACCCGGAAGTCTTGGAATATTTGAAAAAGACGTTTCGTCAAACATTTGCTGATGTTCCAATTGATTATATCAAATGGGATTTTAATAGACATTTGTCAGAGGTAGGGTCCCCTTATTTGCCGCCAAAACAGCAAGACGAAGTGTTTTATCGTTTTCAATTAGGAGTTTATGAACTATATGACTGGTTTATTCATGAATATCCAAATGTGATGATTGAAAATTGTAGCGGTGGTGGTGGTCGTTACGATCTCGCAATGATGGCTCTATCCACTCAGATTTGGACAAGTGACAATACGCTGGGACCGGACCGAGTTAAAATACAGTATGGTTCAAGCATTGCATATCCAGCATATGTTATGTCTTGTCACGTATCAGACCCTGAATTGCATGAGGGATTTTTGGAACGTTTGAAGTATAAATATCATGTGGCATTAGGTGGCATGCTTGGTTATGAATTAAATATCTTAAAAACAAAGCAAGAAATCAAGGATGAGATTAAAAGCCAGATAGTTTTTTATCGAAAAGTAGAGGATTTGATTAAACGTGGTGATTTATATCGTCTGATTTCTCCGTTTGAAAACGAACAAGAAATTTCGGCTTATTACTACAAGACTTCTAGTGAAACGTCTGAAAAGAATGAACGGATTCTGCTTTCCTTCTTGCAAAACAAAGGCACGAGAGAAAAGAAGGAGATATTGCTTCAAGTTGCAGTTTCTGAGAAAGATGCTATATATATGGATGAAATAAGTGGAGAAGAGTTTAAGGGTTCTGAACTTATTACAGGAATCGCTATAACAACGTCTGAAAAAAATGAATTTTCTAAGATGTGGCTTTTCACAAAAAAAGAATAAAAAATCAAGGTTGTCAAGAAAAAATACTTGACAACCTATTTTTTATCCGTTATGATAGCAAAGGTGATAAAAATGGATGAGATTTTAAAACAATCTTTGTTGTACGATTTCTATGGTGAATTGTTAACAGAACACCAGAAGGAAATCTATGAACAGTTCATCGTAGAAGATTTATCCCTGAGTGAAATCGCAAAAGATGCCGGTATCAGCAGACAGGGTGTACATGATTTGATTAAACGATGCAACAAGATTTTAGAAGAATATGAAGCAAAGTTGCACTTGGTAGAGAAGTTTCTTTCCATTAAGGAAAAGGTACATCAGATAAATGGGCTTTTAGAAGAAGCAGAGAAAGATGAAAGTCAGTTGATTCAAGACATAAGAAAGATTTCAGGAGAGATTATAGAGGAGTTATAGGATGGCATTTGATAGTTTGTCGGAAAAACTTCAGAATGTGTTCAAGAATCTTCGCAGTAAGGGACGTCTTACGGAGGATGATGTAAAAGCAGCACTGAAAGAAGTTAAGATGGCTCTCTTAGAAGCAGACGTTAACTTTAAGGTTGTAAAAGGATTTGTAAAAGATGTTCAGGAGCGTGCCATTGGGCAGGACGTAATGAACGGATTGAATCCGGGACAGATGGTAATCAAGATTGTAAATGAGGAACTTGTGAAGCTCATGGGTTCTGAGACAACTGAGATTAAGCTGCAACCGGGGCAGGCGACCACCGTGATTATGATGGCGGGTCTGCAGGGTGCCGGTAAGACGACCACAACTGCTAAGATTGCCGGTAAATTCAAATTAAAAGGCAAGAAGCCATTGCTGGTTGCGTGCGATGTGTATCGTCCGGCTGCGATTAAACAATTGCAGATTAACGGGGAGAAGCAAGGTGTAGAAGTATTTTCCATGGGTGAGAATCACAAGCCTGCGAACATTGCAAAGGCAGCACTTGAACATGCGGCGAAGAATGGAAATAATATAGTAATTCTTGATACGGCAGGACGACTTCATATTGATGAAGACATGATGGCTGAATTGCAAGAGATAAAAGAAACTGTGGACGTGCACCAGACCATTTTAGTTGTGGATGCCATGACAGGTCAGGATGCGGTTAATGTTGCAAACAGTTTCAATGAGAAAATCGGAATCGACGGAGTTATCGTTACGAAGTTAGATGGCGATACACGAGGCGGTGCAGCACTTTCTATTAAGGCAGTTACCGGAAGACCGATTCTCTATGTAGGTATGGGTGAAAAACTTTCCGATTTGGAACAGTTTTATCCAGATAGAATGGCTTCCCGAATCTTGGGAATGGGCGATGTTTTGAGTCTGATTGAAAAAGCAGGCGAGAGCATTGACGAAGAACAAGCCAAAGAAATGACACGAAAAATGAAGAAAGCTCAGTTTGACTTTGAGGATTATCTGATGAGTATGCAGCAGATGAAGAAGATGGGCGGACTTTCCAGTGTCATGGGTATGATGCCTGGTCTTGGCATGATGGGTAATGCCAAAATCAAGGATGAAGACATGGATGCAGGCGAGAAGCAGATGGCAAGAATCGAATCAATTATCTATTCGATGACCAAAGAAGAACGCCGCAATCCGGACATTTTAAATCCATCAAGAAAACACCGAATCGCAAGAGGCGCCGGTGTGGATATCAGTGAAGTAAATCGTCTCGTGAAACAGTTTGAACAAATGAAAAAGATGATGAAGCAGCTTCCTGGCATGATGGGTGGCAGAGGTGGTAAGAAAGGAAAATTTAGATTTCCTTTTTAACACATAGATAAAACTAACAAAAATAAAAAAAGTAATGTGAGGTAAAGAAAAATGGCAGTAAAAATCAGATTAAGAAGAATGGGACAAAAGAAAGCTCCTTTCTACAGAATTATCGTAGCAGATTCACGTTCACCAAGAGATGGTAAATTCATCGAAGAAATCGGATACTACGATCCAACAAAAGAACCAAGTGTAATCAAAGTTGATGAAGAAGCAGCTAAAAAATGGTTAAACAATGGTGCTCAACCTACAGAAATGGTTGGAAAAATTTTCAAAGTAGCAGGTATTGAAAAATAATCTGCTCCAAGATAGTGGAGGTACAGGTAATGCGTGAATTAGTAGAAGTAATTGCAAAGGCATTAGTTGATCATCCTGAAGAAGTTGTTGTTACCGAAAGAGAAGATGGAAAGGCACTTGTAATCGAGGTGAAAGTGGCTGAATCTGATATGGGTAAAGTAATCGGTAAGCAAGGAAGAATTGCAAAAGCAATCCGTTCCGTTGTAAAAGCCGCAGCAGCAAAGGAAGACAAAAAGGTAATCGTAGACATCGCATAATGCGGTGTCTTCGCTTTCTAAAAGGAGTTATATGGAACAATTATTACAGGTGGGAGTGATTTCCTCTACCCATGGTGTCAGAGGAGAGGTGAAGGTGTTCCCGACAACAGACGACGTAAAACGTTTTAAAAAATTGAAAAAGGTGATTCTTGATACAGGAAGAGAACATCTGCCTTTGGAAGTGGAAAACGTCAAGTTCTTTAAACAGTTTGCAATTGTGAAGTTTAAAGGGATTGACAACATCAATGACATTGAAAAATATAAGGGCAAAAGCCTTTTGGTAGATAGAGAAAATGCAGTAAAGCTTCGCAAAGACGAATACTTTATTGCTGATATGATTGGACTTCAGGTATACACAGAAGATGGGGAAGCTTTTGGCGTTCTCAAAGACGTGCTGGAAACGGGTGCAAATGATGTATATATTATTGATACCCCAAAGCATGGCGAGGTTTTGATTCCAGCCATTAAGCAGTGTGTGTTAGATGTGGATATCGAAGGACAAAAGATGATGATTCATTTGATGGAAGGATTGGTGTAGTCATGAACTTTCATATATTAACCTTATTTCCGGAAATGGTAATGGATGGGCTTAGCACAAGTATTATAGGCAGAGCACAAGACAAAGGTCTGCTTTCGGTAGAAGCAATTAATATTCGCGATTTCGCTGAGAACAAACATAATCGTGTGGATGACTATACATACGGTGGGGGAGCCGGAATGCTTATGCAGGCAGGTCCGGTTTATGGTGCGTATCAGTCTGTTGTAGAAAAAGCAAAAAGCAAACCTCGTGTGATTTATTTGTCCCCGCAAGGTGAGACCTTTTCCCAAGCAAAAGCAGAGGAACTGGCAAATGAAGAAGAATTGATTTTCCTTTGCGGTCATTATGAAGGGATTGACGAACGTGTCTTAGAGGAAATCGTAACCGATTATGTTTCCATTGGGGATTACGTTCTGACGGGTGGAGAACTGCCGGCAATGGTTATGATTGATGCAATTTCCCGTTTGATTCCGGGGGTGCTTCACAATGATGTTTCTGCAGAGTTTGAAAGTTTCCAAGATAATCTTTTGGAATATCCGCAGTACACAAGGCCGGAAGAATGGCATGGAAAAAGGGTTCCGGATATTTTGCTTTCCGGTCACCATGCGAATGTAGAGAAGTGGAGAAGGGAACAATCTATTATCAGAACTGCAGAGCGGAGACCGGATTTGCTGGAAAAAGCAAATTTAACGCAAAAAGAGAAAGAATTTGTAAAAAAACACTTGAAAGTATTAGAATAGTATGGTAGAATGTCTAAGATTGTGAGAAGAAAGAGATGGTCCTCTGGTACCAAAGAGTATTAAGAACGTCCGAATAATAAGGAGGAACACAATGAACGATATTATTAAGAAAATTGAAGCTGAACAATTAAAAGCAGAAGCACCTGCATTTAACGTTGGTGATACTGTAAGAGTATACGGTAAAATCAAAGAAGGAAACCGTGAAAGAATTCAGGTTTTCGAAGGTGTAGTACTTAAAAAGCAAGGTGGCGGAGCAAGAGAAACATTTACAGTTAGAAAGAATTCTAATGGTATTGGCGTAGAAAAAACTTGGCCATTACACTCACCAAACGTAGAAAAAGTAGAAGTTATCCGTAGAGGTAAGGTAAGACGTGCAAAACTTAACTACTTAAGAGGACGCGTTGGTAAGAGAGCTAAGGTAAAAGAATTAGTAAAATAGTAAGTGTGAAAGGGACAACTAAATAATACTAGTTGTCCTTTTTTGTTTTCAGGTGATGATATGTCTAACTTAAGATTTGGAAAAAAGAAAAGACGAATCAATTATGATGTAGTCCGTGCGATATTGAAGTGGACGTTTCAGATTGCAATTGTGTGTTTTATTGCATTTGTTTTCGTTTGGTATTTCGGTAAGCGAGTAAGCGTGATCGGAAACTCAATGAATCCCGAACTGAAGAATGGTGATGTTACATTGATTAACAAAGTTGTTTATAATATGAGTACTCCGAAACGAGGGGATGTGGTAGCATTCTCTGCCGCCGGAGGCGGTGACTCCCATTATTATATCAAGCGTATCGTGGGGCTTCCGGGAGAGACAATCGAGATTCAGGAAGGAAAGATTCTGGTAAACGGAAAAGAAATCAAGGAAAGATATCGAACAACAGCCTTGGAGGATGTCGGTGTTTTAAGTGAACCGATGAAATTGGGAAATAATGAATATTTTGTCCTGGGTGATGACAGGCAAAATAGTGAGGATAGCAGAAATGCTGACATTGGCAATGTGAAAAGGACCGATATTATAGGCAAGGTCTGGTTTGTGGTTGCCGGCGAAAATTTTGGATTTGTTAGATAGAGGGAAAAAAGATGCATTTTCAATGGTATCCTGGTCATATGACAAAAGCGAAACGTATGATGCAGGAAGATATTAAATTAATAGATTTAGTGATTGAGCTGGTGGATGCCAGGATTCCGATGAGTAGCCGTAATCCTGACATTGATGAATTGGGAAAAAACAAGGCGAGATTAATCTTGTTGAATAAATCTGACCTGGCTGAAGATAGGCAAAACGATGCTTGGGCAGCATATTTTAAGGAGAAAGGATATTCCGTTGTAAAGGTGAATTCCAAAAAAGGCGGCGGGATTAAGTCGATTCATGCTGTTATTCAGGAGGCTTGCAAAGAAAAAATTGAAAGAGACCGCAAAAGAGGTATCTTAAATCGTCCGGTAAGGGCCATGGTTGTTGGGATACCAAATGTAGGCAAATCTACATTTATCAATGCGTTGGCAGGAAAAGCATGTGCCAAGACGGGGAACAAACCTGGGGTAACGAAGGGGAAACAATGGATTCGTTTGAATAAGAATGTGGAACTTTTAGATACACCGGGAATCTTGTGGCCGAAGTTTGAGGACCAGACGGTGGGACTCCGTTTGGCTTTTATCGGTTCCATTAAGGATGAGATTCTAAATACAGAAGAATTGGCTGCAGAGATGATTCAATTCATGAAAAAATATTATAGGGGTGTATTAGCCGAAAAGTATGCTATAATAGAATCTGATGATCCATATCAATGTCTTGCAGATATTGCAAAAAGCAGACACTGCCTGCTTCGCGGTAACGAACTTGATATGGGCAAGGCGGCAATTTTACTGGTGGATGATTTTAGAAGCGGAAGACTTGGAAGAATTACATTGGAATTCCCGGAAGATTATAAATAAATGACTGAAAGAAGGGGCGAGAATGGCGCGTAGATATCGCTATGAGCATTGGAAGAAAAAACGAGCAAGAGAAAGAAGAAAGGCAGAGCATTTGGCTAACCAAAGCATTGCCGAGAGAACGGCAAGAGAGCTGCTTGGTTGGGTGGTTTATATTTTGGTTGTTGTGTGTGCAACTTACTTAATTATCACATATGTAGGGCAACGAACCAAGGTGAGCGGAGATTCTATGCTGAATACCTTGCATGATGAAGACAATCTGATTGTAGATAAGATTTCCTATCGTTTCCGCAAGCCGGAACGTTACGAGATTATTGTATTCCCATATCGTTATGCAGAGGACACATATTATATTAAACGTATTATCGGGCTTCCGGGTGAAACTGTTCAGATTATTGACGGATATGTTTACATTAACGGAGAACAGTTGGATGAACATTATGGGCGAGAAGTGATTGATGAAGACAGATATGGTCTTGCGGCGGAACCGATTAAACTAGGCAAGGATGAATATTTCGTTTTGGGAGACAACCGAAACCATAGTTCAGACAGCAGAGAACCGAACGTAGGTGTATTACATAGGGATGAGTTGATTGGTAGAGCGTGGGTACGTATCTGGCCATTGAATAGTATTGGAGTAATTTCTCATGAGTAAAAGCATTAGTGAAATAAAGAAAGAATTTGAACAGGCTGACAGACAGACTTTGTTATCGTTGTATGAGGTATATGCTGACGATAATCGAGCAGGTGTTGTCAGCCTGCTTTCGAAATATAAGAAACAGGAAGAAAAATTAGAGGAAGAGAAAAAACGCATCGAAAATATGAGTATTTACGAGCGTAAGTATGCCGATTTTCCATATATTTGTGGAATCGATGAGGTGGGACGAGGACCGCTTGCGGGGCCTGTAGTTGCAGGCGCAGTTATTTTGCCAAAAGACTGTGACATCTTGTATCTCAATGATTCCAAAAAATTGTCTGAGAAAATGCGAGAGGCATTGTATGATGAGATTATGGAAAAGGCAGTTGCAACCGGAATTGGAATTGTAGGTCCTGGAAGAATTGATGAGATTAATATTTTACAGGCAACCTATGAAGCAATGCGTATGGCAATTGATAATCTGAGAGTTCGACCGGATTTGCTGCTTAATGATGCAGTAACCATTCCAGAAGTAAATATCAAGCAGGTTCCGATTATCAAAGGTGATGCAAAGAGTATTTCCATTGCGGCAGCCAGCATCATCGCAAAAGTGACAAGAGACCGTTTGATGGTGCAGTACGAAGAAGTGCTGCCGGGATACGGATTTGCAAGTAATAAAGGCTATGGTTCTTCCGCACATATTCAGGCAATCCAGGAACTGGGAGCGACACCGATACATAGACAGAGTTTTATTAGAAACTTTGTGTAGGGGGAAGCATGCCTAGCTAGGGTGTGTTTGTGTTTTGCTGGGGTCCTGTTGGTGGGAGTTTACGGTGCAACGCAGGTTGCTCTGGTTTTGATACCCTTTTCGGTCTAATTTCTTGTTACATGACTTTAGATTCTTTTCACACCGTAATGGCGAGAAAACAGGATGGATTTGAGTGGACGTATATGCAAAATAAAAGAAACATTGGAAATGAGTATGAAAGAATTGCGGGTAAATATCTAGAAAAGCATGGCTATCAGATTATCGAATACAATTTCTACAGCAGACATGGGGAGATAGACATTATTGCTAAGCATGAAGGGTATCTTGTGTTCGTGGAAGTGAAGTATCGTAAAGATGACAGTACAGGTTCACCATTGGATGCAGTAACCGTACAGAAGCAAAGGGCAATATCAAAATGTGCCATGTATTATATGAATAGGAATCGTCTGCAAGATGCAGCGGTTCGCTTTGATGTGATTGGAATTCAGGGAAATGAAGTAGCATTAGTGCAAAATGCATTTGATTTTGTAATATAAAGGATGAGAAACAGGTATGAGTAGACTAAATTATGCGAACCAAGAATATATATTTGAAGAAAAACAAGTGGGTGATGTTCTTTACCTGTCATACCCATTACTAGAACAAACGGGCATTGTAAATCATGGATTTTCCACACGTATTGGTGGTGTGAGTGAAGGTATCTTTAGTTCCATGAATTTAAGTTTTAGCCGCGGTGATGATGAAGCAAGTGTTCGCGAGAATTTCAAACGAATGGCAGAGGCTATTGGGGTAGAGCCGAATAGCTTGATTTTTGCAGCACAGACACATACGACAAATGTAAGAAAAGTAACTGCCGGGGACAAGGGCAAAGGAATTCTTTATCCACTCGATTATCAGGATGTGGATGGCCTCATTACAAATGAGCCTGGCATTTGCTTGACAACCTTCTACGCAGACTGTGTTCCATTGTTTTTTATAGACCCTGTACACAAGGCAATTGGACTTAGTCATTCTGGATGGCGTGGTACTGTCGGTAAGATGGGGCAGGAGACACTTCACAGAATGAAGGAAGAGTATGGAACAGATGCAAAGGATGTAATCGCAGCAGTCGGACCGTCTATCTGTCAGGACTGTTATGAAGTCAGCGAGGATGTAATAGATAAATTTAAGGAAGCGTTTGATGAAAAATACTGGAGTGAATTGTTTTACAAGAAAGAAAACAATAAGTTCCAGTTGAATCTTTGGAAGGCAAATGAGATAATCTTATTAGAAGCAGGTGTTCACAGAGAGAACATAGCAGTAACCAATGTATGTACAAACTGCAATAGTGACGTGCTGTTTTCGCATAGAGCAACGAAGGGACAGCGGGGCAGTTTGGCAGCATTTATGGCATTGAAATAGTTAAGCAGTAGGAGGAAAAAGATTATGGAAAATGAAATTAACAGATTGACAAAGTACATAAGCGATAAGGTCCCGGAATTGATTGATTTTGCAATAGGCGTGGTGCTTGCATTACTTGTATTCTGGATAGGCGCAAAACTGATTAAGTGGATACGTAAACTGATTCGCATTTCGATGGAAAAAGGTGGCGTGGATAAAGGGGTGCGCCAGTTTGTAGATTCTTTGGTGAAATTTGCACTGTACGCCATTTTAATCTTCTCTATCGGAAGTAAGTTTGGTTTGGATACTACTTCGGTGGCAGCGGCACTTGCATCCTGTGGTGTAGCAATTGGTTTGGCTTTGCAAGGAAGCTTATCAAACTTTGCAGGTGGAGTTCTCATCTTAGTATTAAAACCATTTGTGGTGGGAGATTATATTGTAGAAGATAATAAAGGCCGAGAAGGAACGGTAAAAGAGATTCAACTTTTCTACACCAAACTATTAACAGTTGACAACAAGACAGTTATTATTCCGAATGGTTCCTTGGCAAATACAAGTCTTACAAATGTGACTGCCCAGGATAAGAGAAGATTGGATTTATCCGTTGGCATTTCATATGATGCTGATTTGAAAAAGGCAAAAGAATTGATCGAAGGATTGTTCCGTGCAGATGCGGATATCCTAAAAGAAGAAGATATCAATGTATTCGTAGATAATCTCGGAGAAAGTTCGGTTGTTATCGGAGCACGCGGTTGGGTGAAGAAAGATGCTTATTGGACTGCAAAATGGAGACTGACCGAGAATATCAAGTTGACATTGGATGAAAATGGAATTGAGATTCCGTTTAATCAGGTTGTTGTGCATGTGAAAGAAAACCATTAAAAAATCACGTTTTACGATTGAAACAAGATGTGTCACGTGTTATACTAAACGTATAATAAAAAAGAAAGAAGGTGGATATTATGACAATAATTAAACCTATTCAAGCTACTCCGGTATTGAATAAGCGAGATTCAGCTAAGTTGATTTCGCAAATAAAGCCCCCTACAAAAGAAGCTCAAAAAAGAAATAATCTACTGTGTAATATCCTAGCCGGTATTCGAGAAAGATGAATTATTTAAAAGAGAAAGACCTTTTAGATATTGAACAAAATGTGAGATTATTTTCTGTTGATGAGATAGAAGATATCTCACATTATTTGTTTGACAGTAAGATTGAAGAATACAATGAGTTTCTTAAAAAAGCGAAGCTATTTTCAAATCTGAATATTAGTAAAACATTTCTATTAGTACATAAGTACACCGATGAGCTGATTGCTTATATGACATTATCAGCAGATTCCATTAAATTAACAACTGAAGAAAAGGATATGCATGAAATAGGGAAAGTACCCTATGCTTCTATTGCTGCACTAAAAATTGGGAAATTGGCAGTAAATAAAGGGCTAAGTGATATTGTAAAACGTAAAGGATATGGTTCCTTTATGTTGGACTTGGCCAGAGCATATGCTTTTGAAATGAACAAATTAGGTATAGCATGTCGATTTATTACTGTTGATGCAGATATTGAATATGACGAGAATACTCCTGAGTTTTATAAGAAAAATGGATTTGTGGAAAATTTAAGTAACAGAAGTAGAAATGCAAGTCATACAATCAGTATGAGAAAAGATATTTTTTCGGATGATTAAAGTAGCGTGTGTGAAGGGGTAAATGTTTGTGAAGCAACAAAAAAGACTGTTATAAAGTAAAATTATATTACTTCAATAACAGTCTTTTTTACAGCCGAAAATGTACTCACAACGGAGCAAAATACATATCTGGTGCGAAAGATAACATCTGGGAACCAGGTGCTCCGGGAGTATATGAAAACATTTGGAAAAAAGTAGAGAGCGAATAAGGTCTTATGAAATATTCCGTTAATCATGTTGTTAAAAATTTCCTTTTGTCGTATAATGTCGATGAAAGGAGTATTTGTAAATGGAATGGTTAATCAAAAACACAGATTTCTGTATGGCAATCACATCAATCTGCTCAGTCATTATTTCTTTATTTGCGATGTTTATAACAATTTATACTGCAGTATTGCAAAGAAAGCAAAACATGTTAAGTTTAGCTCCGGCTGTAGACGTGTTTTCGATGAATTATAGAGACGAAATCGGATTGGAGATTTCTAATAATGGACTAGGACTTTTGATTGTGGATAAGATTGTTTTTACAAGAAAAGACGGAATGCAAGCATATTCGCTCATTGACCTTATGCCAGACGACATTGCTTGGAAAAATTATCTTTTTACAGACAATGTGTTTTCAATTGCACCTGGTACAAAAGTTATAATTCTGCAACTTACATCAGAGGATAGTAAGGAAAGAACATATGCTAGAAGTAAACTGCGAGAGATATCGATTCATATCGAATATTCAGACGTGTATAATAATAAAAGCGAATTTGATGTGAGTCTTGAATATAGCTACGAGGACGAGAAAAGTCAAATCCAAGAAGTAAATTTACCAGTATAAATTATTGCAAGAGAAGAAGAAAACGCATCAGAGTTGGGGCGTTTTTAGTTGAATATTTTCTGAAATGGGTATATTATGGTAGTGAGGTCTTAACGTATGGCGTACAAAGGAGAAGAAATGAGCACGGAAAATGATACAGTCAAAAAAGAAAGAACTTGCTTTATAATAACACCTATAGGAAATCCAAAATCTGAAATATTTCGGAAAGCAACAGGTGTAATTGAAAGCGTTATTCGACCAATTCTAAAATCATATGGATTCAGCGAGGTGAAAGCTGCGCATGAAATATGTGAGGTTGGTTCGATAAGCAACCAAGTGATAAATAGAATTATTGATAGCGACTTGGTAATTGCTAATTTAACTAGCAATAATCCAAATGTGATGTATGAGCTATGTTTGCGTCATGTGGTAGCGAAGCCAATTATCCATATCTGTGAGAAAGGAACTGATTTGCCATTTGATATTAAAGATAACAGAACAATTTTTTATGACGATGACATGTTAGGAGCATCCGAATTAAAAGAAGAGTTGGAAAAATTCGTGAAAGAAATTGAATACGACAAAACATATAATGATAACCCAATATACAATGCTCAAAAAATGGGACTTTTGCTAAAGGATTTGTCAGATGACAAAGGAAATGATGAAATGCGTTTGTTACAAGCAATACTGAGTAATATCGACGGGTTAAAAAATTCAATCGAACATACGAACAAAACAGCAAATTATACATCCTATATATTGGATTCTCAATATACTAATGAACGTTCCCCGAAACGCTATACGTTTAGTAATTGGTTTAATGATCAAAAAGAACAGTCAGATGACAAAAATGATGGTGATGACATCGTCATTATATAATATTAAAAACTTTAATCAAATTAAGACATCCTAACAAGGGTGTCTTTTCTTATGCCCAAATGAGACCACAACAAACCACCTCAACTACTGTACAATAAATTTCAAGGGTATAATACGAAGTTAGTAAAGGACATCCACTAGGGTGTCTTTTTCTATGCAAAAAAAAGAAAGAAAGGGTGATTAGATGAATGGAAGGGTACGTAACTCGCCTCGAGTATGAGGAACACAACAAGCGCATGGAAGACGAGCATAAGCGCATGAATCACCGATTAAAAGAGGCAGAAGAAAGTCTTAGACAAATCGGTGAATTAACTATTTCTGTAAAAGAAATAGCAATCAGTATGAAAAACATGTCAGAAGAACAAAAAGCCCTTAGAACTGACATGGAAGAGATGAAGGGCAGAGACGGTGAAATGTGGCGAAAGGTCACAGGATATATCGTAACGACAGTTATAGGAATTGTCGTAGGATACATATTTACACAATTAGGAATGTAGGAGGAAATTATCATGACAATTAACACAATCATTACAATTTTAGTAATTATCGTAGCATTAGTGGGTTTAGGTATCGCAGCATACCTTTACTTCAAACAAAAGAAACTGAGCGAGATTCGAGCAGACGTGTATCAGTTGTTCTTGGAAGCAGAACACAGATACACCGAAACCAAGCAAGGCAAACAGAAGTTAAAATGGGTAGTTTCAAGAGCGCGTGGTCTTCTGCCGGATTGGATACAAATCTTTATTACTGAAGCAGCGTTAGAGAAGATTATTGATTTATGGTTTAAAGCTGTTAAGGATTTATTGGACGATGGAAAATACAACAAATCTGTAAAGCGATAAGTTGCACCGGTGCAACAGGAAGGAGAATGTTATGTCAGTAACACAAGCACAGTTAAAACAACATTTTATTGTATTAGGAAACAAAGGGACAATCTATGTATGGGGTGCTAATGGTCAAATCATTACCGAAGATCTCATGGATATGCTCTACAAGTATTTCAAATCAAATACATACAATCGTGATATTACGATGGAAAACTGAAAGAAGGAAAAGGAAAGCAAGGAGCTGACTGCTTCGGGGCAATTTGTCCGGTATCCGGATATGACACAACCGCAGCAGGATATTATAATCGATGCGTTCAAAAAGGAACAATCTCATCCATTCCTAAAAACAAGGTTTGTTTGGTGTTCAAAAAGAACTCAAAGGGTGCTATCAATCATGTGGGATGTTATACCGGTGATGGATATGTATCTGAAATGGCATCCAGCAAGAAAAACTATCAGCGAAAGAAGTTGGAAGGAAATGGATGGGACCTTTGGGGAATGCCGGACTTTATTTCTGATATCAATACTGTACAAGGTGCAGCAGCTGTATCCGGAAAAGAATACACCAAGATTGAAGGATTGATTGATACAGTAGCAGAGGTTCAGATTTGGTTAAATGCAACCTTTAATGCAGGACTTGTAGTAGATAACTGCTATGGACCAAAGACAAAGGCCGCATTAGTCAAAGCATTACAATCCACTCTTAATGACTTGTATAATGCAGGACTTAAAGAAGATGGAGAGTTCGGACCAAAAACCAAAGCTGCATGCAAAACACTCGTCCAAGGAAGCAAAGGAATGCTTGTTAAGATTCTTCAGGCATTACTTATCTGTCATGGTTATTATTCAGCATATCTGGATGGAGACTTTGGAGGAAAGACAGCAACAGCAGTTTACAACTTCCAAGCACGTGCAGGGTTGAAGAGAGATAAGAAACCAGGACCGAATACATTTGAAGAATTGTGTGCTTAGAAAAATACCCACAGTCGATTGGCTGTGGGTGTAAAAAAAGTAGCAAAAAAGTAGCAGACTAATATATAAAATGATATAAAAAAATAAAATCAAGACCCTAAAAAGCCTTGATTTTACTGGGTTTTTTATAATATTTAATATTATTCAGAGAGCCGAAAATGGGACTCGAACCCACGACCTACGCATTACGAATGCGTCGCTCTACCAACTGAGCCATTTCGGCAAGTGACGTTTGCCACATGCTTTAGTATACTTGCTAACACTTTCAAAGTCAAGAGAAACTTTGGTTGAAAAACTTTTTCGCTTTAAAGCCTTAAAGCATATTGACAAACAAAACCAGAGTGCTATAATTAAAGACAAATTTCAACCGGTATTTGGCTGACAAGTACCGGTTCTTTTATTAGAAGAGGGTAAACACTATGATTCGCATGGAATTAGGAAAAAACAGCTATAACATAGAACTGGAAAGAGGAAACCTAAATAGAGCGTCTGAATTATTAAACTTAGACCGCAAAGTGATGATTATCACAGATGAGGGAATTCCGATTCAATATGCTGAGAAAGTTGCAGGACAAAGCAAGGAAGCGTACATAAAAGTAGTTCCACAGGGAGAGGGAAGCAAGTCGCTACAGACAGCGGAAGAAATTCTAACAGAGATGTTGAAGTATCAATTCAGCCGCAAGGACTGTGTGGTATCAGTAGGCGGTGGAGTAGTTGGAGACCTTGGTGGATTTGTTGCTTCTCTTTATATGCGTGGTGTTGACTTCTATAACGTTCCAACCACCCTATTATCCCAAGTGGATTCCTCTATTGGTGGGAAAACGGCAGTGAATTTGGCAGGAATTAAAAATATTATTGGTGCATTTTACCAACCGAAGGCAGTGTTGATTGACCCGGATACATTGGACACTCTGCCGGAGCGACAGCTTGTTAATGGCTTGTTTGAAGCAATCAAAATGGGTGCGACAAATGACAAAGAGTTGTTTGATTTATTCTTGAACGGTGGATTACCAAAGTATCCGGAAGGAACTGCCAGTGACAGTTCCTGTAGGTGGAAAGAAAATCTTGACTTGATTATTGAGAAAGCCTTATTGGTGAAAAAATATGTGGTGGAGCAGGATGAAAAGGAAAGTCACCTGCGTAAAATCTTAAACTTTGGTCATACCATTGGTCATGGATTTGAAAGTGCAGCTCATGGAAGATATTTGCATGGTGAATGCGTAGCGCTTGGTATGCTTTATATGAGCAGTGAGGAAGTGCAGGAACAATTGTGTGAGATTTATGAAAATTTAGGTTTTGAACTTCCGGAATTTTATTCCTTTAATCTAGAAGAGGTAAAAGAAGCGGTGCTTCACGATAAAAAGGCAAGCAATCGTAATTGTTCGGTTGTATTTGTATCAGAAATTGGAAAAGGAAGTATTGAAGAGTGGCCGATGGAAGAGGTGCTCGAAAGATTGGAGTTTTAGAACATGAAAAATGTATTTGGGAATAATATTACAGTAACCTTATTTGGAGAAAGTCACGGGGAGCAGATAGGTGCAGTTCTTGACGGCATTGCACCTGGTATTGAGATTGACATGGAGTTTATCTGTAAGCAGCTAGAGCTTCGCAAACCACAGGGAAAGATTTCTACCCAGCGAGTAGAGACAGATGAACCACATATTGTGAGTGGTGTGTTTGAAGGAAAAACTACTGGAACCCCGATTTGCATTCTGTTTGAAAACAGCAACACAAAGAGCAAGGATTATTCGAAAACAAAGAACCTGATGCGCCCTGGGCATGCAGATTTTACCGCAATCGAGAAGTACCATGGATTTGCGGATTACCGTGGTGGCGGTCATTTTTCAGGAAGAATCACAACTCCGATTGTAGCTGTTGGTGCAATTCTAATCAAAGCACTGCAGAACAAAGGCATTTATATTGGAAGTCATATTCAAAAGTGTGGGCCAATTAAGGATAGGGGCTTCGAAGATTACGCGTCAGATATTGCTGAGTTAAACAATAAAATATTTCCGGTTTTAGATAAGAAAGCAGCGGAAGAAATGCATGGCCTTATGGTAAGTGCAGCGGAGGAAGGCGACAGTGTCGGCGGTGTTTTGGAAACCGTTGTAACCGGTATTCCATCCGGCGTTGGTGAGCCTTGGTTTGATTCCATGGAAAGTATGCTTGCGCATGCACTATTTAGTGTGCCTGCAGTCAAAGGCGTGGAGTTTGGTGAAGGCTTCCACTTTGCAGATATGAAGGGCAGTGAGGCCAATGATGCATTTGAGGTCAAAGATGGCAAAGTGGTGACAAAGACAAATCACAACGGCGGAATCAACGGTGGTATTACAAACGGAATGCCGATTCGCTTCCAAACGGTAGTAAAACCGACTGCATCTATTTATAAGAAGCAGGAAACTGTAAATATAGAAACCATGGAAAATGAAATACTTCAGATTCATGGAAGACATGACCCTGCAATCATTCCTCGTGCTAGAGTAGTAGTGGATAGTATGACAGCAATTGTACTTGCTGACATGTTGGCAGTACGTTTCGGAACAGACTGGCTTTTGGGAGAGAACTAATATGAGAGTGACAATTACACCGGGCAAGGCGAAAGGATCAATTCTTGCTCCACCATCGAAAAGTATGGCCCATCGTCTTTTAATGGGGGCAGGACTTTCTGACGGAACATCGGTTGTTGACAACATTGACCTGAGTGAAGATATTAAGGCGACGCTTGGAATCCTCGAAGCACTTGGTGGACAATATACCATGGAAGACCGTAAGGTTATTATGAAAGGCACAGGCGGTAAGAAATTGCAGACGAAGCAGGCACTGGATAGCAAGGAAAGCGGAAGTACATTGCGTTTCTTTATTCCCCTCGTCTTGACAGGTGGAGGTGCTACAGAATTTATTGGTGCAAAGCGTTTGTTTGAGCGCCCTCTAGGTATATATGAAGACATTTGCAAGGAGCAAGGCATCGTTTTTGAAAAAGACGAGATGGGTCTTAAAGTGGAAGGGCAACTGAAAGCAGCTCATTACAAGGTTCCTGGAAATATTAGCAGCCAGTTTATAACAGGGCTCTTGTATGCACTGCCATTATTGGAGGAAGATAGTGTATTGGAAGTCCTACCACCGATTGAAAGCAAGGCATACATAGATATGACATTGGAGGCACTTGATACGTTTGGTATTGAAATCAGACAAGAGGGACATGTATTTTATATCAAAGGAAATCAAGTCTATCAGGCGAAAAATGTAGCTGTAGAAGGTGATTATTCCAATGCGGCATTTTTGGATGCATTCAATTTGATTGGAGGAGACGTAAATGTAAATGGATTGCGAGAAGACAGTCTTCAAGGTGACCAGGTTTATCAAAAGTATTATGAAGTTTTGAAAGAAGATAATCCGGTTATGGATATTGCAGAATGTCCGGATTTAGGTCCAATTTTGATTGGTCTCGCAGCCGCCCTGCATGGTGCACGTTTTACAGGAACAAAACGTTTACAAATCAAGGAAAGCGACCGTGGAGCAGTAATGGCAGAAGAACTGAAAAAGTTTGGAATTCAGGTGGATGTGATGGAAAATGAAATCGTTGTTCATTCAGGAAACCTGCAGAAGCCACAAGAAGCATTAAGCAGTCACAATGACCATCGGATTGCAATGACAATGGCAACGCTTTGTGCGATTACCGGTGGCGTGATTGAGGGAGCCGAATCTGTGAAAAAGAGTTTCCCAAACTATTTTGAAATGATAGAAACACTGGGGATTCATGTGACGAGAGAAGTATAAGACGGAGGAAATAGATATGAATTGTGAATTCAAAAGAAAATTACCGATACCAAAGAAGGTAAAAGCCATGTATCCGGTAACGGACAAGATGCGTGAAGATTTTGAAACTCGCGATGCAGAGATTAAGAAAGTCTTATCGGGAGAGAGTGACAAATTCTTGCTAATAATTGGACCATGTTCTGCGGACTATGAAGAATCTGTAATGGATTACATTGACCGGTTACGTCCGGTACAAGACAAGGTACAAGACAAGATTATTATCATTCCTCGAATCTATACGAATAAACCGAGAACCACAGGTGCCGGTTACAAGGGTATGCTACATCAGCCAGACCCATTGCATGATTCCGATATGTTGGCAGGTCTGACAAAGATTCGTAAAGTGCATATGAGAGCCCTTCGTGAAACCGGATTTTCATGTGCTGATGAAATGCTATATCCGGAAAATTACAGATACTTATCTGATTTATTAGCATATGTAGCAGTAGGCGCCCGCTCCGTGGAAAATCAGCAACACCGTCTGACAGCAAGTGCAATCGATGTGCCGGTGGGGATGAAGAATCCAACCAGCGGGGATTTGTCGATTATGATGAATTCCATCACTGCAGCGCAAAGTGGTCACACCTTCATTTATAGAGGATGGGAAGTGGAAAGCACAGGCAACCCATATGCCCATGCAATTCTTCGTGGAGGTATGAATGCACAGGGTGAAAACATTGCGAACTATCACTATGAAGATTTGATGAAGGTCTATGACTATTATCAGAGCAAAGACTTAAAGAATATGAGTGTTGTAATTGATGCAAACCATGCAAACTCAAATAAGAAATTCTTAGAGCAAATCCGAATCAGTAAAGACGTGATGCATAGCCGCCGCGTAAACAAGGACATTCGTTCCTTGGTAAAAGGGCTGATGATAGAAAGCTACATTGTAGATGGGGCACAGCCTGCGACTTGCGGCACATACGGACAGTCCATTACGGACCCATGTCTTGGTTGGGAAAAGACGGAGAAGCTCATCTATGAATTAGCAGAGGAAATGTAGAAAATGATAAGCAAAAAGAGATTGAGTTGGTTATTATACCAATTCCATCTCTTTTTTGTTGGAAAATTATGGATAAATGCACAAATGGATTGTGATATTTGCAATAATTTATTGGATATTTGCAGAGAAGTCAAAAAGATTTTTTGCTACTATTAATCTAGGAGAAATAATGCGATTAAACGAGAAAGGAGACCAAATATGAATCATTATTTCAAAAAACACAAAATAAAACCGCAGGGTTGGATGCGACAACAACTAGAAATACAAGCAAAAGGGTTGTCTGGAAATTTGGATAAATTTTGGCCAGATATTAAAGACAGTGCTTGGATTGGCGGTGATAGAGAAGGATGGGAACGCGTACCGTATTGGTTGGATGGCTTTATCCCTTTAGCATGGTTCTTAGAGGACGAAGATATGAAAGGACGTGCTGATAAATACATTAATGCCATCGTAGATCGCCAGAAAGAAGACGGGTGGATTTGTCCGGGGAATGATGAGGATAGAAAGCACTATGATGTTTGGGCCGTATTTTTAATTGGAAAAGTATTCACTGTTTACTGGGAGTTTACCGGAAGTGAAAAAGTAAAAGAAAGTTTATACAAAGCTATGAAATGTCTCTATCAAATGATGGTGGAAGATAAAGTATCATTATTTGAATGGGGGAAATTCAGATGGTTTGAATGCTTAATCCCTCTTCATTTCCTCTATGACCATTATCAAGAAGATTGGATTCTGGAGTTGGGAAAAATTCTTAGAGAGCAAGGTATCAAATTTACAGATTACATAGAGTGCTGGAAAAGACCGATGAACAAGTGGGTACTAGAAACACATGCAGTTAACCTGATGATGATGTTAAAGTATGAAGCCTTGTGCAGTAAGTTTTTTGGGGAACCATATGAAAACGTTGCTGAAAAACTATGGAACATATTAATAGAGTACAATGGGACGGCAGTTGGCACGACCACCGGTGATGAATGCTTGGCAGGCCTGAAGAATAATCAAGGAACAGAACTTTGTGCAGTTGTAGAACAAATGTATTCCTTCGAGCTCCTTTATCATATTACAAAAGATTCGATATGGGCAGAGCGACTTGAAAAAATAGCGTTCAATGCGTTGCCGGCTACTATAAGTGATGATATGTGGACGCATCAATATGTGCAACAGGTAAATCAAATTGCATGTATCGGATTTCCGGGTAAATCCTACTTCCGAACAAATGGTTCAGAAGCACACATATTTGGATTGGAACCACATTTTGGGTGCTGTACTTCAAACCTTCATCAAGGATGGCCAAAGTTATTATGGAGCGCATTCATGGAAGATGACGGAATAGAATGCACCATGATGTTGCCATCTACATATGAAACTAAAATCTCGGATAAAAACGTAAAAGTCACATTGGTAACAGAATATCCTTTCCGTCATTCTTGTAAATACATTGTGGAGACAGAGGAACCGGTGGAATTTCAATTCAAAGTCAGAATTCCGGCATGGTCAAAACAATACAAAGTAGACGAAGAAATGAAGGACAACGAAGGGTATTGGGTGTTGAAACAAGTATGGGATGGCAAGCAAGAGTTTACAATCACTTTGTTTGATGAACCTCATCTTGTGGATAGACCATCGGGACTAAAAGTTGCAGAATATGGTCCGCTTGTTTTTTGTCTTCCAATTGAAGCAGAGTACAAAATGCACGAATATGAAAGAGATGGTGTGGAACGTAAATTCCCATATTGTGATTATGAACTTTTTCCTACATCTGAATGGAGATTTGGATATAACAGTGATACATTTTCACCTTGTGAGAATGAGGGCGATGAAATTCCATTTTCTTCAAAACAACCACGTATTACGTTACAGACACAGATGAGACCAATAGAGTGGGAGTATGAAGATGGTTATGACAGCGTTGCAGCAGCTTGTCCAACAGGTGCAGAAAGAGAAGGCGATTTGGTAACTATGGCATTGTACCCATACGGATGTGCGAAACTCCGGATGACAGAAATGCCATTAACTATTAATAAAAAATAGGAGGAATTCTTATGAGGAAACGAAACATGTCAAAAATCATTGCAATTACACTTGCAGCTTGTTGCACAGTTGGATTGCTAGGATGTGGAAAAACTAATTCAAAATCATCGGACAACACGACGATTCAGTTTTACAGTTGGGGAAATGAAACGGAAGTAGAAGTGACAAGAGAATTGGTAAAACAATTTAACGAGACAAATACAGATGGTATTACAGTTGAATTCACACCAATTCCATCAGGAGATTATGAAACAAAAGTAACAAATGCACTTCGTGGACGTAATGTTCCAGACGTAATTATCGCCGGTGATGGTGAAATCAAAAGCTGGATTGAAAAAGGTGGAATTGCAGTCTTAGATGATTATGTTGCGGAAAGCAAAGAACTTGATTTGGATGCTATGTGGTCGGATGCAGTAAATCGTTATCGTTATGATGTATCATCTCGTAAAGGCGGTACAGGAAAATTATATGGTATCGTGCGTGACTACTCTCCATCTGCATTATTTTATAACGTGGATGCGATGAAAGCAGTAGGCATTACTTGCATATCACTCACAGAACAAGAATCTATGGAACAATATGGAACGAAGGAAGCTTATTTTACAAAAGACGGAAAACTCTATTTCAACAATAAAATTGCTTTGACTTGGGAGTCATTCCTTGCACTTTCACAAAAACTCACATCGAATACAGCGGCTCCTGTTCGTAATGACCAAAGTATTACCAAATATGGACTTTACGCTATTAACTGGTTCTGTTTTGGATGGTCAGTGGGAGGCAATTGCTTAGAGTGGGCAGAAGATGCTTCACTTGCTACCGGTGGAAAATATGAGTTCACGCTGTTTGATGAAACGAAAAATTACAAAGTGACAGAAGGAAACACACTTACTGTTAACGGTGTAACATATAACGCAGGTGAGATTGTATCATATTCAGATAAAGCAGCTTTAACAGCAGACCAAAAGGCACTTTGCGTAGAACTTCCTTCACAGATGGAGGCTATGCAATACTTTGTTGATTTATCTGTAAAACATGGTGTATCACCAAAGCCTGAAGTGTCTGCTTCAAACTCTACATATGGTTTGTTTTCAAGCCAGCAGTGTGCAATGTTACTTGATACCAGATATGCAGTGGGTATCTTCAGAGAAACAATCGGCGACAGCTTTGATTGGGACGTAGCTCCACTTCCGGCACATAAAGATGGCATTCAGGCAGGACATAGTGGTTCACTTGCATATTGTATTCCGGAAAAGAGTACAAAGAAGGATGCTGCATGGAAGTTCATCGAATTCATGGCAGGGGAAGAAGGCCAGAAAAAATATACAGAAAAAGGATTTATTATTCCAAATACAATGGAACTTGCTGAGAGCGAAGTGTTCTTGCAATCTTCACAAAAGCCTGCAAATTCACAAATTTTTGTAGATGCTGCTTATTATCACAGATCAGGTGACTGGGGATATCTTCCAAGTAAAGCATGGATTAATGAATGGTCTGTAGATTTGAATGATGATGTGTTGATGGGCAAAATGTCCTTAAAAGAGTTACGAGAGAAGACACAGAAGAGTACACAGGAAATTATTGATGCATATTACGGAGGCGAATGATGAAGAAAAAGAAAAGAGATAATATCTTTGGTGTTTTGTTTGCAATGTCTCCGCTGGTGGGGTTTGCCTTGTTCGGTGTATTACCATTGATATTCTCGATTGTGCTTTCGTTTGGGAATCTTCCAACCTACAATCTTTTAGATATTGAATTTTGTGGATTGGACAATTACATCAGAATCTTTACGGAAGATGCAGAGTTTGGGCAATCGATTGGTAACACATTCCTTTACTCCTTTATTACTGTCGGAGGAACCGTAGTAATATCTTTAATTGCATCCTTGTTTTTAAACAAGATTAAGCGCGGTGGCAAATTGATTCGTATCATACTGTTTATTCCATATGTATGCTCCGTAGTTGCTACTTCGACCATGTGGAAGTGGTTATTTGATTACAATTACGGTGTTTTGAATGATATTGTAGAGTTTTTTGGAATGACCCGTGTCAACTGGTTGGGTGAAGCAGCAACAGCCATGCCGATTATGATATTGATGAGTATATGGGGCGGTTTGGGATATAACATGATTCTTTATTCTGCCGCACTCAACTCCGTAAGCCGTACCTATTATGAAGCAGCAGAACTAGATGGTGCAGGTAGCATAAAACAGTTCTTTTCTATCACGTTGCCAATGATTTCGCCAACTACCTTCTTCATTATGGTTATGGGATTCATCGGGGCCTTGCAAAGCTTTGCAAATTTCCAAGTGATGACACCATCCGGTGGTCCGGACGGAACAACATGGACGATGGTATTCCGCGTTTGGTACGTTGCCTTTGTAGAGGATTCCTACCGATATGGAATGGGTTATGCAAGTGCAATGAGTTGGATTGTCGGCGGCATAGTGATGATTTTTACTGCGATTATGTTTGGACTTAGCAGGAGGTGGGTAAATTATGACGTTTAAAAGTACAGTCAAACAAGTTGGAATGTATCTGGTTTTAGTTTTGATGTGCATGGCAGTTCTTCTACCATTTGCAATCATCATTTCCACTTCCTTGAAAACCTATGCGGACTCCGTGAAAGTACCGTTTACCTTTAACCCGGGATATGTGGATTTCAGTGCGTACAAATCAGTTTTGCAATCTGGAGCAGTGTGGAAAGGACTTACAAATACGCTGTTTGTAGTATTGCCTATTATGGTAATCGGTGTTCTTACATCAGCACTCTCGGCGTATGCATTTGCAAAAATCAATTTTAAGGCGAAGGGAATGATGTTTACAGTCCTCATGTTTTCCATGATGCTTCCCGGGGTTATTACCATGACTCCTGCGTATGTAATCTATGACATGATTGGATGGACAGATACCTATTTACCTTTGATGATTCCAAATGCATTTGGTACTGCAGCATGTGTATTCTATCTCCGCCAATTTTTTGCGGGAATTCCTAATGAGCTGATAGAAGCCGGGGAAATGGACGGGCTAGGAAGATTTGGCGTATTTACGAGAATTATGTTGCCATTATCAAAGCCAGCTTTGACTGCGCAAATGATTTTATGGTTTATCGCTGGTTACAACGATTATTTCGGACCAATGTTATATCTGAACACGGAAGATAAATATACCTTACAACTTGTTTTGAAATTAATGGCTGGTAGTTCAGAAAGCCATTGGCCGAAGGTAATGGCATGTTGTATTGTGACCATGATTCCGCTACTCATCATGTACTTTGCGGCGCAAAAGAAATTTGTAGAAGGAATCACAATGACAGGACTGAAAGGTTAAGAAGGAGGGAAAGAATGAAAAAAATTAAAAGAATCGTTCTATTTCTCTCGGTTACAGCCATGATGGTAACATCGATTGGTTGCACGAAAGAAGTGGCACAGAACAACTATCTGGATGCAGAAGCAGGATATGACAAAGAGTTGTTTTACCAAAACTTAGGAACTATTCAGGCAGCAGACCCACAAATAATTACAGTGGGGAATACATTTTACATGTATGCTACCAATGCGGAAGCAAGTGGAAATACCAATTATATTTGTGCGTGGTCCAGTAAAAACCTAACCGATTGGAAACTGGAGGGAAAGGCATTCATACCAGCCAGAGATGCATGGGCTGTAAGCTCCCTTTGGGCTCCGGAAGTTATCGAGGTAAATGGGACTTATTACATGTACTATTCAGGACATAATATTGCTACCGGTAAAATGGGGGTTGGTGTAGCAGTTTCTGATTCGCCTACGGGACCATTCCATGAATTGGAAGGAACCTTTGGTGGAAAGACCTATTCAAGAACAGAACAGCCAATTAATCCGGGATTTCCAATTATTGATGCCAATCCATTCATTGACGAAGATGGTCGCGTATATCTCTATGTTTCACGAGATCAGGTGGACAAGGAATCTTCTGTTTTCGGAATGGAATTAGACAAAGATATGGTGACGATACTTAGCGTTACAGAAAAAGCTCTTGTGAAGCCTTCACAAGAATGGGAAAATCCAACAGCAGGAAATAAATGGAACGAAGCACCATTTATGATAAAAAAAGATGAGAAGTACTATCTGATGTATTCCGCAAATTACTATCAGAACAGTACCTATTCTGTAGGACTTTCGATCAGTGATAATCCATTATCCGGATTCAAAAAAGTGGATTACAATCCGATATTAGAAGCAAACCCTGATTGGCCACACATTTCAGGTACTGGTCATAATTGCATCTTCCCATCTCCGGATGGAACAGAACTTTGGATGGCATACCACAGCCACATTGATACTACAAATGGCGGTAGCGAGCGAAAAATTAATTTCGACAAAATCACTTTCGATGAAGAAGGAAGACTCCTTGTACAGGGACCTTCCATTAGCCCGCAGGTGTTGCCATCCGGAGTATCTGAGTATCAGAATATCGCGGCTGAAGCAACGGTGTCTGCAACAATATCAGACGGTGTGGAATTGCTCACAGATGATATTGTGAATTATCTATATAACGATGTGGAACTTTATGAATATGTTTCAGAGGGAACCAATAAAATAACCTTCTCCTATGAGGAAGCCAAGAACATCAAAGCTATCATGGTTTATGACAGTGCAGATTACCTGTATGCAGGAAAGGAAGCTACTGTGAAGGTTGGCGGACATTCCTTTGAGTTAAAATTTAATCCGGATTACTGCTATGTGGATGAATACGGGTTTGAAATGAAGATCCCTGGAAGTGCAGCAATTTTAGAATTTAAAGAACTCGAAGCAGATGAGATTACATTTACATTTAAAGATGAAATCAACATCAATGAGATTGTTATTTTAGGAAAGTAGGCAGGAGGATAGCGTATGAAGAAGAAAATTAATAAAAAACATATTTTCATCTTGAGCGGAGTGCTTGCCTTGTTAGTAGTAGGAATTGTTGGATTGGTTTTACTTCAAAAGTCAGAATTGTTTCGTTTTGCTTATGAAGTAGAACTGCCGACGAAAGAATCCAATATCGTAATAGATGAAAACACATCTATCGATGGAAAACGAGATGAAAAGTTTTGGAATGACAACACGTTAGTGTTTACAGAAACCAAGAGTGGGATAAATGTTACGTCTTGGGCGCATTTGGGAGAACATGGATTATATCTGTTTACCGAAACAGATGATACCAGTGTGTATTGGTCCAAGGAAAAGCAATTTTTCGAAAATGATTCTGTGGAGTACTACATAGACCCAAGACCGCAGTATTCTATGCAGCTTGATGCTTTAAAGTCAGACGTGAAAGTACGTACCGATAATATCCAGGTACGTGTAGATACGGAAGGCAGATCATCCACTTGGTTTGGCCGTAAGACAGAGTCAGGCTATCCATGGGTAGCAGGAGATTTTGAAGTCCTTACTGCATCCATTGTGGATGGCGAAGCAAATAAAAAAGATGGTGCGAAAGGATATAGTGTAGAAACCTTTATTCCATGGGAAGCGATGGGACTTGAAACCACACCAGAGGAAATCGGTGTGATGCCGGCATTCAATAATGTGGATAACCGAGAAGACACTGCTCGTAAGTGGTTTACGGTAAAAGGTATGAACCACGGAGCGCCAACCAGCTATGCAAGAGTAGATAAAGATGGATTCGTGCAAATTGC
This sequence comes from Tyzzerella sp., assembly GCA_017410145.1. Taxonomy (GTDB): domain Bacteria; phylum Bacillota; class Clostridia; order Lachnospirales; family Lachnospiraceae; genus Faecalimonas. The sequence goes on from JAFQRJ010000030.1 coordinate 110,709, forward strand.
AGATGGAATCGAACTTGAAAAGGAACTTAAGGCAGACTGGAACGACAAAGCGTATAAAGGAGACGCCATTACACTGACAGAGGTAAATGCGACAAATACTAAGCCGGAAGTCAGAGGAGAACTGAAAGCATTCCTTGGAGATGAGGGTGTGTATTTCCTTGTGGCAGTCAAAGATAAGGTGCTCTCCAGATATGCGGATGGCATTTGGGATAATGACGGCATTGAAATCGTAATTGATACACAGGCAAAAGGCGGAGATAACGGCTTTCATGATGGGATATTCCGATTGGCAGTAGATGTTGACGAAGGAATTGAAACAGATATCTGCATGACGGGATATGACGATTATGTGGCTGTGAGACGAGCTGTATTCTGTAAAACGTCCGTTTCGGAATATAAAGAAACAAGCGCTTACGATTACAAGAACACCTTGGTGTTTGAAGTGATGGTGCCATACAGTTCAATGGGACTATCTAAGAAGCCTTCTCAGATTTCTTTTGCATGGGCAGTAAAAACCCCGAATGAAACATCTTACATTTTGAACAGAAGAAATGGTATAGGAGGCATGGAAGGACAGGATTGGCTATGGTCTAACAGACATTATCCACAAAATCCAGGTGAATATTATCTTCTCACATCGAAAGGATTAGAGGGTGATTATACATTCCCTACATGGACTGCATGGGATAAATGTAAGGTTCGCTCGCAAGCATCAACCAGATATGATTACCGAGGCTATGCAGCAAAAGACGGCCTCTATATCAATATGGTTCAGTATGTTGACCAGATTAAATTTGGCGGTGTAAGTGGCAAGTGGAAAGACATTACTCACATCGAAATGGAATTATGGAATGGCGATGTGGGATATGGCTGGGATGGAACTTACCTGGCGTTCTTCCCGGACGGAAGCCATTATACTAACAGTCAGGTAAATGTAACCGATTTGGAATACACATGTACGATTACAGACAGAGGTGCTGGATATAAGGGTGGATTCCGATATGAACTTTCTTATGAAATCTATTTAGGTTTTGAAAATAATAAAGAAAATCCGGCAGACGGGCCTTATGCATTTGTACAAATGATGAGTTGTACACCGGGAGAGTCAAAAGTGGGATATGAAAATTCAATCCGGATTGTGAAAGATGAAGACAGAAAACTTTGGGCAGATGATTGTAAATCGTACGAATTCCGTGAGGATGGTATTGTTGCGAGAGATATAGGTACAAACAACGAAGAACCACAAAAGCCATCCTATAATTTCCCAAAATGGACAGCATGGGAGGACCTAACAGTACACTCGGATGTACCGACCAGATATGATTACCGAGGATTTGCAGCAGAAGACGGACTCTACTTGAATGTAGTGCAATATGTAGACAAGGTAAAACAAGGTGGAGTGGCAGACACATGGAAAGACATCACCCATGTGGAAATGGAATTGTGGAACGGAGACGTAGGCTATGGTTGGGATGGAACCTATTTGGCATTCTTCCCGGATGGAAGTCATTACATTAACAGCGATTTGAATGTAACTGCACTTGAGTATCAGTGTACCGTGACAGACCGAGGAGCAAATTATGCTGACGGCTATCGCTTTGAACTTTCTTATGAAATCTATCTTGGATTTGAAAACAACTTGGCAAATCCGGAAGATGGTCCATATGCCTTTATCCAGTTTATGAGTCATACTCCGGGTGAAACGGAGGAAGGCTACGAAAAAGCTGAGACCATCACCAAAGACGGAGATAGAAAGCTTTGGACAGAGGAATCCAAGTCTGTAGAATTCCGTGAAGACGGAGCTGCTAGAAAAGATAGCGTATATGATATCTCAGCCTATGAAGACAAGATTGCACAGTACAAGCAAGATTGGGAAGAAAAAGGTAAGGCTGGAGAGACAACCATATTTATTGGAGATTCCTTCTTCGACGGAGAATTCTGGTCTACCTTCTACGATTTGTATTGGAGTAGAGAGGTGCTTCGATGTGGAGTAAGTTCTTCGACTTCATACGACTGGGAAGTGTTTACAACAGAATTCTTAAAGGATACCAATCCGAAAAATATTGTAATGCACATCGGTACAAACAATATTTACGATGATAATAAGAATGCAGAAGTGACTGTAAAAGCATTACAGAGAATGTTCTCTTACATGCACGAGACCTTACCAACAACAAATCTATACTACTTTGGAATCTCACTACGTACTTATGATGAAGCCAAAATTGCAATTGCCAAAGAAGTAAATGCAACTATGGAAACGTGGTGTGCAGACAAAGATTATATCACCTTCATTGGCAGTACAGTAGAACGTTTAACTGGCGATATGTTAAGGGATAATGTTCATCCAAGAGAAGACAGTGAATGTAATGCCTACAAGATATTTGTAGAGGAATTGGCAAATTCGGGTATTGAGATGGGTACCTTATTCCCAGCCTGGGAAAACTGTACGGTTCGTTCCAAAGCTCAGGGACGATATGACTATCGAGGCTATGCGGCAGATGATGGTGTGTATATCAATATGGTGCAATATGTGGACACATTGAATGTGGGTGGAACTAGCGGCGTATGGAAAGACATTACCCATGTGGAAATGGAACTCTTTAACCATGGTGTAGGCTATGGTTGGGATGGAACTTACATGGCATTCTTCCCGGACGGAAGCTATTACATTAATAACGAAACCAATGTGACAGGTATGAAATATGCATGTGAGGTTACAGACCGCGGTGCAGAGTATGCGGACGGTTATCGTTATAAACTGTCTTACGAAATCTATCTTGGATTTGAGAACAACAAGGGAAGTCAGGACGGACCATATGCATATGTACAATTTATGAGTCATACACCGGGTGAAACCAGTGAAGGATATGAAAGGTCAGTTGTCATCACAAAAGACGGAGATAGAAATCTTTGGACAGACGATTGTAAATCATACGAATTCCGTAAGAGAGGAATTGTGAATTGTGACGATACACCAACATTTGCATTTCCAACAGTGGCTGATTTTACAACAATCAATGCTGATTTACAATCTGTAGACCCGAACCTTTACAACTTCCAGATGTGGACCACAGATAGTGGACTCTATACATATTTCGTACAGAAGGTTCCTACAGTCACACTGAATAACAGTGACAACTGGAAGAACACTCATGTAGAAATGGAAATTTGGCAAGGAGATTTTGGCCATGGTTGGGGTGGAACATACATTGCGTTGTTCCCGGATGAAACCCTATACATTAACAATGAGTGGAACGTAAAGAGTAAGAACCTACACGTCAACATCAATGACCTTGCAAATGGAGAGACAGAGATTGAATATTACTTCTATCTGGAATTTGATAATAACCTAAATAGCAGCGACCCTTCGTATGCTTATGTAAAACAATATCAATTCTTGCCGGGGGTAAGCACAACTGGTCTACATTCACAAGTGATTACACGCGACGGAAGACAACTGATAACGGGAACTGAAAATTCATTCCAGGTGCATGAGAGCATCGATGCAAAAATGAATAATTAAGTTGCCTGGAAGGAGAAGATTATGCTTTACAGAACAAATATCACAAACATCGGAGACCCATTTGTGGTCTTCGATGGAAAAGAATATATTATGTACGCTACAACTTTTGACGCAAAGGGATTCCGTTATTACACTTCGGAGAATCTTACAGACTGGAAAGACGGCGGTCTGGCACTTGACCTGTCAGATAGTTGGGCAGACAAAGACTTCTGGGCACCAGAGGTGATTCAAAGACCGAAAGACGGAAAATATGTCATGCATTTTTCGGCTCGCGGAATAAACAATAAAAGCCTTCGTATCGGTGTAGCCGTAGCTGACAATCCACGAGGACCGTTTGTGCAAGTGGCAAATGAGCCAATGTTTGACTTTGGCTATGCGGCAATTGACGGACATGTATTTATCGATGACGATGGACAAGCTTACTTGTATTATTCACGAGATTGTTGCGAAAACCTTATTGGTAAAGCGCATGTGAGTCAGATTCATGTAGTAAAGCTGAATGACGATCTGACAAAAGTGACAAGCGGACCAACCCTTTTAACAACTCCGACTTATCCTTTTGAACATGATGGCGATGGTTCATGGATCTGGAATGAAGGCCCGGCTGTGCTAAAGAAGGATGGAAAATATCATCTGTTCTATTCAGCAAATTATTATGCAAGTAGAAAATACTGTGTCTGTGTGGCAACATCAGATAAGCCAGATGGTGATTTCGTGAAATCGGAAGAGGAAAATCCTATCCTACATGCAGATATGATAGATGTGGATTTTTCCGGACCGGGACACAACAGTTTTTTTAGAGATAAAGAAGAAAACTTAAAAACTGCATTCCATATTCATACGGATGCAAACAAGCCGAGTGATAATAGAAGGGCTTGTATTGCAGATGTAGTGTATGAGGATGGGAAGTATGGGATTGTGCTATAGAAGTCAGAGGAGGGAATAAAATGGAAAGAAAAGAATTATATAATTCACCGGAGCTTCAGGTGATTAATTTTGTTGACAATCGGGATATTGTTACTGCATCAGGCGATGGAGACCAAGATGTTTGGCAAGAAGATATATTTGACTAGGTGTGGAGGCTTCTATGAAAAAATTAGTAAAATTTTTTATGGTAAATATTTTTATAGTTACGATGCTCATTGCAATGTTTCCGTCAAAATCTGTAGAAGCAGCGGGAACCCAAAACCCGCTGGTTTCTATCGATTTTGCACAGGGTGCAGGCAATGTAACACTTACTGGTGCTGAAATTGTCAATGATTCCATTCGAGGTAATGTTCTGAAACTGAATGGTACTGGAAGCCGTACATCCTATGGTACTTACACAACGGACGTCTTTCAGAATAACGACTGGACAAATGGGATGACGCTTTCTGCGTGGATTCAGACGAGCGAAGGCAGTAATGTGCACGGCACAACACCAATCTATTGTGTTGATATGGCCAATCGAGGCTACATTGCTACGTTGTGTTCTCTGGAGACGACAACAAATACCAATGGAAATGAAGGAGGCTTTGTTGAACCATGTCTCTGGAACGACCCGGCAGATGCCGCAACGGGCACAAACAAGACTACGGAGGGTGAGTGGCAACTGGTGACAGTTGTATATGATCCTGTAGCGAACAACATGAGAATCTATATCAATGGTGAATATTACTCTACCAATACAATTAATAACGGTGATATTGCAACTTTAATGACACAGATTACGATTGCCAAATCCATTACCTTAGGCTCGTGGAATTGTTCTTGGTGGCAGCATGGCGATTATAAAGGAATGATTGACGATTTTAAACTTTGGAATCATGCTTTGTCTGAAACTGAAATCAAGGAATTATATCAATCTACAAAAGCCGAGGAGCAAGGCTTGTTTGAAATGACTCAAGGAGGCTCCATTCGTATTGCGATGCCTTATGGACTCCGATTCCAAGTTAAAATGGATTCAGATGTTAAAACATATGTGGAACAGAAAAGTGGTAAAGTAGGAATGTTTATCTTCCCGGCTGATTATCTTGTGGATAGTGGCAAAGAGGGTGATGTGCATTACAAAAATGTAGAAGAATTAGTGAATAATGCGCCGAATGATCATCGAATCAATCTGGATTTAACCAGTAAATTGTATGAAAAAGACGGTTACTGGTACGGAAACGGAGCCATTGTAAATATCAAAGATAAGAATATGTCACGTGAATTTGTAGGCATTGCTTATTATGAAGTGAATGGCGTACGCATCTTAGCACATACAAGTAGCGTGAAAGATACAACAAGAAGTGCGGCACAGGTAGCACTATTAACTCATGCGGATAAAACAAATGAGTTCTCTGATGAGGCAGATAAGTTACTTGTCAATTATATTGACCACTTGAAACTAGCCGGTGTAGAAGATAGTGCACCTAGTCGCTATAAAGTTCGTGGATTTGCGGCAGATGACGGGTTGCATATTTATGCGGTACAGTATGTTGATAATGTTGTTCAAACTGGGAATGAGTGGAATGAACAGACACATCTGGAGGCACAAATTTGGCAACATAATATGGGATATGGTGTAGACCATGGTCTGGCTGTAGATACATACTGTGCATTTTTCTTAAATGGAAACTACTTCCTCAACAACCCGACAAATACAACGGTTGAGTATAATTGTGTAATCAAAGATCGGGGCAATACAGAAGAATATCGCTATGAAATCTGTTATGAGATATTCCTACAGTTTCCAAATAATGTGGGAAATCCTGAGGGGCCATATGCATTTGTACAGTTCAAACATCATATGCCAAAAGAAGAGGCAGTTGGTTTTGAAAATGCCCATAAAGTGCATTGGGAGGATACCCGTTACTTGTGGCAAGACAAGAGTGAATCCACTGAATTTCGTTTGACAGGTATGGTTGAACAACCAATGGGGATTACACGTTATGCGGAGAAGATAGCAGATCGTAAGTCACAGTGGGAAGAAAAAGGAACCGATGGAAAGACGACATTGTTTATCGGAGACTCTTTCTTTGACACCGATTTTTGGACTGATTTTTATACCAACTATTATGCCGGAAAAGATGCACTGTTACTTGGTATAGGCGGAACCACCACTTATGATTGGGAAACATGGGCGACTGAGTGGTTAAAAGACATTCAGCCAAAGAATATTGTAATGCATATGGGCACCAACAATATATATGATGATGGGGATGATGCAGAATGCACCGTTTTGGCACTTCAAAAAATGTTTGGGGTGATACATAAAAACGTTCCGAACACACCTATTTATTGGTTTGGAATTTCCTATCGTTCATATGGTGAAGCAAAGATTGCGAAAGCAAAAGAGATTAATGCACAGATGAAAACGTGGTGTGAAGGGCAAGAGTATATCACTTATATTGACACACCGGATAAGTTGGCAGCAGACATGTTGTCGGATGGAACCCACCCAAAGGTGGAATCCTACTACGTATTTGCAGATGCATTAAAAGAGACAAATATAGAGATTGAAGATAGTGCGTTGCCGGTGAAAAGCGATGCACCTACCCGTTATTCCGTATCTGGTTATGCAGCAAATAATGGACTATATCTCAAAGTGAAACAGTATGTGAATCAATACGTGACGGAAGGTGATGTATGGTCAGAACAGACGCACTTGGAAGCATCCATCTGGCAGCATAATATGGGACATGGTGTGGCAAATAGCCTTGGAGTTGATACCTATTGCAGATTTATGTTAACTGATACGGATGGTGACTCGAATTATGATTATGATATTAACAATCTAACGAATATTAAGAATGTCACCAATCATGTGACCATTACCGAACGAAGCGAAGGTTATCGTTATGAAATCTGCTATGACATCTTCATTGAATTTGACAATAATGTAGGAAGTGCTGATGGACCATATGCGTTTGTACAGTTTAGACATCATATGCCTGGCGAATCCCAGGAAGGATTTGAATCAGCATATATGGAACACAGAGATGGAAGCCGTTACTTATACCGAGATAACTGTAATTCTTATGAATTCCGTGCGGCTGGTATCGTGGCAAAGAAGGTAGATTATCTTTCGACAACAGCTGACTATAATAAAGAGTTGTTTTACCAGAATCAAGGAACGATTCAGGCGGCGGACCCAAGTGTTATCACAGTAGGAGACACATTCTATCTGTATGCTACAGATGCACAAGAGGGATATGATTGCACCTCAATCCGTGTATGGTCTAGTAAAAACCTTACAGATTGGATTGAAGTTGGACAGGCTTTTAGACCGGCTTCAGATGCTTGGGCAGTAAGTGACCTTTGGGCAGCAGAAGTGATTGCAGCCAACGGAAAGTATTACATGTATTATTCGGGTCGTAATCGCGAAACCGAATTGATGGGAGTTGGTGTAGCGGTTTCTGATTCTCCAACGGGTCCATTTAAAAATGAACAACCAATTGACTTGGGATTCCCTGCAATCGATCCAAATCCATTTATAGATGATGCTGGAAATGTATATCTTTATGTATCGCAAGATCAAGTGAATAAGGTTTCGGCAGTCTATGGATGTAAGCTGGCGAGCGATATGGTTACAATCGAACACATTTCAGAGGGACCACTTGTTGAACCATCTGAAAGTTGGGAATATCCAAACGGGAACAAATCATGGAATGAGGCACCATATGTATTTAAACATGGTAATAAGTATTACTTAACATATTCTGCAAATTTCTATCAAAACAAAGATTATGGATTAGGACTGGCAGTTAGTGATAATCCATTGTCCGGATTTGAAAAAGTGGATTATAACCCATTCTTTGTGGTAGATGATGCATGGACACATGTATCTGGTACAGGGCACTGTAGTTTCTTCCCATCACCGGATGGCACGGAACTTTGGGTTGCATACCATAGTCACATTGACACAGAAAAAGGAGGATATCAACGAAAGATTAATTTTGATAAAGTCACATTTGACAATGACGGAAGACTGGTTATATCAGGACCTTCCGTTACACCGCAAGTACTTCCGTCTGGAGTATCTGATTACGGAAACATTGCATCGAAAGCGACTGTATCAGCGACACAGGATGAAAATGTTGGTCTACTTACAGACGGAATTGTAAATTATCGCACCGCAAATATAGATAGATATGAGTATAGTTCTACAGGCGCAAATACAATTACATTCACTTTTGATAAAATTCAAAAAATTAAAGGCATTATGATTTATGACAGTGCCAATACAACAGTAGGTGGAAGTGAAGTGTCCGTGACTGTAGGAGAATATTCATACAATATGTCACTGGATTCAAGTGATATTCCTGGAACAGCATCTATTTTGGAGATGGATGAGACAGAAGCAAGTGTTGTAACACTTACATTTGCAGGAGATGTAAGCCTAAGCGAGATTGCAATTCTTGCAGATGTACAGATTGAGAAGCCGGAAGGATTTCCGGAAATAGCTGATTTTTCAACTATTGCTAGTGACTTACAATCTGTGGATCCAGATATTTATAATTTCCAAATGTGGACCACAGACAGTGGACTTTATGCTTATTTTGTTCAAATAGTTCCAAATGTAACGTTGACTGAACAAGATAATTTTAACAACACTCACGTAGAGATGGAATTGTGGAACCACTGTGTAGGTTGGGGGGCTCAAACTGGCGCTGGAACTTATATTGGTCTGTTCCCGGATGAGAGTATTTACATTAACAATGAAACTAATGTAAAGAGTAAGTCTTTGTGTGTAAATCGCGTTGAACTCATTAGTGGAGAGACAAGAATTGAGTATTATTTCTATTTGGAATTTGATAACAATTTGGAGAACCCGCAAGATGGACCATACGCATATGTAAAACAATATCAATTCTTGCCGGGGGTAAGTACAAACGGATTGAATTCCCAAGTGGTTGAGCGAGATAGATTACTTCTTACAGGAACTGAAAAATCATTCCAAGTGCATGCAACCATTGATGAAAAGATGTATCACTAGGTTGTTAAGAAGGAGGATATTATGCTTTACAGAACTAATATAACAAATATCGGAGACCCATTCGTGGTCTCCGATGGAGATAACTATATTATGTATGCCACAACCTTTGACGCAAAAGGCTTTCGCTATTACACTTCTGAAAATCTTACAGAGTGGAAAGATGGCGGCGTGGCACTTGACCTGTCAGATAGCTGGGCATACAAGGACTTTTGGGCTCCGGAAGTCATTCAAAGACCTACGGATGGAAAATATGTAATGCATTTTTCAGCCCGTGGTAGAGAGAATAAAAGTCTTCGCATTGGTGTGGCTGTAGCGGATAAGCCACAGGGGCCATTCATACAAGTGAAAAATGAGCCGATGTTCGATTTTGGATATGCAGCAATTGACGGTCATGTGTTTATTGATGAGGATGGTCAAAGCTATCTTTATTATTCCAGAGATTGCTGTGAAAATGTGATAGGTGATAGCCATGTCAGTCAGTTGTACGTAGTGAAGTTAAACGATGAATTGACAGAGGTGGTGGGAGAACCCAAGCTTCTTACCACACCGACCTATCCATACGAGCATGATGGAGATGGTTCGTGGCTTTGGAATGAAGGACCAGCAGTTCTTAAGAAGGACGGAAAATATCATTTATTCTATTCGGCGAATTATTATGCCAGCAGAAAATATTGTGTATGCGTAGCGACTTCGGACAAGCCGGATGGTGATTTTGTGAAATCGGAAACGGACAACCCTATCTTACATGCGGATATGTTAGATGTGGATTTTTCAGGACCAGGACACAACAGTTTCTTTAAAGATAAAAAAGGTAGCTTAAAAACGGCATTCCATATTCATACAGATGCAAGCAAGCCAAGTGATAACAGAAGGGCTTGTATCGCAGATGTGGTGTATGAAGATGGTAAGTATCTAATTGTGTTGTAGAAGTTAAAGGAGGGATTTGAAAGTGATACAAAAAGAATCTTATACCTCTCCGCAATTCGCTGTGTTGAACTTCAATTTAGAAGAGTATGTCAACACGACGATGAATGATGTTATTTCTGCATCTAATGATGTGTATGAAGATGACCCGTTTGATATTTAAAGGAAGGAAGGAAGAACATGAGAAAGGGAAAAATAAGAACGCTATTTTTAAGCATTTTAACAGTTCTATGCAGTGTGTTTGTCGTGTGCATAGGACAAGAAAGCAAGGTTTTAGCGGCAGAAAGTAAGTTTGAAATGACGCCAGGCGGTTCCATTCGTATCGTAGAACCTTATGGATTAAGGTTTCAAGTGAGGATGAGTGCCGATGTGAAGGAGAAGGCAACAGAAGTAGGAATGTTAATCTTCCCTGTTGATTATCTTGAGAACAATGGCACAGATGGCGACGTGTACTATGAGAGCGTTGAAGAACTTGCTAAGACCAATCAGACAAATCACAGAATAAAACTTAATCTAACAAGTAAGTTGTTTGAAAAGGACGGCTATTGGTATGGTAATGGTGCTATTGTCAACATCAAAGATAAAAATATGACACGTAAATTTACTGCTATTGCATATTATGTAGATGGTGATAATACTACTGTATGGGCTGATACGACCCGACTTACAAATACAACAAGAAGTGCATCTCAGATTGCGCTTTTGGCACATGCTGATAAAACAACTACATATCAAGCAGAGACAGATAAATTACTTCTGAAATATGTTGGTTATACAAAGGATTCTGATTTGAAGGATGTAAAAATAGGGGCAATTCCTTTGTTTGTAGATAACGGTGACAACGTTGCTAAATCATACTGGAGTGCAGAATATGTAGATGGTGGCGTTAAGGTTATGATAGACGTGAACGATACCATATCTATTGATGCAAACGACCTGGGATATAGCGACAATGTTGAAATTCAAATGCAAGCAGTTGATAATCACTGGAAAACAAAAGGAGCAACATTGAATTTCTTATGTGATGCAAGTGGAAGAACGTGGTCGCGTTGTTGGAATGGATATGGATATGATGCAATTGAATTAGCGGCTGAAGATTACAACTGCAATTTTAATGCAACGGAAACAGGCTATCAAGTGGAATTGTTTGTTAGTTACCGTGCATTAAATTCAACAGAAGCAGAAGCAAAAGGCAATGTTCGTATTTGTCCGATGCTCCGTAATCGTTCTGATGCAGGAAATAACGCAAGTTTAACATCAGAGTTATTAGGATGCAACTGGTTCTCAACGAAATCATGGCTTGTTTTGAATACAGATAATAAATTTATTCATTCATACTCGGAAGAGTTTACATTAGCATCGAAAAATGCAGAAGCATCAAATATTCTTAAAAACATGGCTACACTTAGAGCAGACAATGGTGGCAAGATGATGAAGACAGAAATGGGAAATCAAGCCCATATGGATAGTTCTTGGTGTATTGATGGTCTTGCAAGTGATTTAATTGGAACAAACTATGTGTTCATGGGACTTGATGGAAGAGCGACTGTAATGACAAAAGGAAATGTTGTTATTTGTATAAGCGATGATAATGTGGCATTGGCTTCACAGTTTGTAGATAATGGCTGGAATCTGTTGGCTACAAAGTGCAGGGCAGCAATGGGAATCAATGGCGGTTTTGACGGAGCACTTTCTAGCACAACTTCTTACTATTACAAATATTGTAATGAAGGTGAAACAATAGCAACTTCAGGTGTATATAGTCTAGTATTCGGAAAGGGAGCTATTAAAAAATCAGACCTGGTATATGAAACAATGTCTGCTTATCACAGTTTCTCTGCTGTAAATAAAGACTATTATAAGGAAATCAACAATACAATGAATGGAATGCCTTCAGTGGCTGTAACGAATGGAGGCAGAATCTATACTATTTATATGACAGGTGCAGACGGCGAGTACCAAATGAAAAATAGTGGTGTCTTAAAATATAGTGATGATAATGGTAAGACATGGAGCAATCTGTTTGTCATTGATACATGGAATAGTCAAAAGATTAATAGTACGAAACAAATAGTAGCTAGTGATTTTGAATTAAAAGTAGATCCAAATACAAATGTACTCTATGTTACATATACAACACGTCCAAATGCAAATGGTGTAGTACCAATGGATACACAGACATGGATGTTCACAGTTTCTAATCCGGATTCAAAGGACATGTCTGAAGATGTATTGGATATTAGTAAACATTGGAATACAGAATTGGGTTATGTAAGAAACGGATTTACCGTTTTAAAGAATGGTGATTTTATCATCGTTCCGGATGAAACAAAACAGTCAGCAAAGAGTCCTGTTTATATCTCAAAGGACAAAGGACAAACATGGGATGTTCTTGGACAGATTTATATGCCACAGGCAACAAGTTTTGATGAATCTGTCATCGTTGAAAGAAAAGATGGTTCACTCATGTGCTTTGCTTGTACTCAAACAGGTTTCTTGTGTACAAGTTCATCTTATGATGGTGGAAAAACTTGGTCTGTTGGTAAATTGACTGACATACCAAACCCAACAAGCAGATTTGCAGTTACTTGTCTTGCAAGTGGAAATCTTGTAATGGTATCAAATAACAATTCATCTAATAGAATTGGAATGGTGGTTTCTATTTCAAAGGATAATGGTAATACATGGGAAGATAAGATTTGTCTTTTCGATGGATATGCATCATATCCAACTGTGGCTCTTGATCAATCCACAGGAAAAGAAAGAATTCACATTGTATTCGATGATGGACGATACTACTATGGTCAATGGCGTACTGGCGTAGAAGAAGGTACGAAGTATGAATATTATGCTGGAATTTATCATGATATCTTGACAGAAGAAGAAATTTTAGCAGGTGGAGATCCAAATGCGGATGAGTTGGAATTGCTCTTTGTGGGAGATTCTTACACGGACAGACCATGGTGCTTAGGTTTTGACAATGCACTTGGAACATATGGTGCAGATACAATTGGTATTGGTGGAACAGAGGTTTACCAATGGAATAACGAAACAAAACTTGCAGAAGTAGTAGCAAAGAATCCTAAGAATCTCTTTATTAATATCGGTATTAATAATATTGGAAATGCTCGAGAAGATGGTGAAACAACAGGTAATCAAGTGGTTGCTTATTTGGAAGCGTTGAAAGCGGCATTACCAGATACTGAAATCTACTACAACATGCTTGTGTATCCTACAACTGGCTGGCATGATTACAATTCAATTACAGTATCCAATGCTATTGTAGAAGCCTATATTGATGGTGATACAAATGACAATGTACACAAGATTGATATACGTGATGATATTAAGAGATGTGGTGAGGCTGATGGAGCGAAATTCAATGACGGTTTACATATGTCTGCACCAGGATATACAATTCTTTTTGATAAATTAAAAAAAGAAATTGGAATGGGAAGAAGTGCGGATGAGTTAAATATTGTTAGCAGTATAGGACAAGAAGTTTCCAAATATAAATGGGCTAAGTGGGAAGATTGCATGGTCCAGTCGAGCGCCCCTACTCGTTACAATGTACGAGGATATGCGGCTGATGATGGATTATATTTCAATGCAGTACAATATGTAGATAACATTGTTTCCACGGGAGATGTTTGGAGAGAACAAACACATCTTGAAATGGAAATGTGGCAATGGAATGGTGTAGGAAGTAATACTGGCTTTGTCTATGGTGCATTCTGGTTGGATGGAAGCTATTATCTTGTTAATTCTGATAATGTTTTTCCTTATGGTGTTACCTTTGTAAAAAACAATGTAACCATCACTGATCGAGGAGAAAATTACACAGATGGTTATCGCTACAAAGTTTCTTATGAGGTTTATATCCAATTTAAAAATAATTTGGAAAATCCAAATGATGGACCTTATGCATATGTACACTTTAGGCATCATATGCCAAACGAAACAGAAGAAGGGTTTGAGCAAGCTGTTCTGGAACGGAGAGATAATGAACGTGATTTGTGGCGCGATGAATATAGTTCTTATGAATTCCGTAAAGTCGGCATTATAAGAAGAGATGGACTTAGCAAATTTGAGACGAATTTAGAACAGTGGAATGCTTTACAGAATACATGGATTCCTACAGAAAAAGGATATTATTCATATAGTATGGGGGATACTTTTGCAATGTCTCAGACGTCTGCAACAAATTTCATTTATGAGGCAGATGTTCTTTTTGCTGAGAACAAAGGGGCTGCTTCGTTAGTATTCCGTTCAGGGGATGCTCCTTACGAGGGGTCTTATGTGGCAAATGTTGATAAATCACAGGGATTAATTCGTGTCTTCAAATTCCCGGGTGGGGCAAATATAGGAACAGCGCCATTGAAGGAGAACAAGAAGGATTATCACTTGCGAGTAGAAGTAGTGGGAGACTTGATTAAATTCTATGTGGATGGAGAATTGGCAGTAACAGGAAACGATGCCACATTTGCAACAGGGAAACTAGGATTGTTGACATGGTATTCTACGGTTATCTATCAAAATGTAACATATCGTGAGATTACATCGGATGATGTTTTGGCATTGGATAACTTGAAAGTGACAGGTGGAGATGTGCAAATGGCTCCATCATATAGTAAAAATGTTGCTTCATACAACGTATTTATGCCAGGCGGCACAGATGAAATCAATGTGCTAGCTACAGCAGGAGACGGTGTGGAATTAACATATGTACTGAAGAATGATAGTGGCGTTGTGTACGACAAGGGCAATATGGAAAGTGGTACAAAGCAAAAAATTACACCTTCATACGGAGTAAGTACTATGGTGATTAAGATGAAGAAAGGTGATATGGCATCTTCTATGACACTTAAAATCACAAATAAATCGGATGCAAGTGTGATGGCGGCTGAAGATTACAGACCACAATTACATTTCAGTCCAGAAATGAACTTTATGAACGACCCTAACGGTTTAGTATATGACCCAAGTAATGGAACATGGCATATGTTTTTCCAATATTCACCACAAGTAGAGAATATGGGATCACAAACATGGGGACATGCAGTGAGCGATGATTTAGTAAATTGGGTTGAGTTACCTGTAGCTTTAGAAATGGATGATTTTGGTGCAGTATTCTCGGGTTCATGCGTAGTTGATGAGAATAACACAAGTGGATTCTTTACAGATAACAAAGAAGGAGAGTCAAAACTTGTAGCAATGTATACTAGCTGGGGAGCTACTGCAACACAAAATATTGCTTACTCAAAAGATCATGGAATGACATGGACAAAATATAGACCTGCAGCAGGGCAACCGGTAATTGTTGATAATTATCATGATGGAATCCGCGATCCAAAGATATTTAAAGTGCCTGGTGATGAAAAAGACTTATGGTATATGGTAATTGCCGGTGGAAGAGGACGTATCTTTGTTTCGGAAAATTTAAGAGAATGGACATTGATTCAAGAATTGACATATGCAGATGGAAGCGAGTTACATTCTGAGTGTCCAGAGTTATATCCGTTGGAAGTATTAGATAAAGATGGGAATGCAACAGGAACAACAAAATGGGTATATTCAGCATCTAGTGAATTTTATATTGTTGGCGACATGGTAAAAGGCGACGACGGATATTATCGTTTCCAAGCTGAGGTGAGAATAGATTCACAAACAGGTGGAGCAAGCAATGCTTATGCTGCACAATCATATTATAATGATCCAAGTGGCAGAAGAATTTCTGTTCATTGGATGATGGATTGGTCAGCACCATGGACAATTGCTGCTAAGCGTTGGAATGGGGTACAGTCATTCCCACTTGAAACATCATTAAAGAGGATAAATGGTGGTTATGTGGTTACACAAACTCCAGTAGACGAAGTGAAGCAATTACGAGGAGATATTCTTTTTAATAAAAAGAATGTAACCGTGAGTGAGGGTGCTGATAATATACTAGCAGGTGTTACAGGACAGATATACGAGATTGAAGCTATCTTCTCTAACTTTGCTGATGCAAAAGAATTTGGTTTTGAACTCAGAACAGGTAACGGTCAGAAGACAGTATACAAATATAATGTTGAAAGAGAAGTAGTGACATTGGACAAATCTCTTTCAGGTGTGTATGACAATGATGTTTTGAGTTGGTCGCTAACGCCAAGAAGTGATGGAACTGTAAAACTTCGTGCAATTGTAGATAAATCAGTCATTGAAACATTTGCAAATGACGGAGATGCACATTTGATTGATTTGCTCTTTGCAGACGAATCAAGTGTTGGAATGTCGTTCTACACAGAAGGTGGCGATGTAACAATAGATGAAATCACAGTGTATGATATGAAATCCATCTATACAGGAGAAAGTGTAACTACTTCTGAAGATGAAATAATCATTTCACTGGATGCCAAGGAAAGAGTGAAAAAGAATGTTTACTTTACAGTAACAGCTAATATTTTCCCGATTAACAAATTGGAATCTGTAGAGTGGATAATTCCAGAAGGAGTAACGAAGATTTCAGAAACAAACCATTCAGTTACATTGCAAGCTAACCAAGATGGCAATTGTATTATAGCAGCTAGAATTAACGGAGAGTATGCAAGTACTAGTGTTGAGGTGACAGATTCTGCAGAAGAAATTCTCAAAGGTGATTTAGATGGTAATGGCAAACTAGAACGAGCGGATCTTGATTTGCTTCGAGAGTTTGTAAGTGGAACAGCTACTCCGGAGGATTGGCAGAAGACAGCCGGTGATATGGATGGAGATGGCGAACTTACAGTGGCAGATACTTTGAAACTAGAGCAAATCGTTGATGTGACAAAATTAAGTTATGTAGACGTGGCAAATGGTTTGACAGATTTATCTGCATTAGCAAAAGTGGTTGAGAGTGGAGAAAAATCTTGGGAAAGTTCTGCATACGACAAAGCTTCGAGATATAATGAAGAAACTGGAAAATATGAAGGATGGTTTGCTGATAGTGATTGGGGATATGATTCACCAAGTAATGGAGACGGTGGAATTATCGCAGCAGAAATGGAAGGACCTGGTGTACTTACACGCATTTGGTCGGCATCACCTTCAAATGGACATGTTAAAATCTGGGTTGATGGTAAAGTTGTAATTGATATGCCATTTAAAGATTTGTTTGGTACAGGTTCATTCCCATTTAATTTGTCTGAATTATGTTACTTTGCAGGAAGAGGTGCAAACTGTTATGTGCCGATAACATATAATGAATCATGTAAGGTTGTATTATATGAAGGATGGGGACAGTATTTCCAGATTAATTATTTGACATATGGAGAAAATACAAAAGTCGAACCTTTTGAATTACCATTAACAAGTAAAGGTATAACGGCATTAAATAGTGCAAATGATAAACTGTCAGGTGATTTGAGCGTAATTGCTGAAGATGGAACTGAAATCAAAGAAACCGTAACTGTGAAAGCAGGGCAAAGTGTTGATTTATTAAATGCAGAAGGTTCAGCGGCCATTACCAATATGACAATTAAGATTCATGATCTGGATATGACAGTTGGTACAGATGGGGTTGCACATGATTGGAAAGCGCTTGCAGATTTGGCAATCTCAATGAAGTGGGATGAGGAACAAACTGAATCTGTATGGGCACCATTAGGTGGATTCTTTGCAAGTCAGACTGGTTTGAATGAATATAGTTCTATTGCATCTGGTGTGAAAGAAGATGGAACCATGTATTCTAACTGGTATATGCCATATGAAAAAGGTGCTGTTGTAACTATTACTAACGACGGTGATGAAGATTATTCAATTACTTATACAATAAAGCGAGAAGAGTTAGAACCAGAAAAAGCAGCAGAACAATTGCGCTTCCATGCAAAATGGATGAGAGCATCTGATCCAGTATTTGAAAATAACGATAGATGGCCAGATACACCATTCTTAGAATTAAAAGGTTCAGGACGTTATGTTGGTACTTCATTACACGTATACAAACCAATCGGATATGGGGATGGTTTAGGAAATGGACTTACATCTTATAATCCGGTGAATGGTAAAACGGAAGCAATTTATCCATCTGACTGGTGGTGGGGAGAAGGCGATGAAAAATTCTTCGTTGATGGAGAAAAATTCCCATCTTGGTTCGGTACCGGCGTAGAAGATTACTTCGGCTATGCTTGGGGAACATGGACACCATTTACTCAGGCATATCATTCACAACCATTTACAAATGGTGGTATGTGGGGAACTGGAAACAGACTTAATAATCGTTTCCATGTGTTAGACAATGTACCGTTTGAAGAATCATTAGATGCATGTTTAGAAAAATATCACAGAGATGAATATGCAACATGGGCGTTTACAAACTTCTTCTATTTAGACCATAGTAAAGCATATACAGATCCGTACGGACCAGTTAGTTTGGCAGAAAGAACAGCATATTATGAAGATCCGTATCCTGCAGCATTGGCATTTAATGCGAATGGCACTGCCTTTGTAGAAGGAGAATATCTTGCAATTGTAGATGCAACTGGTATGTGTCAAGCAAAACAACAAAACATGAGCGCTTTTGGCGAAGGAGTATGGAGCAATAATGAACAAGTGGTATTCATTGCTCATGGCACAGATAATTCCGTAAGATTCTATCTCAATATTGCAGAAGAAGGAGATTATGATTTAAGTGCAGCATTCACAAAAGCGGGAGATTTTGGAATCTATCAACACTATATTGATGGAAAACCAGTAGGTGGAAATATCGACTTGTATATTAATGATATTTGGGGTAATTACGTTGGCAAGACTTCAGAAATATACATGGGTTATGCACACTTAACTTCGGGAATCCACGTTTTGGAAGCGAAATGTGTAGGAAAGAATAATCAATCAGCTGGTTATGTATATGGAATGGATTACCTGAAAGTAAGCAAAGCAAGTACTAGTCATTTCTATGAAGCAGAAGATTTGACGATTACTAACGGAACTGCAACATATGGATTCCAAGGTGGTATGGATGTATGTAGCCAAACCCGTCAATTCTTGCAAATCAACAATGGTGTCGGAGACTTTGTAGAGTTTAATGTTTACATAAACAAAGATGGTTATTATGACATCAGTGCAGCATTGACAAAGGCTGGAGACTTTAGTATCGTGCAACATTATATTGACGGTGAAAAACTCGGTCCAGCGGTAGATTTATATCACAGTTATTATATTAATCCAGGTGAAACAAGCTTAGGA
>JAFQRJ010000031.1 GCA_017410145.1 Tyzzerella sp.
GTCCGTTGTTGCTACTGGTTATGCTTTCTCCGAAGGTGCAGGCGATTTCGCAACTATGGTAAAACTTACAAGAACTCTTGCGATTATTCCTACGGTTATTACTTTTGCTTTTGTTCAGCTTCGCTTAAAAAGAAAAGAAGCCCTTGCCAATAGTCAAAACGGTAGTGAACTGAAGGCAAATTTCAGTATTAAAAAAATATTTCCTTGGTTTATTTTAGGTTTTCTTGCAATGTCAATTGTAGCTAGTGTTTTTTCAATTCCGGTGACAGTTGTTTCCGGCACAAAGACGGCAAGTAAATTTCTTATGGTTTGTGCTTTGGCAGCTATAGGGTTAAACACATCCTTTGCAAACATGAAGAAGGCAGGTATCCGACCTATGATTCATGGTTTCATTATTTCGGCGCTGGTTGTTGTTGTGGCACTTGTTGTTGAGATTGCAATGGGAATAGTATAAATTATATTGACATAAGCCACAAATTTAAAAATATTTTCGATTTGTGGCACATATGAAAGTGGATTACGGATTATGGATGGCAAAAAAAGATGTAAGTGGTGTAACTTAAAAAATGAATTATATGTCAAATATCATGATAATGAATGGTGTATACCTAATTTTGATGACAAATATCTGTACGAGATGTTAATCTTAGAGTCTTTTCAAGCGGGACTTTCTTGGGAATGTGTTCTTAATAAAAGGGAAAGTTTTAGAAAGGCGTACGATAATTTTGATATAGACAAAGTGATTTCTTATGATGATAACAAGATAAACGAATTGTTAAGTAATAAAAATATAATAAGAAATAAGCGTAAAATCAATGCAAGTATCAATAACAGCAAGATTTTTAAGGCGATAGCCAGTGAGTATGGTTCTTTTCATAACTATTTAAGAACCTTTACTGATGATAGAATCATTTATGAAATAGATAAAACCACAAATGATTTGTCGGATGCGATTTCAAAGGATTTGCAAAACAGAGGTATGACCTTTGTTGGTTCGGTCATTATATATTCCTATTTACAGGCAATAGGTGTAATATGTTCACATGACAAAGACTGTTTTTTATATAAAAGTGAAGAATGACAACAAATTGAAATCTGCAATAGCGAGTCATTGCTTTGCATGTTTCTGTATGATACAATTTAACCATAGTATACGAGGGGGGGAATACATATGGAACTAAAAAAACTTGACAAAAGTGTACTTAAATTATGGTACATTCGTGCAACAATCGGAGCAATGGCACTAATTGGTGTTTTTGTAAGTGTAATTGCTGTTCTAACCGCTACGGGTGCCCCGAGCAATGTAATGCTTGCTGTTTTGTTGGGCGTTGGAGTCGTTGTTGCTTTGCTTCTTTGCTTCACCTTGATTATGCCCATGCTACGTTACAAGATGTATGCCTGGGGTTATGACGATAAGCGTATCATCGTAAAACAGGGCGTGATTTTTAAAAGAAGAGTAGTGATTCCTGTCTGCCAGATTCAGGATCTTCACAGAACGCAAGGTCCCCTGATGATGATGTTGAAGCTGAGTGGTGTGACCATCTCAACGGCAGGGTCGAATTTCGATATTTCTACCCTTACAACCGAAGAAGCCGACCGTATGCTCGATGAACTGGAACGTAATCTTGAAGCAAGAATTGAGGAATTGAGAAATGAAGAAATTTGACAAAGGATATATTTACTCTAGTTTGTTGTCGGACTTATTCAGCAGCCTTGTAGTAGTGTTTATCTTTCTTAAAGACTTTTTTATTGATGAAAGTGCAAAAGTTGAAGATAAAATAGCTGCAATTCCGTTTTTTGTAATCGGATTTGCCGTAGTTTATCTGTGTTTTATCGTTTACCGAATTCTGTATTACAAGACCTCCGGCTACGAACTGACGGAAAATGAGATTAAATGCAACAGAGGCGTGTTTTTCAGAAAGCGTTCTGTATTGGACTACAGAAAAGTACACGCCATCAATAAGAGGCAAAACCTGTTTCACCGTATCTTCGGTATTGCGGTATTAACGGTAGACAGTGGCTCTACCAATACCTCTCAGCAAGCAGAGATTACAATTATTGAAAAGGATAAGAACGTTGATGCCCTGCTGAACGAACTGAATGCGCTGAAAGAAGGCGGCACACGAAATGCGGAGAGCACGCAGCCGAAGGATGAGCTGCTCCTTTCGGACAAAGATAGTCTTTACCGCTTTACCACTGGTAAGAAAGTGCTGTACACGCTCATCAACATTGCTTCTACAGCATTTTTTACAGTCATGTTTGGCTTGCTTGCCATTATTGTTATTGGCATTTGCAAGCTCATGCTACAACAGAATTTCCTTGGTACTTGGGGGCAGTATTTCCTGTATGCCTTTTTGATTACCATAGGTGTTATGCTGCTGTTTTCGATATTTTCCCTTATCGGATGTCTGATCCATTCCTTCGTGGGATACTACAAGTTTAAAATTACCAAGCGTGGAAATGACATTCAGATTTCATATGGACTTTTGGAAAAGCATACCAACACCTTCAGTTATGACAGAATCAAGGCAGTTAAAATTACCCAGGGACTTGTACAAAGGATGCTTGGTTTTGCGGCCATCAGACTTGAGGTGATTGGCTATACAAACAACACCGGCGACGATAACAAGAATGCTGACCTTGGTGTACTTGTTCCATTTTGCAAATATGAGGAAGTCGGCGAAATACTAAGCAAGGTATTGCCAGATTATGTCCCGGACGAAAAGCAGACAAAGTCTGCAGCCTATTTCCCGTTCGTATCGTGGTTCCTGTTAGTTCTCGGTATCGTATTGGGTGCAACGCTTATACTTGCAATTACAGACATGTTGATTTATAATGTTCCTGTGGTTGTAATCTTTGCTGTTTCCCTTGCTATGATTGGGGTGGGATTTGTTATCCTGATTATAAAAGTGATAAGTGCTATTCTTAGCTATCAAACCAATGGTTTGGCGATAACCAATGGTAAAATTACAGCCTACTATGGTGGGTTTACTAAAAACGTTACGGTGTTTAGCTTTAAGAATCTTATTGCAGTAGAAAACATCACTACACCACTTCGCAAAAGGGCGGGTATTGCAAGTCTTGTTCTCCACCTGAAAACCAATGCGTTGTCGAATGAAATTAAGGTTCACATTCAAAAGGATAGCCTTTCGGATGATGTGGAAAAATTACTGATATTGTGATATATCATGAAGGAGGAAAGTATTATGAAAGTATATAAATGTAATCAATGTGGCAATCTTATCGCTATGATTTCAGCATCAGGAGTGCCGGTAATGTGTTGTGGGAAGCCAATGGAAGAAGTGGTTCCAAATGAAGAGGATGCAGGTGCAGAAAAAACTGTGTGTGATTTACAACCTTTAGATTTGGATGCAAAAGAGAATTACGTAGTATGTAAATGTAATCAAGTATCTTATTTTGACATTTTAGATTCTTTGCAAAAGCACAGTAGCATTGAAAATCTGTTAGATGTATTTGATGATGTAAAAAATACAACCCATTGTTCTACAGGTTGTGGTGGATGTTATGAGAAAGTGATTGCAGTCATATCTGAAGCGTTAAGTGCAGGTAAACATTAATTTAATGGGTATAAAAGAGTATAGAAAAAAGCTGAAATTCCAAATTGGAGTTTCAGCTTTTCTATAAGTAATTAAAATTCAACTTTTCCAGATTCTGTTTTGTTGATTACATAGTAAACAGCATCGTCTTCTGGTTTTACGTACAATTCGATTGTTTTGATGTCGCCGACTTTGTTGCCTGCAGATGTCCAAGCTTTTTTAACAGCTGCAATCATCTCTTTTTCTTCTACTTGCTTTCCAAAGTATTCAACGAATAAAGTAGTTTTGATATCTTTTTTAGTTGTAGCTTTTTTAGCTTTTTTTACAACTTCTTTTGCTTCCACAACTGCGTCAGCAACCTTGTCTTCTACGATATCCTTTACTTTTTCTGCTTTATCTTCTACAATGTCAGCAAGTTTTTCTACTTTTTCTTCAACCACTTCAGCAACCGCTTTTGTAGCTTTTTGTACTTTTTCTTTTGTAACTTTAGTTGTTTCTTTCTTTGTTGCCATGTTAATTTTACCTCCTATCAACAACATACTTGCCGATTATAGCATATGAATCATAAAAAGTAAAATGAAAATCACAAAAATTATAAAATACGGAAATATATACCATCTCGTCCCATAAAGAAATCCTTGTCTTGGAAGGATGTGTTTACTTGTAGGGCTTCCACAATAGAAGTAATGGTATTACTATTATTATATAATCCTTTGTTATATTGGAAGAATCCGAGAATTTCTTTCGGAACGCCTAATTTGATACGACGTTTTCGTAAATAGTCGTCTTTACAATCGCCATCGATGTTAAGCCCGAATAATTCCAATTCGATTTCCAGATATCCGTCTATGTAATCAATCACACTGTCAAATGGCTTACGGCGTAATGATTCGTCAAAAATTTCGCAAATATGACGATAGTACAGAATAAGAAATTGCTCTTTATCAAATTCTATATTTGCTTTTTTACCACTGGCTGCGTTCCTTAATATACCTTGTAATTCACCGTGTTTCGTGTCAAAATAGGTCATGCATGCCATAGCGTATTTGGGTGCCTGTTCGTTCACGGATCGAATGGCTAGCACCTGATTATAGGCATCGTCTAAAGCCTTTGGTGCGTGGTCACGTTTTCCCATGGATTCCCAAATGCTCCATTCATCATTGGTCTTATTATATCCGATAAAAGAAGGCTTTTTTCGTCCGTTGCAAGAAATTGTATCGGCTCCGTATACCTGTTCAAAAAGCGAAGAATGAAGAAAATAGTCAGTGTCAAATTCTTTCATGCTGAATAATTTTGTGAAAATCAATCCAAGATAATACGCATTTACGCTTTTTTCACTTGCATCCAAATACTCTGTTTCAGGAGATTTCACCAAATATCCATCCAAAGCTGTTAGATTTGTTTCGAACATGGATATTTTTGAAATGAATTCCTGTGTCCTTTTCTCATGATGCCAAGAAGATAAAAATTGATTTGGCATGCCGCAGGTTAAAATCGCATGTAATAATTCCAAGTTATTACACTCTACAATCTTAGAATTGTAGAAAGGCCATTCCATTCCGCCACATCCGGTTACCTCCAATGCTATTTTAAAATTATCATTTTGAATGAGTTTCAATTTGCCACCAACTTTCATTAAAAATCATTATATAACCATTATATTCCATTTTAAAACGGCTTACAAGTTATTAATTAGCCTTATGAGTGATAATAAGAAATAATTTAATGTTACACTTTGCACTTCATTATAATTTGTGTTAAACTGACACTGTTAAAGGGTACATTTTAAGGTGGATAAAGAAGGAGAAAATACATGGGTGGATTTTTTGGTGTAGCTACGAAGACAGATTGTGTTTTAGACTTATTTTATGGTATAGATTATCACTCGCATCTGGGAACAAGACGTGCAGGTATGGCTGTTTGTGACCATGGTGAATTTCAACGGGCAATTCACAACATCGAGAACACTCCATTTCGTACAAAATTTGAGCGAGATGCAGAAGAAATGCGCGGTAACATTGGAATTGGCTGTATTTCAGACTATGAGCCACAACCATTATTGATACAGTCACATTTGGGAAGTTTCGCCCTTACAACAGTGGGAAAGATTAATAATCTTAATTCTTTGTTGAAGGTTGTCTATGCAAATGGACATACACATTTCCAAGAGATGAGCGGCGGTCAGATTAATGCAACAGAGTTAGTAGCTTCGTTGATTTGTAAAAAGAATTCTATTGTTGAAGGAATTCGTTATGTGCAGGGTATCATAGAAGGTTCTATGTCTATCCTGATTATGACACATGATGGTATATATGCGGCTAGAGACAGATACGGACGAACCCCTGTTGTTGTGGGCAAAAAGTCAGAAGGTTATGGAGTTGCATTTGAAAATTTTGCGTTTTCTATGCTAGGTTATGAGACCTATAAAGAATTGGGACCAAGTGAGATTGTGTATATCACTCCAGAGAGTGTAGAGACTGTAGCGGCACCAAAGAAAGATATGAAAGTATGTTCTTTCTTGTGGGTATATTACGGGTATCCGACTTCGTCTTATGAGGGAGTAAACGTAGAGGAAATGCGTTGCAAATGTGGTGGCATTATGGCAAGACGCGATGAGGGAGATATAGAGCCGGATCTGATTGCCGGTGTTCCGGATTCCGGATTAGCACATGCTATTGGATATGCAAATGAATCCGGCATCGCATATGGTCGTCCGTTTATCAAATACACACCAACTTGGGCAAGATCATTTATGCCAACCAGCCAGGCACAGAGAAATCTGGTCGCCAAGAGAAAGCTGATTCCGGTTCCAAGCCTGATTGAGAATAAAAAGTTATTATTGATTGATGATTCTATTGTACGTGGTACACAACTGCGTGAGACAACAGAGTTTTTATATAATAGTGGTGCAAGAGAGGTGCATGTAAGACCGGCCTGCCCACCGCTTGTATACGGTTGTAAGTATTTGAATTTTTCCCGTTCAAAATCAGAAATGGATTTAATCACTCGTCGAATTATTGCGGAAAGAGAAGGCGATAATGCAGAAAATGTGTTGCATGAATATTCCGATCCAAATAGCGAACGATACGCGGCAATGGTAGAGGAAATTCGTAAGCAACAGAACTTCACTTCACTTCGATTTTTGAGTTTGCCGGATCTGTTGGATTCTATCGGATTAGAACCATGTAAGGTGTGCACATATTGTTTTGATGGAAAAGAGTAAAAAAAGAGCAACTGCGAATTATAGTATTATAGTTCACAGTTGTTTTTATGTAGACACGTGTTATATGGGGAGGTAGATTATGGATAAGAAGAAGATAAAAAATATATGTTTGGATTTGGCAGCAGATTTCATAGGAAGTTTTTTAATTGCCATTGGTATTTATAATTTTGCTACGGCATCGGAGTTTCCGGTTACCGGGATTACAGGTATTGCCCAGGTGCTTTATCTGTATTTTGGATTGCCAATAGGTACTATGACAACGATTATAAATATTCCGATTATCTTGGTGTGTGTCAAGGTGTTAGGTATGAAGTTTGTAATGAAATCATTGAAGACCTTATTAATCTCCAATTTTTTCATGGATGTGATTGCCCCTTTGTTACCGATATATGAGGGGGATTTGATGTTGTCAAGCATCTGCATGGGACTTCTTGCGGGACTTGGATATGCATTGATTTTTATGCGGGATTCTTCAACCGGAGGTGTGGATTTTATATCTCTTACAATACGTGCATTAAAACCTCACATTTCCTTAGGTAGAATCATCGTAATTGTAGATTGTATTGTCCTATTGGTGTGTGGACTTTTGTTGGGTGGCAATGTGGACAAAATCATATATGGTCTGATAGCAACCTATATTGTATCTGTCGTAGTGGACAAAGTAATGTATGGATTAGATGCCGGAAAAGTGACCTTGATTGTTACAGAAAAAGGTTATGATGTAGCGGAGAAAATTCATGAATTAACTGAGCGAGGGGCCACCTTGTTAAAGGCAGTTGGCAGTCATACCAAAACAGAAAAGCAAGTGGTAATGTGTGCATGTAGTTACAAACAAATGCATATGGTACAAAGGGCAGTAAAAGAAGTGGATCATACAGCTTTTCTGGTGATGATGGAAGCAAATCAAGTGCGTGGAGAAGGATTTAGGCCACATGAATAGTAAATTACATTGCGGCTTTTTGAAGACAGTTGTATAATGAGAACAAGATGGATAAGGAGTGACTTAAGATATGTGGACGAGAGCGTTGTTAAAACAGAATGCCAAGGAGGCATTTAAAAGAAATTATTGGACTTGCGTGGCAGTGTGTGCAATCGTGTTGTTGCTTTCAGGTGCCCTATTTACAGGCACAGGTTTTTCCGGAGAGGCAAGCGTAGAACAACAGAATATGAATTATGACCCGGAAGCCATGCAGGCGGAATTGGAAAAAATGGTGACGATGTTCCGAGAATTATGGAGCCAATATTGGATGGTGTTTGTGGTGGCATTGCTGGTTGCCAGCATCATTACCCAAGGTGTTTCTATTGTATTTTATAATGTGCTGCAAATTGGGTTGAACCGTTATTTTCTGGAAAACAGGGAGCATAAGACCAGCATCGGACAATTGTTTTATGGTTTTACGAATGGAAGATATGGTTCCAATGTCTGGGTAATGTTTTTGCGCACTCTTTATGTGTGGGCGTGGTCGTTGCTATTTTATATACCGGGAATTATTAAGTC
This sequence comes from Tyzzerella sp., assembly GCA_017410145.1. Taxonomy (GTDB): domain Bacteria; phylum Bacillota; class Clostridia; order Lachnospirales; family Lachnospiraceae; genus Faecalimonas. The sequence goes on from JAFQRJ010000031.1 coordinate 8,279, forward strand.
CTATTCTTATATGCTAGTGCCGTATATTTTGGCGGAAAATCCAAGTTTGGATAGTAAGCGAGTAATAGAGCTTAGCAGAAAAATGATGTGTGGTCATAAGTGGGAGGCATTTGTATTACAGTGGTCGTTCATAGGATGGATTATCGCATCCATGTTTACGCCGATGGGAATTCTGGATATTCTTTATGTAAATCCATATATGCAGGCTACATACGCGGAATTTTATTCGGCAGTGAAAGCAAAAGCGAGAATGAACGGTATCCTACAGGCAGAAGAACTCCCAACCAGCTTAGTACCGGAGGTTTAAAATGCGCGAAGAACTGTTTAAAATGGAACGAAAAGGTCTTGTAACGGAAGGACAGCAGGTGAAGGTAACAGAAAGAGTCAACGGAAGTTTGTATAGTTATCTGGTAGAACCGTCAGTTGCAATGTCAGGAATCTATCGTAGTAATCAAAGAATCAAATCCGACACAGGAATTATTAAAGAGATTCGGGAAAATGATAGGGGATTTTATCTATTAGTAGAATTTAATGAGTAAATGGGAATTTTAGGCATTTTGTTAAAAATATATTTAAGTTATGTTAAAATTATGTTAGAATGTACTACATAAATTACTATCAAGGAGTAAGGGAGAAGTATTTATGGAAGAAAACAAAAAAGAATTAAGAATTGAGAAAAAAGCTCAGAAAAAGGCGTTTGTAAAAGCGCGCAGAAGAGCAAGGAGACCTTGGAAGTTTTTGACACTTTTAAGTGGCCCGCTTATGGCTATTTTTATTGCATTGGCGGTTGTTGTGAGCATGTTTGACAACACAATGGCACTGTTTTTGGGTGGAACTTTCTGGGAATTAGAGAACGAAGACAAAGATGCGATTTACTACGAAGGTGATTATGATACAGAAGAAGAAAGAATTAAAGCAGGTGCAGAACTTGTAAAACAGGTTGAAGCAGAAGGTGCCACGCTTTTGACGAATGAAAAGGTGAATGATAAGGCAGCACTTCCACTAGACAAAGGCGCAAAAGTAAGTTTGTTTTCAACATCATCTGTAAATATTGTATATGGTGGTACGGGTTCAGCAAACGTGGATGCTTCCAAGTGTGATGATTTGAAAACAGCTTTAGAAAAAGAAGAATTTGCAGTAAATGGTACATTATGGGATTTCTATAAAACAGGTGCTGCAAAAGAATATACCCGTGGCAATGCAGGTGCGGTTGTACAAGATTCTGCAACAGCGAAGGGCTATGGTACTGCAGAAATCGTAGAAGCTCCATGGGATTTATATTCAGAGAAAGTATTGAAATCTGTCGAAGAATATGGTGATGCAGCGATTGTTGTATTATCTCGTATTGGTGGTGAAGGTGCAGACAGCTACTTTGACCATGAGCTAAAAGATGGTAAGAACTATCTTGCATTAAATCAGAATGAAAAAGACATGATGGCTGGCATCAAGAAGTTGAAAGACGACGGCAAAATCAAAAAGATTGTCGTGCTTATTAATACATCCAATGCACTTCAAGTGGATTTCTTGAAGAACAACGAATATGGTGTAGATGCAACACTTTGGATTGGCGGTGTAGGACAAACAGGTCTTAACGCAGTAGCTGAAATTTTAAGCGGTGAAGTGAATCCGTCAGGTAGTTTGCCGGATACTTACTGCTACGACAACTACTCAAGTCCGGTAATGCAGAACTTTACACCTGTTATATATAAAGGTGATACAAGCAAGATTCCTGGACATGCAGATACCTACATGATTTATCAAGAAGGTATCTATGTAGGATACAAATACTATGAAACACGTTATGAAGACTATGTAATGGATAAAGGAAATGCAGGAAAATTTGCTTATGGCGATGACGTTGCGTTCCCATTTGGATATGGACTTAGCTATACAAACTTTGAATATAGCGACATGACATTATCTTATGATAAGGATACAACAACATACACTATCAATGTAACAGTAACCAACAAGGGTGATGTAGCAGGTAAGGAAACAGTTCAAATCTATGTTTCCAGCCCATACACACAATACGACATTGACAATAAGATTGAAAAAGCGTCTGTATCTCTAGTTGGATTTGAAAAGACGGATATCTTAGAGCCAGGTGCTTCTGATACATTGAAAATCGAAGTAGATGGCGACTATGTAGCAAGCTATGATGCTTACGGTGCAGGCACATATATCATGGATGCAGGTGATTATTATTTCACAGCAGCTACTGATGCTCACAACGCAGCGAACAACGTATTGGCTGCGAAAGGTTACACACCTGAAAATACAGAAGAACGTATGGATGTTGCAGGTAATGCCAAATTAGTAGCAAAATGGAACAATCCGGAACTGGATACAACAACATATGCACTCAGTGATGTGGGCGAAAAGATTGCAAATAGATTGGATGCTTCTGACCCGAACAGAAATGATGATGTAGATGACATCGTGTACTTAACACGTAATGACTGGGTAGGCACAATGCCAAGTATTGAAAATTATAAGTTTGAGTGGGTTAAAGATGATAAGGGCGAGGATGTCTTGAAGGTTTATGGCCCGTTGACATTAGACGAATATTTAATCAAGGCACTTCAAGATCAACAATATGAGACAGATTCTAAGGAAGCAGGAGAGATGCCTACACTTGGAGCAGATAATGGTTTGAAACTTCATGACATGATAGGGCTTGATTACTATGATGAAAAATGGGATAAATTATTAGACCAGCTGACATTTGATGAAATGGTTTCATTAATCGGTGATTCTTTCCACTGGACAATGCCGATTGAATCTGTACAGGCTCCTGGTACACGTGATGAAAACGGTCCTCAAGGCTTAACAGTAGCTCTGTTTGGTAGCCAGCTTGGCGTTGAGACAACAGCACTTACATCAGAGGATGTATTGGCAGCTACATTTAATAAAGAGTTAGTATATGAAATTGGTAAAATCGTAGGAAATGACTGCTTGGATGCAAAAGTAACCTTCCTCTATGGACCGGGTGCTAACATTCACAGATCTCCATACAGCGGACGTAACTTTGAATATTATTCAGAGGACGGATACCTTTCATCTGAAATAGGAAGAAATGAAGTTGCTGGTATTGAGGAAAAAGGTGTTCGCGTGGTAATGAAGCATTTTGCATTAAACGACTGTGAACAGGATAGAATCGGTCTCGGTGTATGGCTGAATGAACAGGCAGCTCGTGAAATTTACTTAAGAGCATTCCAGGGTGCACTTGAAAGTTCGCAGGCAGGTGGAAACGGTGTTATGATGGCGTATACTCGCTGGGGTACACAATGGTCAGGCGCTAATGAAGGACTTCTAAAAGGCATTATGAATTCTGAATGGAACTGTATGGGACTTCAGATTACAGACAACGTACTCAATTCCATGGTTAATGGTATTGATGGTGTGATGGGAGGAACAACTACCTTTGACTCAATGCTTGCCTTTATGATTACAGGTGAAAATGGATTGGCCCAATATGAGAACGACCCTGTAGCAGTACAGGCCATGAAGTCAGCTTGTCACCACAACTTATATGCTATTGCAAACTCACAAGCCATGAACGGTATCGGACCTGATACAACAATTAAAGTAACACAACCTATGGCAAAACCGGCAACAAAAGTGTTGGCAATTGCATTTGGCGCATTGTTTGTCGTATCATTAGTAATGTGGATTATCAAGGTTAACAAGTTTAAAAAGACAGAAGCCTATAATTCGTACAAAGAATTTAAAAAATCTATGAAAAATAAATAAGAATATTTATAGAAAGGTGCGGTGGTGCTGACCATCGCACCTTTTAAAGACACAATTTTTACATAAATCTATGCTAGGATAATATTATGAATTCTGGATGAGGTGTAAATTCGATGGAAAAAATAAAGATTTTAATTGTAGATGACGAGAGCAGAATGCGTAAATTAATTCGTGATTTTTTGGAACGAGAAGGATATCAGATTTTGGAGGCATCAGATGGTATTGAAGCTATGGATATTTTCTATAAGGAAAAGAATATCGATTTGATTATTTTGGATGTGATGATGCCGCGCATGGATGGGTGGCAAGTGTGCAAAGAAGTACGTGAATATTCCAAAGTTCCAATCATGATGCTGACTGCAAGGGCAGAAGAGCAGAATGAACTAAAAGGGTTTGAACTTGGGGTGGATGAGTACGTTGCGAAGCCTTTTAGCCCAAAGATTTTAGTTGCCAGAGTAGGAGCGCTCTTGAAGCGTGTTAGAAATGTAGAAGATAATGTGGAACTGAGTGCAGGCGGAATCGTCATTAATAAATCGGCTCATATGGTAACCATTGATGGTGAAATCATAGATTTAAGCGTAAAGGAGTTTGAACTACTTGCTTATTTTGTGGAAAATCAAAAACTTGCATTATCCAGAGAAAAGATATTGAATAATGTATGGAATTATGACTATTTTGGCGATGCCAGAACCATTGATACACATGTAAAGAAGCTACGTAGCAAGCTTGGGGAGAAAGGGAATTATATTAAAACCATTTGGGGAATGGGTTATAAATTCGAGGTGGAATAATGAAAAAGTCAATTAGACGTCAGATAGCAACTATTTTTATTGCGTTGGTTGGGGCTGTATTATTAATATCCATTCTCATTAACACATGGTTTCTGGAAGGCTTTTATATTCATAATAAGCAGTCTTCTTTGATACAAGTATACAATCAGATGAATGAAGCTGCTACCGAGGGTACGTTAACTTCTGAAGGGATGACAATACGTTTGAGCGAGTTGGTTGAAGTTGGAAATATTTCATTTGTCGTTGTTACCGATGACAACAAAGCACTCCTGACAGCAACACAGAGCGAGCGTAAGACACAAGAGCTGTTTACACAGCTAATGGGATATCTGCTAAATCAAAATCAAACTCGTGGGGAATTGTTAAAGTCCAGCCGGTTGTATCAGATACACAGTGCCAAGGATGTTGCCAGCCAGGAAGAATATATTGAGATGTGGGGCTACTTAGACAATGGTAACGCATTTATTTTGCGAAGTCCCCTGGAAAGTATTCGTGAAAGCGTGTCCTTATCTAACACATTTTTGATTTACATTATGGTGATTATGGCTGTCTTGGGAAGTGTTTTTGTGTGGTTTTTTACGAAGAGAATCACCAATCCTATATTGGAACTTACCAGTTTGTCTGCTCGTATGGCAAATTTGGATTTCGATGCTAAATATGTAAGCGGTGGAGAGAACGAAATCGGTGTGCTTGGGGAAAACTTTAACACCATGTCGGAAAAACTGGAGCAGACAGTATCAGAATTAAAGCACGCAAATTACGAATTGCAGAAGGATATTGAAAAAAAAGAAAAACTTGAGACCATGCGAACGGAGTTTATCGGGAATGTTTCTCACGAACTAAAGACGCCGATTGCTTTAATTCAGGGGTATGCAGAAGGATTGAAGGAAGGAATCACGGATGATCCGGAAAGCAGAGCCTTTTATTGTGATGTCATTATGGATGAGGCAAATAAGATGAATCAGTTGGTGAAAAATCTTTTGACCTTAAACCAATTAGAGTTTGGAGAGGAAGAAGTTACATTCGAACGGTTTGATGTGACTGAATTGATTCGCGGTATTATTCAAAGCAATGAAATACTTATCCAGCAAAAACAGGTGGAAGTACGTTTCAGTTGTGAGGAATCCGTTTGTGTTTGGGCGGATGAATTCAAGGTGGAGCAGGTTGTGCGAAACTATTTGAGCAACGCTCTTAATCACGTGAGCCGAGAGAGGGTAATAGATATCCGTGTCATAGTAAATGATACAAATGACAAGGTGCGAATTTCTGTTTTTAATACCGGTGACAAGATTCCGGAGGAAGATATTGAACACATTTGGAGTAAGTTTTATAAGGTTGATAAGGCGCGAACAAGAGAATACGGTGGTCATGGAATTGGCCTTTCGATTGTGAAAGCGATAATGGACTCTTTCCAACAGGACTATGGTGTGGTAAACTATGAAAATGGAGTTGCATTTTGGTTTGAGTTGGACTTCAAATAGGAGGCAAAAGATGATTGCAATTATAGATTACGATGCAGGGAATATCAAAAGTGTGGAAAAAGCCCTGCAAAAACTAAATGCAGAAGTTGTGATTACAAAAGATGCGAATGAAATATTAAATGCGGATAAAGTGATTTTACCAGGTGTAGGCGCGTTTGGTGATGCTATGGCAAATTTAAGAAAATATGGTTTGGATAAGGTAATTCATCAGGTTGTTGAAAAAGGTACTCCATTTCTTGGAATCTGCCTTGGTTTACAACTGCTGTTTGAGCGCAGTGATGAGACACCGGGCGCAATTGGTCTTGGAATTTTGGAAGGGGAGGTTCTTCGTATTCCGGACAAAGATAATTTAAAAATTCCTCATATGGGTTGGAATTCGTTGCATTTGCAGAATCAAGGAAGATTATTTAAAGGATTATCAGAACAGTCCTATGTATATTTCGTACATTCTTACTATTTGAAAGCGAAGGATGAAAAAATTGTGAAGGCTACAACGAACTATAGTGTAAATATTCATGCTTCCGTGGAAAAAGGCAATGTGTTTGCTTGTCAATTCCATCCGGAGAAGAGTAGTGAAGTGGGTCTTCAGATTTTAAGAAACTTTGTGGAACTTGAGTAGGGAGGTAAAGACATGTTTACGAAAAGAATTATCCCATGTTTGGATGTGCATGCAGGGCGCGTGGTGAAGGGCGTAAATTTTGTGGATCTTGTGGATGCGGGAGACCCTGTAGCGATTGCAAAAGCTTATGATGAAGCCGGTGCAGACGAAATCGTATTTTTGGATATTACAGCATCCTCCGATGCCAGAGAAACAGTGGTAGATATGGTAAGAGAGGTTGCGAAAAATGTATTTATACCATTTACTGTTGGCGGTGGCATTCGAACAGTAGAAGATTTCAAGGCTCTTTTGCGCGAAGGAGCAGATAAAATTTCGGTGAATTCAGCGGCGATTAATCGGCCGGAACTTATTCGTGAGGCCGCAGAGAAGTTTGGAAGCCAATGTGTGGTTGTGGCAATTGATGCAAAACGCAGGGCAGATGGTTCGGGATGGAATATTTATAAAAACGGTGGTCGCGTTGATATGGGTATTGATGCTATCGAATGGGCCAAGAAAGTAGAGGAACTGGGTGCAGGAGAGATTTTGCTTACTAGTATGGATTGTGATGGAACAAAGGCAGGATATGACTTAGAATTGACACGTAAGATATCAGAAAGTGTATCTATTCCGGTGATCGCTTCCGGTGGAGCAGGCACATTGGAACATTTCCACGAGGCGTTTACAGAAGGAAAAGCAGATGCCGCGTTAGCAGCTTCGCTGTTTCATTTTAAAGAATTAGAAATCAAAGAAGTAAAGCAGTACTTAAGAGAAAAGGGAGTATCAGTAAGACTCTAGGGAGGAAGTATGCCGGCAATTAATGGTGATTGGCTAGAAGCCTTAAAAGGTGAATTTAAGAAAGATTATTATAAAAAATTATTTGATACGGTGAATCAGGAGTACCGCACACGCCAGATTTTTCCACCGGCAGATGATGTATTTAATGCGTTTCATCTGACTCCTTTGAAAGAAGTAAAGGTGGTTATTTTCGGACAAGACCCATATCATGGTGAGAACCAGGCTCATGGACTTTGTTTTTCTGCAAAACCGGAAGTAGAGATTCCGCCATCCCTTGTAAATATCTATAAGGAGTTACATGACGATTTGGGATGCACTATCCCAGGTCATGGTTATTTGGAAAAGTGGGCGAAACAGGGCGTATTGCTTTTAAATACAGTGTTGACTGTGAGGGCTCACCAGGCAAACTCACACCGTGGAATTGGTTGGGAAGAATTTACGGATGCTGCCATTCGGGTGTTGAATGCGCAGGATAGACCGATTGTGTTTATCTTATGGGGAAGACCGGCACAACTAAAAAAGACTATGCTGAACAATCCGAAGCATTTGATTTTGGAGGCACCACATCCAAGCCCGCTCTCTTCCTATCGCGGATTTTTTGGGAGTCGCCCATTCAGTCAGACCAATCAATTTTTGGAAAGTCATGGTGTAAAACCAATCGACTGGCAGATCGAGTAAATATAAAACGGAGCCGAACTTCGTTGGGAATTCGGCCCTGATATTATTTTACATCTTCCACTTTCTTATCAAGTGGTTTTTCTAATATTGCGGGGTTACGCATGATTTTGCGCAATTCTCTGAGTGACATTGCGAAATACAGTCCGTCGCAGAAACGTTCATCAGAAACGAGACTAAATCCCATATGTTTTTGATGAATGATTTCATTACCTTTTACCACAGGAATTGTTTTTTCTTTTCCGATAGCAAAGAATAAACCGGTAGTACCAAAGTTGTACACGTGGTGGTGCACATAGTTGATTCCAAGAGATTTCAAGTTCGTAATAAAGAATGAAGTATGGAACGGACTTAAGTCAATAATTGCTTTTGGGAGTAAATTGTGTTTATCCATCCACATTAATGTGTTCACTGCAAATCGAATCAAAGGACTTGGTACACAGGTCAGAACGCGGGCGAGTTTGTCAGTTCCGTTTTCACCTGTACGCTTCGTTGTTTCCTTTTCAATGGCATCGTTGATAATTTTTGCGATTTCCAAGATGGTCTCAGTTCCGTCAAAACATAGTTTGATGGTTGTCTCCGTGCTTGCATCTGCCAAGGAAGGGTGTACAACAAAACTCACCCAAATCTTAGGTCTTGCATAAATTCTGCCGTTCATGATAAAACGGTTGAGTTGCGGGCGGAGAGCTATGATACGAACGGTTGCTGCAATCAAAATATGCATATAGCTTAATTTGATACCATCTTGTTCCTTTGCTTTTATGTAAGCATCCATTCCTTCGCATGTGAATGTGTCTTCATACATGTTCATGGAATCATTTCTTGTTTTCATGATATAAGGCATAATCATCTGCAATGGGTCAACACTACGAACGATACGGCCATCCGGTCTTTTGCCAAACATAGTAACCTCCAGCGAATAAAAAGTTTATAGAATTTTTATTCTTTTTTAACATATTAGCATTATTATACATAATCCGACATAAAAGTGCAAGAATATCTAAATTTCGTCAGAGATTTTGGACTCCCGTGTCATTAGAATATAATGTGCATCGAATAAAATATTTTTACATAAATTAGAGTAGAAATTGAAATGATAAAAGTTAATTGATTTCGATTAAGATTTTCAGAATTTCGTCGAAAGCGTTACAAGGATTTTTGGAAATTGGACAAACAAATGCTTTTGAAACAAGGGTTTTCTTTAATGTGGCCTGTAATTTGACATATTCATATAGTAGTTCTAAAAACTCTTTATTGGAGGGCTTATGTGTTAAATATTTTTCGCCAAAAATATGACGAAGCTGGAGGCGGTTTTCATCCCGATTCCGCCAGATTACTTCGATCACTTTCCGAATATTTCTCTCTACGCAGGTTTGGGAAGTATGATATTCTTTTGCTACGTCAATATATAAAATTTTTGTGACATTAGATAAGACTTCCTCGTTCAGAATAATTAGTTCAATTGAGCGAAGGATATAATCGTATCCACTATATGTTTTTCCAATTCCAAGCTGGTGCAATACGCTTTTTGTAATTAGTCTGTACTCCATAGCATATTTCTCCTATTATATTAATATGTTAATTTGGATAAAAAAGGAAAACAACCGAAATAATTCGACTTTTATCGACACAAATTGATGATTTTATATAAAGACACAGTCCTAATAATAAAATTATTCCATATTTTTCCTATCTTATGTTACAATATCATAAAAACATTCAACATAGAGGAAGCGAGTATGCAGAGGAATACAGCAAAAGAGGAAAAGTTTGAAGAAATATACCGGACATATCAAAATGATGTGTTTAAGGTTAGCCTTTACTACACGAAAGATGAATATATTTCACAGGACATTGCACAGAAGGCTTTTTATAAATTGTTCCTTCATTTTGACAATGTCAATTTAGATTGTGTTCGTTCTTATTTATTACGTACCGCGCGTAACTTATCATATAATTGGCTGAGAGATATGAAGCATGAGCAAGGGGATTATATTGATAATATTCCGGAGGAAAGTGCGATTTTACTCAGTGCGGAAGATGAGTATATTCGGGATGAGAAAGAACAAGAACGCAAGCACTTTGCAAGTGAAATATTACAACAGGTATGGGAAGAAAATGAATCATGGTATGATATATTGAATTTGGTGTATTGTTTGGGAAAGTCCCACGATGAGGCGGCAAAAGAATTAGGAATGTCCAGAGATGTTCTGTACAGTAAGTTGTACCGGGCAAAGCGATGGTTACGAAAACATTACGAACAAGAATATGAGAAACTATAGGTGCTGTTGCAATTTTGCAACAGCACTTTCTGGTACTGTTATGTTTGATATATATAGAAGAAAATAAGTTGACCAAATAAACCACATCGTTCATAATAAAAATGGATATATTACAGAATAAGAGGTTTAACTAATATGAAAAAATGGATAATTGGGATAACATTTGTATGTACGGTTGTTTTGGTAGGGTGTACCAATCATGTAAAAGACGGGATTGAGTTATTGGAAGCAGGAAAGTATGAGGAAGCCAAAACTTCATTCGAACAAGAAATTGAGAGAGGAAAAAATTTGGACGAGGCATATCGGGGACTTGGAATTGCCTGCTTTGAATTGGAGTCCTATGAGGATGCAGTTAAAGCGTTTCATCTGGCAGTAAAAAATGAGACAGAAGAGACTGCGGTTTTATACAGCATGATGGGTGCTTGTTATATGGAAACCGGCGAATATGAAAAAGCGCTTGATGTCTACACCAAGGCCTTATCAATGAAGGACATTACAGACAATATTAAACAGGAAGTGCAGTACAACTTAATTGCTGTTTATGAAAAAATGACAGATTGGGATGGGGCAAAGAAACAGATGGAAGAATATAAGAAGGCTTATCCGGAGGATGAACGCATCGAGAAAGAGGCAGATTTTTTAGAAACAAGATAGAAGCAAGGCAGGAAATACAGTATGGCAGAAATGATAGACCTAAAACAAGACATCGAACGTGTTATATTGGTCGGTGTAAGTACCAGTGACCATGATGACACGGAAAAGTCGTTGGATGAACTAGAAGAATTGGCGCAGACAGCAGGTGCAATTACGGTGGGGCGTGTGATTCAGAATCTGGACCAGATTCATCCGGGTACTTACGTTGGAAAAGGGAAATTAGATGAAATAAAAGAATTGATTTGGGAGACGGAAGCTACAGGTATTATTTGCGATGACGAACTTTCGCCAATCCAATTGGGCAATATGGAAGATGCACTGGATACCAAAGTGATGGACCGCACCTTAATTATTTTGGATATTTTTGCGGGAAGGGCTTCTACCAATGAGGGTAAAATCCAGGTAGAACTGGCGCAGTTAAAATATCGCCAATCCAGACTCACAGGACTGGGAAAAACCCTTTCCAGGCTGGGTGGTGGTATTGGTACCAGAGGACCGGGGGAAAAGAAACTTGAGATGGATCGCCGGTTGATACGTGACCGTATTGCACAGCTCAACCGTGAATTGAAGGACGTGAAACGTCATCGCGAGGTGACAAGGGAGCAACGTAGCAGAAACAAAGTGCCGGTGGTTGCGATAGTAGGCTATACCAATGCAGGAAAATCAACGTTGTTAAATACCCTTACAGGTGCAGGCGTTCTGGAAGAGGATAAATTATTTGCAACTTTAGACCCGACAACAAGGAATTTAAAACTGCCAAGCAAGCAAGAAGTGTTACTTACAGATACGGTTGGGTTTATCCGAAAATTGCCACATCATTTGATTGAGGCTTTCCGCAGTACGCTAGAGGAGGCAAAGTATGCAGATATCATTTTGCATGTTGTTGATGCATCCAATCCTCAGGTGGATGAACAGATGCATATTGTGTACGAAACCTTGACTAATCTGGAGGTAAAGAATAAACCGATTATTACTGCGTTTAATAAGCAGGACAAAGTAGAGGGCGAAAGCATCCTGCGTGATTTTCGCGCAGACCATATTGTTCGTATCTCAGCAAAGTACGGAGAAGGACTGGGTGAACTGCAGGAAACCATAGAAGAGGTGCTCCGCGGGCAGAAAATTTTTGTGGAAAAAATCTATTCTTATGCAGAGGCCGGAAAGATACAGTTGATTCGAAAGTATGGAGAACTTTTGGAAGAGGAATACCGTGGTGAAGGTATTTATGCTAAAGGATATGTTCCGGTTGAAATATACGAAAAGGTGAAATAGTTTTTATGAAAAATTATCAGATTACAGAGTGGTGTCATCATTTTATCAAAGAACACGTAAAACCAGGTGACATCTGCATTGATGCTACAGCAGGAAATGGCAATGATACCAAACTTCTGTGTGAACTTGTGGGGGAAAGCGGAAAAGTGTTTGCCTTTGATATTCAGGAGGAAGCAATTGCAAACACAAAAGAGAGGCTCAGACAGGCAGACCTTATACAACGTGCAAAAGTTCTGTTGGACAGTCATGTAAATATGAAGGATTATGTGGCAGAAGATTCTGTGGCTTGTATCGTTTTTAATTTTGGTTATCTTCCGGGAGGTAATCACGATCTTGCGACTAAGGCTGAGACGAGCATTCAGGCAATTCATCAAGGGCTTGGTTTGTTAAAACAAGGAGGAATGATGAGTCTTTGTATTTATAGTGGCGGTGATAGTGGATTTGAAGAACGAGATGGGATTTTAGAGGAGTTAAAGCAACTGGATACAAAGCGGTATCTTGTTATTTTATCGTCTTACTATAATCGACCATCAAACCCACCGATTCCGGTGATGATTATCAAATTGTAACTTTGAAATACATGTAGGAGGAAACGAATGAGTTTACAATTTATTATGGGGCCTTCCGGTGCAGGAAAGTCCCATTATTTGTATCAATGGGTGACAACTGAATCACTGAGAAATCCGGAGAAGAATTATATTGTTCTTGTACCGGAACAGTTTACTTTGCAGACACAGAAAGACTTATGCCTGGCCAGTCCGAGAAAAGGGATATTAAATATTGAGGTCTTAAGTTTTAATCGCCTGGCACATCGCGTGTTTGAAGAGGTTGGGGAAAATCGGCGCATGGTATTAGACGATGTGGGGAAAAACTTTGTAATTCGAAAAGTCGCGGGAGATAGAGAAGAAGATTTAAAAATCCTGAGAAGTAATTTAAAAAAGGCAGGATATATCAGCGAAATCAAATCCATTATATCTGAATTCACGCAGTATGATATTTCACCGGATACCTTAAATGACTTGTTGGAAAAAGTGAAACACAATCCGAAAGTTTATTATAAACTTCGTGATATTCAAACTGTATATGGAGGATTTCGGGAGTATTTAAAGGAGAAGTACATTACAGAGGAAGAAACTCTGGATGTGCTTGCTTTGGTTGCGGAAAAATCAAAGTTGTTGAAAGACAGCGTGATTGTCCTGGATGGATTTACAGGATTTACGCCGGTTCAAAACAAGTTGCTTAGAGAACTTATGACTGTGTGTGAGAAGCTTGTCGTTACAGTTACCATAGATGAGAAGGAAAATCCGTATGTGTATCATCATCCTTATCAGCTTTTTGCACTAAGTAAAAAAATGGTTACGGGTCTTGTGGGATTGGCCAAAGAAAATGGGGTGCCAATAGCGGATGCGATTTGCCTTTATCAGAAACCAGTGTATCGTTTTCGTGATAATGAGGCATTGGCCTTTTTAGAATCCCATTTATTCCGATATACCAAAGAACAATATGGAAAAGAACAGGATAGTGTGCAAGTTTGGTGTGCAAAAAATCCAAAGGAAGAAATCGATTTTATAGCACAGAAAATTCGGCACATGGTTCGTACAAAGCAGTATCGTTATCAAGATTTTGCAATTTTAACCAGTGAGCTTAGTGCATATTCCAATCAAATAGAGCAGGTGTTTGCAAAGTATGATTTGCCGGTATTCATGGATGACAAAAGAAGTATTTTGCTAAATGCCTGCGTGGAGTATATTCGCAGTCTTCTTGCTATGGCTGAGCAAAATTTCACCTATGATACAGTGTTTCGCTATCTGCGAACCGGTCTTTCTCCTTTGCCAACAAGTGAGGTGGATTTGCTTCAGAACTACGTGCTCGCAATGGGAATTAAGGGTTATAAAAAATGGCAGGAGACATGGATTCGAAGAAGTAAAGGGATGGAAGAAAGCGAACTTTCACAGATCAACCGTATTCGCAAACAGTTTATAGACAGTGTGGAAACAGTTATGGCGGTTTTGAAAAGCAGAAGAAAGACCGTTTTGGATGTCACTACCGCATTACATGATTTCTTTTTAAAAGAAGAATTGCAAAAGCATGTGAAGGAATATCAGCTCATGTTTGAAACACAAGGTGAACTTGCGTTGGAAAAAGAGTATGCGCAAGCTTATCGCATTGTAATTGAAGTACTGAACCAATTTGTTGAACTTTTGGGAGATGAATACATTTCCTTAAAAGAGTACTGCGAACTGTTGGATGCAGGACTAGAACAGGCAAAGGTGGGAATCATTCCGCCAAGTGTTGACCAAATTATTGTGGGGGATGTAGAACGAAGCAGAATCAAGGATGTGAAAGTCGTTTTTCTTGTGGGAACAAACGATGTTTATATTCCGGGAGCTGTAACGAGTGGTGGTCTTTTGTCAGAACATGACAGAGAGAAAATGATAGACATGGGGGCTACTTTGGCGCCAGGTGCAAAAGAAAAAACCTATATTCAGAAATTTTATTTGTATCTGATTTTAACCAAACCAAAGCATCAGATTTATTTGACTTACAGTAAAACGTCAGGGGATGGAAGTGCAATCAGGCCTTCTTATCTTGTCTCGGAATTGCTGAAAATTTTTCCGAGGATGAAGGTGCGTACTGTTTCTGAGGAATTGCATGAAAAAGAGCTTACCGTAGAGAGTGGTTTAGATTCCCTGGTAAGAGGCATGCAGAGAAAACATAGGGGTCTTTCTAAGGAATGGCAAGAACTTTACACTTGGTACAAGAAAAATCCTAAGTATTGCAAGAAGATTGAACAGATTGTAGAGGCAAACTTTTATCAGAAACCGGAGAGTGTCTTAACAAGGCAGACAGCAAGAAAAATATACGGTGATATTTTGGTAAACAGTGTTACCAGACTGGAAAAGTTTTCAGCATGTGCGTATGCTCACTTCCTTACATATGGATTGCGCCTTAAGGAACGTGAGGAGTATCAGTTCCAAGCAGTAGATTTGGGAAATTTGTGTCATAGTTCATTAGAAAAATTCTCGAAGAAACTAGAAAGGGCGGGCTATGGATGGAATAACATCCCGCAAGATGTAACAGAAGAATTCATTCGGGAAAGTGTGGACGAAAGCATTGTAGACTATGGCAATTCCATACTATATAGTTCAGCACGAAATGAATATATCATTACCAGATTGAAACGTATGCTCAGGCGTACCATCTGGGCGTTGCAAAAACAACTGGAAAAGGGAGATTTCAAACCAAAGGGATATGAGGTTTCTTTTGGTGGAGTCCGCGAACTGTCAACCTCACATATTCAGTTGGATGATTTGGGGAAAATGGTACTTCGAGGTAAGATTGACCGCATTGACACGTATGAAGATGATGAACACATTTATGTCAAAATCATTGATTATAAAACCGGTGAGAAAACACTGGATTTGGGTGAACTTTGTTATGGACTGCAGATGCAGCTTGTGGTATATATGAATGCCGCTATGGAAATGAGTAGACAAGATAGCGGTGGCAAGCAAGTGATTCCAGCGGGCTTATTCTACTATCGGGTGAAAGACCCGCTTGTGGATAAAGTGGAGGATGAGACGATTTTAGAGGATTCCTTTTTGAAGGCTTTGCGACCGGATGGACTTGTTATGAATTCCCCGGCTGTCATTGACCACATGGACAGAGACGTGGAACAGGCCTCTAAGGTGATTCCTGTTTCAAAGAATAAGGATGGTTCCTTGGCGAAAAAATCCAAAGCACTAACAGAAGAGGATTTCGAAATTATTTCCGAATTTACAAATCGTCAGGTGAGGAAAGTTGGCAAGCAGATATTAAAAGGTGAAGCAGGCATCTCTCCATATAAAATTGATCAAAAGACAGGATGTGATTATTGCCCGTATCAAGCCATTTGCGGTTTCGATGAAAAGATGGAAGGATACGCATACCGTCAGTTTGAGAAATTAGAGGCAGAGGAAGCTATGGAAATCATGAGAGAGGAGGCTGCGAAATGGGAGTAACATTTACGAAAGAACAACAGCAGGTTATCGATTTGAGAAATCGTAATATTTTAGTATCAGCGGCAGCCGGCTCCGGCAAGACAGCGGTCCTTGTGGAACGTATTATTACACGTTTGACCAAAGATGCCACACCTCTCAATGTGGACCAGTTGCTTATTGTAACGTTTACGGAGGCCGCAGCGGCTGAGATGAAAGAACGTATTCATGCTGCCATTGAAAAAGCTTTAGAGAACGAACCGGAGAATGTGCATTTACAGCATCAGGCAACCTTGATTCACCAAGCACAGATTACAACAATACACAAATTCTGCTTGTCTGTGATAAAGGAGCATTTTCATGCTATTGATTTAGACCCGGGCTTTCGCGTAGGCGAAGAAGGGGAACTGAAATTATTAAAGCAGGATGTGGTTTGTGATGTGCTGGAGGCGGCATTTCAGGAGGGAGATCCAGAATTTCTATCTTTCGTAGAATGTTTCTCTACGGGAAAGGATGACAAGAATTTAGAGGATCTTATTCTGCGATTGTATGAATTTTCAAGAAGTTATCCGAACCCAGACACATGGCTTGATTTGTGTGGGGAACAGTATGCGATTGCCTCGCCTGAGGATCTGGAGGAAAAAGCATATGTGCAGGAATTGCTGTCAGAAGTACGAGAAAGTCTAAAACAAATACAATTTCTTCTGGAGTGTGGCTTAAAAATTTGCAAAGAAGATGAAGGACCGTTTGGTTATGAAAAAGCACTACAATCTGACATAGAACAAATAGAAACCTTGCGCGGGGCTAAAAATTTTACTCAAATGCGCAAAGGAATCTACCAAATGGAATGGATGAAGTTAGGTTCTAATAAAGGAAAGATTGTAGATGACAATAAACTTCTTCGTGTGAAAGAGTTACGCAAGGAAGTAAAAGAATATATCAAGAAATTAAAAGAAACTTATTTCTATGAAACCATGCAAAATTTAATGGAAGACATGACCTATGTGCATGACAACATAAGAATGTTGACAGATTTGGTGAAGCGTTTTGCAACTCAGTTCACAGAGGAAAAGCGAAATAAAAATCTGATTGATTTTAATGATATGGAACAGTATGCCCTGCAGATTCTCACGAGAGAGGAACAAGGGAATTTGGTTCCAAGCGAAGTGGCAGAGGGCTACCAGCAGAAGTTTGCAGAAGTTATGATTGATGAGTATCAGGACAGCAACTATGTGCAGGAAGCTATTTTGACCAGCGTTTCCGGTGTGTCAAAAGGCATTTATAATGTATTTATGGTGGGAGATGTCAAACAAAGTATTTATCGATTTCGTTTGTCACGACCGGAACTTTTTATGGAGAAATTCAATAGTTACAGCATAGTTGACAGTGAGAAACAACGAATTGATTTGCACAAAAACTTTCGCAGTAGGCGGGAAGTTTTAGATAGCACGAACTTCATATTTAGGCAAATCATGGTTCCAAGTCTTGGCGGAATTGATTATGATGAAAGGGCTGCCTTATACGTTGGCGCAGATTATGAAGAAAGACCGGACAAAGAAGCGGAGGTATTACTGATTGAAGTGCCGGAAAGTAAGGCCAGTGAACGTATTGAGGTGGAGGCCATGGCTATCGGAAGGCGCATTAAGGAACTGATGACAACCCAAACAGTATTTGATAAAAAGGCAGGGGAATATCGTCCGATACGATATGGGGATATTGTAATATTGACGAGAAGTGCAAAGGGTTGGACGGAAGTTTTTTCAAAAGTCTTAAGTGATATGGGAATTCCAACTTATGCTTGTTCCAAAGAAGGATATTTTGAAGCTATAGAAATCCAAATAGCACTTAATTATCTTCAAATTTTAGATAATCCGAGACAGGACATTCCGTTTACGGCAGTTCTGACTTCTATGTTTGCCGGAATGAGCAGTGAGGAACTTGCAAATATACGTTGCAGTAACCAAGCAAAAACCATGTATGACTGTGTCTGTCAGTATGCAGAAAATGGAGAAGATGTTTGGTTAAGAGATCGCCTTTGTGCATTTTTAAATACCTTTGAGAAATTTAGAAATTGTGTTCCATATATGGCAATCCATGCATTGTTGTGGAAAGTGATGGAAGAGACTGGATATTACGATTATGTGTCTGCGCTTCCGGGAGGCGAACAAAGAGCGGCGAACTTGGAAATGTTGCTGGAAAAAGCAATCACATTTGAAGGTACCAGTTATAAGGGGCTGTTTCATTTTGTCCGTTATATTGAGCAATTGAAAAAATATGCAGTTGATTATGGCGAAGCGAATGTTATGGATGAAAATGCAGATGTAGTAAGTCTGATGACCATTCATAAAAGTAAAGGCTTGGAATTTCCAATTGTTTTTGTGGCAGGTACCGGGAAAGAATTTAATATGCAGGATGCGCGAAAGAGCATAGTTGTACACTCTGAATTAGGCCTTGGCGTGGATGCAATTGATCCAATTGCACGAACGAAAATACCAACCTTCCTAAAGAAGATTATTCAATTGAAGGAAACCAGAGAAACAAGTGCAGAGGAGTTACGTGTGCTGTATGTTGCTATGACACGTGCCAGAGAAAAATTAATTCTAACAGGGGCAGTGGAGGATATAGAAAAAGAGCTAGACCAACACATGATTTTGCAGGGGCTTACAGATGTGAGACTGCCATACTATAATTTGGTAAAAGCAAAGAAATATTTAGATTGGATTTTACCATGCATTTACCGAAATGAAAATCTTGAACATGTTCCCGTCAAAGTGCATCATATTACAATGGAAAAATTGGAAGAACAAGATGCAAAGGAGCAAATCATAAATCAAATTACCAAAGAGGCATTAACATGCTGGGATACAGAAGAAGTGTATGATGCGGGAATGAAAATGCAGATTGCAGAACAATTTTCTTATACTTATCCGTATCATGATGGGCAAACCATTAAGCAAAAACTTTCAGTTTCCGAGTTGAAGAAGCGTATGTATATGGAAGAAGAGGGCGAGGAAATGTTTCGGGAGGAGGAAGTGATTCCGTTACTTCCTAAGTTTTTACAAGAAAGCCAAGAACTTACCGGCGCATCAAAGGGTACAGCTTATCATAAATTACTTGAACTTTTAGATTTCACTAAAGAATATGACAAAGAAATGCTTTTGGCCACCATTGCAGACTTGGTTCAAAGTGGATTGTTGACAGAGGAAATGGGGACAGTTATCTGTCCAAGTGACATTTTAGCATTTCTTCGTTCTCCAATTGGGAAACGGGTACAGGAGGCAAGTAGAAAAGGCAAATATTTTGCAGAGCAGCCATTTGTTATAGGGGTTGAGGCAAAGGAAATCTTTCCGGATACAGAATCAAAGGAATGTGTGCTTGTACAAGGAATTGTGGATGTCTACTTTGAAGAAGATGGGCAGTTGATAGTGCTTGATTACAAGACAGACAGAGTATATCATGCAAATGAATTGGTGGAACACTATCACACGCAGTTAGAGTATTATGCAAAGGCACTTCAAAAACTGACAGGGAAACCAGTGAAGGAAATGGTGATTTATTCATTTGCCCTGCATGAAGAAATATTGTGTAAAATGGAATAAAACAAATAGAATGGGAAATCCTCTTACCAAAAAGGAAAGGGGATTTTTCTATGTCTAAGAAAAAACAAAAAGAAATTCGATTATCGGAGTTAACAGAAGAAGAAAAAATGAAATACGAAGTAGCGGAAGAATTGGGACTTCTTGACAAGGTACTGAAAGAAGGTTGGCGTTCATTGACTTCAAAAGAGACAGGAAAAATCGGAGGACTGGTCACGAAAAAACGTCGCGAGCTTAGAGTTGAAAAATAAAACATAATCTGGTATAATCAAGAGACTGAAGAAAATCAGGTGAGGTTATGGACGAGAAAATTCAAGTATTAGGTTTAGAAATTGATAATCTTTCAGTAAAAGATGCAATGAAATGTATTGTGGATTATATGGGAACGGAACCTGTAAATGTAGTTGAGATGGTCACAATGCATACCCTTGGCAAGTTTCAGCAGGATGAACAAGCCAGCACGATCTTTCAATCCTTTGATCTTGCACTGGCAAGTGATAAGGGAATCTTAGAGGCGGCAGGTGTCACAGAAGAGCGCCGATTGCGTGAAGTGGATGAACTTCTTATTATCAAGATGGTGATGCGTTATCTTCATAAAAATAATGCAAAGGTTTTTTTGCTTGCTGAGAATGTTGCGGATTTAGAAAAAATGAAAGGTTATATACAAGAAGATTATGCAAACATACAGCTTGTGGAAACTGCAACGTTAGAAGAAAATGCAGTATCTGACGATATGCTTCTTAACTTGATGAACGGTGCAGAAGTAGAATGTATCCTTTCAGCATTGTCATCTCCGATTGAGGAACAATTCATCTATCGAAACAAATCCTTAGTTAATGCAAGAGTCTGGTTAGGGTTTGGAGACTTGCTTGACGAAATGAGGAAGCAGAAAAATATCTTTCAAAAAGTGAAAGAATTTGTCCTGAGACAGATATTAAAAAGAGAAATGGCGAAAAAAGGGGAAAATGCATAAAAAATGCTAAAATCCCCTTTATTTTTTTGCGATTTTGCATTAATATGATAAAAGGTTATGAGTTACGGAGGGATAAAGATGATTTCGAATCAAATACTTCAAAGTACAATTGATGAATTGAAAAAAATTACCCAAATTGATTTACATGTTTTTGACATAGATGGCAAGGTGCTTGCAAGTACACAGGCAGACGCTGCGGTATATAATGCATTGGTGTCTGAGTTTGCAAAGGTGCCTGAAGAGCAGCAAGAAATCAAGGGATCCTATTTCTATAAGATATATGATGAATATCAATTGGAATACATATTAGTGGCATACGGCAAAGGCGCTGAGGCACAGACCATTGGAAACATTGCCGCTTTTCAGATAAAAAGTCTTTCGACTGCTTATCAGGAGAGGTTTGATAAAGATAATTTCTTTAAAAATTTGCTGCTTGACAATTTGCTCTTGGTAGATATTTACAATCGTGCAAAAAAATTGCATGTTGACACGGAAGTAAGACGTGTTATCTTTATTATTGAGATGCCAAGTGACAAGGAAGCGAATGTTCTGGAGCAGGTGAGAAATCTACTTGGCAGCAAGACAAAAGATTTTATCACAGCAGTGGATGAGAAAAATGTCATTATTGTGAAAGAAGTCCAATCGAATGCTGGTTACAAGGAGCTGGATGCATATGCAAATGAGGTATTAGTCTTCCTGCAAGAAGAATGCAATGCAAGTTTTCATGTGGCATACGGAACCATTGTAAGCGACATCAAGGAAGTTTCAAAGTCTTATAAAGAGGCGAAACTTGCCTTGGATGTGGGTAAGATTTTCTTTAGTGAAAAGAGCGTGGTTGCCTATAACACACTGGGAATTGGGCGTTTGATTTATCAACTTCCGGTACCTCTATGTAAGATGTTTATCCGTGAGATTTTTGAGGGAAAATCGCCGGATGATTTTGATGAGGAAACATTGACAACAATATACAAATTTTTCGAGAACAGCTTAAATGTATCCGAGACATCCAGACAATTATATATACACAGAAATACGTTGGTGTACAGATTGGATAAAATTCAAAAAAGTACAGGGCTTGACCTTCGTGTATTTGAAGATGCAATCACATTCAAAATCGCACTAATGGTAGTGAGGTATATGAAATATATGGAGACAGTGGAGTATTAATTATTAAGGAGGAGCGTATGATAGAATTAAAAGAAGTTACAAAAGAGTACGCAAAGGGAATTGCCGCGCTAAACGGAGTGAGTTTAAAGATTGAGCAGGGCGAGTTTGTATTTATTGTAGGGGATAGTGGCTCAGGTAAATCTACATTGATTCGCTTGCTTTTAAAAGAGTTAGAACCAACATCAGGGAAAATCACAGTTATGGGAAAAGACTTGGGCAAATTAAAACATAAGGCAATCCCATACTATCGTAGAAAGATGGGAGTTGTATTCCAGGATTTCCGTCTTCTGCAAGATAGAAATGTATATGAGAATATTGCGTTTGCACTGCGTGTTACGGAGACACCAACGCGTGTGCTGAAGAAAAAAGTACCGGCCGCACTCTCATTGGTAGGCCTGGCTCAGAAGTATAAATCAAATCCAAAAGAATTATCCGGTGGGGAACAACAAAGGGTTGCGATTGCAAGAGCAATTGTAAATGAACCATCCATTCTTTTGTGCGATGAGCCAACAGGAAACCTTGATCCGGTAAACTCATGGGAAATCATGAAGCTTTTGGATGAGGCAAACCAGAGAGGCACAACAGTTGTCGTTGTTACCCATAACCATGAGATTGTTGAGGCAATGAAAAAACGTGTAATCACAATGCAGAAGGGGAACATTGTGAGTGATACGAAAAAGGCGGTGCGTAAATCATGAGAATCAGTACAATTAGATATACGGTAAAACAAGGCCTTAGAAACATTGCAAGAAATAAAATGTTTTCGATTGCATCTGTTGCAACAATGGCTGCATGTATTTTCCTGTTTGGCGTGTTTTACTCTATAATAACCAATTTTCAATATTTGGTAGACAAGGCAGAAGAGAGTGTTGCAATTGTCGTTTTCCTTGATGAAGATATTACAAAGAAACAAAAGGAAAACATTGAGAAAAAACTCAGCAAAAGAGAAGAAGTATTAGAAGTGAAATATATTTCTGCAGATGAAGCGTGGGAAGAATTCCAAAAAGATTATTTTGGAGAAAACAGCGATGCAGCAGAGGGATTTGATGTTAATCCATTGGAACATTCAGATAACTTTGAAGTGTATATGAAATCTGTTGAAAAGCAGGCAGAGTTAGTTGAGTATGCAGAGGGCCTTGAAGGTGTGCGTAAGGTAAATAAATCCGAGCTTGTAGCAGATGCACTGACCAGTGTAAACATGTTAATTGCTTATGTGTCAGGTGCTATCATATTGATTTTGCTTGCAGTAGCTATTTTCTTAATTAACAATACGGTTAACATGGGTATTACCATCCGTAAGGAAGAGATTGCAATTATGAAATACATTGGTGCAAAGGATTCCTTTGTAAGGGCACCGTTTGTTTTAGAAGGTGTGATTATCGGTGTGGTAGGTGCAGCCATTCCGCTGGTATTGTTATACTTTGCCTATGAAAAGGCAATCAACTATATTTTGACGAAATTCACTATTTTCAGTACAATTTTGAATGTGGATTTCTTACCTGCATCAGAAGTATACAAAACATTACTTCCGGTGGGATTATTACTCGGAGTCGGAATCGGTTTTGTGGGAAGTTTCTTTACAATTAAGAAACATTTGAAAGCATAGGAGTTATATTGATAATGGAGCAGTTCGAACAAAAGGAACATATCAAACAAAAACAAAAGAACAACTTCTGGAAAGGGGCGCTTTGCGGCGCCCTTGCTATGTTGGTTATAAGTCTGATTGTTGGTGGTACAATTCTACTCTTTTCATTAATGAATTGGAGCTTGATTGGAAGTGACGATGACGGGCTGGTGACCAACAAAACATTACGCAAATTAGTCGCCATACAACAACTTATAGACAAGTATTATTTGTATCCGGATGAGGTAAATGAGCAGAATCTGCAGGACTATCTCGTGAAAGGTTATGTAGGCGGCCTGCAGGAGCCATATTCGGTTTATTATGATGAGGCAGAAACAACTGCACTTTTTGAATCTACATCAGGAACATTTGGCGGAATCGGCGTTGCAATTATGCAAGATACAAGTAGTGGTCTTGTTACATTTACAAAAATATATAAAGATTGTCCGGGGGAAAAAGCAGGTTTCAAGGAAGGCGACATTGTATATAAGGTGAATGGTGCGGATGTTACAGGTCAGGACTTAGACACCATCGTTTCCCAGATTCGTGGTGAACTTGGCACAGAAGTTGAGATTACCGTAATCCGCGATGGGGAAGAATACACAGGTAAGGCCACAAGAGCATTAATTGAAAATGATACGGTTGAATACGAATTGAAAAAGGACGATGTAGGTTACATCCAAGTAACAGGTTTTGAAGATGTTACAACAAAACAGTTTGAAGAAGCGCTGGATGATTTGAACAGACAGGGAATGCGGGGATTGATTGTTGATTTACGTAGTAATCCGGGTGGAAATTTGACAACCGTTGTCAAAATGGTAGATATGATTTTATCAGAAGGAACCATTGTTTCCATTAAAGATAAGAACGGAAAAGGTGAAGTTTACACTGCAAAGAAAGATAATAAATTGAATGTGCCGTTGGTAGTTCTGATTAACGGATATAGTGCAAGTGCTTCGGAGATTTTTGCAGGGGCTGTAAAAGACCATGAACTTGGAACCTTAGTTGGAACAACAACCTATGGCAAAGGAATTGTGCAAAATATTTTTGATTTACAAGATGGGACCTGTTTAAAACTTACAAGTTCTGAATATTTTACACCAAATGGAACGAATATTCATGGAGTAGGTGTGGCACCGGATGTGGAAATCGAGTATGAGTATGATGAAAACAATCCGGAAAAGGATAATCAATTAGAGAAAGCAATAGAGGTGTTGAAACAATGAAAACTCTTATTCAAAATGGTTACGTTTTGGACCCGGAGAGTAAGCGAGAGGGAAAGTATGATGTCTTGATTGAGGATGAAAAAATCATCAAGATGGCAGAGCAGATTACAGATGATGCAGACAAGGTATTGGATGCAAGCGGATGTTATGTGATGCCGGGATTTATTGACCTTCATGTGCATTTGCGTGACCCGGGGTTAGAATATAAGGAGACACTGGAAACCGGAGGAAAGGCAGCAGCAAGAGGTGGTGTTACTACTATCTGTGCCATGCCAAACACAAAGCCGGTTGTGGATAATGGTGAGAAGGTGCTGGATGTTCATAACAGAGCCAAAACCGATTCACCGGTACATGTGATTCAGATTGGTGCAATCACCATCGGTCAGCAAGGACAGGAACTCGCAGATATTGAGGGGATGGCGAAAGCAGGCTGTCACGCAATTAGTGAAGATGGCAAATCTGTCATGAATGCATCCCTTTATAGACAAGCAATGAAGCTTGCGAAAGACAATGAAATATCCATCTTTGCACATTGTGAAGATATTACCATGGTAGAAGGCGGAGTAATGCACGCCGACGAAAAGGCACAGGCACTTGGCCTCAAAGGAATTACAAATGCAGTGGAAGACGTGATTGTAGCGAGAGACATTTTGCTTGCAAAAGAAACAGGTGTGAGATTGCATTTGTGTCACTGCTCTACGGAAGACAGTGTAAAATTAGTAGAAGCGGCTAAGAAGGAGGGACTCCCGGTCACAGCAGAGGTTTGCCCACATCATTTTGCCATGACGACAGATGATATCACAGAAGATGATGGGAACTTTAAGATGAATCCGCCACTTCGTGGAAAACGTGATGTAGAAGCCCTAAAAGCAGGACTGAAGGCTGATATTATGGATGTAATTGCAACAGACCATGCACCACATGCAGCAGAGGAAAAGAACTGCTCTATGACAAAGGCAGCATTCGGAATTGTGGGATTAGAAACAATGGCTTCTCTTACTTATACCGAATTGGTGGAGACAGGGGTTATAACCCCAATGCAGATGGCGGAGAAAACAAGTTATAATCCGGCAAGGATTTTAGGTCTGGATGAAAAGGGTGCCATTGCAGAAGGTAAGATTGCAGATATTGTTGTGTTTGACCCAACAGTAGAATACGTAATCGATAAGAATACATTTTACTCAAAAGGCAAGAACACACCGTTCCATGGACGGAAAGTAAAAGGTGAAATTCGTTACACATTAGTAGATGGTAACGTGGTATACGAAGGATAATGATATTTGGAGGATATGAGAGATGATTAACAAATTAGTAGCTAATATTAAGAAAACAAACGCACCTATCGTAGTAGGTTTGGATCCAATGTTAAATTACATTCCGGAACATGTGCAGAAAAAAGCATTTGCCGAGTTTGGTGAAACATTAGAGGGGGCAGCAGAGGCAATCTGGCAATTTAATAAAGAAATCGTAGACAAAACATACGATTTGATTCCAGCTGTAAAACCACAAATCGCAATGTACGAGCAATTTGGTATTCCGGGTCTTGTAGCGTTCAAGAAGACGGTAGATTACTGCAAAGAAAAGGGCTTAGTAGTAATCGGTGATATCAAACGTGGTGATATCGGTTCTACATCAGCAGCTTATGCAGTAGGACATGTTGGCCGCGTACAAGTAGGAAGTAAGACATACGTACCATTTGATGAAGATTTCGTTACAGTGAACCCATACCTTGGTTCTGACGGTGTGGATCCATTTATTAAAGTTTGTAAAGAAGAAAACAAAGGTATCTTCGTATTGGTGAAGACATCGAATCCATCTAGTGGCGAATTCCAAGACCGCCTTATTGATGGTAAACCATTGTACGAAATCGTTGGTGAAAAGGTGGCTGAGTGGGGCGCTTCTCATATGGGAGACGATTATAGCTATGTGGGAGCAGTAGTTGGAGCAACTTATCCGGAAATGGGTAAAGTACTTCGCAAAGTAATGCCAAAGGCATATATCTTAGTTCCGGGCTATGGTGCACAAGGTGGTAAAGGAAAAGACTTAGTACACTTCTTCAATGAAGACGGACTTGGTGCAATTGTAAACTCTTCACGCGGAATTATTGCAGCTTACAAGCAAGAAGCTTATGCAAAATTTGGTGCAGAAAACTTTGGAGAAGCATCAAGAGCAGCGGTCGTAGACATGGTAGAAGATATTTGCGAAAGCCTTGAGCAGAGATTTTAATTGTTCGTATGATAATTTTTTGTGTGAAAACTAACCGGAAATGCATATATTTCGGTTAGAAAAATGTAAATTTTTTTGCTGACAAACAAAATGTTGTAAATAAAGGTGTTTTTACCCCGATTTGGGTTAGATTTTTAATAATTTTTGAGATTATACACCAATTACGGTCAGGTCTCTGTTTGTTAGTAGTGAAAAAACAAGGAGAATAGGAACATGGCAGACAGAAAAAAAGAAACAGCGTTAGTGGTTTCCCAGGAACAAATCGCAGATAATATTTTCAGTATGTGGATTCAGACCGAAGCAGCTGCATCTGCAAAGCCGGGACAATTTATTTCCATGTATACAAATGATGGAACCAAATTGCTCCCTAGACCAATTAGTATCTGCGAGATAGATAAAGCAAATGGAAGACTGCGTGTGGTATACCGCGTAACAGGTGAAAAAACCGGTACAAAAGAATTTTCACAAATGAAAGCCGGAGATACCATTCCGGTTGTCGGACCACTTGGAAATGGATTTCCATTGGAAAAAGCGGAGGGAAAGAAAGCATTCCTTATGGGTGGAGGAATCGGTGTGCCACCAATCTTAGAGCTTGCAAAGCAATTAAATTGCGAGAAACAGATTGTGGTTGGCTACCGTGATGAACACACATTTTTAAAAGAGCAGTTTGAAGCAAATGGTACACTTTACATCTCTACAGAGGATGGTAGTGTTGGAACCAAAGGAAATGTGATGCACGCAATTGCGGAAAACAATCTGTCAGCAGATATTATTTATGCATGTGGTCCTACACCAATGCTTCGCGCAATTAAAAATCATGCAGAAGAAAATGGAATTGAATGCTACATTTCCTTAGAGGAAAGAATGGCTTGCGGAATCGGTGCATGTTTGGCATGTACTTGCAAGAGCAAAGAAAAAGACCATCACTCAAATGTAAATAACAAACGTATCTGCAAAGATGGTCCGGTATTCTTGTCTACGGAGGTGGAAATCTAATGGATATGCGTGTGAATATAGCTGGTGTTGAATGGAAAAACCCAGTCACAGTTGCTTCTGGAACTTTTGGCTCAGGTGCAGAGTTTGCTGACTTTGTAGATCTGAATAAGCTTGGCGCAGTTACAACAAAAGGAGTTGCAAATGTTCCTTGGGCGGGGAATCCAACACCAAGAGTGGTTGAAACTTATGGCGGAATGATGAATGCTATTGGTCTTCAAAATCCGGGGATTGATGTATTCTGTGAAAGAGATATCCCATTTTTAAAACAATATGATACCAAGATTATTGTAAATGTTTGTGGTCATGCACCGGAAGAATACTTTGCTGTTGTGGAACGACTTGCAAATGAACCAATTGATATGATGGAAATCAATATTTCCTGTCCAAACGTAAATGCAGGATTTTTAGCATTTGGACAAGACCCAAAACAAGTGGAAAAATTAACTTCCCAGATTAAGAAACTTGCAAAACAACCGGTGATTATGAAGTTGACACCGAATGTAACTGATATTACTGAGATTGCAAAGGCAGCAGAAGCAGGCGGTGCAGATGCAGTTTCCTTAATCAATACTTTGACTGGTATGAAAATTGATATCAATCGTAAAACTTTTGCAATTGCAAATAAGACAGCCGGTGTATCAGGTCCTGCAATTCATCCAATTGCAGTTCGCATGGTATATCAGGTGGCTAACGCAGTTAGTATTCCAATCATTGGTATGGGCGGAATTGCATCAGCAGAAGATGCCATTGAATTGATTCTTGCAGGAGCAAGTGCGGTAGCTGTGGGAACCGCAAACTTCCACAATCCTGGAATTACGATGGAAATCGTGGATGGAATCGAAGAATATATGAAGAAAAACGGATTCAACTCAGTAAAAGAGATGGTTGGATTGGTGAAATAAGAAATTTATGTATGCTCGGACTTACTTGTCCGAGCATTTTTAAAACATTTTATCTCGACTTTCACCAAGACTATTTACGAAATTCTCCATGTCTGCACGGGTGTGCATCTGGCGGCTCTTTTCAACTGTTGCGTTTTTTTCGGCGTCACTCATATTTGCAAAAACTTCCATTGATTTTGCATTTGCCGCCAGAGACAACCCGAAACCAATAGGCATTTCGCCACCTTCACCGATATTCCATTTTTCATCCATGTATGTCACCTTCCTGTTTGTAAAATATAATGTTAGTGTAATAAATTCGAGTGATTTTATGCGGAATTACTCTGTGATTTTCCAAATAAAAAACCGAAGCACATGTTTATAAAAGATGCATACGATATATGGAACTCATTTTCTGAGGTGTTTTATGTTTTTTAAGAATCAAACAAAACCATATGCTGTTGCAAAAATTGCAGGTAATGCAAATTATCCGGACGTTAAGGGAAATGTTTCGTTTTACGATGTATATGGTGGTACTTTTGTGGTGGCAGACATTAGAAATCTGCCGGATAGTGATGGTTTCCATGGTTTTCATATTCATGATGGAAATAGTTGTATGCCAATGCAAGAGGGCGGGCATTATAATCCGACGAATCAGCCACATCCGATGCATGCAGGAGATTTGCCTTCGATACTTGCAAGTGGTGGTATGGTGTTTAGCGCATTTTACACCAATCGCTTTTATCCGGAGGATATAGTAGGAAAAGTTGTTGTTATTCATGCCAACCCAGATGATTTTAAGTCGCAACCGTCAGGAAATCCGGGCCCAATTGTAGCGTGTGGAGAAATTAAAGGACAGTGATATGCTTCCATCATAGCAACCAGTTGCATAGTAGTAAAAAGTGATTGGTTGCTATCAAATAGGTGAAAATAATTGACTGTACTAGTGAATTGTGTTATATTCAATTATATCAAAACTCGCAAAATGATTAAATTAAACACTGACAAGGGGGTAGTATGAGAAAAATTTATTATGATGAAAAGTGGAAAAAACTACTTACACCTGAAATAGTTTCTTTGCTTACCACTATCCATGAGTTCAAAGGTGAACAGACCGTATTTGTTGAAAGATATGGAAATGAATTAGAACAATTGGCTGAAGCAACACATATACAAAGCGTTGAGGCATTTAACAGTATTGAAGGAATTTATATATGTGATGAACGATTAAAGTTGATTGCATTGGATAAGACAATGCCAAAGACACGAAAAGAATTTGAAATTGCAGGGTATAGAGATGTGTTAAATACAATTAATTATAATTATGAACACATACCAATAAAGTCTTCTATCATATTGAACTTACACAGAGATTTAAATAAATTTAATGTAGCTGGCATAGGTGGTAAATATAAAGAAAATGGTGACATGTTGGAAATGATTAATGAACTATGTGATGATTATGATGAAATTACAAGAAATGAACTTGTTGATCCATTGCTGGTAATCCCTATGTTTATATTAGATTTTATGTGCATTCATCCGTTCGGGGATGACAATGGGAGAATGAGTCGTTTGTTGACGTCACTGTTGTTATATCGAGCAGGCTATCTTGTTGGGAAGTATATCAGTGTAGAAAAATTGATGGAAAATCTCAAAGACACCTATTATGAAGCAGTGCAAGCAAGTTCAAAACATTGGCATAAGGATGAAAATAATTATGAACCGTTTGTTAGATTCATGTTGGGAATTATTTCTAATGCGTATTTGGAATTTTTTGCCAGAATACGCTTATCGATTATGAATGGTTTGTCGAAACCAGAACACGTGAGAGAAATTATTAAAGAAACGTTAGGCACAATTACAAAGACGGAAATTATGAAAAAATGTCCGAATATCAGTCAAATAACAATTCAACGAACATTGGCAGATTTGCTTGCCAAGGGTGAGATTGTAAAAATTGGCGGAGGAAGATATACAAAATACACATGGAATTGGTCGAGAGGGGACGAGTAAATGATTACAGGCGAATTGAAAAATAAAATAGATAGTATGTGGGATGTATTTGCAGCGGGAGGTTTGGTAAACCCATTAGATGTCATTGAACAAGTTACGTATTTGATGTTTATTCATGATTTAGATGATGCCGATAATATCCGAGCAAAAGAAAGCGCAATGCTTGGACTCCCATACAAGAGTATCTTTGCTAATGAGGTGTCTATTGGGGATAGAACGATTGATGGAACACAGTTGAAATGGTCTGTATTTCATGATTTCCCAGCTGCTCGTATGTATACTGTAATGCAGGAGTGGGTGTTCCCATTTATTAAGAATCTACATGGAGATAGAAATAGTGCATATTCCAAATATATGGATGATGCTATCTTTAAGCTTCCCACACCGTTATTATTATCTAAAGTTGTGGATGCGTTAGATGAGATTTATGCGATTATGGCAGAGGTAAAGGATGTGGATATTAGAGGCGATGTCTATGAATATCTGTTATCAAAGATTTCGCAGTCTGGAAGAAACGGTCAATTTAGAACACCACGTCATATTATTCGCATGATGGTTGAACTTATGCAACCAAAACCGGATGATGTTATTTGTGACCCTGCTTGTGGTACATCTGGATTTCTTGTGACAGCAGGAGAATATTTGAAAGAGAAACATAAAGAAGAAATCTTCTTCAACAAACAGAAAAAAACCCACTATATGAATCATATGTTTTACGGTTTTGATATGGACAGAACCATGCTAAGAATTGGTGCAATGAACATGATGACACATGGCGTAGAAAGCCCGTTTATCGAATATCGTGATAGTTTATCTGACCAAAATCAAGACAAGGACAAGTATTCTTTAATACTTGCCAATCCACCATTTAAAGGTAGTTTAGATGTAGATACAGTATCGGCAGATTTGTTAAAAATGTGCAAAACCAAAAAGACTGAGTTGTTATTCTTGGTTGCGTTTGTACGCATGTTGAAAGTGGGCGGAAGATGTGCGTGTATTGTCCCAGATGGCGTCTTATTTGGCTCGTCTGCAGCTCATAAAGCGATTCGTAAAGAATTGGTTGAAGGAAATCGCTTGGAAGCAGTGATTTCAATGCCTTCAGGCGTATTTAAACCATATGCGGGAGTATCGACGGGAATCTTGATTTTTACAAAAACAGGGCATGGTGGTACGGATAATGTCTGGTTCTATGATATGACTGCAGATGGACTTAGTTTGGATGATAAGAGAACACCAGTGGCAGAGAATGACATTGATGATATCATTGAGCGATTCCATAACTTAGACAAGGAGACGGAAAGAAAGAGAACGGACAAGTCTTTTTTTGTACCAAAGGAAGAAATCGTTGGAAATGAGTATGATTTATCAATTAACAAATATAAACAGGTGGAATATGTAGCGGTTGAATATCCACCAACAAGCGAGATTTTGGCTAATATTAAGAAAATTGAATGTCAAATTAATAAAGAATTGGATGAATTGGGAAAATTATTAAACCTATAGGAGAAAAAGATGCTTAGAGTAAGTAGAAGAGGCGGCTTTTCAGATAGAAATGGGATTAGTCCGGAAAACACAGAAATTCAACTTCGAGATTTTGATAAACGAACTAGAGTGCAGTTTGCAAATCTAATAGTTCAATTATATGGTACTATATATGGAGATGCGCACTATACGCATGATGACAAACAAGAACTATTTAAATATGTGTATGGGGAAGTTTATACACAGACAATTGATGTTTCGCGTTATTATTCTGAGCAAACCTTTTTTAAGAATATAAACGAAACGCTTATGAATGATAATTATGACGCCGTCTTGACTTTAATAGAAACATTTGCGCAATATTGGTACCAATATCTGGGAAAATATTCCACGTACTCAGAATATAGAAAGCAAAGAAATGAGTTGCACGATAGATTTAACCATATTTTTAAAAAGGAATATGTTGGGTACAGATTAATTAATGGAAAAATTTCTCCTATCAGTGATGAGATGGAAGTTACTTCCATTAAAAATGCATTGTGTAGCAAGTATGAGTCTGTGAGGGAACATATTGCTAAGGCAAACACACTTCTTGCTGATAGGGACAATCCAGATTATGAAAATTCGATTAAAGAAAGTATAAGTGCTGTGGAAGCGATTTGTGAGATATTTACTGAATTAAAAGGGAAGGAAGCCACACTTGGTAATATGTTAAAGAAATTGGAAAACAAAGGAGTGGTTATTCATGGCGGATTGAAGACTGCATTTAACGTTTTGTATGGATACACAAGTGATGCGAATGGGATTAGACATGCTGGTGATATAGGTGGGCCAGCATCAACATTTGAGGAAGCAAAATTTATGCTAGTTTCTTGTAGTGCGTTTGTTAATTACTTAATTGGAGTATGGAGTGCTACCACTAAATAATGAAAAGAATAATGAGGGCTTTTGAGGATAGCAAGAGGAGAGAATAATGGCATTTTCTAAAGAAATTCAAGAAGAAATTTATAATTACTGTAACAATCATTTGGCTGATGAAGAATGGTATGAGACAGAATTCTTCTTTATTAAAGATGAAGATTTAAGAAAACGACTTGTTGAAGAATTCAAAGCCATAAGATTTGCGTACAAATTGTATGAAGGAATTGAAGCTAAAGGAGAAAATTTAATATTTGAAGTAAGAAATCAAATTTTGGCATATGCGACTATTTATGAAGCGGTAATTGAAGAAGTACTAAAGACCTATTATTCTGATACGAAGGAGTACCATGACTTGATGTATTCATGTGTTCCAATTCCAATTTCAATTCCAACGAAACAAAGAGAAGAATTAGGAGAATTACTGGAACATGATGGAAAAGATATTTATACGTTTTACTATGGCGAAAAGAAGAAAGACGAACCCAAAGTGCGATTTGATGATAAATGTTTGACGGCAGAAAAGTTAGGTGTCATTCATAAGTTTTTGAATAAAAAGTCTGAGGAGATAGATCTTCCGCGTGAAATAATAGAGATTTATAATTATCGGAATGGAATTCACTTAATTGCAGAACGAAGGAAGAAAATAACTTACGAATTAGATTTGAGTAAAAAAGCATACCGTCGAATGAGACCTTTTATAGATCAAATAAAAGACAGACTACAAGCAGACGGGAAAATATAAATTTAGATTTGTGGAGATGATGAGATGACAAAATTAAGTTCCATATGTACATTATTTACAGATGGAGATTGGATTGAAAGCAAAGATCAATCAGATTCGGGTATTCGTTTAATACAAACAGGTAATATAGGAGAGGGCTGTTTTTTAGAAAAAGCAGGTAAAGAAAAATATGTATCTGAAGAAACTTTCGATAGATTGAAATGTGAGGAAGTTTTTCCAGGTGATATTTTAATTTCTAGACTTCCTGAACCAGTAGGAAGAGCTTGCATTGTTCCAGAGAAAACTGAAAGAATGATAACAGCGGTTGATTGTAGCATTTGCAGAGTTAATGAAAAGCTAATTGATAAAGAATACCTATGTTATTTTCTGCAGTCTAGAAGTTATTATCAGCAGCTTAATAACAATGTAGCAGGGACTACTCGAAAAAGGATAAGCAGAAAAAATCTTGGTGATGTAGAAATTGATATTCCTTCTTTTGAAATCCAAAAACATGTGGTTGAAGCGTTGAACAAGATTACTACAATTATTCAAGGGCGTAAACAGGAATTGCAAGAATTTGATAATCTCATCAAATCCCGATTTGTGGAGATGTTTGGCGACTTGGTTTTGGGTGATAAGTTTTCAGATGTAAAACAAAAAATCGGTGATATTGCATATGTAACAAAATTAGCAGGATTTGAATTCACAAAGTTTATTCAATACAAAGAGCGAGGCGATATTATAATGCTTCGTGGTTTAAATTGTAAAAAGGGGCATTTGGTATTGGATGATATTAAATGGATAGACAGAGAAACATCTGACTTGCTACCACGATCAAAATTATATTATGGAGATATTTTGATGACATATGCAGGAACAATTGGCGATGTGGCAATGGTGGATGAAGATGATAAGTATCATCTTGCACCTAATGTTGCAAAGATAACCCTGCAAGATAAAAAGATGTGCAATCCAGTATTTTTGATACATTTGTTTATGTATTCGCATGATTATATAATGACCTTTGCATCGCAGGTGGCTCAAGCATCAATCAATATGGAAAAGATAAGAAGTTTTGAATACTATTTTCCGCCAGTTGTTCTTCAAAACGAGTTTGAACAATTTGTAACACAAGTCGACAAATTGAAATTTGAAGTACAGAAGTCATTAGATGAAACACAAACATTAATGGATTCGCTTATGCAACAATACTTTGGATAAGATTTTCATTTAAAATGGGGGATTATATGAAAAATGAAATTACAAAACAAATGGAGATCGTGTTATATCGTACAGAAGACGATTCTGTAACGGTTAGTGCATTGATAAAAGATGAATCTATCTGGATTACACAAAAAGCTATGGCAGAGTTATTCGGCGTAGATAAATCAGGAATCAGTAGACATTTAACACACATCTTTGAGTCGGGAGAATTAGAAGAATCCTTGGTTGTTGCAAAAATTGCAACACCCAATCCACATGGTAAAACAGAGGGGACGACACAGTATATACCGACAAATTATTACAATCTTGATGCCATTATTTCTGTTGGCTATCGAGTAAACTCAATACAAGCAACACAATTTCGTATTTGGGCAACAAACATTTTGAAAGAATATATGATTAAAGGGTTTGTTATGGATGATGAACGTTTAAAACTCGCCAAAACAACTTTTGGAAAAGATTATTTTCGTGAGTTGCTAGAAAGAGTTCGCTCTATCCGTGCAAGTGAGCGTAGAATATGGCAACAAATCACTGACATATTTGCAGAATGTAGCATTGATTATAGCAAGGATTCAGAAATTACTCACCGATTTTACGCAACAGTGCAAAATAAATTTCATTTTGCAATTACAGGCAAAACAGCCGCTGAAATTGTGTACGACTTGGCAGACCATACAAAAGAACATATGGGTTTAACTACATGGAAAAATGCCCCAGATGGTCGTATTTTAAAATCAGATACAACAATTGCAAAGAACTATCTAAGTGAAAAGGAAATTAAACAGCTAGAAAGAACAGTGACGGGATACTTTGATTACATTGAAGATTTGATTGAACGAGAAAATGCATTTACAATGCAGGAATTTTCAGAAAGTATAAACGCCTTTTTAGAGTTTAGGAAATATGAAATTTTAAAAGACAATGGGCGTGTTTCGCATAAGCGGGCACAAGAGAGGGCATATGCGGAATATGAAGTCTATAACAAAACCCAGCCTATTGAGTCGGATTTTGATAGGGTAGTAAAAAGAATAACTCAATCATAAGAAGAAGTTCATTCATAAAGTACAACGAACGAAAGGATAAGAAATGAATATAACGTTTTTAATTGGAAATGGATTTGATGTTGGAATAGGAATGAAATCAAGATTTAAGGATTTTTTTCCTATATATCAAGAAAATTCCTGTAAGAAGGAAGAAAGAATTAGAAAGTTTTCTGATGTGATTGGTAGTGATTATGACACATGGGCGGATTTTGAATGCGCACTTGGTCAATATACTTTGAAGTTTAATAATGAGACAAAACAAGACTTTATTGCTCAAGTTAAGGACTTCGAAAATGACTTTATTGAGTATTTAAAACATAACGAAATGACACTGGTGTTTGATGACGAAGTTGGAGATTTGATGGTAAATGCATTAGTACAATTTTATGATTCGAAAAATTTAGCACCAGAATCCAGTGCGGCGATAAGAAAAGTTTATTCTACTCATGGTGCGGAAAACCACACATATAATTTTATAAACTTTAACTATACGTTTACATTAGAGAAATGCTTGAAGACAATCTCGGATGATGTTGTTCGTACAAGAAGAAGTGGGAATGTGGAAAAAGTAGACAAAATAGGGCAAGTTGTTCATGTACACGGGAATTGCGAATTATATCCAATAATAGGAGTGAATGATAAGAGTCAAATTGCGAACAAGGAACTCGCAGAAGATGGAATGTTTTGTCGTTATATTGTCAAGCCGCTTTTAAATCAGTTTTTAAGACAAGGAAATGATGCAAACACGACAAATATCATTAACCAAAGTACAATTATATGTGTATATGGTATGGCGTTGGGCGAGACAGATAAAAAATGGTGGAACTTATTAATAAAATGGTTGAATGGCAATAGCGAGAGACAACTAGTGGTGTATGAGTATGATAATAAATATACTACATCTACACAATTTGGATGGCTAGAGAAAGAGGATTTGATTATCAATAAGTTGGCACAATATAGTGGTGTTGGAAATGATATAGAAAAATTACGATCAAGAATACATATTGCTATTCACAAGAACATTTTTTCTATGAGACTCTCGATGAGAAGTGATGAGGAAATGGATCAACTTTACAACGAAATAATAATGGACCAAATGATGAATGATGTATTGGGATAATGTCGAGTAAATTATAATTAGGAGCGTTGTATCATGACAAACTTTGATTATTTAAAGAACGAACCGAAATTTAATAGTTTTTCAGATGTGGCAATTGTAGCGGAGAAAATTCTAAGTATTGATATTGAGTCATGTGTCATTAACTGTCGTCGTGCAATGGAATTTGCGATTAAGTGGATGTATTCTGTGGACAAGTCATTAGAAATGCCATATCAAGATACGTTAATCAGTTTGATGAGTACAGAAGATTTTCACAATTTGGTAGATGACAATCTGTGGAAACGAATAGACTTGATTCGCAAGATTGGAAACAGAGCAGCACATAATGGCAAAAAGATAACTATGGATGAAGCATCTTTATGTTTACAGAATCTTTTTGTCTTTTTGGATTATGTTGCTTATTGTTATGCTGATACATACGAGGAACGTAAATTTGATGAGAGTTTATTGAAAGAACAGAAAGAGTTTACTGTCTATCACAAGATATCTGATGAAGATGTCGATTTAAAAGCACTTGTGGCTGAAAACAAAGCTTTAAAAGAAGAATTAACTGCAAGGCGTGAAGAACAGCAACAAACATATGTGTCGAAACCATTGGATTTGTCCGAGTATAAAACAAGGAAGATTTATATTGATGCAATGCTTGCAGATGCAGGTTGGATTGAGGGAAAAGACTGGATTAATGAAGTGGAAATTACAGGAATGCCAAATAAGTCTGAAGTGGGCTATGCAGACTATGTATTGTATGATGATATGCATAAACCGTTGGCGGTTGTTGAAGCGAAGCGAACTTGTGTGGATGTTTCTAAGGGGAGACAACAGGCAAAATTGTATGCGGACTTATTAGAAAAGAAACATCATCGTAGACCGGTAGTATTTTTAACCAATGGTTTCGAAACTAGAATTGTTGATAATCAGTATCCAGAAAGAAAATGTGCGGTTATCTATTCAAAGCGAGATTTGGAACAGTTGTTTAATCTCCAAACAATGCGTACAAGTCTCAAACATCCTTCTGTAGATAGAAATATTGCAGGACGTTATTATCAAGAAAGCGCAGTGAAAGCAGTATGCGATAGTTTTGATAAGAAAAACAGACGTAAGGTACTCATTGTTATGGCAACGGGAGCAGGCAAAACGAGAACTGTTATAGCGTTATGTAAGGTGCTTTTGGATGCAGGATGGGTGAAAAATATTTTGTTTCTTGCAGATAGAAATTCCCTTGTTACACAGGCAAAAAGAAGTTTTGTAAATCTTTTGCCGGATTTGTCATGTTCTAACTTGGTAGAGGAAAAAGATAATTACAATGCACATTGTATTTTTTCCACCTATCAAACAATGATGCATTGTATTGATTCTGTCAAAGACGAAAATCGGAAAAAACTATTTACATGTGGTCATTTTGATTTAGTAATTTGCGATGAGGCGCATCGTTCCATTTACAATAAGTATAGGGATATTTTCAATTACTTTGATGCAATGTTAGTGGGGTTAACTGCAACTCCCAAAGATGAGATTGATAAGAATACATATAGTATTTTTGAACTGGAAAATGGTGTGCCGACATATGGATATGAGCTGGCACAAGCAGTAGAAGATGGATATCTTGTGGATTATATGTCAGTGGAGACTAGATTGAAATTTATAGAGCAAGGAATTGTGTACGATGAATTATCCGAAGAAGATAAAGAGGAGTATGAGGATACATTTGGTACAGAAGATGGAGAGCTTCCGGAACGAATTAATTCTTCTGCGTTAAACACATGGATATTTAATGAGGATACTATAAAGCAAGTTCTCCATACGTTAATGACAGATGGGTTGAAGATTCATTATGGGGAGATGCTTGGTAAAACAGTCATCTTTGCAAAGAACCATAAACACGCAGAAAAGATTTTGGAAGTCT
Organism: Tyzzerella sp.; assembly: GCA_017410145.1. Lineage (GTDB taxonomy): Bacteria > Bacillota > Clostridia > Lachnospirales > Lachnospiraceae > Faecalimonas. The sequence continues at coordinate 47,679 of JAFQRJ010000031.1, forward strand.
TTAATAAGGAGTATCCGCATTTGAACAAAAGCGGTCAACCGTTTGCAAAAGTCATTGACAATTATATGACCTACGCCCAGAGTGCAATTGATGAATTTTCTGATGCAAAGAAATTGCCACAGATTGCCATATCAGTTGATATGCTAGATACAGGTATTGATGTGCCGGAAGTTTTGAACTTAGTGTTCTTTAAAAAAGTGATGAGTAAGGCGAAGTTCTGGCAAATGATTGGTCGTGGTACTCGTCTTTGCCCTGGATTATTGGACGGGGATAATAAGGATAAATTTTATATATTTGACTTCTGCGGTAATTTTGAATTTTTTAGAATGAACCAAGGGAAACCTACTGCTAACATGGTGGCATTGCAAGGGGCTATTTTCAATTTGGAATTTCAAATGGCATACAAGCTACAAGATTTACAATATCAAGTGGAACGATTAATAGCTTATAGAACCAAATTAGTCGAGGAGATGACAGGGAAAGTAAAGGAACTGAATAGGGATAATTTTGCCGTTCGTCAGCATTTGAAATATGTAGATACATACTCAGTAGTAGAGAACTATCAAGCATTAACTTATGAAGACACGTTGACTGTACGAGAGGAATTGGCACCACTAATCTTGCCTAATGGAGATGAGGCTAGTGCAGTACGGTTTGATGCCCTTATGTATGGAATAGAATTGGCATATCTTGCTGGAAAGAAATATGGAAAAGCTAGAGGTGATTTGTATAAAAGGGTGAGTGGTATTGCAAGTGTTGCAAATATACCGGAAATACAGGTGCAAGCAGAGTTGATTAATAAGATTTTGCATACGGATTATCTGGATAAAGCAGGTATAGATGAATTTGAACATGTTCGAGAGAACTTAAGAAACTTGATGAAATATATACCTGCCATTACGCATAGATATGATACGAATTTTAATGATGAGATCCTATCTGTGGATTGGCGTGAATCAGAATTGGAAAACGATGAATTGAAAAATTACAAGGCTAAAGCAGAATACTATGTGCGACAGCATCAGGACAATTTTGTTATTGCCAAGTTAAAAACCAATAAACCATTAACAGTAAGTGACATTTCGGTATTGGAAGACATTTTATGGAACCAAGTGGGAAGTAAGTCGGATTATGAGGCAGAATATGGCGACAAGCCACTTGGTGAATTTGTGCGAGAAATTGTGGGACTTGATATGAATGCCGCAAAGGAGGCTTTTGCAGATTTCTTGAATAATACTAATATGGACAGTAGACAGATATATTTTGTCAATCAGATAATAGAGTATATTGTTCATAATGGTATGCTAAAAGATATGTCTGTACTTTTAGAATCTCCGTTTACAGATAAGGGAAGTGTTGCAGAAGTCTTTGCTGATATGACAGTTTGGAGGGGGATTCGAAAAGTTATTGAGAATATAAATAGTAATGCAGTAGCATAGTAACCAAAGGCGTGAGACAAAAACCTCACGCCTTTTCCATTTTTATATTTCTCAATATTTACATATCAAAATATATTGTGAACCCAAAGATAGACTAGTGAAATTACTACAAGAATTACACTTACAACAAGAAAAACATTTGACCAGAAGGAAGATTCATTTTTATTTCTCACATCCGAGCATTTATAGGAAATGTTTTTTCTGGAATATTTACGTAAGAGTGCAAGAGGGTCTGTTTGTTTCAGAATTCGATTACGGAAATCTTTCACCCAATTCACATCCACACTTGTGCAAAGTTTTTCATTAAAAGAACCTTCTGTGTGTGCTAAATGATTTCTAATATGCCGAAGACGTATTAAGTTGTTTAAATCAGACCTCCAATTCGAAACTTGGCGGGCATCATTCCAATCCATATTTTTCATAGCATTGATATAGCTTGTGACACCAGGTTGCCCGTCATAAAGTTCGCTACACAATTTATCAAGATGTTTATATTCTTCTAGAAAAATAAAATTCAAATTGTTCATTTCTCTCTCCAAACAAATTCTTTTATATTTTAAATCATAGTTAGTGTATCATAAGATTTAGAAGCTTACAAATGAAAAAGTTTTATATAAAAACTATTGACAAAAACGTCAGCATGTGTAAATATATAAGCAGAGAATATTTAGCACGTGCGCAAGTACGGTTAAGGAGGAAATAAAAATGGATACTATTCAAGAACTACAGAATTTTAGAACACAACTTATTCAAGAAATTAATGTTACATTTGACCATATGATTCAAATTCTTAGAACGGAAAATGTTCCTACAGGACAAGTGGCGGAAGTAAGAGAATATGAAAGCTTATACCCACTTACAGCAGCGACAGGAATTTTTAAAGGTAAGAAGCCAACTGGAGTGAGATTTCCAGATGGCACGCGTGAAGATGTACGGACATGGAAAAATGTTGTAAAGGTGATTTTAACTAGATGTAATAAAGTTATGTTAAATCACAAACGATTAGAGGATTTGTGTGGAAAAGTGTCTGGCAGAGCAAGAGTCTTCTTGGCTGAAAAGCCAGATGGAATGCGGAGTTCTTTACAAATTGATGATAAAATATTTGTGGAGACACACTATGATACGGAAACACTTTTGAGAATATTAACAACACGTATTTTGGAACCAATAAATTATGATTATAGTGGAATTACTATTACCATAAGAAATGATTAAGTATGAATACAACGAGTAGGCAAGCGATAATAATAGAAGCACACTCAGTGGTGTGCTTCTCGTCATTCATATTCTATTTCCCCTGCTGTTTGCACCAGATTCCCATTACCCATTTTACCGGTAACAGCTTCACCAGCAGCACCTGCATTCTAACAGGGAAGCCCATAATGGAAACAGATTTTCTCTTGCGTAAATCCCTCATGGCCTTATTCACTACCTGTTGGGAGGTGTAGAAACGGTCGTAATATTTGATGGTGTCATCTTGAACCGCACGGTTAAAGAATTCTGTTTTAATCCAGTGCGGTGCAATAGCCATTACGTGAATCTTACGTTTTTTCAGCTCCATTTCCAAAGCCCTTGAGAAATTCATCACATAAGCTTTGGATGAGCCGTACACATTAATATATGGCACCGGCTGCCAAGAAGAGTTGGAGGCCAGATTCAGTAGGTGGCTGCCAACCGGCATATATGGAAGACTGATGTGGGTAATAGCAGTTAAACCTTTTATGTTTAAATCAATGAGATTCAATTGCTTATCCAGATCCATCTGTGAAAAATCACCGAAAAGACCGAAACCAGCAGCATTTATCAGAACTTGAATGGATGGTTTTAATTCTTCTAACAAATTGCGATAAACTTCATAACTTTCCAAAACAGCCAAATCCAATGCGATTGGGCGAATCTTGGCACGACAATCCTTTTGTAATTCTAATAGACGTTCTTCTCGTCTGGCAATCACCCAGATTTCATCTAAAGTAAATTCCTTATCAATGGCATAGACGAAATCTCGTCCCATGCCACTGGAAGCACCGGTAATTACAGCAATATTCATAGTATTCCTCCGATTTTAAACAGATTCAAATTCTTCTACAATATCTTTTGAAGGTGGAGCAGTCAATAAACTTACCACTACGATAGTAATACTTGAAAGAATAAATGCAGGAAGCAATTCGTAAATTCCCCAAATACCACCAATTGGTGCAATCAGGTAGTGCCATACAAATACCATCACACCACCAACAATCATTCCGGCTAAGGCACCGTTACGGTTGGTACGTTTCCAGAATAATGCGAACAACATCAATGGTCCGAAACAAGCCCCGAAACCGGCCCATGAAAAGGATACAATATCAAATACGGAACTGTTTGGGTTCCATGCAATGATAACACCTACTACAGAGATTAAAACGACAGTTATTCTTGCAGTACGCATGGATGCTTTTTCAGAAAGCTTTAATCCGAAGCAGTTCTTCAGCAAATCCTGAGACACGCTGGAAGAAGCAGCAAGAAGCTGCGAGTCTGAAGTTGACATTGTGCAGGCAAGGATACCGGCAAGGATAAGTCCTGCCATAATCAATGCGAGAACACCATTTTCACTCAACAACATTGCCGTTTTGATGATTAAAGTCTCAGCTTGAGATTTGCCTACAAGCACCTCAATAGCTCCAGCCTTTGACATAGAGTAACCGATAATGCCGATAAAGATAGCAACAGCCATGGAAATCACAACCCATACCGTAGCAATTCTTCTGGAAATTTTCAATTTGTTTTCGTCTTCGATTCCCATGAAACGAAGCAAAATATGAGGCATACCAAAGTATCCAAGTCCCCATGCCAGTGTAGAAGCAATGGTTAATCCGTTGTATGCTGAAGATGTACCGGTTACAGGATCATGAGTAGCAAACAAACTCATATAACCGTCCAAATTTTTGGCGTTATCAAGTACTGCATCCATACCGCCGGCAACATTCACACCAAATACCACAACGATAATAAGTGCACCTGTCATAACAATGCTCTGAATAAGGTCTGTTGTACTTGCTGCAAGGTAACCACCTAATGCAGTATAAGCAACAATAATGATTGCACTGACAATCATAGCTGGTGCGTATGGAATATCAAATAAAGTAGCAAATAATTTTCCGCATGCTGCAAATCCAGAAGCAGTATATGGCACAAAGAATACCACAATGAAAATAGCAGAAATAGCTAAGATCAAGCGACTGTTGTCACGAAAACGATTCGAGAAAAATTCCGGAAGCGTAATAGAATTATTTTTTGCAGTATAGCGACGAAGTCTTTTTGCTACAATCAGCCAGTTGAAATAAGTACCAATGGCTAGACCGATTGCGGTCCAACCAGCTTCAGCACAACCAGATAGGTAGGCAACACCAGGAAGTCCCATTAAGAGCCAGCTGCTCATATCGGAGGCTTCAGCACTCATGGCTGTTACGATAGGACCTAGTTTACGCCCTCCAAGATAGAAATCGCTAACGTCCTTGTTCTTGGCTGAAAAATATACACCAATTAAGACCATAGCAATAAGATAAATAACAATGACTGTTAAAAGTCCAATGATAGTATTTGTCATTTTAGTCTCTCCTTTTGTGAAATATAATTTAATAATGTAATTCGCTAAAGTATACCATAAAATAGAGTAAAGTGCAATTGAAATGAACATATTTTTATGATACTATGATAAAAGGAAAAAACTTGAAAATTAAGGAGGATATAGAGATGGAACAATATAAGCAAGAGTTTATAGACTTTATGGTAGAAAGTAAGGTGTTGAAGTTTGGAGATTTCACATTGAAGAGTGGTAGAAAGTCTCCTTTTTTCATGAATGCGGGTGGATATGTGACTGGTTCACAACTTATGAAATTAGGCGAATATTATGCAAAAGCAATTCATAACACATATGGCGACGAATTCGATGTGTTGTTTGGACCTGCATATAAAGGAATACCGATTGCAGTTGTTACAGCCATTGCATATAGCAATTTATTTGGCAAAGAGGTTCGTTATTGTTCAGATCGTAAAGAAGAAAAAGACCATGGGGCAGACAAGGGAAGTTTCCTTGGAAGTAAACTGCAGGATGGTGACAGAGTGATTATGATTGAAGATGTTACAACATCCGGTAAATCGATGGAAGAGACAGTGCCAAAAGTAAAAGGTGCTGCAGATGTGGAGATTGTTGGACTTATGGTTTCCTTGAATCGTATGGAAGTGGGAAAAGGCGGCGAAAAGAGTGCTTTAGATGAAGTAAAAGATTTGTACGGTTTCCCGACAGCAGCAATCGTATCTATGGCAGAAGTTGTAGAACACTTATACAACAAAGAGTGCAATGGGGAAATTATTATTGATAATACATTGAAAGCGGCAATTGATGCATACTATGAACAGTATGGTGTTAAATAGTAGGAGAAGAACGTAAGTGAAAAAGAAAATAATATTTGGATTGTATATTTTCTTTTTGTTGTATTTTTTGATTTTTTCTGAAATATACGGAAGAAGTGGAGTTATGCAGGATTACCATTATAATATCACTCCATTTCAAGAAATAGAGCGTTTCTGGAAATACCGTGAACAATTGGGATTGATGTCATACATCAACTTGTTTGGGAATGTACTGATATTTGCTCCCTTTGGTTTTATTGAGCCTCTGGCGAGTAAGAAAAGGAGTTTTTGGGCAACGCTTGTTGATGGATGTCTGCTAAGTCTATCAGTTGAAATCTTTCAGTTCATAACAAAAGTTGGACGTTTTGATGTGGATGATTTGTTACTCAATACAAGTGGTGTGGCAATAGGATACATCTGTTTTCTTATATGGAATGCGATAAGGAGAAAATATGGCACGAAGGGATAAAGAGCGGAATAGAAAAAGACGTAAATATGGTCAGGCTAAATTAAAGCACGCAAAGAGGGGAATCATATCTTGTATACTTTCAGCAACCGTTTTTCTTGTTATGATTGGGTTGCTTGTGAAAGCTTATACAAGCAGAGGAACAGCGGCACCGATTATCGGCGGTCTTGGCTTAAGTGCAGTGATTCTTGCAGGGATAAGTTTGTATATGGGAGTTCGTGGGTTTAAAGAACGTGAAAAAAACTATCTGACATGTAAGATTGGAACCATATGCAGTGCATTTTTTATTTTTGGATTTATAATAATTTTTTGTAGAGGTTTGTTTTAATGAATGAAAGATATGAACTTGCAATAGAACGCATTCGTTCCATTGTAAATGAGAATACAGTAGGTCAGAAATATCGCGATTATTTTCAGACTGTGGCAAGGTTTATTTTGGAGGTAGATGCAGTTAAAAAACGGTTGGAGAATAAGCAGAATGAAGAATGTACATTTGAAGACCTGAAAAGTGAAAATTATAATCTTTATAAAGACATATTGAGTCAGAACTACGAAGGAAGTTATGCAAATCCCACCTATGCCGTTGTAAAAATAGGTGAGGAGTATGGGCGGATTCTTAGTTTTCTATATACGGAGATACGAAGTGAAATTCCATATGTATATGAAAAGCGTTTGGAATATCTGACCATTTGTAATGAATTATTTATTGAAGTTTACAATTGTTTCGAAGCAGAGGAAGAACCGGACATAGCAGAACTTAAAAGTATTATCTATTGGTACGCAAGTGATTACTGCGACGTGTTTTTAACGGACCGAATAGAAGAACAGGTGAACTCAAACTGCACATTTGCCACAGATATTGTGATGAATAGCAATCTCAATGACCTGAGTTATTTATATTATTATGGTGAGTTTGTTTCTGAAAATGAAATCGGAACTGCCAAACACTTAAATTCCCTTCCGCAAGAAGTGATTGACCGTATGGCAGAGGTTTATACGGAAGGTTATCGGAAGGGCTTTGAAATTGCAGGCATTGATTTATCAAAAAAATTAGTGGTTAACGTACGTTACCAATTGGGCTTCGAACGGGTGATTCGAAGGGCAATTGAAAATTTTGCTAAAATGGGACTTCGTCCAAGTATTTATCGTGCGGCTGTGAATGTGGTCACAAAAAAGCAACAGCACAAGATTGGTTATTGTGGCGGCAATCCAAACAAGCAGTATGATTACGATCATCGTGACGATCAGGCATTGTTCTTGGATAAGAAATTTATAGAGCGCAAATTGGATGTCATGAAGAATGCATATGAGCAGTATAAAGATTGGGCGGCAGGCTTTGCCGGTCCGGCTGTGATGGAAGTGTTCGGAGAGGAACCATTTTCACCGGTTCAAAAATCAGAAGCCATTCGCTTGAGTGACAAGCAGCAGCAATTATCTGTCTTGTATGATAACAAGTCCGGACAATTGACTAATCAATATATCAAAGGCGATGAACGTAGTTTTACCATTATTGCCTATCCACTTCCGGAGATTGGCGAGCAGTATACGGAGATTTTTGATGAGATTATCCGTATTAATACTTTGGATGCGAATTTGTATGAAAAGGTGCAACAGACCATCATAGATGTTCTTGACCAAGGGGAATATGTACATGTAGTTGGCAAGGGTGAAAATGAGACGGATTTAAAAATTCAGTTATATAGATTACAGGAACCTGAAAAAGAGACCATTTTTGAAAACTGTGTGGCTGATGTCAACATTCCGGTTGGGGAGGTGTTTACTTCACCGGTGCTGGAGGGTACAGACGGGGTTCTCAATGTAAGCAAAGTATATTTGAATGAACTGCAGTATCGTGATTTAAAGCTTACTTTTAAAGATGGAAGAATAACGGATTATAATTGTAGCAACTTTGAGGATGCAGAAGAAGGAAAGAAATTTATCAAAGATAACGTGCTTTATAACCATGATACACTTCCAATGGGAGAGTTTGCGATTGGAACCAACACCACGGCTTATGTGGTGGCAAGAAAGTATCAGATAGAGGATAAGTTCCCGATTCTGATTGCAGAAAAGACAGGTCCACATTTTGCGATTGGAGATACTTGCTATAGCTGGAGTGAAGAGAATCGTGTTTATAACCAAAATGGAAAAGAGATTGTTGCAAAGGATAATTCGGTATCTATTTTGAGAAAAGAGGATGTTTCAAAGGCGTACTTCAACTGCCACACGGATATTACCATCCCATATGATGAGTTGGGAGAAATTAGTGTTGTTAAGGCAGATGGAACGAGGATACCAATCCTGTTGGATGGAAGATTTGTATTAACAGGTACAGAGGTTTTAAATCAGGCACTTGACGAAATGTAGTAATAAGCATTTATTAATATTTATAAGGATATATAACGTGGATAACGGTTGACATTCAATGCCTGCGTTAGTAAAATATCTTATAAGTGAACTTGTATTTATTTTCATTACTTATAAAACAAAAGGAGAAAGAAGATGCCAAAAGTAGGAATCGTAATGGGAAGTGACTCAGACCTTAAGGTTATGAGTAAAGCAGCAGACATGCTGGAGAAATTTGGTATTGAGTATGAGATGACAATTATTTCAGCTCACCGTATGCCAGATGTATTTTTCAATTATGCGAAATCAGCAGAAGAGAAAGACTACAAAGTAATTATCGCAGGAGCAGGAATGGCAGCACACCTTCCGGGTATGTGCGCAGCATTGTTCCCAATGCCGGTTATCGGAGTTCCGATATCGGGAAAGAATTTGGATGGTATGGATGCAGTATATTCCATTTTGCAGATGCCACCTGGAATCCCTGTTGCAACAGTTGCAATTGATGGTGGAGCAAATGCAGGTATCTTGGCAGCAAAGATTCTAGCTACATCGAATCCAGAGATTTTGGATAAGCTGAAAGCATATTCTGTAGAAATGAAAGAAACAGTTCAAGGAAAAGCAGATAAGTTAGCTGAACTTGGATATAAGGAATACGTAAAACAAATGTAAGACACAATGGAGGATAAAAAGATGGATTATAAGAACGCGGGCGTAGATATTGAAGCTGGTTACAAATCAGTAGAACTTATGAAAAAACATGTTCAGGCAACAATGAGACCGGAAGTACTCACAAACATCGGCGGATTTTCAGGTGCCTTTTCTATGGAGAAATTTAAAGACATGGAAAAGCCGACTCTTGTTTCCGGAACAGATGGTGTTGGAACAAAATTAAAATTAGCATTTATCATGGACAAACACGATACAATCGGTATCGACTGTGTGGCAATGTGTGTAAATGACATCGCATGTGCAGGGGGAGAACCTTTATTCTTCTTAGACTACATTGCATGTGGTAAAAATGAACCGGAAAAAATTGCAACAATCGTTAGTGGTGTTGCAGACGGATGTATCCAATCAGGTGCAGCTTTAATCGGTGGTGAAACAGCAGAAATGCCAGGATTCTATCCGGTTGACGAATACGACCTTGCAGGTTTTGCTGTTGGTGTCGTAGATGAAAAAGATTTAATTACAGGGAAAGATTTAAAAGCGGGAGATGTGCTTATCGGTATGGCATCTTCAGGCGTACATAGCAATGGTTTTTCACTGGTTCGTAAAGTGTTCAATATGAGTGAAGAATCTCTTAAGAGAGAATATGATTCTTTGGGATGTACATTGGGTGAAGCATTACTTGCTCCAACAAAAATTTATGTAAAAGCATTGCGTACGATTAAAGAATCTGGTATTAAGATTAAAGCATGTAGCCATATTACAGGTGGCGGATTCTATGAAAACATTCCACGTATGTTAAAAGAAGGTACACATGCTGTTGTTAAAAAAGACAGTTACCCAATCCCACCAATCTTCAAAATGTTAGCAGTAGATGGTGACATCGAAGAACAAATGATGTACAACACATTTAACATGGGACTTGGTATGATTGTTGCAGTTGATGAAAAAGATGTAGAAGCTACCCTTGCAGCAATCAAAGAAGCTGGAGAAGACGGATATGTAGTTGGTCATATTGAGTCAGGTGACAAAGGAGTTACTTTATGCTAAGAGTTGTTGTATTGGTTTCCGGTGGAGGAACAAATTTACAAGCAATTATCGATGCAGTAGATAATGGAGAGATAACGAATACAGAGATTGTCGGCGTTATCAGTAATAATAAAAATGCGTATGCATTAGAAAGAGCAAAGGCGAAGGGAATCCCTAACCAATGCATTTCTCCAAAAGATTATGAGACAAGAGCCGAATTCAACGATGCATTGTTGCATGCAGTTGACGAGATGAAAGCCGATTTGCTTGTGCTTGCCGGTTTCCTTGTAGTTATTCCGGAGAAGATGATTGAACAATATAGAAATCGCATCATCAATATCCATCCATCTCTGATTCCGTCATTCTGTGGGACGGGATTCTATGGCTTGAAGGTACATGAAGCGGCTTTGGAAAAAGGCGTGAAAGTGGTAGGAGCAACCGTTCATTTTGTGGACGAAGGAACTGATACAGGCGCAATTATTTTACAGAAAGCAGTTGCTGTAGAAAAAGGGGATACCCCAGAGTTGTTACAACGCAGAGTCATGGAACAGGCAGAGTGGAAGATTTTGCCGAAGGCAATTGATTTGATTGCAAATGACAAACTGGAAATGATTGACGGAAAAGTGTGGATAAAATAGGAGAATTTCAGATGAAAGTATTAATCGTAGGAAGTGGCGGAAGAGAACATGCAATTGCATGGAAAGTAGCCCAAAGCGAGAAAGTAGATAAGATTTACTGCGCACCGGGAAATGCGGGCTGTGCAGAATATGCAGAATGTGTTGCAATCGGTGCAATGGAATTTGACAAGTTAGTTTCGTTTGCAAAGGAAAAAGAAATTGACCTTACGGTAATCGGTATGGATGACCCGTTGGTTGGCGGAGTAGTGGATGCCTTTGAAGAAGCGGGACTTCGTGTGTTTGGACCACGCAAAAATGCAGCGATTTTGGAAGGCTCAAAAGCATTTTCCAAAGACTTGATGAAAAAATACAATATTCCAACAGCGGCGTATGAGAATTTTGACAATGCAGAAGAGGCACTTCGCTACTTGGAGACAGCAAAATTCCCAATCGTGTTAAAGGCTGACGGTCTTGCGCTTGGAAAAGGTGTATTAATCTGTAATACATTAGAAGAAGCACAAGAAGGCGTTCGTTCGATTATGTTGGATAAGCAATTCGGTACCGCTGGAAATCGTATGGTTATCGAAGAGTTTATGACGGGACGTGAAGTTTCTGTGTTATCTTTTGTGGATGGGAACACAATTAAAACGATGACCTCTGCACAAGACCACAAACGTGCAAAGGATGGAGACCAAGGACTTAACACAGGTGGTATGGGTACATTTTCACCAAGCCCATTCTACACAGAAGAAGTTGACGAGTTCTGTAAGAAATATATTTATCAGCCAACTGTTGATGCAATGAAGGCAGAAGGCAGAGGATTTAAAGGAATTATTTTCTTTGGATTGATGCTGACACCAGATGGTCCACGTGTATTGGAATACAATGCTCGTTTCGGTGATCCGGAAACACAGGTAGTGTTGCCACGTATGAAGAGTGACATTGTAGAAGTGTTTGAGGCTTGTATCGATGGAACATTAGACAAAGTAGAATTGGAATTTGAAGATAATGCAGCAGTATGCGTTGTACTTGCATCAGACGGATATCCATTGAGCTATGAAAAAGGATTCCCAATCGAAGGCTTGGATGAATTCCAAAAACACGAAGGATATTATTGCTTCCATGCAGGAACCAAGTTTGACGGTGATGCTATCGTGACAAACGGTGGACGTGTACTTGGAGTTACTGCTAAGGGAAAAGACTTAAAAGAAGCAAGAGCAAATGCTTATGCTGCAACAGAGTGGGTAAATTTTGCAAACAAATATAAGAGAAATGACATCGGAAAAGCAATTGATGAAGCTTAGAAGATAATGTGAGGGCTCTACGACTTACGTCGTGGGGCCTGTTTTAATGGCTCTACAACAAATGTTGGGGTTAGAGTTTCTTAGATGCCCATTTCACAAAAAGTCACTTATAAAAAGCATGTTTGAACAGACCGTGTTCTGAGCGATATTATGTTCTCGCCAACCAGGTGAAAGATTCTAGAAAGTCTAAGAAACTGCGTTCAGAAATGTGATTACGATAGCGCGTCAAAAACTCGCAAACTCAGACAATTTGCCGCGCTATCGCATTTTCTGAACTGCAGTTTCAAGACTTTCTAAAGAATCTTTCAATGTTATCTCATACATAATATCGTTCAGAACAATGGGCTGTGAGTTTGCTTTTTATATGTGTAATAGGTTCTGTGAAATGGGCATCTTAGAAACTCTTGTTTTTTGAAAACTTGCTTCGCAAGAAAAAGATGTAGCAAACACTACATCCTTCAATGTCTATCGTACGCATCGCCTCATATCCCAACATTTGTTGTAGAGCCGTTTTAATTTCAAAGTCCATTCGGTTGAAGCATCAGAGAGAAAATTCACTTGCTGAAATAACGTATATATGATATAATACAGAAAAACTAAATGAAGTAAATTTATGGTATCAACATTGTGGGGAGATGGTTAGTATGGATTATGTAGTTATAACAGATGATATGACATTTACAATTGAAGCAATTGCAAAGATGACGAATGACGATATTATTGACCGTTTGGTTGCGTATCGGAACCTGTTGCATAAGACAAGTCAGGATATTGCAGATGCCATAGGAATTTCGGTTACAGAAGTTGAACGTATGGAGAGCAAGCAGGAGATAACACCGATTCCTATGTTGAAGCAGTATGCGGATAGTTTGGGGATGGAGCTGCGATTTGAGACAAGTGCTGACAAGAGAATTACCAAAAGAAGACCATTGCCTATTGGTGTCACAGATTTTCGTACATTGTCTTCAAAATTTAGTTATGTTGATAAAACTTTACTTATCAAAGAAATTTTAGAACAGGAAACGACTGTGACATTATTCACCCGCCCACGACGTTTTGGGAAAACATCAAACATGGATATGCTTCGAGTGTTTTTTGAGAAAACGGAAGATGATACATCTGTATATTTTAAGGATAAAAAAATTTGGAGATGTGGAGAGGATTATAGAAAACATCAAGGACAATACCCAGTTATTTTTCTTACATTTAAGGATGTAAAATATGCAACATGGGAGGATAACATTAACTGTTTGAAATTCATTCTTGCAACAGAGTTTAATAGACATCAGGAATTGTTCGAAAGTGATAAATGTGACAAGTTTGAAAAACGATATTATAAGAAAGTAGCATATGGGGAGGCAACGGAGATAGAATTAGCGCAAGCGTTGTTGTTCTTGTCGCGTATGCTTGCAAAGCATCATGGAAAGAAGGCATTTATTATGATTGACGAGTATGATACGCCCATACAGCAAGGGCATATGCGTGGATATTATGACCAGGCAGTTACATTTATGCGTAATTTCCTGTCGATAGGCTTAAAGGATAATCATTATCTCGCATATGGATTTTTGACTGGTATTCTTCGTGTTGCCAAGGAAAGTATTTTTAGTAGCTTGAATAATGTAAAAGTAAATTCTGTATTGGATGATCAATACAGTGAATTTTTTGGCTTTACTCCTGAAGAGGTGCAACAGCTGGTGGTGTACTATGGTGTTCCGGAAAAGTATGAGGAAATATGTGAATGGTATGATGGTTATCGATTTGGTCAAACAGATATTTTTAATCCTTGGTCGGTAATTGGATACTTAGATAATCAATGTAAACCACAGGCATATTGGGTGTCGACTGCGAAAAATGATGTGATAGGAGAGATTCTGACTAAGGTGTCAAATGAGACTAGAAAAGAATTGCACATGTTATTGCAAGGACAATCCGTATGTACACAGGTGGACACGAGTGTGATTTATCCAGAACTTCAAGATGATTCCGCATCGGTGTATAGTTTTCTACTGGTATCTGGATATTTAAAAGTTGTAAAAAAACATTTAATAAACGGGGAATACATATGTGAAGTGGCGATTCCAAACATAGAACTTTTTTCTGTTTTTAGAAAAGAAATCCTCAGTAAGATGAAACATGTGATCCCACCATCTACGGTTATGAAGATTCATGAGGCATTATATAAAAATGATGCAGAGGGTCTACAAAGGGAACTTCATAAGTTGTTATTGCAAACAGTAAGTTATAACGATGCTGCAAGCGAAAATTTTTATCATGGCTTTGTACTCGGACTTTGTGCAATGCTGGATAACCGTTATTATGTGACCTCAAATAGAGAGTCCGGCGAAGGGAGATTTGATATCGGGCTTATGCCACGACAGCTAGAACTACCAGGCATCTTAATGGAGTTGAAGTCTGCAAAGAGTATGACAGAAGAGTTGAAAGAATTAGCGCAAAAAGCCCTTGAGCAGATTGAAAGTAAAAAATATGATGAGGATATGAAAATGCAGGGAGTTCATGAAATATATAAGTATGGAGTGGCGTTTTGTGGAAAAGACGTGGAAGTTGTAACAAAAATAGGAACGGCGGGCTGTGTGTGATAGAGAATTAAATTAATAAAAGGATGTGATTCGGGTTAGATAAATCACATCCTTTTTTTTTGTGCATCAAGCATGGAAATATGTTCCAGACTTTAGAGTACCCAAACAATGCTATTATATTACATGTCTTTTAGAAAATTCCTTTGGGGAAACCCCGAATTTCTTTTTGAACTCTGCAGCAAAATGACTTGGAGAGGAGATGCCAACCTTGTTTGCTACATCAATAATTGTCATTTTATAATCTTTCAGTAGAAGGGAAGCATATTCCATTCGTTTATCATTACGATATTGTACAATTGTTTGCCCTGTTTCGCTTTCAAATTGCTTGATTAAGGTAGCAGGACTGAGAGGAAACATTTGATATATAGCTACCAAAGGTTCGTCTAGGAACAAATAATTATCAAAATAGGTACGCAGAGTGAAGGCGTGTTTATTTTTTGTGGAAGTCTCAGAAAATATATCTCCCTTAAAAAACATGAAATAGATGAGATTATGTATATAATTTTGGAATTCCATCTCGTGGCGAAATGAAGTACGACTTCCAATCATTTCATGAGCCTCGTAGAGTAAAAAGGAGGCAACATTTGGTGATAACATTGTTTCTTTGTATTTAGTTGTCAGGATGTCCATGCGCTCAGGGAAAAACTTCTCCAAGGTCTCTCTTAAGTAATCTTCTTTAAAAAAGAACGTGAAATGATTACTGTCAGGAATACAAGGAGTTAGAGAGTGAACGGTGTTTGTTCCTAAATAAATCAAAGTATTCTTTTGGAAATGTCGCGTTGTTCCTTCAAAAGCATGGAGCCACTCTCCAGAAGTTATCAGCGAGAACTCGGCAAAACCGTCATGAATGTGGGTTGGTGCATCGACATTCGTAAAAAGAAATCCAACTTCGTTTTCCAGTGAAGGTGCATGGAATTCAATGGTGTGATGAATAATATTCTTTTTGGTGCTCAATGTCATCAATTCCTTTCGTCTAATTGCACAAATTATACCACTTTTTTTGCACATAAACAAGAAAATGAACGAGTGTTTTTTAAAAAATATATAATTTAAAAAAAATCGTTCATTTTTCTAAAAAAACAATAGATATTGGTAGTACAGAAAAATATAATTATATTAAAAGGAGGAATGCATATATGAAAAGGAGGATTAGTTTCTTAATTATGTTAACGACAATAGTTTCTATGATGGGCTGTGGTTCAGCAGGAAAAGAACCCAATATCAAAGTTACGGAAGGTACTCCGACTTATGAAGACAATGCTCATATCGAACGTGGTGCATATTGTATGCCGGCGAAAGAGGACTATTTATACCCAGATTCGATAAATGGAGCTAGGGATGAATCCAGAGTTGGCTGGGCGAGCAATATCAATGAGCAAGAGTTTCGGGATTACAAGGATGCAGGATTCACCTTCATGTTAACGGAGTATAACGGAGACTGGGAAGAAAACGAAAAATTCAGCGAAAGCAATCTATATACGACCATGGAGTTGGCTGAAAAGGTTGGCATACCAGTGATTGTACATACAGGACCGCTAGAACGTTATACAGCAACAGATGATTTTAGAATTTCAGATGAAAACAAAGCGTATTTACAGAAGATGGTTTCCACTCTTTCTACTTACCAAATGTTCCGTGGGTTCTCGTTTAAAGATGAACCAAAAGCAGAATTTGCTCCGACATTCAAAGCATACAAAGAGTACTTACTTACTTTGAAACCAGATGCCATGTTCTTTGGTAGCTTTCATCCAATTTATGGTAGTGCTCATGTAAGTTTTTCATCAAACAATCAAAATGCGGTTGAAGAGTACTCAAAATATATAGACACATATTTGGAAAATATGAATTCATTTACCTATGACTATTATCCGCTTCGTGTAGATGGTTCTCGAAAAGTCAATTTCATCATGGATAGTTTCTATGAAAATTTAGAATTGGTTGCAACCAAGGCTAAGAATCATGGAAATGCAAAGATTGGTTTGACCATACAAAGCAGTAGCTACGGCCAACCAGGTATGCAGGATTCGTCTTCTCATGCCAGAACGATTTCTACAAAGGAAGATATCGGCTTCCAGATGTATAGCGCATTGGCTTACGGTGTGAAGGAATTTGGTTACTTTACATACTGGCTACATTGGGGAACTACAGACCCAACGGCAGAGACCTTCTACGATGCAATGGTAATGCCGCCAGAAACAAACGGTGGTCCTGGTGTGAAAACAGATGCTTACTATGCAGTACAGGCAATGAATCAGGAACTTGAAAAGTTTGACCATGTGATGCTGAACTTCAATTGGCAAGGTACAATGGCAGTTGCGCCAGAAGGCAAGACAAAGAGCATGGTACTCGGCAAAATCAGTGATTATAAAAATGAACGTGTGAAAGAAGTTTCTGTTTCTGAGGAAACCATTATCGGCTGCTTGAAAGACGGAGAAGGTTACGACGGATACATGATTGTAAATGCAACGGAGCCAAGTGAAGGGAAGAGTGATAAAGTGACAATTTCCTTCTACAAAGCAACAAAAGCAATTGCATATATACACGGAGAGGAACAGACAATCACATTAGAAAACGGCAGTTACACATTTGAAATTGGTGCCGGAGAAGGTGTGTTTGTAATTCCAATCGTGTAGAACAAAAAAATACTATTAAAAAGGAGGAAAAAAGTAATGAAAGTTTTTAAGAAAGTGATGGCGATTTTACTTACGGTAAGTACAGTTTTCGGACTTGTTGCTTGTGGTGGTGGCAAGGAAGGCGCAGCTGAACTTACAGGCGAAAGCATTAGTGTAGTTGTTCAGACAAACGGTCTCGGTACAGATTGGATTGAAGACGTTGCAGAACAATACACATACGAAACGGGTATTGAGGTAAATGTTCAGTTTGATGCGCTTTTGAACTCTAACCTGTTTACAATTCTTTCCACAGATGTTATGGAGTGCGCAGATGTCTATTTTGGACAGACCGGTGACTGGGCAGATTGGCTTAAGAACGATCTTATCGTAGATATTACCGATATCTATACGGATTCCTCAGACGGGAAATCCTTAGCGGAAAGATGTCTTGTTCAGGACTACTATGTTGAGAATACGGATGGTAGTAAAAGATATGGCATGCTTCCACTTTCTATGGGACCAATCGGAATGGCCTATAACAAAGAAATGATGGATTATCTTTGCCACGACGTACTTGGCTGGGAAGAAGGACACGATTATCCGACTACTACGGCAGAACTCACACAGGTTACCGAAGCTCTTGAAACTACAGTGAAGAATGGTTCAAACAAAGAATTGTTTAGCTATTCATCAGCAGGTGAAACATTAGACGTGAAAGCATGGGCTTGGTCAGGAAGTATCGGTACGCTGGAATTCTTATTCAAACCTTGGATGCAGCAATATTGGGGCAAAGAGAAAATGAACGAATTCTTTGCACAACAGTCTAACCCGGATATGTTTAATGACGAAGCATTCTATGTATGTTATCAAAAAATCATGGATTTGTTGGAGTTAACAGAAGGTAAAGATGGCACTGTTTCTTCTGCAAGTTCTATTCCGAACTGCTTGTCCTATAACCATACAGAATCACAGACACAATTCTTATTAGGACGTGCGTTACTTGTTCCGGCAGGAAGTTGGTTATATTCAGAGTCTACTGACCTTATGGAAAACTTAGATGCATGGGGCTTCATGCCAGTTCCGACTATGACAGATGCGGAAGGAAAAGCTCTCAGTGCAGAAGGTGTTACCGTACCGACAGATGAAAATGGTAATTATGTTCCATATTTAGGTATTAATTCACAAGACTTTATGTTCATTCCAAAACGTAGTGCAAAACAAGATATGGCAAAAGATTTCCTAAAATATATGTTCTCAGAAGATGCTTTGGCAACCATTGAGGAAAATATTCAGGCACCGATATGTTTTGAATGCAATGATGAAAACATTGAACTGAATAATTGGGCAAAACAAGTACAAGGATATGTTGATAGTGCGGTGAAAGCAGATGCGCTTTGTACTACATATTCTACAAATCCGATGTTTGGTGTAGGTGCATTAAACTTTGTATCAGATACATTACCATATGCAAAGTTATCACAAGGCGGATATGGTAGCATTAACAAATATTATGATTCAAAGACTTTGAAAGAAATCGCATCTCCAGAAGCTGCAACAGGCATTGCGATTACAGAAAATGTTTATAAATATGTTCAATGGAACTACAATTATAAGCTTTCTCATTGGCAAGAATACAAACAAAGATTAGGAATTTTATAATATGTTAGAGAAGAAAAAATCAAAAGGAATTAAAGGAGTTATACGCAGACGGAGAATATTTATTTTCGTCATGCTTGCGTGGCCAGTCCTACGTTTATTGTTGGAATGGTATCTGAATTTTGACATTATATGGATGGCTTTCCGTGACTACACAATTGATATTATTAACGGTGATTTTGTTGGGCTCGATAATTTTAAAGGTATTTTTAATTTGTTCGACCCTTCCAGAAACACCATGCCGGAATACTATGCCTTACTTCACTGTGCGCAACTGATGCTTCTAGTTATATTCGTGAATGCACCGATATCACTTGCGTTTGCGTATTTGCTCTATTTGAAAGTTAAAGGCTATAAAGTATTGAGATACGCACTTTACATACCGGTTATTACATCCGCGGTTGTATTGGTACTTGCATATCGTCAGGTATTCCAACCGGATGGTCCGATTAACTATTTATACAATATGCTCGGATGGGAGTGGCCGAGTGGAGGATTTTTCTCGGCGGAAAATGCATGGGGTAGCATTATCGTGTTCAGTATCTGGACAGGATTTTCTACAAACATTATCTATTTTCTGTCTTGTATGCGACGTGTACCTGATAGTTACGTCGAAGCAGCGAAAATAGATGGCGCAAGCGAACCAAAAATATTCTTTTCCATTATACTTCCGCTTGCCTCACCTACGATATGCACGATGATTTCTTTGGGAATCGCAGGTGTGTTTAGCTGGGCATTACCATCTTTATTATTCGTACCGCAAAATAGCGGTGGTTATAACGTTGGTACGATGGGACTATCTATCTTGAACTTCACAACCGGCAGACACTACGGTCTTGCAGCAGCATATGGTATTTTGGTAACTTTAGTGGCTTGTCCGATTATGATTGGAATTCGTAAGCTTTCTCACAAGTTAGAGGAAGCTGTGGAATATTAGAAAGGGAGGAGAGATGTTATGGAAACGAAATTGACTCCCGGCGGCATTGTTTGGAAAATTTTTAAAATTATCATTTATAGTTTGATGGTATTTTTCTCCATTACTTTTGTCGGAATCTTTGTATGGGTACTTATTAACTCATTTAAGACAGCTCCGGACTTTATGCAGAATGCATTAGGATTGCCGGAAATTAAATGGGATTATCAAAACTATTTTGACATATTCAAGTTTGAATATAAGAACAACAATCTGTTTCAGATGCTTGGCAACACCTTGATTATGATTGCGATTAATGTCATTTGTACTATCTCATTCCCTGTCATGGCAGGATATGTTTTCGGTCGAATGGAATTCAAAGGTCGCGCGAAATTCGAAGCATTTCTCTACGTTTTGATGACAATTCCGGTTATCGGTGGGGCAAGTGCCCAATTGAAATTCTTGAGTGCTTTGCATTTGTATGACAGTTATTTAGGCATCTTTATCTTAAGTTCAGGTGCCTTCGGTAGTGGGATGCTCATTCTCACCTCGCTTTTCAGAGGTCTTCCATCTGCTTATGCAGAGGCTGCTTATATGGATGGTGCGGGAGAATTTACCGTATTCTTCAAGATATACTATCCACAAGCAATTCCATTACTTTCTATCAATGTAATCACTTCCATTATTGCTGTTTGGAACGATTACATGACGGCATATATTTTCTTGCCGACACATCCGACGATTGCACTTGGATTACAACAACTTCAGCGTACCGCTGACGTGCATGGTTCGGATTATCCATTGATGTTTGCAGGGATTATCTTAACAATGCTTCCTGTATTCATCGTATTCAGCTTTATTGCAAAGAATATCTTCAATAGTAAAGATATCGGGGCATTAAAATAAAGGAAAGGAGAATGAAAAAAATGAAAGTGAAAATGAAAAGAGTGTTAGCGTTATTTCTGAGTTTATTGCTTGTGTTTGCCACGTTTGGAGATTTGGCGAAGGTAAAAGCGGAGACAGGGTATCAGGATATAACGCTGACGGGGCTTCATGGGAATACATCAAGTGATGCAACCCAGGTAACGTTATGGATAACCTTTAGTGGAGGTACATGGAGTGACTGGGTTGACTGGAATATGACTTGGGAACCATTTGTTTATGAGGTTAACGGGGTGAAAAAGAATGTTAGTATAGTTCAGTCAGCAGGCCCAAACTTGTTATATGTGACGATTCCTAGCAGCGAAATTCCAACAGGCGTGGGTACTAAAATTACGATCAAGGCCGGAAATTATGCTGCGGCAAGTGGAACAACCATGGGAATGAACGTATTGAGTGACTTTACAGTGGTGTTGACAGGTGATAAACCGGTAGTGGCTAGCAAGTATGATGTTGTTGAAGTAGGAAGTGCAGCAGTTGTACATGGAGCGAGTGATCAGATAATTTTTTCATTGACAAAGAAAGATGGAACACCATTTACCTTTGGATATCATACAGCAGAAGCATGGAATAAACATTTTCTTACGCCTGTAAATAAAGATGGTAATAGATGTGCTAACAGCAGTGAATGGAATGCACTTAACAGTGGTGTATTCCAGAATGGCAGTGCAATTAACTACTGGCCAAATGGCGGATTTAACTTCCAGGAAATAAATACTGGTGTGTTTTATATAGGTGGTTTGAGTGCTACAGAAGGAACGGTAGTAACGATTAAAGGTGCATTTGCATTGTCGGACGGAGGCAGTTGGGATTTATTAGGTGATAAGCACTTCATCTTTGAAGAATTTAGTTTTACGTATACTAATGGTACTTGGGTGTTTTCTAGACCATATCAGGATGTGACATTGACAGGTCTTCATGGGAATACATCAAGTGATGCAAACCAGGTAACATTATGGATAACCTTTAGTGGAGGTACATGGAGTGACTGGGTTGACTGGAATATGACTTGGGAACCGTTTATTTATGAGGTTAACGGGGTGAAAAAGAATGTCAGTATAGTTCAGTCAGCAGGTGCAAACTTGTTATATGTGACGATTCCTAGCAGCGAAATTCCGACAGGCGTGGGTACTAAAATTACGATCAAGGCCGGAAATTATGCTGCGAAAAGCGGAACAACCATGGGAATGAGTGTATTGAGTGATTTTACAGTGGTGTTGACAGGTGATAAACCGGTTGTGGCTAGCAAGTATGATGTTGTTGAAGTAGGAAGTGCAACAGTTGTACATGGAGCGAGTGATCAGATAATTTTTTCATTGACAAAGAAAGATAGAACACCATTTACCTTTGGATATCATACAGCAGAAGTATGGAATAAACATTTTCTTACACCTGTAAACAAAGATGGAAATAGAGCTGAAAGAGCTGAGTGGGCTACGCTTAACAGTGGTGTATTCCAGAATGGCAGTGCAATTAACTACTGGCCAGATGGCGGATTTAATTTCCAGGAAATAAATACTGGTGTGTTTTATATAGGTGGTTTGAGTGCTACAGAAGGAACGGTAGTAACGATTAAAGGTGCATTTGCATTGTCGGAAGGAAACAGTTGGGATTTATTAGGTGATAAGCACTTCATCTTTGAAGAATTTAGTTTTACGTATACTAATGGTACTTGGGTATCGTCCTTGCCTCCGGCAGAACCAGACCATACAGAAGGCACAGGAACACCAGTATTATCAGAAACAGAAGAATACGGTAGTGCAAAAGGCTTCTACTTCACATCAGAGGATGGAGTGCCTTATGCAACAGATTGGTCTATGGAATACACAGCAGTAGATGATGGTGAAAGTGGTGTATTTGTAAACTATGATCCTACCGATACTCCAATCAACTTAAAAAAGGTGAATACAAACTTATGGTATGTTTGCATTGAAGAAGCAGGTGTTACTCTTCAAGCAAATGATGTAATAACTATTTACGGCACTTTTACGAATGAAGCAGGTGATACAGTTACTTTTGATGAAGTATCTTTCCACTTTAATGGAAGACGCTTTGGAGAAGGAGAAGAATTTGCTGCAACAGACTTTACAATCACAGGACTTGCTTATAGTGACATTGTGTATGATACAGCAAATAGTCGTTGGAATATGTACTTTACATTAAGTACCAATATTCCGGGCGATTTGGATGCTACCTATTTCCCATATATGGCTTATGAAATTGACGGAACAGAATACACAACACATTGGTTTAAATCTTCTTCTGCACATACGGTTAACGAAGAAGCAATTTATAACCTTTATGTTCCGATTACACAATTACCACAGTCACTGGATAAAGAATACGTCATTACTCTAAAAGCAGGTGCATCACAGGGACGTGTAGCAGGAACGAATGAGGCCCGCACAGATGGTATTAATTTAACCGCGGACTATCAATTTACAGTAGGTGGAGACTATGAAGCATCTGCTCCGACGATTAACTATACAATGGAAAATGGCGGAAATGCAAATGGTATTTATTTGTCTTCTCAAGATACATTCCCAACCATCGGATGGGATTATAGTCTGACAAAAGCCGGAGCGGAGGATGGTATCTACATTTACAATGCTTCAACCGAAGAGTTTGAAGCTACGGATGTATATATTAAGAAATACGAAGCTAACAAATATTATGTGTGTCTTTCAGATTTTGGAAAGGCTGCTTCCGAAGGCACAATCGTAATGCTAAGAGGTGCATTTACGACAGCAAAATTAAACACTGTAACCTTTAAAACAGCAAAATATATTTATACAAATGGAAAGTGGGAGGTATATTCCACAACAGTAGTAGTTGAATCTACAGGTGTTGACGGAGATGCAATGGGTGATAGTAACTTAAATAGTGCGGATCTCATTCGTATCAAGAGATACCTTAAAGGATTAGAAGATGAAATTGGTGTTGTTGATGCCGATTTGAATGGAACAGGTAACATTGATGAGAAGGATACTGTTCTGGAAAGAAAACTGTTAATTGGTCTAATTGATGAAAATGGTGCACATATCAAAGGTGCTCCTACTTACACCAATACAGAAGATGAAATGAGACTTGCAGCTTATGTAAGCCCGACAAAAGATGGTTTTGCAGACTATAAAGCAGCAGGATTTACCACACTTATTTCAGAACATGTAGCAGTTTATGGTACAGAGGGATTTGCAGATTATATGAACGCAGCTACAGAACAAGGTCTGGACGTTTTGGTGCAATCAGGTAATATGCAGGGTATGTTTGATGGAACAGTTCCTTTTGACCAAAGCTTTTTGACACATATGTATGATGAATTATCTCAGTATGAGAGCTTCCGTGGAATGTACATGGGTGATGAGCCGGTAATTTCACAATTGGGAAATTACACGGATGTGGCAAATGTGTTAAAAACATTGGATAAGGATATGGATTTATATACTTCTTGTCATCCGCTTTACGTACCAGATGAATCATATTTATCAACAGATACAAATTTAGATTTATATGAAAAATATACAAACTATGCAAAAGCATATGGGGATGTGTTCAATGAATTTTCATACGACTTCTATCCGTTTAGATATACATATTCTGGTATAGGCAGTTGGAAGTGGAGTGAAGACCGCTACATGCGTTCTGATTGGTTTAACAACTTGACGATAGCAGCAACGACTGCAAGAGGTTTGTATGATACTAGTATTACGGTACAGTCATATGCAGAAGATTTGAATGCGAAGGACCACTATCGCGATGTAACAGAGGCCGACATTTCTTTCCAAGTATATTCTGCTCTCGCTTATGGTATGAAGTCTATTAACTACTTTACATACGGTGAACATTGGGATTCAGGTGTGGGAACGACCAATTGTATGATTTACAACGGGGAAAAGACTTCGATTTATACTGCAGTACGTGATGTAAACCAAGAGATAAAAGCATTAGACCATATGTTACTTAACTATACATGGCAGGGAACTATCGGTATGAAAGGTGAGAATGAAGACGGTTTATTTAATTATGCTGATTACTACAACTATACATCAAAACGTATTGCGACCTCTACTGCAACAAATGATGCAATCATTGGATGCTTGAGAGATGTAGACGGTTACGACGGATTTATGTTGGTTAATGCGACAGACCCATATGATAACAAAACAACAGAGGTTTCTGTAACATTTAACAGTGCAGATCGTGCGAAGGTATTTATTGACGGTGTAGAACAAGATGTTGAATTAACAAATGGCACTTACAGTGTATTATTAGCACCAGGACAGGGAGTTTTTGTAATTCCATATATGGAGTAAAGATTTGATAGGTGGTTAACATGAGAAAAAGAATTATTTCATTATTAATGGCATTTATTATGGTGTGCAGTTGTTGCTTTGTTGCAACAACTACACAGGCAGATGCTGCTGGAGAGAGTACTCTGACACTAGAAGCGACTTCTTGTACGGCTAATAAGTTGGTTTTTACCGGTACAGATTCGCTCGGTAACAGTGTACAAAAGTTTAGCGCCTCTGCAGAAGATGAAGGGGTTTTTATCAATTCTACCAAAAATGGTGAACTTTACTTTAAAAAAACCAAAGGGAATTGGAATTTAGAATTATCTAGCGATGCTACGGAAGATACCGTGGTAACCGTAAAAGGTACCTTCGCTAGTACGAAGAATTCAGTTACCTTTGCTCCAATTACCGTGAAATACAATGGTAGTACATGGACGGTTATTGAAAATCCAACGGAAGGGCCTGCTACAGTTACCCTTACCGGTACGGATGGATGGAGCACTTGTGTAGAAGGCGACAAATGGGTGTTGTATTTAACAACAAGCGGTTATTCAAGCACCGATTGGTCTAAAAAATATGTAGGATTTACCTATGAAATTAACGGTGTAACAGGAACGACTTCACAGGTTTCGTCTTGTGAAAACAACAGATTATATTGCACGATTCCAACCAGTTCTGTTCCGACAACAGATGGAACAACATTTACTATTAAGGCTGGAACTTATGCTGCTGAGGCGGGCACAGGTGAGGCGCTAAACATAGCAGCAGATTTTCAAGTTACAGCTTCAGAAAGCCGTTTGATACATACGACAGTAATCGAAGCAGAAGCTGTGGAAGCATTTAACCATAGCGCATCGTCTTTCTATTTTTCTTTGAAAGATGCAAGTGGAAACGCAATTACAACAGGATATGAATCTTGGAACAACTTCCTTTCACCATCATGGTGTGATGGAACTAGAATTACGCAAGATGCTGTTGCTAATCAATGGTCAACCGTTTACAGTGGTGTATTTATAGATGGTCAGCCGATGGATTATTGGGGGGCGCACTTTAAAAATACAGATCTTGGCGTATTCTATATTGATGGCTTAAGTGCAACGAATGGCACAAAGGTTACAATTAAAGGATACTTTGCTTCGTCAAAGCAGGATGGTTGGACAATTGTTGGAAATTATTTCTTAAAAGAATTAGAATTTGTTTATGATGGTTCCGCTTGGAATTATGTTGAAAAAGTTGAAACTACAGATGTTACCTTAACAGGTACAGATGGATGGAGTACTTGCGTAGAAGGTGACCATTGGGTGTTATATATGACAACAAGCGGTTACTCCAGCACGGATTGGACTAAAAAGTATGCAGAATTCACTTATGAAATTAACGGTGTAACAGGAACGACTTCGCAGGTTTCTTCTGCAGAAAATAACAAGTTATACTGTACAATTCCTACCAGCTCAGTTCCGACAGCAGATGGAACAACATTTACTATTAAGGCTGGAACCTACGCTGCAGAGGAAGGTACGAGTGAAACCCTAAACATTGTAGAGGATTTCCAGATTGTTGCTTCAGAAAGTCGTTTGGTTCATGCAACAGTGATTAAACCAACTACAGTGGAAGCATTTAACGGAAACGCAAATTCCTTCTATTTCTCTTTGAAAGATGCAAGTGGAAATGTGATTACAACAGGCTATGAAACTTGGGATAACTTCCTTTCACCTTCTTGGTGTGATGGAACGAGAATCACTCAGGATAGTGATCCGACCCAATGGTCTAAGGTCTACAGTGGTGTGTTTGTGGATGGAAATCCAATCGATTATTGGGGTGCTCATTTTAAAAATACAGACCCTGGAATATTCTACATCGATGGCTTGAATGCAGTTGCAGGTACAAAAGTTACTGTTAAAGGTCATTTTGTATCGTCAAAGCAGGATGGTTGGGCAATTGTTGGAAACTTCTATTTACCAGAAATGAGCTTTACCTATGATGGCTCGGTTTGGAACTTTGATGGTGGTGAAACAACAAATCCAGAACACACTGGAACACCTGTATTTGAAAGTAGCCAAAGTGATGGCTTCTACTTTACAGCTGGAGAAACAGGATTCCCTTATGATGCAGCAAATTGGACAGTTGTAGCAGTAGCCGAAGATGAAAATAGCGGTATCTTCTTATCTCAGGATGAAGGTGCAACTTACAATAAACTCAATGTAAATCTCCAGAAGGTAGGAGCAGACAGATGGTTTGCCTATATGGCAGGCGACACAAGTGTTACGTTAAAAGTGGACGATATCGTACTTTTAAAAGGCACATTTGTGTACGAGAACCACAAGATTACTTTCACAGAAGCTAAGCTTGTTTGGGATGGCTCACAATACAAAGCGTACGTTGAATACCAAAATCATACAGGAACACCAGTGTTCGAAAGCAGTCAAGCAGATGGTTTCTACTTTACAGCAGGAGAAACAGCATTTCCATATGATGCGGCAAATTGGACTGTTTTCGCAGTGGCAGCAGATGAAAATAGTGGTATATTCCTATCCCAAGATGGCGGAACAACTTACAATAAACTCAATGTAAATCTCCAGAAGGTAGGAGAGGATAGATGGTTCGCTTATATGGCAGGTGACACAAGTGTTACGTTAAAAGCGGGCGATGACGTACTTTTAAAAGGTGCATTTGTGCACGAAAACCACAAGATTACTTTTGCGGAAGCAAAGTTTATCTGGGATGGTATTGTCTGGGGTGAAGAAGTAGAAGTAGATGAAGCAAATATCGTATTTACACTCGACAGAAATATGTCAAATGGCGGTAACGCAAACGGTATTTATCTGATTGCAACAGACAGCGTTCCTTATGACTTGGGTTGGGGCACGAATACAAACGCTTGTGCGGGTGCAGACAACGGTGTGTTCTTAAATGGCGTTAAAACAGAAGTGTTCTTAAAGAAGTATGAGAGTAACAAGTATTATGTATGTTTAAGTGATGTACAGGTGGTGCCACAAGAAGGCGACACAGTGACCGTAAAGGGTGCGTTTAAAACAAATGGTTATGTTTCTTCTTATAAGGAATATACACTTACCTTTAAAGACGGTAGGTGGCTAGATGCTTCAGACATGGAACAAGTTCCTGTAAAAGAGAGCAATGTGAAACTTACCTTGGATAAGGAAACATTTGGCTGGATGGCAGGTTCTGAAGCAGGTATCTATCTGTTCACAGATGATAACTTTGCAGTAGATGCCAACTGGAGAACACCAATTTATGGGGTTGCATATGATGACAACAGCGGTATCTTCTTCAATGGAAAGAAAGTACCTGCTTATTTGAAAAAACACGCAGATGGTATGATTTATCTGGATATTGCTGCAGCCGATATTTTTGCAAAGGACGGAGATAAGGTTACTATTAAAGGAATCTTTGCTTTGGACGGATATGGTGTTTCTTATTTGGAACAGACCTTCTACTATAATGGTCAAAGCTGGGGGACAACATATACGGAGCCGATAGCAAAGACAACAACGAAACTCAGCCCTATTGGTATCAAGAAGGCTTCTAGCTTCAATCCTGAACGTAAGGCATGGGATGTATATGTACAGGTTGATGGTGCGATACCGGGCGGACATGATTACGAATACAAGACACTTGTTTATGAAGTGAATGGAAAATCCTATGAAACTAGTGTATATCGTGTAGATGATAGTCTTGTGTTCTTCGTGCCGGAAACAATTGTACCGAAAGATGCGAAGGATGGAACTGCGATTACACTGAAAGCAGGCACTGCATCAGATAATTACGGTATCTATGACATCGTGTTAACAAAAGACGCTACAGCTTATGTATATCGCAAAGCGATATCCGGCATCAAACCTACAGAGAATACACCATATTTGGATATTACAATACCAGGTCTTATCAGAACTTGGGCATTTAATAAAGATATCAAAGAATGGCAATTGTACTTTATAGTGGAAGAAGAATTTGACGTAGAAGATGGCACAAAATACTATGATTTGCCTGTCAAATTAAATGGAAAATCATATGAGGAAATCAATGTGTTCCGTTCAGGAGAATGTTTATACATCTCCATACCGGAAAGCGTATTACCAAGTAATGCAAAATCTGCAACCTTGACTATAGGTAAAGGGGCAAAGGCAGTAGCAAATGCAGGATGGAATGGTATTCGCCTCAATAATGAAGTAACAGCTTATTTGTTTGACGGTGTATGGAACAATATTGAATTTAAAGAAGCAGAAGTAACAGACTTGACAATTAAGCATATGAATTTCTGTAGCTATAACGCAGATGTGAAGCGTTGGGATATTTATGTGAATGTTGATAAAGAGATTCCGGGAACTGCTTGGTTTGAATATTTTGATGGTTTAACTGCATATTTAAATGGCAAAGAATATACAACTTATGCAAACAAAGCAGAAGCAGAAAATAATCGTTTGCTTTATATTTCTTTATCTGAAGATGTGTTTGGCAAGTTTAAAGACGGAGATATTCTCTACATTCCGGGAAATGTGACTTGGAGTTGTGGTGGTTATAAGATTAATAATACGCGTGATTTCTATCTGCAATATGTAAACGGTACATGGTTTGAGTATTACGAATCAGATGTGAAAGCACCGGAAGCGCTGACTTCTATCTGGGAGAAATTTAGAATTGATGGTTATATTCCTGTACAGGAGGAAAAGGGCATCATGTTTTCAAATGTTGCACCTACCAATGTAATGAAATCGGTAGAGGACATGAAGGATGTGACATTCACGTTTGAAACAACAAAGATGATGGCTATGAACGAGGAACTTTCGACAAACAGTTTCGTACTCCGAGGACAGCCTTTGAGCGAGGAAATGGATATCAGTGAAACTGCCCTTTATGGTTATAATATTTCCTTTAGTTATATCGAACTTACGGAAGCAAATACGCCAAACAATCCGGAACTTTGGGGTACCCATAGTCAGGAAATCGAAGTTTGGAAAAATGGTATTAACTACAATCTTTTAGATCAGTACCGTATGACATACAACTGGCAAAAGACGAACCACCCATTCTTTGAATATAATGAGACATACAAATACACGGTATCAATTTACAACGTAACAGAAGATATTTGTGTAATCGAAGTGTATTGTAACGATGAATTAGTAATGCGTGTGGTAGACCATGCTTCTGATGATCCGATGGATCCTGCACGCAACGCAGGTGAATTCCAGATATATGCTGCTTGTCCACAATATTTCAATGCCACTCCAGTGGAATTAGATACGTTGGAAGTAAGTGCAAGTGAATGTTATATTGGCGAACAAGTTCGTGTATCTGCAACCTATCCGGCAGTTTTAGAAGGTTCTGAATATACGGTAGACAGTGAAAATGCAACGCTGAAAGATGGTGTATTTACAGCAACGAAACCAGGAACATATACAGTGAGCGGTAAGTTTAATGGCAAGGATAAGGGAACTGTTCAGATTAAGGTAACAGAGAAGCTACAAGAAGATGTTGCAGTAGAAGACACATCAACCTTCCCAATCATACCGGTAGCAATTACCGGCGGTTCGGTATTGATTATAGGAGCTATACTTCTTGTACTATTCTTAAAAAAGAAGAAAAAGAATAGCTAACGAAAAGGGGAAAACACATGAAAAAACTTCACCTTGTATGCAATGCTCATTTGGATCCTGTTTGGCAATGGAATTGGGATGAAGGCGCAGCAGCTGCACTGGCAACATTTTACAGTGCAGTGCGCCTTGCTGAAAAATATGATTATATCTTTTGTCACAATGAGGTTATCCTTTATGAGTATATAGAACGATTTGATCCGGCTCTATTTGAAGAAATAGCAAGGCTGGTCAAAGTGGGAAAATGGCATATCATGGGCGGTTGGTACGATCAACCGGATTGCCTTGTGCCGTCCGGTGAGTCGTTCATACGCCAAATCAGTTTAGGCAAAGAATACTTTACTGAAAAATTTAACACATATCCAAAAACCGGGATCAACTTTGATGCTTTCGGCCATACAAAAGGATTAGTGCAAATTCTCAAAAAATGCGGTTTCGAATCCTATTTGTTCTGCAGACCACTTCCTTGGTTTACTTGGCTTAAGGAGCTTCCACATGGACCATTTTGGTGGAAAGGATATGATGGCAGCAAAATAAAAGCACTTCGCCAGGAAGATTTGGACATCTATTGTAGTCAGCCTGGACAAGCGAAGGACGACATTATTCGAAAAGCAAAGGTTTACGAAAATGACAAAGAGGATGACGTGATTATCCTTTGGGGTGTTGGAAATCATGGTGGCATCAATTCAGAGAAAGACTTAAATGATATCATCAGTCTTACAGACGAAAAGAAGGGGACTTGGGAGATTATACATTCCACCCCGGATGCGTATTTTGAAGCCATTACACCGACACAGGATTTTTCAGAAGAGATTATTGCATTTATAAAATCGTACTCTTCGGTAAATGCAATTAAGCAGGTGCATGACCGACTTGAAAATGCGATATACCGTGCAGAGCGTTTTCTCTCAATGTTGGGAATCGCCGGTATATATGAGTATAACCGAGAAGTATTTAAAAATGCAGAGAGAACCCTTTGTCAAATCGAATTTCACGATGTGCTTTCGGGCACATCCATAAAGACAGGTACCGATTCGTCTATTGAAAAGGCACTGGCAGCGATTCAACAGGTAAATGGCGAATTTTACAATGGCTATTTCCGATTTAGTGGTATGCTACCAAAGGCAAAGGATGGAGATGATTGTTTTGTAGTACTTAATCCACATCCATATGAAATAACTACAGTAGTTGAAACGGAACTGTTTGAACCAAAACCGGGTAGTTATGTTTTAAACATGTATGACTCTAATGGTAAAACGGTGGATTCTCAAGTGATATTAGAGGAATCTATTATAAACTTTTCACGCAGAAAACGCTTGATTTACAGATACACATATCCGGCTATGTCGGTTACACAATTCGGCATTCATACCGAAACTGTTGAAAAAGAACCGCTACGTTACGCCGGTGATGCATCTGCAGATGACATTCTTCTAAAAGATGAGTTTAAACAAGTGAAAATCAGTAGAAGTACCGGTTTGATAGAAAGCTATATTCAAGATGGCATAGAGTATGCTTCTGATGGTTTGTTCCATCCGATTGTTTTTGACGATAATGAGGACCCATGGGGTTGGAGAATGAACAAACTAGGTAGCAATCACCGACCAATGAGTTTGGATAAGACAGGAAATGGCTTGTTTGAAGGCTTAAAGGGCGTAACTATTTTAGAGGATGGGCCTGTACTTACTCAAGTAGAAACATTGTTTAGTCAAGATGAATCACATGTAGTTGTAAACTATAAGTTTTACCATAATCTTCCTTATATGGACGTTAGTGCTCATGTGATTTGGAATGGAAAAGGTAAGGGCTTAAAGATAAAAATGCCGCTTAATGGGAAACAAGGATTTTTCACGCAGGCGGCTTATGGAACAGAGTACAACCAAAATGATGGTGATGAAAAACCAGGCAACCGTTTCGTGGGTGTCGAAAACGACGAAAAAGCATTTGTTATTTATAATCGCAGTGGTATTCATTCTTACTCGAAAGAGGGAAAGAATTTGTATCTAACGCTGTTAAATGGCTCTGCATACTGTGCACATCCAACGGATGAAGGGGTTCCGCTTATAGTAGACGATACACGTTACACCCCATTTATTGAAATAGGAACTCATGACTTTGAATTTCGTATGGGTGTAAATAAGGTGTGCGAGTGTGAAAAAAATGCGCAAGAATTTAATCAACCGCTTTACAGTGTGCTGACATTCCCGCATGGAAATGGCGATGCACCGAAAGAGTTGATTACCGTTTCTAATGAAAACGTTGTGATTACTGCATTTAAACGCAGAAAAAATGGTACTTATCTTGTGAGATTACATAATAATTACAAGTTGAGTACAAAGGCAACCATTACAATAAATGGTGTTTCAAAGGAAATAAACTTCAAAAAATATGAATTTAAAACCTTTATTTATAATGGTAAAACGATACGTGAATCGAAGGATGCAGCGATTTGGTAACAGGTTTTGCAATGTGAACTCGAAAGGAGGAATAACGAGTGAGATATGAAGAACCAGAAATGGAAATTATAGAATTTGGAAATGTGGGAACTACAATTATCGACGCTTCAAATACGGGCAATGGTGGGGAAACCCCAAATCCAGACGTTGATTTAGGTTTTAATTAATTTTTGTATGGGAAGGAGGAAAATGTAATGAAAAAGCATATATTAAATATATTGAAAACAGTAACTATATCGGTAGTTGCGCTTGCTATTGTTGCAGTAGGAACTTTGAGTTCAACGATTGGTACATCTGCAGCAGAAGTGGTTGGAACGGAAACAAGTGGCGTGATTTACGTACAATACTCTAACTTAGACCCAAATGATTATTGGGGAGTGAAAACACCGGAATACACAGGGGTTGACAGCAATGATGTCGGATACTTCTTCGGTGGATGGTACACAAAAAATGATAATACATACACACCGGTTGAAACCAAAGACGGATTAACTGGGACCGTTGTTGCCAAATTTGTTCCGGCACAGACCATGAGTGTAAAATGTCAAAACTGGGCAGGAACAACTGCATCGTCAGATGATGTTGTTATCAGAGTTATTTCAGCGACAGATAACACGAATTATAGCCAATTTGGTTTCCAAGTATCGAAAATTGTGGATGGCGTAGAAGCAAAACTTTCCACAGTTGAAACAGACACGGTATACAAAAAATTCAATTATTATGAAAGTCAAGAAGATGCAGAACCAGATACTTATGTACCTTCACAATTGTTTGGAGATGCAGCTTCACGTTTTACAACATGTACAGTAGGAAAGATTCCTACAGAACATCATGGAACAATCATTTGTATCAAGCCATTCTGGGATACATTGGATGGCGTAAGAGTATATGGACTTAGTAAATTTGCACATGTGGAAGATGGTTATCTTTACTATGTGAATGTACCAGTAAACCTTAATATTCTGAATAAAGATAATCCGGCAGCAGCAGGAAGATTGAATTTAAAATCCGTGGATGGTCTTAAATTCCTTGGCGTAGAAGAAGGTATTGAATACGGAAAAGTGTTTGATGAAATGGAATTCAATGTGCTTGCCGATGGTACAATTCGATGCATAGGTGATACAAGTGACCTGACAAACAGAGATGAAATGGATATTTTCGTCAATCTGAGATTTGAAAGAAAAGCTGAAGATAAGAGCAGTGATGCACCAATAGCAGATGATTTTTATAAATTTACGGTTGATCAAGAAGACTTCTGTGATGCAAGTGAAAATCTGTTTGACGGCGAAAACGTTTGGAGCATAATATATTAAATTATACTAGATAAATCGAAAAGAAAGGTTGGATTTTCCTTCCTTTCTTTTCGTGGTGATATGGAACATATATAAAGGAGCATGAAAAAGTATGAAAAGGAAATATATCATTGCTATTATTATCGGTGTATTACTTCTGGTGGGACTCATACTTGTTTTCACTTTGGGTAAAGACAATGGGGAAACGAATAAGGACAATACAGATAATGATGTGATTGTACATGAAAGCGATGACAACACTGTGGAAGAGAAGGCAGAAGGTGGTTTGAAAGAATCAGATTCTGAGGATGGTCCTGTTTTAGATGAGGATACTATGATTGATTTCAACGGTGGTGACAAGCCTAGTGACGACAAACCAAGTGATAGCGCAGGGAATGGTGATGGCGGAAATAATGAAGGAGAAGAACCGTCAGAGGGTGAAGAACCGTCAGAAGGTGAAGAAGAGGATGAGGACTCCAAAGACACAGGCGCTTGGGGCATATTTTATTAAGGAAACAATACTTTGGAATTTGTAATACGAAGGAGAATAGATTATGTTGATTACAGAACTTCAAAGTGGTGGCTTACATTTTGTTCTTGACAAAGATGATGCAGGACGTGCAAGGTTAATCCATTTTTCTACAAAGCCATTTGATAGCGAAAACTACAAAATGGAGAATTACAGTTCGTTTCATTCGCTTTTGGAACTACATATGCTTGGACATGACACCAATGACCACCATGCTTCGAGACATACAATGACAAGTCCGGCGTGGGAATTGTGCTACGAGTCGCATGAAGTTATAAAGGAAGAAAAAGGACAACTTTTAAAAGTGTTTTTATCAAACGGAAAAACGAAAGTATGCATGAACTACCGTTTTTATGATAATGCGTCAGTTGTTCGCTCCTTTGTAGAGATTACAAATATTTCTTCGGAAGAGCAGACGATTGATTACATATCTTCTTTTAAGTTTGCAGGTTTGGCGCTTAAAAATGAACAGTGGGATAAAGAGACTTACATTTCTATTCCACATAGTGGTTGTCACGGAGAATTACAATGGAGACGAAACAGTGTCTACCAGATGGGACTGACAAAATATAATTTGGGTTGTACGAAAAAGTTGTCGTGGAGTCAGACTGGCACATGGTCCAGCTCAGAGCAGGCACCAACAGGTGTGTATGAAAATCCGGCAGACAACGAAGCATTCTGCTGGCAGATTGAGAACAACGGCTCTTGGTACTGTGAAATGGGACATGCAGAGCCAAATGAAGGTCTATATATTCAACTTTGTGGACCGGACTATGAACATAACCATTTTTTAAAGACATTGAAAAATGGGGAAACGTTTGTGTCAGTTCCGGTTGCATTTGGTGTAGCAGCTGGTGGGTATGACGAAGTCATTGGTGAGATGACCAAATATCGCCGAAATATTCGAAGAAAGAATGAAGATAATGAACAGTTACCGGTCATTTTCAATGATTATATGAACTGCTTATTTGCGGATCCAACAACGGAAAAAGAACTTCCGCTTATTGATGCGGCGGCAGAGGCTGGCGCAGAGTATTTTGTCATTGATGCTGGATGGTTTTCTGAATTGGAAGGTGGCGATGGTACATGGTGGTCGTCGATCGGTGTGTGGAAGGAGTCGACCTGGAGATTTCCAAATGGTCTGATTGAGGTGATTGATTATATTCGAAGCAAGGGTATGAAGCCGGGGCTTTGGATTGAGATCGAGGGCGTTGGACCGGATAGTGAAATAGGGAAGACGATGCCGGATGACTGGTTTTTCCAGATAAATGAAAAACGCACGTTGGAACACTATCGCTGGCAGTTGGATTTTCGTAATCCGGAAGTGCGTAAGTTTGCAGATGATACACTAGAAGAAGTGGTGAATAAGTACGACCTTAAGTATTTGAAAGTCGACTATAATATCAATGCGGGGTTAGGAACAGATTGGAATGCGGAGAGTTCTGGAAGTGGTCTTCTTGGACATTGCCGTGCATATTTGGAATGGCTGGATGCATTTTTAGAAAGACATCCGGATGTTGTGATTGAAAACTGTGCATCTGGTGGACAACGTATGGATTATGCAATGTTGTCAAGACTGAGTATTCAATCTACCAGCGACCAGACGCATTATGAGTTATATCCATCTATCTCTGCAATGGCAGGTAGTGTGGTTGCGCCAGAGCAGGCTGCAGTGTGGTCCTATCCGAATTATGAGGCGGACGAAGAAGAGGCCGTATTTAATATGGTGAATGCAATGCTTGGACGTGTTCATCAGAGTGGATTCTTAAATCAACTTCCAAAAGCTAACTATGAACGTGTGAAAGAAGGAATCGCATGTTATAAGTCTATCCGACAGGATATCAAAATGGCGCTACCAAGGTTTCCACTTGGTATTGTTAGCTTTGATGCGCCATGGGCGGCAGCAGCGTTAGATTGTGGTACTCACTGGTATTTATCAGTGTGGAGAAAAGATGGTGAAAATGCAACACAGGAAATTCCAATTGTCGTACCAGAGGGAAAGAGTGTAGAGGTAGAGTGTATTTATCCGGAAGGATTGCCTGTGGAATATGAATATAATAAAGAAAAAAAAGTGCTATGCGTGACTTTAAAAGAAAAATTTAGAGCAAGAGTGTTCAAAGTCAAATTTTAGTTGTATTTGCCCGCGTGTTTGTAGTATGATGAGTGGTATGAAAGTACCATACTGCCGGTGGTTAAGACATGTTTTGGGATGATGCAGAGGAAGGAAAAATTTATGCTAGAATATTGGAAAGACGAAGATTATATAATTGAGAAGAAAAAAGTGATGCCTGTTTCCATAAGGGCTTTCGACAAAATCGATTGCGTGGAAGAGCTTATGAAAGAAAAATCGGTGTGTGTTTCGTTTTCGAATGACTATGTTGCGAAATTTACGGAAAAGGGCGCATATCTTGTTTTAGATTACGGGAAAGAACTATGTGGCGGTATTCGTATTATAACAAGATTGACGCAAGGAGAAACGAAGTTTCGGATTACCTTTGGAGAATCCCTTTCGGAATGTTATTCTTCCATAGGAGAGAAGAATGCAACAAATGACCACTCGCCACGTGATTTTGTGGCAGACATTTCAAATATGTCTGATTTGACATTAGGGCAGACTGGATTTCGATTTGTACGAATTGAACTTTTAACAAAAGATGTTGTTTGGGTGAAAAATATTTTTGCTGTTAGCACATTGCCTGTTTTCGAAAAAGAAGGTTATATTAAAACCAGTGATGAAGAACTGAACAAAATTATTGATACGGCAGCCTATACATTAAAACTGAATTTCCAAAATGGTTATATTTGGGACGGTATTAAGCGTGACAGATTGGTTTGGTGTGGGGATTTGCATCAGGAGATTGTGAACTCAGTTTATTTGTACGGCGCAAATAAAAACGTAACCAATTCACTTTCCTTCTTGCGTTCAGAGACTCCGGCAGATACATGGATGAATAATATTCCATCCTATTCTGCATGGTGGGTAATCAATTTGTGTGATTACTGTAAAATGACCGGAGATACTACATATTTTGAAAATAACAAAGATTATGCGGAAGCCATCATGAAGAATTTTGATGCAAGCATCTTAGATGATGGAACGATTTATTTCCAATTATCGGCAGGTCAGATGGACTTTTTCTTGGACTGGCCAACGTGCGGTAAGAGTGATGCTGTAATTGGCACGGCAGCGATTATTATGGTTGCGGCAAAAAGTTACTTACAAATGGAAGATAACGAAAATTGCCGTGCAATTATACAAAAATTAAAACCGTATCTTGACAAACCGTGTGAGTTTAAACAGATACGTGCATTCCAAATTCTTGCAGGAAGAAATGTAGACGGAGATGCTCTGTTTTTGGAAAAAGGCGGAGCTGATGGTTTCTCTACATTTATGGCGTACTATATTCTAACTGCAGATGCAATGGCAGGTGGAAAAAATATGCTTTCTATCTTAAAGGAATATTTTGGTGCTATGTTATCTCGTGGCGCAACATCCTTCTGGGAAGATTTCCATATGGATTGGTTGGAAGGCAGCGGACGTATTGATGAAATTCCGAAAGAAGGACAGAAAGATATTCATGGAGATTACGGTGCATTTTGCTACGAAGGATTCCGTCATTCACTGTGTCACGGTTGGGCTTCCGGAGTACTTTCATTTATTGTGGAATATATGCTTGGGTTGAAATTGGTTGATGGTGGTGCATCATACGAGATTACTCCGCATATGATGGGTGTCGAAGAATTGGAAGCTAAGATTCCGGTGAAAGACGGATGGTTGTCTGTTAAGATAACAGATGGAAAAGTAGAAAGTAAGATTGAGAAATAGAAGATAAGAATGCAAAAAGAATTACATAGTGAATGTGTGGGGCACAATTCGGTTGAATTGTGCCCTTTTGTGATGGGAATGTCGAAAAATGTCGGAATTTTGTGAAGAAATTATTAAAAAACGCAGGAATTTTGTGATAGACTATATCCAGAGGTGAAATGAAATGGAATTATTAAAACGAAAAATAGACAATGATTTGGTTCAATGGAAACAAAATCCTGACAGACTTCCCTTAATTGTGAAAGGCGCAAGGCAAATTGGAAAGACAGAATCGATTCGTGCCTTTGCCAAAAAATATTACAAACAAATCATTGAAATAAATTTTGTTTTGCAGAAGCAATTTAAAGATATTTTTGACGATGGTTTTGAGGTGGATACTATCTTGAAAAATATTTCTTTAAAAAAACCGTAATGGCAGTTTGTTGCAGGAGAAACCTTGATATTCTTCGATGAGCTTCAGGCATGTATTAATTGTGCAACCAGTTTAAAATCTTTTAAACTAGATGGAAGATTTGACGTGATTTGTTCCGGCTCATTAATGGGGATTAATTATAACGAGATAGAATCCAATAGTGTTGGATATAAAGAAGATTACGAAATGCATTCTATGGATTTTGAAGAGTTCTTATGGGCAAAGGGATACAGTGAAGGACATATATGCAATTTGTTACAGCATATGTTTACTGTCACACCATTATCAAATGTAGAATTGGAAGTAATGTTTGAGAATTTCCGTGAGTTTATGGTGTTGGGAGGAATGCCGGCAATAGTTAACTCTTTTGTGAAAAACAAGAATTACAGTGGAACGTTAAAGTTGCAGAAGCAGATACTTCTGGATTATGAAGAAGATATTACAAAATATGCAGGTGGTCTTGATAAAGGGAAGATTCTGAATATATATAGGAAGATTCCAGTTTTCTTAGGACAGGATAATAAGAAATTTCAAATTTCCAAGGTGGAACATGGCGCGCGGAATCGAGAGTATGTAGGAGTTGTAGATTGGTTAGATAATGCAGGTATTATAAATGTGTGCCATTGCATGGAGCAACCGGAACTTCCGCTCAAAGGGAATTATAATCCCGATAATTATAAAATTTATTACAGAGATACAGGATTATTGATTGGGGCTTTAGATCAAGAAGCCCAAGAGGATTTGCGTTACAATAAGAATTTTAATATTTATAAAGGAGCAATTTATGAAAATGTAGTTGCAGATATGCTTGTTAAGCAGGGATACTCGCTATTTTTTTATAAAAACGAGAAGGGGACATTAGAGATGGATTTCTTTGTTAGGGACACCAATTCACTGATACCAGTAGAAGTAAAGGCGATAGATGGTTCCACAGTGTCGTTGAATCGTTTAATAGATAATGAAAAATATGCA
Organism: Tyzzerella sp.; assembly: GCA_017410145.1. GTDB lineage: Bacteria > Bacillota > Clostridia > Lachnospirales > Lachnospiraceae > Faecalimonas. The sequence continues at coordinate 88,049 of JAFQRJ010000031.1, forward strand.
GATGTAAAATATGGAATAAAGTTAGGATATAAAAATATAGGATTTAATGGAAAGTTTTATACCTTCCCATATTTTTTAACATTTTTGTTAAAGCGTTTCTTAAATATGCGACATCAGTAATGGCGTAATGTTTAAGCTCTACCTAAAACTGGTGGAGCTTTTTGCTATATTGCATTTTCAAATGGACAAAACTGTGCGACGTGTTATAATATCCTTATAACACAAGAAAAAGGTGAAAGATATGTTAATTAAAATCGATTTTAACAGTAGCGAAGCAATCTACATGCAAGTGCGTAATCAGATTATTCTGGGGATTGCTACATCTAGAATACGAGAAGGAGATTCCTTGCCATCTGTTCGTCAACTGGCAGAAGAAATCGGAATTAACATGCATACAGTAAATAAGGCGTATGCAGTACTCCGAGAAGAGGGGATTATACATTTAGATAGAAGACGCGGTGCAGTGATTGCAATCGATATGGATCGTTTGCAGGCACTTGAGGATATGAAACGTCAATTATCAGTGGTTCTCGCAAAAGGAAGATGTAAGAATATTACGAAAGAAGACGTTTACGCATTAGTAAACGAAATATTTGATGAGTATTGTTAAGTGGGAGGTCATGGATTTATGCAGAAAGATTATACAGCACAGGCCGAAAAAGTATTAGCAACTACCAAAAGTCTGGCTAGAAAATGGGGACATCCGTATGTGGGAACGGAACATTTGCTTTTGGCATTGCGTAAAGAATTTACAGGAGTTGCAGGGCAAGTACTTGCAATGCATCATGTAGATGAAGAAAAGATAAAGAAGATTATAGAAGAACTAGGTGCGCCGTTCCAGAAAGAAAAGCATAAGAAAATGGAGTACAGTCCAAGATTAGAATTTCTTTTAGAGAATGCACATGTAGAGGCAGACAGACAGAATTCGGAGAAAATAGGCACGGAACATTTATTACTTGCAATGATAAAGGATGCAGACAGCGTAGCAACGCGTATTCTTGTGACTTTGAACGTGGACTTGGCAAAGATTCAAGACGATATTTTACATGTAGTCGGTATTAATCCTAAAGATTATGAAGAGGGATTGGAAGGCGGACGTGTGCAAGGAGGGATGCTGGAACAGTTTAGTACGGATTTAACCGCACAAGCTGCCGAAGGAAAGTTGGACCCGGTAGTAGGACGAGAAGCAGAGATTGAGAGACTCATGCAAGTGCTCAGCCGAAGAACAAAGAATAACCCGTGTATGATTGGAGAACCAGGTGTCGGTAAAACAGCAATCATTGAAGGATTAGCTAGTAGAATTGCGGAAGGCATCGTTCCGGAAGGAATGCGTGGAAAACGTATTTTAACATTGGATTTGTCCGGCATGGTGGCAGGCACCAAATATCGTGGTGAATTTGAAGACCGTATGAAGAAACTTTTGCGGGAAGTGAAAGCGGATAAAAATGTTATCCTTTTTTTGGATGAGATTCACACTATTATCGGTGCGGGAGGGGCAGAAGGTGCCCTTGATGCTGCAAATATTTTAAAACCATCTATGGCCCGTGGGGACATTCAACTGATTGGCGCAACCACCATTAACGAATATCGAAAACACATTGAAAAGGATGCAGCGTTAGAACGTAGATTTCAACCAATTATGGTAGAGGAACCGGATGTGGATTTGTGCAAAAGAATCTTAGAAGGTTTACAAGCTAAATTTGAGGAGCATCATCACGTATCTATTACAGATGAAGCACTTTTAGCAGCGATTCAATTATCGGAACGATATATCAACGACAGACATTTGCCGGATAAGGCGATTGATGTATTGGATGAAGCCTGCTCTAAAGTAAGTCTTCGCGGCTTTAAGGTTCCGGAGAACTTGGAGAAAATGGAACAAACTCTTCAAGAAATTCTTATCAATAAGGAAGCAGAAATTAAAGCAGGTAATTTCGCCGAGGCATCTCTTATTCAAAAAGAGCAAGAGGAACTTGGGAAGAGAATAGAAAGTACCAAGAAGCGTTTCCGTAGAGCGCAGGAAAAAAGACAGTTGGAAGTAAGAGAAGAAGATATTGCATTGGTGGTATCTTCTTGGACAAAGATTCCAGTGCAGAAGTTGACAGAGACGGAGGGTGCTCGCTTAAGAAAATTAGAACAGACATTGCACAAGCGTGTGATTGGGCAAGAGGAGGCCGTGACAGCGGTGGCAAAGGCAATCAAACGTGGGCGTGTTGGAATCAAAAGTCCAAATCGTCCAGTTGGATCTTTCCTATTTCTTGGTCCTACCGGTGTTGGAAAAACGGAGCTTGCAAAGACCTTGGCAGAAGCTTTGTTTGGAAAAGAAGATGCGATGATTCGTGTGGACATGTCCGAATATATGGAAAAGCACAGCGTTTCCAAAATGATTGGTTCACCTCCGGGATATGTGGGGCATGATGATGGCGGACAATTAAGTGAAAAAGTGCGTAGGAATCCGTACGCAGTGGTTCTGTTTGATGAAATCGAAAAAGCACACCCTGATGTGTTTAATATTCTGCTTCAGGTGTTAGATGATGGTCACATTACTGATTCACAAGGAAGAAAAGTAGATTTTAGAAACACCGTTATTATTATGACTTCCAATGCAGGAGCTAAGGCTATTGTAGAACCGAAAAAGTTGGGATTTGGTGCGAAGGAAGATGCGGCAGAGGATTACAAAAGGATGAAAGCCAATGTGATGGAAGAAGTGAAACGCCTATTCCGACCGGAATTTTTGAATCGTATTGACGAAACCATAGTATTCCATGCATTGAGCGAAGAACACATGAAGAAGATTGTGGGACTTATGTGCAATGAATTAATAGAACGTGTAAAGAATCAGCTTGGAATGCAACTGACGATTCGCGATTCTGTAAAAAAATATATTGTAGAGAAGGGCACTGATAAAAAATATGGAGCAAGACCTCTACGACGTGCACTCCAAAATGAGTTGGAGGACAAACTTGCAGAAGCAATCTTAGACGGAGATGTAAAGTCAGGAGATGAAGTCATTGTTCATATGAGTAATAAGGAAGTGAAATTCAATTAGGAAATGCATTTTCTTAATATAGAAAATACGAAGAAAGTAGGAGAAGCAGATGGCAAAAGGAAAGAAAAGTATATTTTTTTGCCAGAATTGTGGGCATGAGGAAAATAAATGGCTAGGGCAATGTCCCATGTGTAAGGAATGGAATACGTTTGTGGAAGAAAGTATTTCCACTTCAAAAAACAGTACAGCTAAAATGGTGAAAAATGCGGAAGTAGTAGCACTGAAGAATATAGAAACTGACTCTGAGGAAAGAATTCATACACAGATCAAAGAACTAGACCGGGTGTTGGGTGGCGGAATTGTTCCTGGCTCCCTTGTGTTAGTAGGAGGGGACCCAGGGATTGGGAAGTCTACTTTATTACTACAAGTGTGCCGGAAATTGTGTGAAAGTAAAAAGCAGGTGCTCTATATATCAGGGGAGGAATCATTGAAGCAAATCAAGTTGCGTGCGAATCGAATGGGAGATTTCAAAGAAGATTTGTACTTGCTTTGTGAAACCAATCTGGAAGTGATTCGTAATATAATAGAAACGCGAAAACCGAATATGGTTGTGATTGATTCCATTCAGACGATGTATAGTGAAGAAGTTTCTTCCGCACCGGGCAGTGTGTCACAGGTACGTGAATCAACCAATGTATTTATGCAGCTGGCAAAAGGACTTGGTATTTCTATATTTATAGTAGGGCATGTAACAAAGGAAGGGACTGTGGCAGGTCCGAGAGTGTTGGAACACATGGTAGATACAGTGTTATATTTTGAAGGTGACAGACATGCTTCCTATCGTATATTAAGAGGCGTTAAGAATCGATTCGGTTCCACAAATGAAATCGGTGTATTTGAAATGCGCCAGAATGGTTTGGTCGAAGTGGAGAACCCATCGGAGTTTATGTTGAACGGGAAACCAGAGCACGCCTCTGGCTCAGTTGTCGCATGTTCTATAGAAGGAACACGTCCGATTCTAATCGAGATACAAGCCCTCGTGTGCAATAGTAATTTCGGAATGCCGAGGAGAACTGCGGCCGGTACAGATTATAACCGTGTAAATCTTCTCATGGCAGTTCTAGAAAAGAGACTGGGATTACACCTTTCGAATTATGACGCATATGTTAATATTGCCGGCGGTGTAAAAATGAATGAGCCTGCAATAGACCTAGGTATTGTGATGGCGATTGTCTCCAGTTATAAAAATCATCCGATTGACGAAAAGACCATAGTATTTGGTGAAGTCGGACTTAGCGGGGAAGTAAGAGCAGTCAGCATGCCGGAACAACGTGTTGCGGAAGCAAAAAAATTAGGATTTAAAGTCTGTATTCTTCCGGAAGTATCAAAAGATATGGTGAAAGGTATTGAAGGAATTAAGATTGTAGGCGTGAAACATATAGGGGATGCGATACAGTTGATTTGACATTTGTAGAAAATGTACAAAAATGTAAACGAAGGACGGATTTTTTCGTCCTTCATTTTTGAAAAAGTTTTTATTGAAGAGTGATAGGTATAGATGGAATTTGTTGAATGTACTGCCTAAACTTTTCGGGACGTTAGGCATGGAATAGAATTCATGGATTATATGCCTAAGACCTTAGGCACAGAGTAAATAATAGATATGCCACAGTACAAATTGGTTGATTTATATATAAATTTTAGGCAGTAACAGATGAAGATTTTTCTATTGACTAATGGTTAAGATTATTTTGGTAAGGATTTAGCAAAAAAAACACATGTGCCCAACAGTAAAAAAAATAAAAAAAATTAAAAAAGTTGTTGACAAAGGCTTGGTTGGTGTGATATTCTAACTAGGCTGTCGCAAGAGAGCAAAGAGAACATTGATAATTAAACAATAGATGACAATAAACGAATTCCTGAAAATTTCTAAGAGAAAAATTCAAGAAC
>JAFQRJ010000032.1 GCA_017410145.1 Tyzzerella sp.
GTGTTGAAGGAACAGGTAAATGGAGTGGAGAATTATCCGAAGGACATTAAGTATGCGGATATGACAGGTATTGACGACATTGAAGAGAAAGAAAGGCTGTTGGCGAAATGGAAATATTAAAAGATGAAATCAAGTTAGTGGTAAAAGATTTATATAAGAATTATGGTAACGAAGATGTTTTGAAAAGAATATCTTTTGAAGTGAAAAAAGGAGAATTTTTATCAGTATTAGGACCGAGTGGATGCGGAAAGACAACCTTGCTTCGTATTTTAATCGGGTTGGAACGACAGGACGGCGGTACGATTGAAAAAGACGGTGTGGAAATCACCAACTTATCTCCAAGTGACAGGGGCATGGGAATCATTTTCCAAAACTATGCCCTGTTCCCGAATATGACAGTATTACAGAATGTGGAATATGCACTGAAACTGAGAAAAGATAAAAAAGATGATGCTAGAAAAATTGCCTTAGAGACATTGGAAATGATAGGTATGTCAGAACACCTTGATAAGAAACCAAGACAACTTTCAGGAGGGCAGCAGCAACGTGTTGCAATTGCAAGAACTCTGGCACTCAAACCGGACATTATCTTATTGGATGAAGCTATCTCTGCGCTGGATGTCCAGAATCGTGAGATTATGAAACGTGAGTTAAAGGAGATTCAGAAAAAATCGAATTCAACGATGATTTTCATTACGCATGAACAAGAGGAAGCTTTTTATCTTGCAGACCGTGTCATGATTATGTCAGAAGGTAATATTGAACAGATTGACACTCCAGAGAATATATACAAGAGTCCGAAAAATCAATATATCAAGGATTTTGTAATCGCACATTTGGAGCAGAAATACGAGTCATTATTGAAATGTACAGGAAGGATAAAAAATGAAGAATAAAACACTTAATACGGCAAGAATATTAATTACTGTTTTCTTGGTAGTTAGTGTTTTGTTGCCACTCGTTCGTTTGATTTTAAATATTCATATGGAAGATGTTGCGGGCATCATGCAGTCACCGCAGTTCAAACCAATGATTTTAAACTCATTGGCGACAACGAGTATTGCAACCGTAATTTCTGTCGGTATGGCTTGGGTGCTGGCATGGTTTGTGAATCGCACCAATATTCGATTCAAAGCAGTTTTTTCAGTGTTGTTTACGCTGCCAATGTTAATTCCATCTATTTCTCATGGTATGGGGCTTGTGTTGCTGTTTGGAGATAATGGTTTGATTACCAACTGGTTTGGAATTAACATCGGATTGTACGGCTACAAAGGGATTGTTATGGGTTCGTTGCTATACTCTTTTCCGGTAGCATTTCTGATGCTGACAGACGTATTCCAATACGAAGATTACACAGTTTATGAGGCGGCAAGTGTACTCGGATTGAGCAAATTCCAGCAATTTAAAACAATTACCTTCCCGAATATGAAAAAACCGCTGATTTCGGTGGTCTTTGCGGTATTTACCATGATTTTCACAGATTACGGTGTTCCGCTGACTGTTGGAGGAAAAATTCTGACGATTCCGGTATATATGTATCGAGAAGTAATCGGTCTTTTGGATTTTTCAAAAGGAGCTATTATCGGTATTGTGTTATTGATTCCGGCAGTTATAGCTTTCGTATTGGATTTGAAGAGTGAAGAAAACGGAAATGCATCCACTGTCACGAAAATGTATGAGATTACAGATAATAAGTTGCGTGATAAAATAGCGTATATAGTTTGCGGCATTGTTATTTTCTTAATCAGTTTACCGCTGGCTGCATTTGCATATTTGTCTATCGTGAAGCAGTATCCGATTGATATGGGGCTGTCGTTTGCAAACATCAAACAGGCATTTGAATTGGGTGTTGGCGGATATTTATTGAATTCGTTGACTATCGCATTACTCACATCGCTGGTTGGACTGGTAGTCATTTATTTGACGGCATATTTAACTGCACGTTCTAAAAAAAGTTTTTCTACAATGACGTTGCATTTGATTTCGATGGTGTCACTGGCAATTCCAGGTATTGTACTTGGCTTGGGATATGTGTTATTTTTTAAGGGAAGTTGGATTTATGGAACACTGATTATTTTGGTGTTGGTTAACATGATTCATTTCTTTGCATCACCATATTTGATGGCATACAATTCATTGGGGAAATTCAATGAAAAATTGGAAGATGTTGCAGATGTGATGGGAGTCAGCAGAATCAGAATGTTGTTGGATGTTTATGTACCATGTACAGTAGAGTCTATGGTGGAAATGTTTAGTTACCTGTTTGTAAACAGTATGGTAACGATTTCGGCAGTGTCATTCTTGGCTAATTTCAAGAATATGCCATTGGCTCTCATGATTCCGCAATTTGATGCACAATCCTTAATTGAGGCAACAGCGTTTATTTCAATTATTATTTTGTTTGTGAATGGTGTTTTGAAATTGGGTGTATATTTCGTGAAACGATATATCCGAGCACAAGATATTATGTAGAGGAGAACGGGAGATGAATTTAACATTAAATCAATTTGAGGTATTAACTTTAATTGAAAAAGAACAGGATAAGAAAATTACACAGCGGGATATTGCGCAGAAATGTCATGTTTCGTTAGGAATTGCGAATAAGACGTTGGCTGAGCTTACGGAGTTGGAATTAGTAAAACTTCAAGATAATTCCAAGTACACAGTAACGCTTAAAGGATATGAGTGGTTGGAACCGTACCGTGTGAAAAAAGCAATTTTCATGGCGGCAGGTTTTGGAAGCCGTATGGTACCGGTCACATTAAATACACCAAAACCATTAATACAGGTACACGGAAAACGTATTATAGAAACCTTACTTGATGCTGTGCTAGATGCAGGTATTACGGATATTACAATTGTACGCGGATATTTGGGGGAACAGTTTGATTTATTGCTGAAAAAATATCCAATGATTAAATTTGTTGAAAATCCGATTTATAATGAGGCAAATAATATTTCCAGCGCTTACGTAGTTCGAGACATGCTGGCAAATGCATATGTACTGGAATCAGATTTATTACTGTATAATAAAAACCTGATTCGTAAATATGAATACACAACAAACTATTTGGGTATGCCTGTTGACAGAACCGATGACTGGTGCTTTGAAACCAAAAAGGGCTATATTACGAAGGTTCGTGTCGGCGGAGAAGATGTACACCATATGTTTGGTATTTCATATTGGACACGTGAAGATGCAGAAAAAATGGAATATGATATAGAAAAGGTGTACAAAAGCCCGGGCGGTAAAGAACGATATTGGGATGAAGTTGCGCTTCGTGAATGTATCAAGAATTATAAGGTTTGGGTAAGAACTGTTGAAAAGGGTGACATCATTGAGATTGATACCTATAATGAATTGAAACAGATTGATTCTATCTATAATGTGTAACGCATTTATGTCAGCCGTTTGATACGGCTGATTTTTTATGTTGAAAATTAGTAGAAATATGGTATGATAATTCACGGAATTATTGAAAAATCTTGAATAATAACAAAATAAGGTGTATCATAATACAAATAGTAATAAATATCATTAATGAGGGAAGTTAAATGACAAGCGAAAGAAGAAAGAAAATTAGACAAAGAAGGAAAGCCAGAAGTAAGAATCGAATTGCTAAATGGTTTAGGGGATTGAATAAGAAGCAAAAAGCATTGTTGATTGCGTTGGTAGCAATGTTTTTACTGTTCCTTGTCGCAATTATATATGTGGCAAGTATTTTTGGAAAATTAAACACAGAAGAAATCAAGGAAGAAGAGATTATAGTAAATGAGTTGCCTGACACGGTAGGCGTCGGGTATACCAACTTCGTCATTTTCGGTGGAGATTCACGAAAAGGAGATGTGAAGAAGGACCTAAATACAGACTCTATCATTATCGTAAGCCTCAACAATGAGACGAAGGAAGTTAAGCTGGTTTCCGTATATCGCGACACATTACTTGATTTGACAAATGGCAAGATTCAAAAATGTAACAGCGCATACAGTCGTGGCGGTGCAAAACAGGCCATCAATATGCTGAATATGAATCTGGACTTAGATATCAAGAAGTATGTTACGGTTGACTTTGGTGCAGTTGCGGATTTAATCGATATGGTTGGCGGAATTGAAGTTGACGTAAGTACGGCTGAATATAAAGCTGTCAACAAATATATTGATGAGACTGCGCATGTTGCAGGCAAGAAAGCAAAACATCTCACGCATTCAGGAGTGCAACTCTTGGATGGTGTACAAGCTACCACCTATGCACGTATCCGTAAAGGTGTGGGCGATGACTATGCGAGAACACAAAGACAACGCCTGATTATTCAAAAAGTTGCAGAAAAGGCTGTGAAGTCAGACCTTGCAACCATCAATAAGATCATAGACAAGATATTCCCGCAGATTGCAACAAACCTTTCTATGACTGAGATGTTGTCCTATGCAAAGGATTTCTTGAGATATAAGATAGGCGAGACAACCGGATTTCCAATTATAAGGGGAAGCGGAACGATTCCGGGAAAGGGAAGTTGTGTATTCCCGTTGACGCTGAAGAGCAATGTTTCTGAGTTGCACAAGTTTTTATATGGAACAGAAGATTATCAACCGTCTGACCAAGTTGTAAAGATTAGTGGTTCGATTGCAAGCATTGTAGGAAATCGCAAAGAGGATCCAAAAGACACACATACTCCGGGTGGAAGTGATGGGGACACAACTACGCCGGGAGATACGACAACACCGAGTGATCCAACGAATCCAGACACTCCGGACAATCCAGACACTCCGGACAATCCAGACACTCCGAACAATCCAGACACTCCGGACGACTCAGATAATCCGAACAATCCGGATAATCCGAACAATCCGGATAATCCGAACAATCCAGACACTCCGGACAACCCAGACACTCCGGACAATCCGAGCACTCCGGATAATCCGGACAATCCGGATAATGTAAATAATCCGGATAATCCAGACACTCCGGACAATCCGACATAGCCATGTGCTTGGAGTCGGGAAGGGATAATGACGACAAAAGAAAATATAAGAGTTTCTATAAGTTGAAACTAAGATGTGATTTATACCCATGATTTTTTGTAATCATGGGTATTTTTCAAGGGGAAGTACGATTTATAGAAAATTAAGCACAAAAAACGTAAAAATATGATATAATTACATAGAAAATGGGTATTTGAAGTGGCAAATGATTTCCAATACCCAGAACACAAAACAAACAGGGGAAAAACAATGAAACAGGGGAGAAGTTTAAAGGAAGCAAAAGCGGAGCGTGCAGCGAAGAAGAGAAGAGCCAAAAGAAGGCGAAGAGCCTTGGTTCTCATTGCAGAACTATTTACATTATTCCTTCTACTTGGAATAGGATACGTAATGAATAAGTATGACAAATTTCAACTCAATCTTTTCGGAGAGGAAGATATCTTGATTAACGAAGGCGTTAAGCAAGAACATTATACGTCAATTGCTTTGTTCGGCAGTGATTCCAGAGAAGGACAGTTGGAGGTAGGTACACATGCAGATACCATTATGATTGCAAGTATTGATGAGGACATAAAGGAAGTAAGAATTGTTTCCATATATCGTGATTTAATGACAAAGCAGACCAATGGTAAGATAAAAAAAGCTAATAGCGCATATTTTAACTCGGGGCCAAAGGATGCCATCAACATGCTGAACAGGAACTTTGACTTGGATATTGAGGACTATGTTACAGTAGATTTTGGTGCAATGGCAGATGTTGTGGATATGCTTGGAGGTATTGAAATTGATGTGACGGAAGCGGAAGCAGAAGAAATGAACCGATATATCGCAGAAACAGCAGAAGTGGTCGAAAAAAAATCAAGTCATATAAAAAGTGGACTCCAAACGTTAAATGGAGTAGAAACGGTCACCTATTCTCGTATTCGTAAAAATGTGGGCGGAGATTATGGGAGAACAGAAAGACAGCGACTTGTCATTCAGAAGTTGATTGAGAAGGTAAAAGAGACGGACATATCTACAATTAATAAAATTATAGATGAAGTGTTTTCGCAAGTTTCCACGAGCTTCACATTAAAAGAAATCATTCGCCTGGCGGCAGGTGTTATGCAGTATGATTTAGGCGAGACGAGCGGTTTTCCGTTTGAACGCACCGATGGAAGCATAGAGGGAATCGGAAGTGTGGTGATTCCGCTGGGCGTGGTGGAAAACGTAGAGGAATTACATGCATTTTTGTATCCAAAAGACAAAGATTATATGGTTTCTGACATTGTAAAGGAGATAGCCGGGGAGATTGAAAAACTTTCCGGATATACAAGAGCAGACTATAAGGAGGAATAACTTTTTGTAGTGGAAACGTCTAGACAAGCATAATGAAATCATGTAGAATAAATATATATTGTCAAAAGAAAAAGAAAGAGGAAACAGATATGAAGACGATGAAAAAACTTACAACCTTGATGTTAACAATATGTTTATTGGTTGCCTGTTATTGCATGCCGGTTTTTGCAGCAGATGGCAAGATTATGTTTACGGATCCGCAGGCAAAAGCAGGTGAAACCGTTGAAGTGACAGGTGTTGTGCAGAAATCAGCAGGTAATTTTGGTAAAATTGAAATTACGATGAAGTATGATACAAGCATGCTGAAGTTTACAAGTGGTAATGGAATTACAGAATCAGAGGCGGGTAAACTTACGTATGTGGGTGATGCAACCAATGACGTG